>CAJUKT010000060.1 GCA_910587255.1 uncultured Oscillospiraceae bacterium
AACCTCAAAAAGCTGGCTCGATGGAAAGCAAAACGGCATGCCCAGCTCTTTCACCCGCCATATTTTTACGCTATTTACCTTTTCCTGTTTTTACGGCCTGCCTGGAGATTCCCCTGGCAGGCCGCTTTTCGACAGGCTGAAAACCACCCGTTGAACGGGTGGTTTGAACAGGCCCTGTAAGGGCCTAACTCTTGTGGTCGCCCCCTAAAGGGGGCACCGAAAAGGTCTGGCAATCACACTTTTATCACGGGCAGCCCCCTACTCGGGGGCTGTTCTTATTTGCCCTGTTTCACTGGCGCACCCGTAAACGGGTCTACATACTCTTTCAGACTGATCTGGTCATTCATGATATCTTCCTGCAACTGATTTTGAATGTACTCCCTAATTGCCCCTTCGTACTTCCCTACCGTATCCACGTAATACCCTCTGCACCAGAAATGCCGGTTCCCATACTTGTATTTCAGGTTCGCGTGCCGATCAAATATCATCAAGCTGCTCTTGCTTTTCAAATATCCCATGTACTGTGCCACACTCATGTGCGGCGGGATCGCCACAAGCATATGGATATGATTTGGGCAGCATTCCGCCTCTATTATTTCTACACCCTTCCGCTCACTTAATTCTCTCAGGATTCTCCCGATATCTGCCCTCAATTTCCCATATATTATCTGCCTGCGATATTTCGGCGCAAATACGTTGTGATACTTGCATCTCCATTTGCTGTGTGATAAACTTTTTACGTCATCCACTTGACATGAACCTCCTGTGTTTTGATGGTGTGGTTGCCAGACCTTCTCCATTCTACCACACAGGAGGTTCTTCCTTCTGCTAAAGCTTCTTTTACTCACCCCCAGTTTAACTGGGGGTTTTGTCTTGCTAAAGCACCAACAACGAGGGACGCTGCCGGTACTGCGGCAGCGTCCCTTCGCTTTTTAGCCGGAGGAGCTCAGTAAAAAAGCAGCGCTGTAACCATCAGCACAGCGCTGTTTCCATTACTCAAGCTGCTTTTCTATGAGGCTAACAAATTCACTTGGACGTAGATCTAAGGCCAAAGCAATTTTCCAAATCGTTTCAAAATTCGGTTGTTTGGCGCCGTTTTCGATCATTGTTAAATGGGTGCGAGCAATCCCGGCAAGACCGCTTAAGACATCTTGCGAAAGTTCTTTCTCCTTCCTTAGTCTGCGAATCGTTTGCCCTACCACAAAAGCATTGAACTGCACGTTACTTCCACCTACCTCTTAAACACAAATTGTAAAAGAAATAGGAAACAAAATCGTCTGCGATGATAGACAAGGTGAATAGTTTTTGATATAATAAATAGGCGCTTGTTATTCTATGCTATCAGAATCTGCGCCCATCAGTCTACAAAACCCCTCTAATTGCTTATCGCTCAATTCTCCAATAATCTTAATTGCTCGAAGCTGTGCGATGGATTTGTCTTTATAGGTTACAAAATCCTCAAGAGTAATACCTAACGCATGGCATAACAATTCCAGCGATTCGACAGTTGGTCTGCTCTCGCCTTTTTCCAGTTTCCGCACATAGCTCTGTGATAACCCTGCCATGTTGGAGAGCCTGTTTGTAGATAATCCTTGCGCTTCTCTAAGCTCCTTTATCCGAGCACCTATATCAAAATTCATCACATCACCTGCTATGATAGATGATAGCATTATTTTTTGCCCTTACTTACATATATATTATCCATTTTATTTGTAGAATAGATTTTATAGTGATAATCAGGGCAAGAAGGGGTTGGAGCGAGATGGAAAACAATTTTTTAGAGCAAAAAAGAAAAGGCGAAAAAATACTGTTCTCCGAACTTCTGGCCGCTCCGCCCTCCGATGATGTCCTGATCGAATTGTTTCCAAACACACTTACCCCGAACAGGCCCCTTGTCACCCAACGGGGACTGGAGGTTTTGAAGCTTCGCTTGGAGGGGCTTCGACAATCGGAGATAGCGGAAAGACTGGGGCTCAAGCGCGGACAAGTGACCTATGCCTCCACAACGACAAAAAATTGCCTTCATGGAAATATCCCGCCTTATATAGATGTTGATATTCCGTCTCTAAGGCGGATTTTAGGGATGCAGCAAAAAGAGCGCACTGGATACATACTGCTCTCGGAGCTGCTGCGGGATATGCCCTCCGATGAGGAGCTTCTGAACCTGTTTGTAGAGCGGGGAAATATCATTCGAGCTGGAGGAAAGACACCGCCGACCAACCAGGACCTCCGGCTCCTGCAAATGCGGAGCGAGAATCAAAGCTATGAAAGCATTGGCGAGAAGGCCGGCATGGATGCCGGGGATGTGCGCCATCAAATATCTCTGACCATTATGAGGATACGGCGCGATTTGAAAATTGAGGCAGATGTGCCCGAACTGTATCGGCCCAGGAAGCCGTTAAGTCAGGCAGATCAGGCACAGCCCCCGGAGCCTCGCCCCGATATCAGTAAGAAGCGCTTGGATGTTCTTTCAGAACGGCAGCGGGAGGTGTGGGCGCTCCATGAGCAGGGAATGAGCAGCGCAAAAATTGCCCGAGAACTCGGTATTTCCTATATGGCGAAGGAGGGTAGCGTGGTGAAATACAGTCAAGAGGAGATTAAGACAATCATTGATCTGGCGTTCAAAGGCGCGCGTTCCGACCCGGCCCTGTTGGATGAGTTGCAGTTATCGCACACTGAATTGACCCAAATGGAGCAGCTTTTCCGGCGCGAAGATGTCTTGCTTGGATTAGAGGTGGTTTTCAATGGAATTCATCCTCAAAAGCCGTCAGAGACCAACCCGCTGTTTGAGGCGGCAGACAGATACCCGATTGAATATCTTGATCTATCCGCAAGAGCCTATACGTTCCTGATCAGGTCTGATCGCTATGGCAGGATTCGGACTGTGGCAGATCTGCTCCGCCTGTCAGACGCCGACCTCAGCAAAATACGGGGATTGACCCCTTATTCAAAATCATTTCAGGAAGTCAAGTGCAAACGGGAAAAGTTTGTTGAGGATTTCAACGCCGGCAAAATCAAATAAATCCAGCAATGATCCTATCGTGCGTGATGAAAAAGTATATAGGAGGAACAGTTTATGGCAGAGAACCTATTACACCGCTCCAGACGGGCAACTGCCGAAGGCTTGATGGACGCCGAGGAATCTAAAAGAGGCCTAGGCCAACTCCCGTTTGACCTCACTGCGGAACTGGGCTCTGTGATTGAGGCCGAGGAGATCAGCCCAGGCGTTTACAGTATCTTGACCGACCAAAAAGAATGGGGGCCGGAATATTATGTAGTGATGAAGGACGCCCCGGCCATCTCCGATCAGGCCCGCTCCTACGGCCAGCAGTTTGCTGAGAAAGATGCCATATGTGTCTATAGGCAGGATATTCCTGGGAGTGGACGGCGTGTCATAGAATTCGAGGTCCTCCGCTACCAAATAAAGCATCATCTGCCGGTTGATGAGTCTAAAGATTCCATCTACACCGCTGCTCTTTACGGGATGGAGGAGAACCCGGATTACTTTGGTGAATATCCTGTGCCCGGCATTACGCCAAGAGGCTGCACTGTGCGCCACAGGAAAATCATCAACGGTGTGTACTGGCTGGAGACAGACCGTTGTGAGGAAATGTTATCCGTGTGCTATCCAATTTGGCAATCCGATCTTACGATCCCGGAGCAACGCTATGGCGAGCAGTTGGAGTACGACCAAATACGGCAGATCGACAGCACGCTGGGCAATCTGTTCTTCTCCAAAGACAACAGTTACATTCCGTTGTTTGAACTGAGCTTAGCCAACCCGGAGATAAGAACGAATGGGGTAATCAATATGGCCGCACTTTTTAACGCAATTTGTGCGTCCTACCCCGAATACACGTCCGCCCATAATAAAGATATGGAAAAATATGAGCGGGGTATTCTGATTAAAGAGACCCCGGACGTTGGAACAGAGTTTATAAAGTTTTAAGCCTGTGTTAAGGCACCCCATACAAGTGCTTCTAAAAAATAGCTGATGCGATGTTTAAACGCAGAGATAAAATGGAACCCCACAATGCAAAACCGCATTGTGGGGTTTGATTGTTTCTGGCAATCCCAAGTTTGTTAAAAGGCCACGCTTCCGTTGAACTTTTCGTTTATCACATAGTAGGCCGTGTGCTCCTCCGGCTTGACATACAGCTTTAAGTCGGTGATAGGAGTACGCTTTTTCGTCTGCTTGAAGTCGGCCTTGGCCACCTCCACCAGCGTGTCCAGATCCACTTCGCTGCCCTGGAACTGCACGATAACAGTTGGTTTGAGGCTGTCCGCTTTTGCCTTGCTCTCGGCGCGGTCCTTGGCTGCGGCGGTCCTTTCCTCCGCCGTCATGGGTTTTCTGCCGCCCTTCTTTTTGGGCTCCGGCTCAGCAGTTGCGGCGTCTGTCTTTTTCTTATCCATGATAATCACCCTTACAGTTTGATTTGCTGGTTCAAATTACCAGCCCATTATATACGGTGATAACCAAAAATGCAAGTTACTATGCGTATTTATCGATTTACCCAATCCACCGGCATCCCATTGACCTCCAGCCCCTCCCCGGCGGGGATGAGGAGATACTTCTTCCCGTCAATCACACGGGTCTCCACCAGGTAGCTGTGCTCCGGGTCAAGGGAAATGGCTGCGTCCGCCGTTTTCACCTCAAACCGCTTGCCGTCAATGAGGTTGGCGGGGCTGAGAACCGCGTCCTCGCCGAACAGCTCCCCGCACTTCCCGCAGAAAGCGGCGATCTGCTCATCCGACCCGCCGCAGTCCCGGAGGATGGCCGCCACCTCTTTGGCGGTAACCGCCAAAGGTTCGGGGTCCTTCTCCTCCCGGTGCTGCTCGATACGCTGGGAAAGCCGCTCATGGACAGCCTGCACCACCTCCAGGCCACAGGCACCCTCCAGCCCTTCCCGCAGGGCGGTCTGGAACGCCTCCCGCTGCTCCCCGGCGGACATGGGCGGCTCGGTGTGGAAGATAGCGTCCAAAAACTCCTGGTGCAGCTCGTCCGACTTTCGGGCATAGGTAAGTGCGTTGTAGATGTTGGCCGCCCGGTCGTCAAAGGCCGGGAACAGGAAGCCCAGCTCCGGCGGGGAGACGATCTGGCTGGGGGCGCAGTTGTGGAACTCGTTCTCCCCAGGGCAGTAGCCCAGCTCCAGCTTGCCGTCCTTCACCGGGCAGACACAACAGACGATGTAGGAGAACACAGTGTCGCCCTCATCGGCGCGATCCTCGCCGTCTTTGCCCCGATGGGGCACATCGTAGGAGTCATGGGTCAGCAGGATGAGATAATTGCTCTCCCCCATGTCCAGGCTGTCAATGACCGTCTGATAGAACTCCTGCCGCACCTCCCCGTCCTTCAGCTTGGAATCCCGCAGGGCCATGAGGCGGCGGTGTTCATCGCTGTCCGCCACCTGCTGGGTGGAGAACACGATGTCGATGAGGTTCCGGCCCAGTACGCCGGACAGGGCCTTTTTCAACAGGTTTAAGTATTTCTCCGCCTCCTCCTCGGGCATCCGATCCAGGGGTTCGTCCAGGTAGGAGAGGATCTCTTTCTGTGCGTTCACATAACAGCCGTAGATACGGCCCATGGCGTTCTTGCCCAGCCGGAAGCGGCGTTTCAGCTCGCTGATCTCTTTCTGATTCATGGTGACCTCGCAGTTTCAAATGTATTTTGCGCGGATGCCGCGCAATCAAAGTATCCATTACATTATAGAGGAAAGCGGCAAAACTTACAAGCCTTCTCCCGGCGGCGCATGGGCTTCGATCTCCAGAATATCCTCAATGGGGATGGCGGTGCGGTCTGTAAGGATGACGCAGCCCTCCAACGGGTCAATTTTTTTGACCGTGCCTATGGCCGCGACGTAGGCCCCACCCTCTTTTTTTCCATCGGGCAGAAAATATGTGAATATGGCTTCCCCGCCTGTTTCCAGCAGCAGGCGGAGCTTTTCATCCAGAATGGCCTTTTCGTCCTCGGTAAGCTCCACTCGTTCCCCAGTGACGCGGGCTGTCTCTCGAATGGCCGAACCGAAGCCGGACAGGGCTTGAAAGGGTGAAAACTGAGCCGCCCGGTCCGCCATGGGCATACGGGGATGCTTGGCGGATGTGGGGTGAGGCAGGTTGATAATATCGTCGTAAGCTCCCATTTTACGCCTTATGCCCTCCAATACGGCTGTTGCGGTCGGCGGCGGTAGCGCCGTCCATAAGGTTCGTCCCTTTCAAAATGGCGTTTTTGCCGTACTTGCTTTTGATGCCCAGCATGGCCTCCTGGAGCTTCCGCTCCCGGGCCAGCTCCGCCGCTTCCGCTTCCTTTTTAGCTTGTGCGGCGGCATAGTCGGTGAACAGGTCAAGCTGTTCCATGGCGGATTCGGCGGGGAGGTCGTTTTCATCCATCACCCGGTTGGCGGTGAGATTCATCCGCCGGATCAGCAGGTTTTTGTCCACAATTCGGTCATACAGCTCCAGGATCGCCGCCGTGATGCGTTTGGAGGAGGCGGTGTACTCCTCCAGGTTGGCGGTGCCGTGGGCGTGTTTGGGGATCTGCCGTCCATAGCGGTCCGTCTTGACCTCGCCGTGGTACTGCTTCCGGCGCTCAGAATCCTGGAGGTTTTCAATGTCATAGCCTACCGTGAGGGTTAGTTGGTTGGTCATCAGCCGCTGGCCTACCAAATCCAGGGCAAGCTGGTCCGCCATCTCCCAGGCCACCATCCGGGCCTTATCAAAGGAGTAGGGACAGGTGAGCACCTGGCCGGAGCCGATGCTTTTCGTCTCGGGCTTGTACGCCTTGATGTCGGCCATAGCCACCGGCTCATACCCCCATGCATGATCCACCAATATCTCTGCGTTCACACCGAACATTTTGTAAAGAAGCTCTTCATTATAATAGTCGGTTGGCTTGCCGATGGAGCACCGGGCAATATCCCCCATGGTGTAGAGCCCCTGTGCCTCCAGCTTTTTGGCGTAGCCCGGTCCCACCCGCCAGAAGTCGGTGAGGGGGCGGTGGTCCCACAGCAGGCGACGGTAGCTCATCTCGTCCATGGCCGCGATACGAACGCCGCTCCTGTCCGGCTTGGTGTGCTTGGCCCAGATATCCATGGCCGCCTTCGCCAGATAGAGGTTGGTGCCAATGCCTGCCGTGGCGGTGATGCCGGTGGTGTCCAGCACATCCAGCACGATCTTCCGGGCCAGCTCCCTGGGGGTGAGCTTGTAGGTGGGCAGGTAGTTGGTCACGTCCATCAGCACTTCGTCGATGGAGTATGCGCTTATATCAGAAGGGGCCACATATTTCAAATAGACGTTATAAATTTTCGTACTCCATTCGATATAGTGGGCCATCCGGGGCGGGGCCACCAGGTAATCCAGGGCCAGCTCCGGGTGCTCTTTCACATCCGGGTCATGCCAGGAGGAGCCGGTGAACTGCCGCCCGGGCGCTTTCTGCTGACGCTGTGCGTTCACCTCCGCCACCCGCTGTACCACCTCGAACAGCCGCGCCCGGCCGGAGATGCCGTAGGCTTTCAGCGAGGGCGTCACCGCCAGACAGATGGTTTTATCAGTACGGCTCTTGTCCGCCACCACCAGATTGGTGGTCAGGGGGTCCAGCTTGCGCTCGATGCACTCCACGGAAGCGTAAAAGCTGCTGAGGTATGGCAAAATAAACGCGCTCTTTCATATCCGGCACCCCCCTTACCATCGTCCCACAGTCCGAACTTATTATACACTACGGAAAGCGGGCTGTCCATATGTTCGATTAAAATAGGTGGACCCCCTCCACCTATCCGCCTGCGCCCCGGCATGGTACAATGGACTTGTATTTCAGGGCGGAGTAAGTTAGGGCGGAGTAAGCGAGGGAGGAACGGCGTGGAAAGGGGTGAAGTCTGCCCTCCGCCGGACCGAAACGGCCTGGAAGAACAAAATACCAAGGACGAGAAGACTGTGAGTTGCCCCGTGGGGCGGTTCACGGTCCTTTTTTGTCCCCAAACACGAGAGGAGAAAAGATTATGAGTGAGCCCAACAACAGCGGATTCCCCTTTACCGAGATGACCGGCGACGGCCTGGACATCGCCTCCATCTTTGGCGGCGCGTCCGGCGGCACCACCCCCAGCAGCGTGAACCCCTTCGAGGCAGCGTTGGCCCAGCAGGCCCCGCCTGCCGCACCTGTGCCCCCGGCGCAGCCCCAACCCGTGCCCCCGGTGGCACAACAGCCTGCGTTCCAGAATGTCCAGCCCATTCCACCCGCCCCGGCCCCGGTAGTACAGCCTGCCCCGGCCCCCGCGCCTGTGGCAACCCCGGCCCCGGCAGCACAGCCCCCGCTGGACATCGACCCCCTGGCCGCCGCCATGGCGGAGCAGGAGGCCAAGGCGGAGCAAAAAGCGGCCAAGTCCCTGTTTGAGAAGGCCCCGGTGTTCCACTACGGCAGTGCCAAAGAGGACATCGCCGACCCTGGCATGACCTTCGAGGAACTTCGCATCGCCAAGTCGGAGGACTTCCCCGAGCTGGGCGAGGGCAAGAAGGTGTCCTGGACGGTGGAGTACGGCAAGACCGTGAAGCCCATCACCGACCCCAAGGGCACCACCATCGCCTCCGTCAAGTCGGAGATCGAAACCTCCAAGGCATTCCTGGACAACCTCAAGAAGGCCAAGGACAAGAACCCGGACTGCCTGGTGAAGCCCAAGGTCACCGCCCAGAGCAAGGGCATCGCCGCCTACAAGGGGGTGTTCGCCTCCCTGGAGGAGGCCCGGGCGTCGGACAAGACCATCTGCGCCATCCCCGGCGGGGACGGCAGGGTGTACGAGCTGCGGAAAAGCGAGCTGGGGGAGTTCATCGCCCCCAAGGACTGCGTGATCGACCTCCCTTCGGTTGTGGCCGGGTTTACCCCGGCCCTTCCGCTGGTGCCCATGGAGCTGCTGGCCCAGATCATCTCCTTCTTCCGCTGCTGCATGAGCGGCCCCGAGGAATTTGAGGCGCTGGCCCACATCTTCTGGGACAGGGAGGAGGAGAAATTTGTGGCGCACATCCCGAAACAGCGGGTGACCAAAGCCCACATTGACGCCGACCTGACCCAGGATGACCTGCCGGAGGACCGCTACCTGCACTACATCGACATACACAGCCACAACAGCATGGAGGCCAAATTCTCCCGTGTGGACGATGAGGATGAGCGGGCCACCCGGATCTACATTGTGGTGGGGCGGCTGGACAAGTTCTTCCCGGATATCACCGTGCGGATGTCCTGCGGCGGTGCTTACCTGACCCTGCCCCCCGGTTGCGTGCTGGAGAGTTTCGGCGCGGTGTTCCCCAGAGAGTGGCGCACCCAGGTGACGCTGTTGCGGAGGGAGGCCCTGCCGGTACTGCGTCCGATGGCGGAAGCGCCGGCGGAGAAGCCGTGGGAGGATCGCCAATGAAGTTCTCCATGACCCGCCCGGTGAAGATCGTCATGCTGGGCGCGGGCGGCACCGGCGGGCACATCGCGCCCCACCTGTACCGGCTACTGTACTCCCTGAAGCGTCCGGTGCGGTTCATCCTCTGCGACGGCGACGTGGTGGAGGAGAAGAACCTGGTGCGGCAGAACTTCACCCCCGCCGACCAGGGGGAGAACAAGGCCAGGGTGCTGGCGGAGCGGTATTCCGCCGTGTTCGGCCTGGAGACGGAATATGTGCCCTCCTTCGTGGAGGATGAGGAGCAGCTTCGGACGCTGCTGACGCCCGAATACCATTTGATGCGGCTGCCCGGCCATGCCTACGGCGTGCGGGAGCCGGAGCAGGTCATCCTCATCGGCGCGGTGGACAACAACAAGTCCCGGCAGCTGTGCCACCGGGTGTTCTACCAGGCCAAGGAGCTGATCTACATCGACAGCGGCAACGGCGAGTTCACCGGCCAGGTGGTATGCGGCGTGCGCCGGGGCGGCAAGACCTACTACCCGCCCATCGGCATGGTCTACCCGGATGTGCTGGTGGAGACGGACAAGTTCCCCACGGAATTATCCTGCGCTGAGGCGTCGGTGTCGGCCCCCCAGAGCATGGCGGCCAACATCACGGCGGCCACGATAGTGGTGGACATGATCTACAACATTCTGGCCACGGGCAGCAGCACAGTGCGGAAGGTGACCTTTTCCACCCAGTCTGTCAACGTGCGGCCCGAGCTGCAAAAAACAAACAGGAGGAAGAAAGCGGCATGAGAGCAACGGTAGACGCAAAGGCCTTTGTCCAGGCGCTGGACCGGGTGAGCGGCATCATCCGCAAATCGTCCATCCCCGTCTTAAACGCCGTGCTGGTCCGCTTCGGGGACGGACATTGTACCCTGACCGCCACCAACATAGAAACCTATCTGTCTGCGGCGCTGCCCGCCCAGGGGGATGCATTCGCCTTTCTGCTGGACCGGCCCCGAGAGACCGCCCGGGCCTTCCGGCAGTTTGAGGGCGAGCTGACCCTGGAACAGACGGAGAAGGGCGAGGGCGACCGGCGGCGGATCACGCTGGCGCTGTCCTGCGGCCCCCGGGCCGCCGAGCTGCACCCGTTCCTGCCCGAGGATTTTCCCAGGGGCCCGAAGTGGGAGCCCCAGGAGGAGTTTACCGCCAACGCCGCAAGGCTGTACGCCCGGGTGGAGCGGGTGAAGTACGCGGCGGGTTTGCCGGAAAAAAACGATGCCCGCCCCTGCCGGAGCAAGGTGCAGTTCAGCGGAGCAAACGTTTATGCCGTGGACGGCTACCGCATGGCCTGGGACAGCGACCCGGAACTGGACGTGCCCCGGCCCTTCATGGCAGCCCCGGACGCGCTGGAGCATTTGAAGCTGTTCGGAAATCAGACGGTCTCCGTCCAGCTGGGGGAGCGGTTCGCCGCAGTGACCGGCGGCGTGACATCGCTGCTGTTCCGCCTGCCCGAGGGAGAGCTGCTGAACATAGACCGCGCCATCCCGGACAAGTTCAAAGCGGAGTTTCAGGTGTGCCCACAGGAGTTCCTAGCCGAGCTGAAGTACCTGAAGCAGTCCCTGCGGGGGAAGCGCGCCCATGTGGTGCGGTTCAGCGGCGGCAATTTGCTGTCCGAGAGCATGGGGGAGCGGTACGCCACAAAGGTCTCCGCAGACGGGTGCGGGGATGTGGAATTCGGGTTCAACCTGGACTACATGGCGGACGCCATGGAGCAGTTCAAAAAGGAGCCGTCTGTCACCGTGAAGGTCAGCGCCGGATCCCTGGGCCCCATCATCGTCGAGGCTGAGGGGCGGAATGACCGCGCCCTGGTGATGCCTTACAATCTGAAGAAGGCCGGCATGGCGGCGTAAATGAAGAAAAAGGAGAAAAACACGATGAAAACAACCTATATCCCCAAGGGAATGGAAGTGTCCCACATGAGCCTTACCACTGAACACCTGGTGGTGGACGGCAGCCTGACCATCACCGGCACGCTCAAGGCCAAGACCATCAGCGGCCGGGGCTTTGTGGAGGCGGGTGCTGTCTCCGCTGGCGGCATCCGGGTGGACGATCTGAAGGCCGTGAGCGTCACCTGCAAGCGTTTGTGCGCCAAGCGGGCGGAGGCGTCCCAGATCTTCGCGTCGGAGGGCGTCGATGTGTCCTGCTTCCTGGGGGCGGACCGGGTGGTGACGCCTAAGCTCACCGTGGCCCTCAGCGATATCGACGAAGCGACGGCGGACGAAACCATCCACCTGCCGCCGAAAAAGCGGGGCCTGCTCCGCTTCTGTCTGGCGTCCGCCCTGCGTGCGCTGTGGGTGCGGCTCACCGCGCCCAATGAGGATGAGGTGGTGGACGCCGAGTATGAGCCTGCGGATGGGCACAAGAATGTTTACCAAATCGGAGCCCAGCGCAACGGGTCCAATTTGGAGAGGAGGAGTGGCGAAACGAATGAGCTTTCGGCGTAGCCGGAAGCGAAGGATATGAAGCCCACGATGACGAAATTGCGGGCGAATTTGGAGGGTAGGGAGTGAGTGCTTCCTGCCCTCTGCTACATTGAGGAGGTCAAGAAAATGTCACACAAATCGCAGGAAAGGAATATGCGTAAGCTGGCCGAACTGCTGTCCCAGGACCTGGGCTACATCTGGGGCGAGAAGGAGAGCGGCCCCAACGGCGCGAAAAAGCAGTTTCTGAACACGGGCAAGGTGTTCCTCCGGGCGCTGGCCAAAGATTTAGGTTTGCAGGAGACCAGGGTGCGTGCCAATGCCGGCGGCATCGGCGTGTCCGGGGACTGCACCCTCATGGGGATGTGGCACACCAACGGGCTGTACGTCAACCTCTCCCAGTTCTGCTCCGGCGGGGACAGCGTGCTGCTCTACCGCGCCATCCGGCACAGCAAGGATTACACCGGCGGGTATAACATTTTCCTCACCCTGCGGGAGCTGGCGGAGATGGACTACACAGACCTGCTGTTCAAACTGGCGGCGCTGCGGGAGGAGGACACCCATGAGCGGGCAGCTTGACGCACCCCAGGCCGAACCGCGCAGCTATGCCCTGGAGGGGCTGCGGGGACTTCAAAGCGAAGTTCCCCGGCTCACTCAGGCCATGATACTGTGCCGGGCCAGGGTGGAGCGGCACCGAAACACCGACCTGGCCGCCGCCCGGGACGATTACAACGAGCTGCAAAGCGCCCGGAAGCGGCTGGCGGACGCCCTGGGCAATGCCCAGCTCCTGCTGATGGAGGCGGAGGAGTACCAGCTCGCCGCCAACGCGGGCCGGCTGAAGGAGGGCCTGCTGGGCTTTGATCTGCTGAGCAATGTCTACCGCCCGGTGTATGACGCGCTGAACGGCTTCGCCGCCCAGCTTCCGGTGGACGGAACCACCAACGCCCAAGTGGTGGGGCGGCTGATGAACAACATCAAGCTGGGGTACTACCCCACCGACCCGGACAACATCGCGCTGATCCTGAAAGGTGTCCAGTTCCCGGAGGGTGTTACCACCAACCTGCTGGATCCCTGCTGCGGCTGTGGGAAGGCCCTGCGGCAGATCGCGGACGGGAACAACTGCTTCACCTACGGCGTGGAGCTGGACAGCGCCCGGGCCGATGAGGCCCAGACCCGGCTTCACCGGGTAGGCTTCGGCAGCTTCTTCTACAGCCAGGTCAGCGCCAACGCCTTCCACCTGCTGTTCCTCAACCCGCCCTACCTGTCCGTCCTCAACGAGAACGGCGGCAGGGCCCGGCATGAGAAGCGGTTTCTGATCGAGAGCCTGGGGGCACTGGCCCTGGGCGGCCTGCTGGTGTATGTCATCCCCTACTACCGGCTCACCCCGGATATCTGCCGGGTGCTGTCGGACAATTTTGAAAACCTGGGCCTGTGGCGGTTTACCGACGCCGAGTTCAAAAAGTTCAAGCAGGTGGCCGTACTGGGCACCCGGAAAAAACGGGACGAGGTTCCCCAGAATACCCAATGGCTGGAGTGGCTCGCCGCACATCCCGGTTCCATCCCCAGCCTCACGGAGCTGCCCGAGGGGCGCTATGCCCTCCCGGCCAAGCCCCTGGAGGTGAGAACCTTCCGGGGTGAGAACTTCAACGAGAAGGAGCTGGAGCGGCAGCTGGGCCAGTCGGACAGCTTCCAGCGGATGATGGCCCGCAGCGAGCTGGACAGCGGGGTGAAGCGCCCGCCACTGCCCCTGTCCATCAGCCAGATCGGGCTGATCGGCGGTTCCGGCATGATCAACGGGCTCATCCAGTGCGACACGCCCCACGTTATCAAGGGCCGGGTGGTGAAGGTCACCCGGAACGAGGTGGAGGAGCGGTTCGACGCCAGGGGCCGGTATGACGGCGCCGAGCTCCACGAGACCATCACCAATAAAATGATTTTCAACATCTTGACGCCCAACGGCTTCAAGGCGCTGACGTAAAGGAGGATTCTTTATGAGTGTTATTGCGGTAAATCCCCGGTTCAACCCGGGCAGGCTGATGATCACCCGCAACGCAAAGAACGCGCTCCCCCGCAGAGAGGTGGACGCCGCCATCAACCGTCACCTGAGCGGGGACTGGG
The DNA here is from genome assembly GCA_910587255.1 of uncultured Oscillospiraceae bacterium. Taxonomy (GTDB): domain Bacteria; phylum Bacillota; class Clostridia; order Oscillospirales; family Oscillospiraceae; genus Enterenecus. Next base: position 13,957 of record CAJUKT010000060.1, read on the forward strand.
GCGATGTGTGCCAGTCCGATTGGCAGCGCAACGAGCAGGCGCTACGCGACGGCGACAGGCTGTTGTCTGTCTACCAAACCCAGGACGGCGAGAAGTTTTGGATCATCACAGAATCGGACCGCTCCGTTACTACGGTGCTGTTCCCCAGCGACTGTTGAGGGGGTGGGCGCGTGAGCATGAAGCTGAATCTGGAACGGCTGTCCGCCCGTTTTTTCCAGGCGAAGGACCAGCCCTGTGTGCCGGAGGACGGCGTTAACCGCTACCTGCTGGAGAATGTCCTGCGCCCCAATCTGGAGGGGAAGCTCCTCCGGCTGGGCGACATTGACTTCAATGCCTTTGACGCGGACGACGTGTCCGCGCTGGAGGACTATTACGAGAAGCTGTCCAAGGCGTCCCGGGATCTGGCTCAGTTTGCGCAGACAGTAGCCCGGGTTCCGCCCGCGCCCAAAGAAGCGCGCGCGTTTTGCTGAGGCGCCGCCATGGAGGATCTGAACTGTTACTTTTTCCATATGCTGTGCCTGGCGAAAGCGGTCCACGACAACCCCCGGATGAAGAAAGCGTGGTCGTCATTTGACAGCATCGCCCTGGATGAGGATTCATATTACGAGCTGTCCATGGAACTGTCCGTATCCATATTCAAAGACACCAGCGTCTACTACAACGAGGAATCGGGCGTTGAGACCTGGGTGCTGTCCGATCCCATCGTCTACCGTTTCTGTGAGCTGTGCGAGCGGCTGGAGTCAGAAAAGGGACTGGATGAGGGGATCAACCCCTACCGCCGCAACGCGGAACGGATGCTCCATGAGAGCTTCTGCCTGAGCGCCTACAATTATGACTACGACTGGCGGCTGTCCGCCGCCGATCGGAGACGCAAATGTATCCTGTTTTTCTCTGCGGATGAATTTTACGGGTGGCACGAGCTTCCTGGGGCTTTTATGGAGGCGCTGGACGGGTTCCAGGAGCTGAACCGGCAGTTGGAGGCGGAGTTGGGGCTGAACAAGCTCGTCCCCATCTACCCGATGCCAAACGAATGGAAGGAGGCGGTATCATGCCGGACGGATTTGACATGAGCATCCACATCAGCACTGAACGCGGCGAGGTGGTGGTGGAGCAGCAGAAGGCGGGCGGCGTCACCACCCACAAACACATCACGCCCCAGGATTTGTGCGACTGTTTTCTCACCAGCCGTTATGACGATGAGCGCCACGCCATCGGACTGCTGCCCGAGGGCTGCATCGCCGTTGTGATCGAGAAGAAGTATGTTTTCTATTTCATGCGCTACCCAGAGCTGTACGCGGACATCACGTATTTCGGCACCGAGTACCGGGATTTCCCGCTGCCCCGGCTGGTGTTTGGCTTCCAGTATATGCCCCAGGAGGGCAAGGTGGCCGGATGCCGGGTGTGCGTAGTGAAGGATGAGCGGCGGCTGACGCCGGACACGCCCACTTACTGTTACCCATTTTCCAATGTGCATGGGAACAACAGCATCTGTACCGGGAACAACGCCCTGCCCATCTACAGGGACCCCGCCCGGCTGCACACGCTGATGGGCTATCTTCTGCGCCTGCCCAACAACAACGACCTCTATTCCAGGGACAACAACCGGCTCCATGCCGAGTACCGGGACCTTTTGGAACAGATGAAGGGGAAAACCCCGTCCCACTACTATACCGACGTGTTGGTGGAGGACGGCAAAACACTCAAAGACTTTTTGGACGCGAGGTGAACACAGTGAAAGAAAAAGACCCGAGACAGATCCAGGCGGAGCTGGCCATGCCTTTCGCGCCGGAGGATCTGGAATGGCGGCTGCAAAAGGTGGTGGAGGCCAGAGAGCTGGGCATCGCCGTGCCCTATGTCACCAACCGGGCCATCATGTCCCGGCTGGACGATGTAGTGGGGCCGGAGAACTGGTACAACGAGTTCAAGCCCTGGCATGGCGCGGGCGGGAAGGACGCCCAGCTGTGCGGAATCTCCATCCGGTTCGGGGATGGTTGGATCACCAAATGGGACGGCGCCGAGGATTCCGACATTGAGCCTGTAAAGGGCGGCCTGTCCGACAGCATGAAGCGGGCCGCCGTCCAGTGGGGCATCGGCCGGGTGCTGTATAACATGGATGTGGTGTTCGTGGACGTGGAAAAGCGGGGCAAGACCTGGTACATCAAGAAGGATCAGCAGGAGCGTTTGGATTACGCCTACCTCAAAATGCTGGGCAAGCTGGGCCTCACCCCGGCCCCGGCGGGCGGGCTGCGGCCCCAGGCGGAGCCGGAGGGCGGCAAAGGCCCGGCGGATCAGGGCAAGCCGGCTGAACAAGCCAGCGGGAAACCTGCGGGCGGAAACAAGCCGAAGGGCGTCGCCTACATCATCCGCCAGGCCCGTATCAACAAGGGCATGAACTCCGGCAGCACCCTGCTGAGGCTGGAGTCCTCCAAGGGGGACAAGCTGGATGCCTTTGTCCGGGGGGAACACCCGGAGCTGGCTGTGGGCGTCATTTTGGTCAATGCGAAGCTGGAAAAGCGGCAGCAGGATACCATCATCTACTATATGCTGGAACAGTATGAAATCGCGGACGCCGCGCCCAAGGCGGCGTGACGCGGAAAGGAGCGGCACATGGAAAAAATCCAGAGTTTTCAGATCACCGACATGAGGATCGCCGGCTTCAAGTCCTATGGAGAGCCCACCCAACTGGTGTTTGGCAGCCCCACCGTGATCACCGGCGGCAACGGCCGGGGCAAGACCAGCATCGCCGATGCCATCGCCTTTGTGGTCACCGGCCTCCCCTTTTTCGGGGAGCGGGGTATCGACCGGCTGCACAACGAGACCCAGCCCCTGGTGTCCATCTCCATGAGCTTTGTGGGCGGCAGGGGCGCGGCCCACACGCTCACCCGTGTCCGGCAGAAAAACCGCATGACCATCCTCTATGACGGCTATGAGATCCGCCAGATGGACCTCAATGATATGTTTGGCGAGCGCGACGTGTTCCTGTCCATCTTCAACCCCCTGTACTTCATCGAGGAACTGGGGGAGGAGGGCAAAAACCTGCTGGAGCGGCACCTGCCCCTCATTCCCCATGAGGCGGTGCTGGCCGAACTGTCCGACGCTACCCGCGCGGCCCTGGAAAACGAACCGCTCCTTTCGCCGGAAACCTACCTGAAAAACAAGCGGGCGGATATCCGGGAGCTGGAAGAATCCATCATCTACCTTCAGGGCCAGAAGGACTTAGCGGACAGCCAGGGCCAGGATTGGAGCAAAACCGTGGAGGGCCTGTCCGCCCGCCATGACGCGCTCATCAGGACGCTGGAGAAATTGGAGGCCAAACGCTTTGACGGCCTGGATACCAAGGCCATGGAACAACAGCTGGTGGAGCTGAGCGCCCGCTATGACGAAGCGGCCCGGGACGGTTCGCCCCTGGACGGGGAAATCGTGGAGCTGGAACGGAAGCTGGCCGCCCGGAGGGCGGAGCAGTACCAGTCCCCCTACACCCAGGCCATCGCCGGGGCCAACGCCCAGCTGACGGAGCTGGCGGCGCGGTTCAACCGGGATAAGCAGTCCTTCCAGGCCTGTGTCCCCGGCGCGCCCTGTCCCACCTGCCGCCGCCTCATCACCGAGGAGGCGCTGGCGGAGGTGCGCGGGGCGCTGGAGCAGTCCAGCAGGGAGACCATCGCCGCCGGCCAGGAGCAGCGGGCCCAGCTCAACGAACTGATGGAGAACGACAAGAAGGCCAAGGCGGTTTTTGACCAGTTCCAGGCCGACGATGTGGCGAAGCTGGAACAGGAGCTGGCCGCCCTCAAGGCCCAAAAGACAGAGGACAGCCCCGCGGACGGCCTGCGCTCCCAGATCCAGCAGCTCACCATTGACCTGGAATATGGCAACCTCAACGAGGCGGAATATGCCCAGATGCGGGAGTGCCGGGAAGAGCTCCGGGAATGCGCCGCCGATTTGAAAGCGGCCCAGGCTGCGGCGGAGCAGAGGCCGGAGGACTTTGACGGGAAGATCGAGGCGGCCCAGGAGCGGATCAAGGAGCTGAAAAAGCTCATCGCCGATGTGGCCATCTATGTGAGCGAACGGGCGAAGCTGACCTTCTCGGCGCTGAAAATGAACAAGGTGGAGATCTCCCTGTACGACGTGGTGAAGTCTACCGGGGAGCGGAAGGACGTGTTCAAATTTAACTATGCCGGACGGCGCTACGACCGCCTCTCCCTGTCTGAGAAGATCCGGGCGGGGATGGAGGTGTCCGAGCTGATGAAGCGGCTCACCGGGCGCAATTACCCGGTGTTCGTGGACAACATGGAGTCGGTGGATGACCTGAACAACGTGCGGCCCACCGGGCAGGTCATCATGGCCAAATGCGTCAGCGGCGCGCCGCTGGCGGTGCGGCCTGTGCGGCCCATCAACCTGGCCCAGCGGCAGGCGGCGTAGGAGGTGAGTCCGTCTGGCCGTGAAGCAATACGAAAAAATCCCCATCGTGGACGCGGCCAGACGGTGCGGCATTGCTTTGGACTCCCGGACATTGAAACACCGGGAGGTGGAGGCCACCTGCCCCTTCTGCCACGACCACGGACCGGGGAAGTACCATCTCAGTTTGAACACCGCCACCGACCAGTACCGCTGCAACCTGTGCGGGGCTCACGGCAACAGCGTAACGCTGTACGCCCGGCTGATGGGCGTGTCCAACCGGGAGGCATACCATGCGCTGGCTCGGGAGGGCAAAGTCTATCCCATGCCCCGGCAGGAAGCGTCTCAGGAAGATGCCGAGCGCCAGCCCCTTCCTCTGGAGCGACGTCACGAGGCCTATACCGCCATGCTGGACCACCTGACGCTGCTGGACAAGCACCGGGACAATCTGCTGGAGCGGGGGCTGTCCGAGAATCGGATTGCCCGGAACCAGTACCGCAGTATGCCGGAAACGGACGCGGGGCGGCGGCTGTTGGCCGCCCTGCTCCGCTCCTGCGGGTATGAGCTGCTGGGCCTGCCGGGATTCCGCACCTACTACGGCGAGTGGGAGCTTTCCGGGCCGAAAGGGTTCCTGATCCCCGTCCGCAGCAAGGACGGGCTGATCCAGGGCATGAAGATACGGCTGGATGACGCCGACAAACCCAGCCGGAAATACCGCTGGCTGTCCAGCCGGGACTTGCCCCATGGCACACGCAGCTATTCCTATATCCACGTCACCGGCGACACCACGAAAAAGCGGGCCTTCCTCACGGAGGGCCCGCTGAAGGGGGATGTGGCCAGCTATCTGGCCCACGACGCGCTGTTTGTGTGCGTGGGCGGGGTGAACGCTATCCGCGGGCTGAAGGACACGTTGAAAGGCCTGGGCGTTACCCAGGTAGTGGAGGCCATGGACATGGATCAGCTGACCAATCCCAACGTCCGCGATGCCATACAGACCATGCGGCGGGAAGTACAGGCCATCAAGGGCCTAAAATACACGAAATACACATGGGACCCGGCGTACAAGGGGGTAGACGACTACCTGCTCAGCCGGGTGGCTATGTGTTGAATGAAATAAGACAGTAGGAGGGAACGCAATGGACGGGCAAACGCCCAGATCAGCAAAAGCTGAGTACGAAAGATTCAAGCTGCAATGGATGCTGGACCACGGGTTCACCCTTGAAAATCTCGTTTGTGAGCTGGATCAACTCCGTAAGGAAAGCGGCCTGGATGCGAGGTTGAGCACAATATTTGCAAATTGGGAGTGTGAATATGGTTTTGGCTCACAGATATGGCCCTGCTTTGACGAATTCCTGGACTGCGAATACAAAACGGCAGAGAACAACATGAAGAATTTCAAACTTGAGGAGGGCAGACAGATGGACAAATGTGATTCCTGTAAAAATAAAGGCACCGCATGGTGCCGTGGCTGTGAGCACAGGCAGTCCGGTCTGGAGCAATTTGATTTTTACCAAGAGAAAGAATCGAAAAATCCGCCGGAAAATAAAAACGAGGAGGTTATGTAATGGATAACGTATTCGATATGCATGATTTCATCGGCACGTCCCAGGGTGATGAAGCCCATATGCTGGGCAAGTTCCTCTATTTCTCCCTGGCGAACCTGCTGGTGGACAAGGGGGAGCTGTCCAGACTGTGCGAGGACATGGGCATCCCCTACACCGGCGGCACCCGGCTGTCTGTGGGGGACGCCTTCCGCTCTGCCACCGGCGACATCCGGGAGCGCGTCCCCGTGACCGTCATGGGGGAGACCAACATCTACCTGGCCTACTGCCGGGACAATAAGCGCACCAGTGCCGATATTTTGTCCCGGGAACTGGTGAAGGAGACGATGAACCAGAGGACCAATGATTACGAGAAGCTGGCCAACATCAGCTACGACAAGAAGGACGGCGTGTTCCGGGCGGAAAACCTGGTGCCGGATGATGCCATTGATGTGTCGGCCTGCTGCCGCAAGGCGGAGGAACTGTTCGAGCTGTACCAAAAATGCGCCAACCGCAAGCAGATTGAGACCATTTGCGTCAACTACCTGCGGGGACTGGAGGCCACCAAGCTGAGCATTTCCGGGCATATGTATTTCGTGCCCCGCACCTGCATGGACAAGGTGGACTTGTTCGAGGACTTCATCGGCCTGCTGGGTGGGCTCAATCGCAGGGAGACGCCGCTGATGGTAAACAGCTTTTTCATCATCGACGATGAGAAGCAGCGGTCTAAGATGACCGAGGAATTCTACGCGGCGGTGAAGAAGGAGATCGCCACCTACCAGGAGCGGGCGGACTACCTCATCAAATCCGGGAGCCAGAGTCCGGCAGTGATGGATCGCTGGGTGCTGAAGATCCGGGCACTGGAGGAAAAGAAAATGCACTATGAGGGGGTGCTCCGTCGGGAACTGGACGGGCTGGATGACGAATTCGCCACGCTAAAATTTCTGGGGCAGGAGCTCCAGACGCGGGCGCAGAGTATCCGCTTTCAAAAGGCGGCGTAAGGTATACGCATGGGCGGGGAGAAGTTCTCCCCGCCCTTTTTACGCGCAGAACAGCATTTCGCAGGGGCAATATTGATAAAAACAAATATATGTGCGCTTATATTTGGGAAAATCAGCCTGGTCATGTAAAATCAAAGAGGCGGAGGAAGGAGACTGAGTATGACCTGGATGAGCGTCAGGTTCTGAATAGGGCATGAACAAGGTTTCGAAAAGAAAAAACTTCGAGACAAGCAGATATCTACTCAGTGTCAGCTTAATCTACAACTTACCTTCCCGTGTGCTTGTAGTGTGGCTTCCTTTTCCACTCAAATTTTACAAGAAAGGCGACCGTTTGTCTGCACTTTCTCATTCCTGTTTGTGCGGACCGCGTATCGGTCGGCACGGTGATTTCTATGAAAGAAATAACCTATGGTTATGTGCGGGTGTCCACCCATATGCAAAACGAAGCACGGCAGCTGGCCGCCATGCGGGAATTTGGGGTGGCTGAGGAAAATATCGTGACGGAGCGGCTGTCCGGGAAAGATTTCAACCGGCCGCTCTACCAAGATCTGGTGAAAAAGCTGCAAACCGAGGATGTGCTGGTGGTGAAAAGCATCGACCGGCTGGGGCGAAATTACGATGAGATCTTGGAGCAATGGGCATACATCACCAAAGAGCGCAAAGCGGCCATTGTGGTACTGGATATGCCCCTGCTGGACACCCGGCAGGGGCGTGACCTCACGGGGACGCTGATCGCAGACATTGTCCTCCAGCTGCTCAGCTATGTAGCACAGACAGAGCGGGAGAATATCCGGCAGCGGCAGGCAGAGGGAATCGCGGCGGCGAAGGCCAGAGGCGTGCGGTTTGGGCGGGAGCGTTTAGCTCCTCCTCCCGGGTTTCGGAAAATGGCCCGGCTGTGGCGGGAGGGCAGTATTTCCGCCAGTGCGGCAGCTGAAAAACTGGATATGTCCCGCGATACATTCCTGCGCAGGGCACGGGAATATGATTCAGATATCTAACTTATGCAAAAATCGGTTTAGAGGCGCAAACCCGCAAAAAGCAGAAATAAAATACAGCAAAAAGGCCACGCAAAAACTATAGGTTTTGCGTGGCCTTTTCTCATTGCGGTCACACTCTATATCGGACACTTATTGGCCGAAATTAAGTCTCATTTGAAAAAATTTTTATCCTCTCCGTTACCCACGCAAAACCTATACCCTTTGCGTGGGTGGGAAGGGAGCGGGATGGACGTGGCATGGAAAAAAACTGCCGCCGAGGACGGCAAAACAGTTCAGTACACCACACTCAAGGTCCGGCTCTATCCCAGCGAGGCCCAAGTGGAGCTGTTTGAGAACACCTTCGGCTGCTGCCGCTGGATCTGGAACCATATGCTGGCTGACCAGCAGAGGTTCTACCTGGAAACCGACAAGCATTTCATCCCTACCCCGGCCAAGTACAAAAAGGAAGCGCCGTTCCTGAAAGAGGTAGATAATCAAGTGCTGATCCAGGAGCACAACAGGCTTTCTCAGGCGTTCCGGGTCTTTTTCAAAGACCCCTCGCACTTCGGTCAGCCCAACTTTAAAAAGAAAAAGACGGATCGGGACTCCTTCACCGCCTGCAACCATGTCTTTGAATCCGGCCCCACCATCTACACCACACGGGACGGCATCCGCATGACCAAGGCCGGGATCGTCCGGGCCAAGTTCTCCCGCCGCCCCCAGGCATGGTGGAAGCTGCGGCGGGTGACGGTGGAGAAAACCAGGAGCGGGAAATTTTACTGCTATATTCTCTACGAATACGAGGTGAAAACGCCGGAGCCGGTCATCCCAACCCAAGAGACTGCCCTGGGCCTGAAATACTCCATGGGCCATTTCTATGTGGCGGACAGCGGCGAGATGGCCGACCCGCCCCGCTGGCTGAAGCAATCCCAGGAGAAGCTGGCGAAGATCCAAAAACGTCTCAATCGTATGGAACCCGGCTCCAAAAATTATCAGGAGGCGGTTCAAAAATACCGTGAGCTCCATGAGCACATCGCCAACCAGCGGCGCGACTTCATTCACAAGGAATCCAGCCGGATAGCCAACGGCTGGGATGCCGTGTGCATGAGAGCGGCCTCTATCCAGGATGTCTCCACGAAAAAAGTCCTTCCGGGGAACGCGCTGGACGCCGGGTTCGGAATGTTCCGGGAGTGCCTGCGGTACAAGCTGGCGCGGCAGGGCAAGCCCCTGATTTTGGTGGATCGCTACGCGCTCACCACACGGACCTGCTCCGCCTGCGGCCACACGCGGCCCGACCGACCCCACAGAGGGGCCTGGATATGCCCCAAGTGCGGCGCACGGCATGACCGGGAGGTCAACGCCGCGAAAAACATCAAGGCCCAGGGGCTGGCCCAATATTTCAACAGCCAGGATTTGCGCGAAAGCGCGTGACTGTAACTCCCCCCGCTATTCCGGTTGGGACGCCGGTGAACGCCCATGGTTCCGGCTGAGGAAGCGTTGATCGAAGCGAAACCATCTTTGATTTTGTTTCGATCAGCGTTATCCAAAGCCGTTGAGTGGGAAACGAGAGGATGCGCGTGCGCATCCGAAGCCCGCAAGGGCGTCCAAAACATTATGACGATGAAAAGCAGGCGAAAGGAGTTTGCCATGCTGTTTCTGCAACTCAAAACAGGAGAGTACATGACCATCGGCGATAACGTGGTGGTTCAGCTGAACGATATTTCCGGCAACCGTTGCAAGCTGATGGTGGAGGCGCCCAGAGAAGTTCCCGTTGTGCGGGGCGAACTGCTGGAACGCGCCGGGGCGGAGCGCCCGGAGTGCGTCATGGAGACGGCCCGCCAGCGCTGGTCGGGCTCTGGGATATCCTGGAACCGGAACAAGAGCCAAGCACTGATCGCCATGCGGCGGCTTCTGTGCCAAATGGACGGCGAGGATGACCGCGTGAAAGACCTGCGCCGCCAGCTGGACTTTTTGTTCCCGCCCGAGTTCGCGTCCAACGAGACGATCTATGCTCCCAAATAGAGAGCGGCCCAAAGGGCCGCCCCGAGCCAAAGCAGCGAAATGAGCGAGCTTTCCCGCTTGCGGGGAAGCGAGTGATATGGAGCTTGCTTTGACGAGGTTTCTTCCGGCTGACGAGCCGGTTGAAATACAGCGCGGAGCCAATGTTCCAAAGGCCACGGAAACAGGCGAAGCGCGCCCTCCATTGTGCCGGAGTCAGGGAAAAGGTGAAAGCACAGTGGAGATACCCCAGCAATCATTTTATTTATAGGAGGACTATAAAATGAGGATTCAGCATAACATCATGGCCATGAACGCGTATCGCAACTACACCAACAACGTCTCCGCCATGAAAGCCAACCTGGAGAAGCTGTCCAGCGGCTACAAGATCAACCGCGCCGGTGACGACGCCGCCGGTCTGGCCATTTCCGAGAAGATGCGCGCTCAGATCACCGGCCTGGAGACTGCTCAGAAGAACGCCAAGGACGGCATCTCCCTGGTACAGACCGCCGAGGGCGCTCTGACTGAGGTTCACGACATGCTCAACCGTATGGTGGAGCTGGCCACCCAGTCCGCCAACGGCACCTATGACAACACCACCGACCGCGCTCAGATGCAGAAGGAGCTGAACCAGCTGCGCTCCGAGATCAACCGCATCGCCGACTCCTCCAACTTCAACGGCATCAAGCTGTTCGACGGCTCCATGGAAGCCGACTCCGTGAAGTATGAAGTGGGCAGCAAGTCCGACTTGGCCATTCTGGCTACCGGCACCACGGCTATCGGGACGGCCGGCACCAACACCATCGTTCATGAAGACGGTCGGCAGGCCCAGAAGACCAAGTTCGAGGTTGACCTGGAGAATATTTCCTTTACCACAACTGCCACCGGTAACCAGACTGTCACCGTCACGATCGGCACCGATACAGTTACTGCCTCTGTAGCCAACGGCGCGAACGGCGCGGATCTGGCCAAGTCCATTGTGGGTTCCACCGGCGAAAAAGAGGTTGCGATTGGCGGCGTGAGCTACACCGTGACGAACGACGGCTCCAAGCTGGTGTTTGAGATGACCGACGCCGCTATGGACGCCTCTACTGTTAAGGCCAGCTTTACCGGCAACTTTGATGTTGCTGTGACCGGTGTGGGAGTCCAGGGCGGTACAGTCAACCTGGCTACCCAGAACATCACCGAGGGCGCGCCTAAGGCGGGCACCATCCTGGCCAATACCACCACCAACGCTGGCTTGACTGCAACCGATATTACCGATGGCAAGGCCATCACTATCGGTGACACCACCTACGTGTTTGCAAGCAAGAAGGAGACCCTGGACGCTGTTGCCGCCGCCGGCGACGGCTTCAAGGCCGTGGACATCAGCGACCTGGTGGATGACAACGGCGCTCTTGACAACAACAAGGCCGGCACTGGCGACGCCCTGTCCGAAGCCCTCAGCCGCCTGACTGTGGCCGCCAAGGACAACAAGATGTTCAGCGTGGGCCAGACTGACGATTACAAGCTGACCTTCCAGGAGCGGGAGGACTATAACGGCAACGGTAAGGGCGGTCGGGCCGACCTGACCACCAAGGACGGCATCCAGAAGCAGATCCAGACCGGCACCTTCAACGCCATCAAGGTTGCGGCCAAGAACGGCACCGGCAAGGGCCTGACCCTCCAGATCGGAGACACCGCCGACAGCTTCAACCAGCTGAAGGTGAGCCTGCAGGATATGCACACCGACTCTCTGGGCATTGCCGACATCAGCATTGCCGACCAGGACAGCGCCGCCAAGGCTGTGGACGCCATCAAGGCCGCCATCAACCAGGTGTCCGACGTCCGCGGTACTCTGGGCGCCACCCAGAACCGTCTGGACCACACCATCAACAACCTGTCCGTCATGACCGAGAACATCCAGGACGCCGAGTCCACCATCCGCGATGTGGACGTGGCCGAGGAGATGATGGCGTACACCAAGAACAACATCCTGATCCAGTCCGCTCAGGCCATGCTGGCTCAGGCCAACCAGGTGCCTCAGGGCGTCCTCCAGCTCCTCCAGTAAGAGGCTGTTTGACACCCAAAGCACCATCAGCCCAACGCGTCAATACGGGGGCGGGCTTTTGCCCGTCCCCGTTCTTTTATGAGGCATAGGGGAAAGCCGTTGAACGTCAGCGCCTTTCCCGTGTGGCTCAGAACAAAAAGGAGAGATTTGCCATGTCAAAGCCTCTGCTGTCCATTGGCATCATTTTTAAAAACGAGATCCGCTGTCTGGAGCGGTGCTTGAAGTCCCTCCAGCCCCTGCGGGATGCCCTGCCATGCGAACTGGTCATGGCGGACACCGGCGCTACAGATGGGAGCCGGGAGATCGCGGAGAAGTACGCGGACATTTTGTTTGACTTTCCCTGGATCAACGACTTCTCCGCTGCCCGCAACTCGGTGATGGACCGCTGCTCCGGCACATGGTACATGACCATCGACTGCGATGAGTGGGTGGATTCCAACATTGAGGGGTATATCAAATTTCTGACCACGGACAAGGAATTTGACTTTGCCTCGGTCATCATCCGCAATTACAATACGCCGCAGCTGGACGCAGATGGAGGTTATTCCGACTTTCTGGCGGTGCGGCTGCTGCGCCTGTCTTCTGGTGTCCGGTACGAGGGCGCTATTCATGAGCATTGGCCCTATCAAGGTGATCTGCACACCATGCTCATCCGGGACGCGATCTTCCACCACGACGGATATGTGTATCAGAAAAAGGGGGATCAAAAGGAGAAGCAGGAGCGCAATATGGCGTTGCTGCGGGAGCAGTTGGAGCGTGAGCCGAACGATCTGATTATTTTGACCCAGTGCATCGAATCCGGCAGCGGTTTGCCGGAGCAGGAGGACTATCTGCGCCGGGCCATGGCCGGGGTGGAGGAAAAATGGTCACAGTGGGAGCTGTTCGGCCCGGTGATCTACCGCTATGCGCTGCGCTATGCCGTTGGGAAAAATTTGCCGGAGGCAGAGCAATGGCTTCAAACGGCAGAGGATATGTTCCCCAATTCTATTTTCGTCCGAGTTGAGATCGCCTATTTAGCGTTTGGGTTTTACTGGAATAAGGATGACTACGCCAAAAGTATTTACTGGGGGGAAAAATACATCCAGGGAGTGGACGATTACCACGCCGGGAAGTTTAACAGGGCCGATTTGCTGGCCAGCTCGCTATATAAAACTGAAGCGCGCAGCCAGCTCAGCGTGGCTTCAGTGCTGGCCTCAGGATATCTTCACGAGAAGGAGCCGGAGAAATGCCTGCGGCTGATGGAGACCTTCAACGGGCGGAAGCTGGACGCTAAGCAGGCGGGGGATTGCGCGCGCAATCTCTGCAACCTGCACAGCCATTTCCAGGTGGACACCGCCCCTCTGCTGCTGCGGCTCTGGAAGGAGCTGAGCGAGCCGGTTCCTACCCAGGCCCAGGCGGACCAGCGCCGAGCCGGGTTCCTTCAGGTGGGCGCGGAGATGTTTGAAGGGGTGTTTATCCGCTCCGAGGAGACGGAGACAGATGTGGTTCGCCATGCCTACACTGCGTTTCTGCCGATGGCGGACGAGTGCGAACTGGGAATCGCGGCGCAGATGCTGGGAACAGAGGACGCATCCGCGCTGGAGGTGCTGCTGGGCAAGGTAAAGGAGCTGGAAAAGCTGCCCGGGCACGCGCTGGCCCACGCACTGCGGTATGGAGTGCGCTTTCCGGTCCAGAACCGCCCGCTGACCATAGAGCGGATGGATATATTGGCCGGCGGCATTGCCCAAGATAGGGACGAACTGTACGGTTTGGTGCGGCAGGCAGGGGAGAAGAAGCTCCCTGACGGAATACAGGAGCTGGGTTGGGTCCGGGGACTGTGTATGGCGGCGCTGAAGATGTGCCCGTGGAAGGAGATTGACGGGGAGACCGGTCTGATGCTCTCCAGGGCCTTTGCGCGGGTGGAGCGGGCGTATCTGCCGGTGTGCTATGCGTCAGAGATTTTGAACCGGGAAAACCTGTTTCTGCTGCCGCCTCTGCACCGCTTTGGGTTTTACTGTGCCCAGGCGTTCGATGCCCTGGACGGCGGGTATGCGGCAGGCTATGTGCGTCTGCTGAGGGAGGGGCTGGCCGTCTGTGAAGGTGTGAAGGACATGGTGGAATTCTTAATCAATAACACCCCGGAGCTGAAGAACCCCTCTGAGGAATTGAGGTCCATGGCGGAGCAGATCCGGGCAGTTTTGAGCAAGTTCTCTCCACAGGATCCGGCGGTTCAGGCGCTGAAGCAGAGCGAGGCCTATCAGAAGGTGGCGTATTTGATTGAGGGGATCGCGCCCCCGGTTACTGGTGGGCAGATGCAATAAAGCGTGTGCTGAAAAGAAGATATGATGCGGCAAGGAGTGGGGATAAATGTTGAATTTTTATCGGGGCAGACGGGTCTTTGTAACCGGGCACACGGGATTTAAGGGGTCCTGGCTGTGTACCATTTTGGAGATGGCCGGGGCTGAGGTGACTGGCTATGCTCTTGCGCCTGCCTCGCCCAGCCTGTGCGAGCTCATTGGACCGGGGGAGCGGACGAACTCTGTTTATGGGGACCTCCGGGATCTGGACAGTCTTTGGGCGGCTTTTGAACGGGCACAGCCGGAGATTGTGTTCCATCTTGCCGCCCAGCCAATTGTCCGGGAGAGCTACCGCGACCCTGTGGGAACCTATTCCACCAATGTGATGGGGACAGTGCATATTTTGGAGTGCGTCCGCCGGAGCAGCTGTGTCAAAAGTTTTGTAAACATTACGACAGATAAAGTATATGAAAATCGCCGGTGGCCTTGGGGCTACCGGGAGACAGACCGCTTGGATGGGTTTGATCCCTATTCCAACTCCAAATCCTGTTCGGAACTGGTAACGGACAGCTATCGGGACAGTTTTCTGAAGGCCCAAGGGGTGGCGGTCAGCACCGCCCGGGCGGGGAATGTGATCGGCGGCGGGGATTTTGCCGCGGACCGAATTATTCCCGACTGCGTCTGCGCCGTTCAGAATGGAGAACCCATCCAACTGCGCAATCCCAGTTCGGTCCGGCCATATCAGCATATGCTGGACCCGCTGTCGGCCTACCTGCTGATCGCCCAGAAGCAATACGAGGATTTCGGCTTGGCGGGCAGCTATAATGTGGGGCCGGACAGCTGCGACTGTTTGACTACGGGGCAGCTGGCGGACCTATTCTGCAAAGCCTGGGGTGAGCCCGCCCGATGGGAATGCGTTGGGCACAGCGGCCCCCATGAAGATGCGATCCTGAAGCTGGACTGCGCGAAGATACGCGCGGTGCTGGGCTGGCAGCCCAAGTGGCACGCGGAGCGGGCAGTTGCGGAGACGGTGGCCTGGGCCAAGGCGTGGCTGAGCAAACAAGATTTGATGCAGTGTATGACGGCGCAGATCCAGGCATTCTTTAATGAATAAATCATGCAGGGCCGTTGTCAAAATAAAATTCAGGAGAAATTCAAATGGATATATATTGCCCTTGCTGTGGAGCGAAAACAGGGCGTCTTTTATGTCAGGTTAGCTCTATTCCCGTGATGGTAAACCAATTGTGCAGGACCGAAAGCGAGGCGAAAGCGGTTTCCCGGGGCGATATCTCCCTGGTGCGCTGCGAGGAATGCGGGACGGTCTGGAATTGCAGCTATCACCCGGAGGAATTGTCTTACGACGCCAAATATGATAATTCTCAAGACCTGGGGCGGGAATATCTGGCGCATTTTAGGCGGATGGTTGACTTTTTAAGCTCCAACGTGGAGCTGAAGGGGAGCAAGGTTCTGGAAATTGGCTGCGGGAAAGGGCTTTTTTTGACTTCCCTGGCAAAAGAAGCCGGATGCTTGGCCTGCGGAGTTGACCCCAGCTATTTGGGGGAAGAAAAAAGTGCGGATGGATTGTGCACTTTTCTCAAGAAAGCATATGACCAGGAGCTGGCGCGAGCTCTGGGGGAGGGGGCCTTTGACTGCATCATCATGCGGCAGGTATTCGACCAATTGCCGAACCCCAGGGAGATGATGCAAACGATTGCCTCTAACCTCCGAGACGGCGGGTACCTGTATGTGGAAGGGCTGGAGTTCCAGAACCTGCTGAATCAGCGGTCCATCTTGGATTTGAGTTATGAGCGGTATACGTACTTTACTGTTGAATCGCTCCGGCGATTCATGTTCGATGCAGGCATCGAACAAATAGCGTTTACCGATAGTTTTCAGGGGCAGTACATGGCGGTGCTTGGCCGGAAAAATGCGAAGGGCGCTGTCCCTGCCGGCTGTGGATACCGCGCCCAGGAGGCGTCCCGGCCATGGGTTACAGAGCAGGATTTGCGGCGGGCTGGGGAGAGGCTGGCAGAGCTGGGGAGAGAGGGGAACGTTGCGCTCTGGGGGGCCGCAAACCGGGGCGTTATGTTCTGCAACCTGCTTGACAGGGAGGGCGCGTTGATTGACTGCGTCGTTGACATCCTGCCCGCCAAACAGGGAGGATTCCTGCCGGGGAGCGGGCACCCGATTATAGCGCCCGAGGAACTGGAAGCCCACGGGGTCAGCTGGGTGATTGCGGCGAACAGAAATTATGAGCAGGAGATCAAAACGCGTCTGCGGGATATGGGAAGCAGGGCGGGCGTCTTGACTGCCGAGGAGATTTTGGGACTGGATTGACAAGCTGGGAGGCGGCTTTTATGGAAGAAAATGGGCAGATGCGAGTGGTGGATACAGATCATTTGACGCCGCCGACGGCGTCAAATGATCTGTATGCCTCCCGCAAAAGCGTGTACGACCGGCTGCTGAGCGGTATGCCGGAGGTGACGGTCTGCGTCCTGGCATACAACCGGCTGGAAAAGACGCGGCGCTGTGTGGAGTCCATCTTGAAGTATACCCAAGGCATTACCTACGAACTGCTTTTGGTGGATAACGGCTCGGAGGACGGCACGCTGGAGTATTTTCAGTCGATCCAATATCCAAACAAGAAGATCCTCCATATCACGAAAAATTTGGGGGCCCTGTATGCCACAAACCTTGCCATGCGGTCGTTCTCCGGGCGGTACTTTGCGCTGGTGATCAATGACGCGGTCGTCACGAAAAACTGGCTGTCCAACCTGCTGCGGTGTTTTGAATCTGATCCGAGGATCGGCATGGTCACGCCGGGCGCGTCCAACGTCAGCAATTTGCAGGAGATTCCCCTTTCGTTTTCCTCCTATGAGGAGATGCAGAGGAAGGCGGCGGTTTATAACCAAAGCGACCCGAGGAAGTGGGAGCAGCGCGTCCGGCTGGTGGCGATCATCTACCTGCTGAAGCGGGAGGTGGTGGATCTGATCGGGCTTGACGACCCCGGATTCTTCCACGACTTTGAGGAGGATGACCTCAGTGCGCGGGTCCGCAGGGCGGGCTATAAGCTGATGGTGTGCATGGATACGTTTATCCACCATGACCACGATTTCCGGCACGGGGAGGATAAGGACCAGGCCCAGTTCCAAGCCTCCATTGAGGCGGGCCGCAAAAATTTCATGGACAAGTACCATGGGCTGGACAGCTGGTCGGATATGTCCAACTATGAGGTGTATTTGAACATAGGCGCCGTGCAGGCGGGGCGGGCGTCCGCGCCTGAAATTTTGGGCGTGGACGTGATGTGCGGCATGCCCATCCTGCAAATCAAGAACGAGCTGCGGCGCAAGGGGGTATTGGAGGCCGGGACATCCGCCTTTACCACACAGGCAAAGCATTACTGCGATTTGCAGACGGTCTGCGACCATGTGGCCTGCGACCGGATAGAGCGGTTGGCGGACTTTTTGGAAAACAGGCGGTTTGATTACATCGTATTGGGGAACGCCGTCAATACCTATGGGGAGATCCCCCGCCTGCTGCGGCTCCTGCTGGGGGCGCTGCGTCCCTCCGGGACGTTGTTCCTGAAGCTGCGCAACAGTTTGGACATCACTACTTATCTCTCCATGATGGGGCGGAGCTTCCAGCTGGATGAATTTGTCTCCCTGATCAGCATGGAGCAGTTCAACCAGATCCTTGAGCTCCTGGAGGTCAAGACGTGCCGGATTACCCGCATCCCCCATGAGATGGACAGGAAGTCCCAAGAGATGCTCCGGGCGGCGCTGGAAAACAGCGGGCTGGCGTCGGATGTCCAGGCGGCCATGGACCGGCTGCTGACCCGTGAATACGGCTATTGCATGACCAAATAAGGGGGATTGTTAAAATGTCGAAATTTCTCACGCCGGAGGACTGCAACCGGAAGCGGGAGCGCCTTCATGAAGTCCTCCCCCTGGTAAACGGGCCGTTCTGTATCCGTTTCATGGTGACAAATATCTGCAATTTCAGGTGCTACTACTGCCGTCAGGCCGAGGACGCGGAGCACCGGGAGAAGATCGGGCTGGACCGCGGGGTCATGAGCTTCGACGATTTTAAGCGGTGCATCGACCATTTGGAGGGATTTGAGCGGTTCAAGGTGTTCAACTTCACCGGCGGCGGCGAACCGCTGACCCATAGGGACATCGCCCGCATGGTGGAGTACGTTAAGAAAAAGGATTTAACACAGTCCATTGAGATTACCACCAACGCGGCCCTGCTGACGCACGAGATGAGCGAGGCGCTGCTTTCCGCGGGGGTGGACCGGATCAAGGTGTCCCTGCAGGGGAGGTCCAGCCGGGAGTACCAGGAGACCTGCGGCGTTGCCGTGGACTATGAGCGGTTTAAAGAGCAGCTGTGTTATTTCCGCGACCAAAAGGGCCCGGGGGTGGTGCTGTTCGCGAAAATCATTGACGAGATGGTGCCGACGCCGGAGGCGAGGCAGAGCTTCATCGAGGAATATAGGGATATTGTAGACGAGTACGAAATTGAGTGCCTTTACCCGACCCCTGCGGCAGAGGCGGAAAAGAAGCTGGACTACGGCAGCACCCTGTATGGGAATGTTGTGAACCGCTACAATGTCTGCCCCCAGCCTTTCTATTCCGCGACGGTGTTCCCTAATGGGTATGCCTATCCATGCTGTTTACTGCCGAACCCCGCCCCGCTGTGCAATTTGGTGACAGAACGGCTGGCGGATCACTGGCACGGCGCAAAACATAGGGAGCTGCTGCTGGGCCTGCTGCGGGGCGAGCGGGGACAGATCCCGGTGTGCGCGGACTGCACGCTGTTCAGCTATGTCAGCGCGCCGAACGACAACCTTGACCCGTATGCGGCGGAGCTGCTGAAAAAATATGAAAATCTGTGACCAATGAGGGGTGTCTATGGGCCTTTTAAACGATGTTTTGGCGCATTCGAATCTGGAACCTGCGCAGCTGCTGGCATACATTGACGAATACGAGGCTGTCCAGCCCTATGACTGCATGATCGGCACGGCCCGGGCGGTGGCGTCGTTTTTTGCGGAGGATTATGCGGCCGCGGAGGGGTGTATTTTAAGCGCGCTGCAAAAAAACCCGACCAACCACATGAACCACTTTTACTACGCGCTGATTGCCAAGGCCCGGGGACAGTATTTGACCGCGGCGGTGGAATGCTGGATCGCGATCAACTTTGCCACCCAGTTTGGGACGCCCCCCGGCTGGGACGCTTTGCTCAAGCAGCTGAACGATGTGATGCTGGAGGTCGGGCCAAAGCTGGGGCAGGAGGAGCTGCTGGAGTTCACGTTCCGAAGGAACGTTTTGGAGTCGCCGGGCAGTTTTTTTCCCGCGTACTATTTGTATGAGAAAAAGCGCTGGACCGTATTCACGGGGCAGTTCCTGTATTATGACCGCCGGAAAGCCTACAACGATTATGTGGGGTTCTGGGGCCAGGCGCATATGGATGTGTTCTCCCACACGTTGTCAAAACTGCTGGCGGGTGCCGGGGACTATAACCTTTACGCCGTTACGCCTACGGAAACATGGAAGGCGCGGAAGGGCAAAACGGCTGAATTAAAGCAGGGAGGACAGGTTGTGGCGGTGGCCGCTACCGCGGCCGACCAGAAAATCAGCATCACCACAGACGGGGGGCAGGGCATAAACTTCACCCTGGCCGTGCCGGAGATATATCATTATATCAATATGGACCGGCCTGGGAGGCTGTCTTCCGGGCAGGATTTCATCGTGTCCAAGCCGGTTTGTATGGAGGGCGCGCCGGGGAAGAAACGGCTGGTTTTGACAATTTTCATGGACGCGCTCTCCCAGCGCTATTTGACGGATACGGATTATGCGTGTATGCTCCACACCCGGGAATTTTTTGGGAAGGGGACCATTTTCAAAAACTGCTACGCCACGGGCGAGTGGACGCACCCATCGGTGGCCTCGCTGAATACGGGCCTATATACGACCCACCACCATATCATTTACCGGAGCCCGGCCTACCAGTACCCTCCGAAGAACAAAACGGTGGGCGAGATCTTCAGTGACGGCGGGTATTTTACGTTCCTTGCCTCCGGCTCCGTAGGGACGTCCCCATATATGGGCGGTCTGCGGGGGTTTGACCGGGCGATTCATAAGTCCGCGCTTGGATTCCCTGACAGCCATCTGATCGCAGACGTGCTGGATCATCTGGATGCGTTTCCGGACGCCAGCAAGTTTGTCGCCCTGGGGCTGTGCGACGTGCATCGCTCTATGGAGGACACGACAGAGCAGGCGCTCAGCGTGGCGATGCCGCAGCAAACCCTGCTGGGGTTCCGGGACGCTATGGCGAAGACAAACCACGATGAGAAAAGCGTCTGGATGCGCTATGCTGAGTCACACATCCCGAAATACCAGGCGGCGCTGCGGAACTTTGACCGGCAGATTAAGCCGGTTTACGACTACATCACGGAACACTACGCAGAGGACGAATATTTGGTCTGCCTTTATTCAGACCACGGGACCCCGGCGCTGAACCATGAGGAATACCTGCTCAAGAAGATGCAGACCAACTCGGTGCTGATGCTCCGGGGCGGCGGCGTGCCCGCCCAGGTGTCGGAGGAGTATGTCAACCACTTTGACTACCTGCCCATCCTGGCAAAGCTGGCGGGCGTCCCCTTCGATTTTTCGGGGCACGACTGCGTCCTGCCCCGCGCGTTTGGCGGTCCCGGCCGGGATTTCGTCTATACGGAGTCCATCTACCACGGGCAGACCTATAAGGCGGCTGTCCGGACGGAGGAATTTGAATGCCGGTTTGAGACGAAGGGCTTTACCGGCAACGACGGCCTGATCGACCTCGCCCAAGGCTTTACGATGAAGGTCCTTTCCATGAAAACCGGGGAGGAGATCCAGGACGGGGAGCTGTCCGAGGACTTTGAGGCCATCGTGTTCGACCATATCAAAGAGAACATCAAATACTGAGCGGCGGTTCGCCGCGCGGGGAAGGGAATGGGAGTGCGATGAAAGTTGTGATCCTGGCGGGCGGCCTGGGTACCCGCATCAGCGAAGAGAGCCACCTGAAGCCAAAACCCATGATTGAAATCGGGGAACGGCCCATCCTGTGGCACATCATGAAGATTTACTCCCACTACGGGTTCCACGAATTTGTCATCTGCCTGGGCTATAAGGGGAATCTGATCAAGGAGTTCTTTGCGGACTATTATTTTCATATGTCCGACGTCACCTTCGACCTGACCCGGGGGAACGAGATGACCATCCACAACAATGTGGCGGAGCCGTGGAAGGTGACGCTGGTGGATACGGGGCTCCAGTCCATGACGGGGGCGCGGCTGTCCCGGGTGCGGCGCTATCTGGACGACGGGCCGTTCATGATGACCTACGGGGACGGCGTGGGGGATATCTGCATCCCCAAGCTGCTGGAGTTCCACAGGAAAACGGGCCGGAAGGCCACGCTGACGGGGATTCAGCTGGGGGCACGGTTTGGAGTGGTGGACGTGGCCCCGGACTCGGACATCGTGCGGGGATTCCAGGAGAAGCCCCGGGAGGAGGGCGCCTGGATCAACGGCGGCTTTATGGTGCTGGAGCCCTCGGTACTGGACTATGTCCACGACGACTCCGGCCCCTTTGAGAAGGTGGCGCTGGAGCGGCTTAGCCGGGAGGGGGAGCTGGCCATCTACCGGCACGCCGGCTTCTGGCAGTGCATGGACACCCAACGGGACAAGGAGCTGCTGGAAGGGTACTGGAACAGCGGACGGGCCCAGTGGAAGGTGTGGGGGGATCAGGCATGAGGTTTGTGGAGACGGCGCTGCGGGACGTCCTCCTGATTGAGCCCCAGCCCAATGTTGACGGCCGGGGGTATTTCAGCCGGGCGTTCTGCCAGCTGGAGTGCGCCCAGGCGGGGATCACCTGCCATTTTGTTCAGGATAACCTGTCGTACAACGAGCGCGCCGGCACCTTCCGGGGGATGCACTTTCAAAAGGAGCCCTACGGGGAGGATAAGCTCCTGCGCTGTATCGCGGGGGGGATCGACGATGTGATCGTGGATCTGCGGCCCGGTTCCCCCACCTACCGGCGGTGGGAAAAATACCGGCTGACGGCGGAGAACGGGCGGGCGCTGTTTATCCCGAAGGGGTTTGCCCACGGGTATGTCACGCTGTGCGGCCATACGTCGGTCTACTATAAGGTCTCCCAGTTCTACCACCCGGAGGCGGCCGGCGGGATCCGGTGGGACGATCCCGCCATCGGGATCACGTGGGACCTGCCCCCGGAAGAAATGATTATGAGCGAACAGGACAGGGCTTGGCCGCCCCTGTGAGCCCGCGAGGAGGAAAACGCCATGCTGGAAATTCTTTCAAAGCCGATTTTGGTCTCGGGAAGCTCGGTGGGGCCGCTGGAGGTCCACTATGCCGCGGACGCGGCGCAGACCGGCTGGAATGAGAAATGCTTTGACTACATTAAGCGGTTTGAACAGACGGTGTGCGAAACGCTGGGCGTGAAATACGCGGTGGCTACGCCGTCGTGCACCGCCGCGCTCCACCTGTCCCTGCTGACCATCGGCGTCAAGCCAGGGGACGAAGTAATTTTGCCGGACAGCACCTGGGTGGCTACGGCCAACGCCGTGTCCTATACCGGCGCGACGCCTGTTTTTGTGGACGTGTGCCAGGATGACTGGACGATGGACCCGGACGCTGTGGAGCGGGCGATTACCCCCAGGACCAAGGCGATTATCCCCGTGCATCTCTACGGACACCCGTGTAAAATGGACCGGCTCAACGCCATCGCGAAAGCCCACGGGCTGTATGTGATTGAGGACGCGGCCCAGAGCATGGGGAGCTTGTACCACGGCAAACAAACCGGTTCCCTGGGCGACATGGCCTGCTTCAGTTTCCACGGCTCCAAAATTGTGGTCATGGGCGAGGGGGGCGTTTTCACCACCAGCGACGAAAACCTTTACAGTCGGGCAAAGTTCCTGGCGGACGTGGCCAAGCACCCCACAAAGCGTTTTTTCAACGATGAAGTGGGCTACAAATTCCGCCTTTCCAATCTCCAGGCGGCCTTCGGCACGGCGCAGATGGAGCGGCTGGAGGAGATTGTAGCGAAAAAGCGCCGGATATTCCAGTGGTACCGGGAGGAGATGGACGGGGTCGAGGGGCTGGAGTGGAACCCGGAGCTTCCCGATATTCGGAATAACTACTGGATGGTAACGCCCGTCCTGGATGAACGGTGGGAATATGACGCGGCCTGGCTGCTGGCGGAGCTGGACCGGCGGGCTGTCTCCGGGCGCCCCTTCTTTTACCGGATCACGGATTTCCCCATGTACGCGCAGTTCCGCCGGGAGCAGACGCCGGTGGCGCGGCGGCTCCACGAACGGGGGCTGAACCTGCCCTGCGGGGCGGAGCTGACGCGTGAGGAGGTCAAATACGTCTGCGCCCACCTGCGCAATATTTTGATGGGCGGCGAAGTATCGAAGCCCATCACCGGATGGCTGGCCCGCCGGGAGCGGTTTTTGAGGGAGCGGGCCGGGTTTCCCGGCGTGGAGTTTATCAACCCGGATTTTCGCGCCATGGACTGTGAGATTTCCCTTGAAAAGCCGGAGGAGCTTACGGAGGGGCTGCTGGAGCGCCTGCACGGGGAACTGGGCTTCAAGCGGCTGTTTATCCGGGAAAGCGGCGGGGAAAGCGCCGCCATAGGGAGGCTGGAAAGCCTGGGGTTCGTGGAGCGGCAGCGGATTCCCATGGTGCGGGCGGAGGGCCGCCCGGAGCCCATGGAGCTGTTCCGGCAGCCCTACGCGGACGTCCAGGGGTATGACGTGATTTTAATGAAGGTGTTTTAGGAGGAAGCCATGGGGGACACGGGGACGGTATATTTTTTTACGGGTCTGTCGGGCGCGGGCAAGACCACCATCGGGGGACTGTTCCACCGGCGGCTGAAAGCGACGAAGCCCAACGTGGTGCTGCTGGATGGGGACGAGATCCGCGTGGCCTTCGGTGAGGACGTGGGCTACACCCAGGACGAGCGGCTGCGCTGGGCGGGGCGGATCTTCCGGGTGTGCAAGCTGCTGTCCGGCCAGGGGATCGACGTGGTGGTGTGCTCCATCGCCATGTACGACAGCGTGCGGCGGTGGAACCGGGAGAATATCCCCAATTACAAGGAGATTTACATCAAGGTCAGCCGGGACACCCTGCTTCAGCGCAACCAGAAGGGGCTGTATACTGCGGGGAAGAACGTGGTGGGCATCGACCTGCCGTTTGAGGAGCCCCAGAGCCCTGACCTTGTGGTACCCAACGATGGCGGCCGCACCCCTCTGGAGCTGGTGGAGGAGCTGGAGCGGGCGCTGTATCCCAACATCGTGGAGGATGCGGTGGACAACACCGCTTACTGGAACCAGTATTACAAAAACCGGGTGTGTTCGGAAGAACCCTCCCCATTTGCCCGGTACGTGGCCACCCTGGTGGAACCGGGGCGGCGGATGGTGGAGCTGGGCTGCGGCAACGGGCGGGACGCGGTGTTTTTCGCCGCCCAGGGGCTGGATATCACGGCGCTGGATATGTCCCAAGAGGCGGTCTCCCAGCTGCAAAGCCGGGGGATTGCCAACGCGGAGTTTTTGTGCGGGGATTTCGTCAACTCGGACGTCCACCAGCCGGGGAGCTACGACTACGCCTACAGCCGGTTTACCCTCCACTCCATCAACCGCAATCAGGAGCAGGTGCTGCTGAACAACCTGTTCCGTGGCCTGCGGCCTGGGGGCAAGCTGTTTATCGAGGTGCGCGGGGTAAACGACCCGCTGTTCGGCAAAGGCAGGCAGGTGGAGCGCAACGCCTACTTCTATGACAACCACTACCGCCGCTTCATCGTGCTGGATGAGCTGGCGGAGTCGTTGGAGCAGCGGGGCTTCTGGGTGGAGTACGCCCAGGAGCGCACCGGCTTCGCGCCCTACGGCAACGACGATCCCCCGGTGATCCGCGTGGTGGCGGCCAGGCCGGAGAGCGGTGTATGACCGCCCTGTGTGACCTGCACACCCACACCACCGCCTCCGACGGGCAGTACGCTCCGGCGCAGCTGGTAAAGCTGGCAAAGGAACGGGGATTGTCTGTACTGGCCGTCACCGACCACGATGCCATCGCGGGGGTGGACGAGGCCCAGCGGGCCGGGGAAACTCTGGGCATTCAAGTGATCCGCGGGGTGGAGCTGAGCGCCAAGGACTATCCCAACTGCCACATCCTGGGTTACGGTTTCCGGGACGGGGACACGGAGCTGGCCCGGCTCTGTGAACAATTCCGGGCGGGCCGGGAGGAGCGGAAATATAGGATCGTGGATTTCCTCCGAGAGAAAGGTGTGGACATTGATCTCAACGAGGTGGAGGAACTGGCGGGCGGCGAGGTGATCGCCCGGCCCCATTTTGCCCGGGCGATGGTGAAGAACGGGTACGTGAGCACCAACCGGGAGGCGTTCGATCGCTACTTGGACACGGAGGAGTTCCGGCAGAGGGTGAAGCGCTTCAAGGCGGATGCCAAGACCTGCGTGGAGGCCGTCAAGGCGGCGGGGGGAAAGGTCTCCCTGGCCCACCCCTACCAGATGGGGTTTCCCGACGGCGAGCTGGAGGGGCTTGTGTCCCGCCTCAAGGTCTGGGGCCTGGACGCCATCGAGTGCTTCTACCCGAAGTACACTTTGGAGCAGCAACAATTTTATCTCCATCTGGCGGACAAATACGAGCTTCACCAGACCGGCGGAAGCGATTTCCACGGCGAACAGGTGAAACCGGATGTGGAACTGGCCGCGCTGGAATTGGAGCTGGAGTGGCTGCTGCAAGCCTGAAGGCAATTCCTACAATCAGATAAAGTAACCGTCTTTTGAAAGTCGAAGCATGGGACAGAACGAAATACTGTATTTATTTTGTGCGCCTTAATTCTTTAAAAGTATTTCTGTCTTCCAAAAATCCTTTACCCAGTGGACGCTATTGAATGAAAAAATATTTAATACTCGTATCTGAGAATTCAAAACACATCACAAGAACATGTGAAATTTTACACCGTTCCGAGGTAGACGTGACTTGTGTGAATAATATGGATGACGCAAAAGCAGGACTGAAAATACACAGTCCTGCTTTTGTATTGCTTGATTTTAACATTAAAGGGTCAAAATTCCTGTTATATGAAATTGCTTCCGGGCAATGGCTCCCAAGGCCATATGTTATGGTGGCATCGGACTATGCAAATGGTAATGACCGTGCGGAGATGCTCCGGCTCGGTGCGGATATTTGCATAGAACGCCCCATCAATGTGG
Organism: uncultured Oscillospiraceae bacterium; assembly: GCA_910587255.1. Lineage (GTDB taxonomy): Bacteria > Bacillota > Clostridia > Oscillospirales > Oscillospiraceae > Enterenecus. The sequence continues at coordinate 40,476 of CAJUKT010000060.1, forward strand.
AGGAAGTATTAGCTGTGATTCATGCTGTGAGGCGACGGTATAGACGTTTGCCTGTAATAGAGTATGAAGATCTGACCATTAACACCGCAAGACGCGCGGTGACAATGCGCGGAAAGCAGGTTGCACTAACAAATAAGGAGTATGAGGTACTTTGTGTTTTGGCAAACCATGTCGGCATTGTTTTGTCGAAGGAAGAGATTTTTCGCACCGTATGGAAGTGCAGTTATGACCCCAATTCCACAAATGTGGCTGAGCAGGTATCCTCACTTCGCTTTAAACTTGGTCTTGACCGTAGAGACAACACATATATCCAAACAGTGATTGGGATTGGATATCGTTTTGGAAAATCAACATAAATTGTTTATATATTTCTTTTTTTGACATTTTTTGTCGAAACTTGTCGGACAAACCCAAACCGATCCCAAACCGCGTTCAAAATTTGTCTGCAATTTAATGGTAACATTTTACTGTAAATTTCTTCCTGCTTGAACAAAGTTATGTAGTTGGGGGGGATGGTTATGAGTATAGATGCTTACTTGCTTTTGAGCAAAGGACGCCCACCGCCGCAGGTCTAAATTTCTTGCTTATGCGCACGAATTGAAAATTGACCATGTGTTGCTGCGGTGGAATAACCTTGACACCCGCCGGCAACCTATCAAAACTGTCAAAAGAAAGGTTTGTAAAAATGACTGTCGATATCAAAACATATGTCGTTGGCCTATTGGAGTCGTATCAAAAGCGTTCAAAGCAAATTGACCTTTTGCACTACGAACTGTCCCATCAGACCGACATATCCGAAAACGAGATGATCAATGCCTTGGCCCTCTCCCATGGGGAAGGCGGGAGCGGAACCATCGGACATATTTCCGATAAGACGCTCTATATTGCCCTGAATTATCAGGAGCAGGTACAGAAAGCCAGCAGCGCGTCCAAAAGCGAGGTTGCCACACAGTTAATGGAACTGGAAAACCTTCAAAAGCGGTTGACATACTATGTATCGCTTTTGGACAAGCGGCAGGCGGAGTTGCTTGAGCTGCTCTATTTTGAAGGTTATTCGCAGGAGGAATGCGCCGCAAAGCTGGGGATCGCCACGCGTACCGTGCGCCGGATCAAAGATGAGGCCCTGAATGCCCTGGAAGAGCTGTACTGCTTTGCCGAAGGCGTTGCGTCCAGAAATCTGTCCTGATGCTGGCCAGAAAGTTTCCTGCAAATGTCCGCAAATTGTCCGCAGCATGGTACTTGAAATGTCCAATTATTCTGTGTTATGATTAAGCTGTCAAAAAAAGAGGTGCTCACCGGGGATGTTTCCCAGCGGGCATCTCTTTTTCCTGCGGCGGGCATAGCCTGGCCGCTTTTTTCATACCTTTCTATCAACGGAAAAAGGAGGTCGGCATCATGTCACAGACCATCACACCGGAGGAATACCAGCACCTTAGAGACGTAGACATTCGTACCGTAGACCCGGACACAGTGCCGGATATTCGGTCAGTTCACATTGACCCAACGCTCCCGCCCGCCGAGCGCATTCGGGATGTGGCGCGGCAGATGAACGGGAATCCATTAGTCTACCGCTGCGGCGGGCTCCTGGTCAAGACTTCGTTTGCCGGCACACGGCCCCTCCAGGCGGTGCTGGAGGACTGCCTGGAGCATTCTATCTGACAGCGGCGAAAAAAGTAATGCTTTACATATGAGGACGAAACTGATATACTGAACGTGGATCAAATCAGAACAGGCAGTTCCATGAGCATTTTCTGACGAAGTATCTGCGTTCGCAGAGGAAAGTCAGGAGGTTTTCTCATGGAAATTTTTTATTGCTACGGATATGGCAGGCTGTCCCGGGAGGACAGCGGCAAGGTGGAGAGCGGCAGCATCAAGAACCAGCGCGACCTCATCCACGACTATGTGGCCCGGCGCCCGGAACTCAAGCTGGTGATGGAGGGTTACGATGACGGTTACACCGGAACAAATTTTGACCGTCCCCATTTTCAGGAGATGATGGCCGCCATAGAGGCGGGCAAGGTCAACTGCGTAATTGTCAAAGACCTTTCGCGGTTCGGCCGAAACCACATTGATGGCGGCAGGTATATCGCGAAGCTGTTTCCCACCCTGGGAGTACGCTTCATCGCAATCAATGACAGTTATGACAGCGAACATCTGAACAGTGCCAGCAACATTATTATGCCGGTGCAGAACCTGTTCAACGACTCCTTCTGCCGCGACACCTCCGAAAAAATCCGCAGCCATTTGGACGTGAAGCGGCGCAACGGGGATTTCATCGGTTCGTTCGCGCCTTTCGGCTATGCCAAGGACCCGGACAACAAAAACCGGCTGGTCATCGACCCAGACGCCGCCCAAGTAGTGCGGGAGATTTTTGCCCAGCGCATCGCGGGGCAGAGCTGCAAATCCATCGCAGACAGCCTCAATTTCGCGGGAGTGCTCTCGCCCATGGAGTACAAACGGGCCCAGGGCATGAACTATAAATCCGGCTACCGTGTTCACAGCAAGGCCCAGTGGTCCGCCGTCAGCGTGCGCCGCATTTTGCAGAACGAGGTTTATCTGGGCGTACTGGAGCAGGGAAAGCGCACCACGCCCAATTATAAGGTGAGGGCCGTGGTGGAGCGTCCCCGGGATGAATGGATGCGGGTGGAAAACTCCCACGAGGCCATTATCAGCCGAGAAGAATTTGAACTGGTTGCCCGACTGATGGGCAAGGACACCCGCATGGCGCCCAGCGCCAAGACGGTCTATCCCCTGGCGGGGCTGGTCTGCTGCGCGGACTGTATGGGCGCCATGGTTCGTAAGACCAACACCTACGACAGAAAGACCTACGCTTACTATATCTGCGCCTCCCACCGTGGTGATAAATCCGTTTGCTCCCCTCACAGCGTCAGCGAGCGTAAACTGGAAGCAGCCGTACTGGAGGGGATCAATTTCCAGATTCAAACGGTGGTAGAGCTGGGCCATGCGCTGGAGGCCGTCAGCCGCCGACCCATGCGCCAGGTGAAGGCGGGCCGGATGGAGCGCCGCCTGGATGTTATCCGCAGCGAACTGGCAAAAAAGGAAGCCATACGGGATTCCCTCTACCGGCGCTATGCCGCCGGGGAGATCTCCAGGGAGGACTTTTACGAGTTCAAGCGTATTTTCACCCAAGACTGCGAGGAGGCGGAGCGGGCTGTGGAAGCCCAGCAGCGCCAGATAGACGAATTGCTGGCCAATACTGCCCCGGACAGCCCGTGGATTGAGTATTTCCGGCGGTTCGGGCACTTGGATGAATTGAACCGGGATGTGGCGGCGCGCCTGCTGGACCGTGTGCTGGTGTATGAAGATGGCCGGGTTGAGATCGTTTTCCAGTACCAAGAGCAGTTTGAACAGGCCATGGCCGTGGTTCAGGACGCTCTAAGGGAGGCGGTGTGATTATGCCGCGCAAGAGCAGGAAAGAGGCCATTCGGGCCATCAACGCCGGGCAGATTCCCGAAATTCCAGCCCAGCGGCCTGAAAGCCAGCCCATGGAGCAGATTTATCAGACGGTGGGGTATGCCAGGCTCTCCGTGGCGGAGACCCGGGACCGCAAGGACGGCGAGGCGCTGCAAAATCAGAAGGCCCTTCTGCGGGAGTACATTCAGAAAAAGGCGAACCTGCGGCTGGTGGATATCTGCGAGGACAACGGCCAAACTGGAACCAACTTCCAGAGGGCAGGCTTTGAGCGGATGATGGAGCTGATCCGCTCCGGCAAAGCCAACTGCATCGTGGTCAAGGATCTGTCCCGGTTTGGCCGGGACCACGTTGAGGCGGGCAATTTTCTGGAAAACGTATTTCCTTATATCGGTGTGCGCTTCATTTCCATCGGAGACGGCTACGACAGCGCTGACGCCACTACAACGGACTGCCTGATGGTGGCGTTGAGAAACCTGGGGAACCAGATATATTCCATGGATATTTCACGGAAATCCGGCTCGGTGCTCCGGGAGAAAATCCGGCGGGGCGAGTTCATCGGTGCTTACGCGGCCTACGGCTACATCAAAGACCCGGATGACCGCCACCATATTGTCATCGACCCGGAGGCCGCTGAGGTAGTGCGGGAAATCTTCCGCAGAAAGCTGGAAGGGGCCAGCAATGTGGCCATTGTCCGCCGGCTCAACGAGGCGGCCATCCCGTCTCCCTGTTGCTACCGGCATCAAAAGGGCATCCTGGTGGACAAGCGTTTTGAACAGCCCAAGCCTTGGACAGCGACAACGGTAAAAAAGATTTTGACCTGCCAGACCTATATTGGCGATATGGTTCAGGGACGGCGCAGGTCGGAGTTTTACGCCGGGAAAGCGGATCGCATGCTGCCCCGGGAGGACTGGTGTGTGGTGGAGGGAACCCATGAACCCATTGTCAGCCGGAAGGATTTTGAGGCGGTGCAAGACATCCTGGAGACAGCACGTAGCCGATACCAATCCCGTCTGGGCGTATATGACCATCTGGGGAAAAGTGAAAATATCCTGAAAGGGCTGGTGTTCTGTGGTGACTGCGGAAAGCCCATGGTACGATATAAACAGGTGTCCCACGGAAAATCCGTGACCTATCACTATCTGTGCCCCAACTACGCGGCCCTGCTGGATCGGAGCGGGTGCAGCTATAAGTTTCTGCGCGAGGATGTCCTGATGGACGCCCTCACAGAGATGATTTCGGCAGAAATCCGGCAGACGGTAGATGCAGCCAAGCTGGCCCAACGGCTTTCCATGGCAAATCGGGTGCAGGCGGAGAACCTATCGCTGGAATTGAAGCGTCTGAACAGTGAACTGGCCCGGGCAGAGACCGCAAAGAAGGGGGCCATGGAGGACTATCTCAGCGGCCTACTCTCCCAGGAGGATTATGAACGCCTGAAAAGAGCCTGCGCCGGGGAAACCATGCGGCTGAAGGGGCGAATATCCGCCTTGCAAACAGACTACACGAAACAGACTGAGACGCTGACCCAAGGCAATCCCTGGCTGCAAACCTTTGGCGGGATTGACCTCGAAGACGGCTTAACCGGCCCGCTGGCCCACAGCCTGATTCAGCGCGTAACGGTCTATGAAAATGATCGGATTGACGTGACGCTTCGCTACCGAGATGAAAAGGCGCAGCTGCTTACGGCGGGAGATGCTGGGGAGGTAGTGGCATGAACGTGGCAAAGTACATCAGGCTGTCCTCTGCAGATGAAGGCGCCCGCTACGGTGAAAAGCTGGAGAGCGACAGCGTTACCCATCAGCGGATGCTGCTGGATCGGTATATTTCTGAGCGTCCCGAGTTTGATGGATCTACTGTTCTGGAATTTCTGGATGACGGACGGAGCGGGACGAATTTTGACCGTCCGGGTGTCCAAGCCCTGCTAAATGCCGCAAAGCGCAGGCAAATCGACTGTATCATCGTAAAAGATTTTACCCGCTTTGGACGTACTTCGTTAGAGGTGGATAATTACCTGGAACAGGTTTTTCCGTTTCTGGGCATTCGGTTTATCTCGGTCAACGATGGTTATGACAGCAATAACTTTCCCCATGGCTGTGCCGGGGATCTGGGTAACGGAATTCGCACCCTGATGGGCGAAATGTACAGCAGGGATCTGTCCCAGAAGTCCAAGGCCGCAAAGCGGCAATATGCCCAGCGGGGGCAGATCATCAGCCCGTATCCCATCTACGGCTATATCAAATCACCTGTGGATAAGCGTACTTGGATTCCTGACCCTGATGCGGCCCCGATAGTGCGGCAGATTTTTGAACAGCTTTTAGGCGGCATGACTATGGTGGGGATTGCCGGGGAATTGAACGCTCGGGGGGTGCCGACCCCATCTCAGCTTAAGCGGACACATGGCTCCAAGCGACAGCTTTGGAATTCGGAACGGATGCAGAACGAATGGGGCCGGAGTACCGTAGACAGGATACTGCGAGATGAACGGTACACTGGTAAGCTGATTGCCCTGAAACAAACCCGGACGGAGGTTGGCAACTATAAATCCATGAAGTCTACGCCGAGAGAGGAATGGATTGTGATTCCAGATGCTTTTGAGGCACTGATCACCCAGCAGATGTTTGACCAGGTTCGTGAGAGTATGCAACGAAACGCCCGGCCTCGCACGGCTTCAGCGTACAAGTCTGATAGGATTTTTGTGCGCCGGCTGAAGTGCGCCGGCTGCGGCCTTGCCCTTGACCGCCGCAAATTAGCTGGGGAATGGCATTATGTCTGCGGTAAACGCGCATGGGAAAAAACAGCGCATTGTCAGGCTGTCCGGCTTTCTGAAAGCGAATTGACCCAGGCCGTGTTAGCGTCCATCCATTTGCAGGCGAAGCTGGCCAAGGATGTGGAACGTCAGCTTGACCGGCAGGAATCTGGGCGCCGCAGGACGGAAAATGCCATGCAAAAACGTCAGCGTCATGTGCAAATGAAGCTGGCGCAGCTTACAGAACAGAAAAAAGACGTCTACCTGCGTTATGACAAGGGGGAGCTGTCATGGGCTGAGTTTGATGCTGAGTGTAAGGCACTGGGCAGGGAAATTGACAACTGCCAGAAAGAGCTTTCGGATTCCGCCAAAAGCAGCGACTCCGTGTGGGCTACTCATACACTGTGTCACCGTGGGCAAATCAGCGATTTGAAAGAACTGGAGCAAATTAAAACGCTGGATCGCGAAACTGTTGACCGACTGATTCACAGTGTTAAGGTTTACATCGGAAATCGAATTGAGATCATTTGGAACTTTAACACGGACGGTCTTCTGAACTGACAGCGGTGGGCCACGGCAGTTCTGAGACTGCCGTGGCCTATCGGCATACACATCTCTCGCAATTCCGCCTCTTTCTCATGAGTTTTGTGACCCGAAAAAAGTCAAAAAAGTTTTTGGTTTTTACTTGACACTTTCTGATGAGGGCCTGACGGGAACCCGGTTGGACAGGCGGGAGGACTTCCACCGTATGCTGGCCGACTGCCGGAAGGGCAAGATCGACCGCATCCTGGTAAAGTCTATCTCCCGCTTCGCCCGGAACACGAAGGACTGCCTCACCGTCCTGCGGGAACTCTCCGCCTTGGGTGTCACTGTCTACTTCGAAAAAGAGAATATCGATACCAACAAGCTCACCACTGAACTGATGGTGAGCTTGTTTGGCGCCCTGTCCCAGGAGGAGTCCGTGTCCATCGGCAAAAACCAGCAGCTTAGTTACCAGCGGCGGATGGAGCGGGGCGAATTCATCACCTGCAAAGCCCCACTGGGCTACCGACTGGTAGACGGGAAGAACCTCAAAATCGCGGAAGATGAGGCCAAGGTTGTCCGATGGATATTCGATGCGTATCTTGATGGACACAGCGCTGAGTGGATCACCGCAAAGTTAAATAAGCACAAGATCCCGGCACCCTGTGGCGAAAGTATTTGGCACCATCAGGCAATCCCACGGATACTATCAAACGAAAAATATGTCGGAGACAGCCTGTGCCAAAAGAAATACACAACGGACACCTTCCCATTTGTTCGCAAATGGAACCATGGCGAACGGGATCAGTATTATACAGAGCGCACCCATCCTGCCATTATTTCAACAGAAACGTTTGAAAAGGCTCGGCTTCTGCGTGAGCGTCGGGCCCAGCGGGAAGCGCGGCCAAAGGCCGAATATCCGCTTGCCATGAAAATCGTCTGTGGGAACTGCGGCTCTCCATTTACTCGCCGCATGACCAAAAGCGGGCTTGTGTCCTGGGTCTGCCGGAAGCACGATGACCGTGCGGCAGACTGCCCGATGCCCCGCATCCCGGAGCAGGAAATCTACGCCGCCTTCGTGCGGATGTACAATAAGCTGAAGCGGAACGAAGGCATCGTCCTGAAGCCCGCTCTGGCCCAGCTGGATGACCTCAACGCCGCTCTCCAGCGGGGCAACCCCGCCATGCTGGAGGTGAACCGCGCCATCGCCGACACCTCCGAACAAAGCTATAACATCACCCTCCTGCAAAACCGGGGCTTGCTGGACGCGGACGCCTGTGCCGCCAAGCTCCAGGCCATTCACGTCAAGCTGGCCCAGCTGCGGCGGGAGCGCCGCCGTCTGCTGCAAAACGAGGATCTGGAGGATGTGATGGAAGCCCTGCGCCGGACGGCGGACACAGTCCACACCGGCCCGGAGCGACTGGACGGTTTTGACGAGGGCCTGTTCGCCGGCTTGGTGGAGAAGATCACGGTGGAGTCCCAGACCAGCGTCCGCTTCCACTTGGGCGGCGGCATCGAACTGCGGGAGCAGCTCCGGGAGGTATCACGATGACCAATCGAAAGAATTTGTATGGCTACCGCATCGAAAACGGTGTCCTGGCCGTCTGCCCCGATGAGGAGCCAGTGGTGGAACGGGTTGCCACACTGTACCTGGCGGGGGCATCCTACCAGGCCATCGCGGACACACTCAATAAAGAGGGCATTCCGTTCAGCCAGGAAGCCCCGCTGTGGAACAAACACAAGGTGAAGCGTCTGCTGGAAAATCCCCGCTACACTGGGTCAGACGGCTACCCGCCCATTTTGGACGAAGCCACATTCCGGGCTGTGCAGGAGCAGATCTGCTCCAAAACCGCGGGCTACACAGTGAAAGAAAAGCGTCCCGTACTCCAATTCAAAGACTGCCTACGCTGTCCATGCGGCGGCGCGCTCCAGCGGCACGGCGGCACGAACCAGCGAAGGGATACGCTGTACCTCAAATGCACCATCTGCGGCACCCTGACCACCATTCTGGACAATGAACTGCTGGCCGAGGTCTCCCGCCAGACAGCCGACCATGACCGTCCTGACGAAAAGCCCTATGCTCCCTCCGGCGAGGTCGTCCGCCTGACCAATGCCATCAACCGGGGTCTGGAGCACCCGGACGCCCCGGAAAACGTGGTGGTGCTGATCATGCAGGGCATTTCCGCCCGATATGACTGCTGCCCCGCCCCAACTGAATACGAAATCGATTACCGTCTATCCGAAGCAGACCTCAAACGCTTGGGACAGGCGGTTTCTCATATCACCATAGCAGGAAATCAGGACGTCACCGTCCATTTCAAATAACAGGCCGAGGAGTGAACTTCATGGAAAAAATCAGACTGGAAGGAAAGCTGCGGGTAGCCGCCTACTGCCGGGTGGCAGCAGGTAACGAGGGTTCCCTCGATTGCTGCGCTGCGCAAAAAGCCTACTACACTCAGAAGATCGAGGAGAACCCTGATTGGGAACTGGCGGGCATCTTCGCCGACGAGGGCCTGTGTGCTGCCGCCATGAAAAATCGGCGGGAGTTCAACCGCATGATCGCCGCCTGCAAGCGGGGAAAGATCGACCTGATCCTCACCAAGTCCCTGTTCCGCTTCTCCCGGAATATGGTGGACTGCCTGGAGGTTGTGCGGATGCTGAAGGCCAGAGACATCGGAGTCATCTTTGAAAAAGAGAACATCAACACCCTCGATGATTCCAGCGATTATCTGATGCCCTTGCTCGGCAGCTTCGCCCAGGCCGAGAGCGAGCATCTCACCAAAAATTTGATTTATCCCACGCATAAGACTTGCATGAGAGGCTGAGGAGGTTCATCATGGAACAGACCACAGTGCAGCGCCGGGTGCGGGTCATCCCCGCCACCCGACCGGCCAACCGGCCCAACGCCCCCCGCAGGAACGGCAAGCAGCGGGTGGCCGCCTACTGCCGGGTGTCCACCGACAGCGAGGAGCAACTCAACAGCTACACCGCCCAGAAGAACTACTACACCCAGAAGATCGAGGAAAATCCCGACTGGGAGATGGCGGGGGTTTTTGCTGATGAGGGCCTGAGCGGCACCAGCATGAAAAAGCGGCGGGAGTTCAACCGTATGATCGCCGCCTGCAAGCGGGGCCGGGTGGACATGATCCTCACCAAGTCCCTCTCCCGGTTTGCCCGGAACACGGTGGACTGCCTGGAGATCGTGCGAATGCTGAAGGCCAACGGCATCGGCGTGATCTTTGAAAAGGAGAACATCAACACCCTCACCGAGTCCAGCGAGTTCCTGATCACCCTGTTCAGCGGCTTCGCCCAGGCGGAGAGCGAGTCCATGAGCCAGAACGTCATCTGGGGTCAGCAGAAAAGTGCGGAGAACGGCAATGTGACGTTCCAGTACAAAAAGATGCTGGGCTACCGCAGGGGTGCGGACGGTAATCCGGAGATCGACCCCGATGAGGCGGAGACCGTGCGGCGGATCTACCGCCGCTATCTGGAGGGGGCCAGCCTGGGCGATATCAAAAAGGAGCTGGAGACCGATGGGGTGCCCACGGCGGAGGCCGTGGAGGGTTGGTCTTATCAGGTGATCCACAATATCCTCACCAATGAAAAATATTATGGGGACGCTGTGACGGGCAAGACCTACACCACCGACCCCATCAGCAAAAAGGTGCGGAAAAACACCGGGCAGCGGCCTATGTATCACGCCGAAAACCACCATGAGGGGATCGTGCCGAAGGTGGTCTTCCAGCGGGTGCAGGAGGAGATGGCCCGCCGCTCCAGCAAGCGGAAGGTGATGCAAAGGCACGGCAAGACGGAGCAGGGCAAATACTCCGCCAAGTACGCGCTGTCCGAGCTGCTGGTGTGCGGCGAGTGCGGGACGCCGTACAAGCGCTGCACCTGGGCCCGGAACGGGAAGAAGCGGATCGTGTGGCGGTGTATCAACCGGCTGGAGTTTGGCAGGGAATACTGCCACAACTCGCCCACACTGGACGAGTACAAACTCCACCAGGCCATCGTGGAGGCACTGAACAGCTTTGGGGCCATCCGGCAGGAGATGGTGGAGGCCACCTTGGACATCGTGGAGCAGGTTCAGTGCCCTGGTGAGGAAGGCGGCGAGAGTCTCCCCGCCCTGCGGCGCAGGCTGGACGAGCTGACGATTCAGCAGGGCGAACTGCTGGACAAGGTGCTGGGAAACATGAACGATGCTGACCTCAACGCCCAGCTGAAGGATCTGGCAGAGGAAAAGCAGGATCTCATGGAACGAATCAAGGCGCTCCATGAGGACGAGCTCCAACAGGCGCTCAACGCTTCCCGGCAGCGGGAAATCGAGGAATGGCTGGCTCAGCAACCCATGGTGCTGACCGAGTACGACGATACCTGCACCCGCAGGCTGGTGGAGCGGATCACAGTGATGGACGGCGAGACCATCCGGGTGAAGCTGAGGGGTGTGGAGGTGGAGATTGAGCAAAAGCTGTGTTGACGGCAAAAATTTGAACAAGAACATCAAAATTAGATTGAACGCAAATAGCGCGGCTCGGAGGGCAATAAGTCTCCGAACCGTGCTATTTGCGTTTAAAAAATTGCTTTACATGGGGCATGATTTGTGGTATAATTTTAGCAAGAATAAGTGGAGCGGCGTTTCTTTCATAATTTACCTTGGATCACCCGAACCCGTTGCGCCGCAACGGTTACGGGCCTGCATCTGAATGCCCCTACCCAATCTGAACAAATCGTTGTCAGTTGTTTGGATTGGATAGGGGTGTTCTTTGCCTGTAGCCCTTGCGGTTCAAGGGGTATAGGCTTTTTTAACTTAAGGCTCCATTTGTCACGGGCCAAAGGAAAATAATTCAAAATCAAAGTGCAAAACGTGTAAATTGCGGGATTCGAACCCCTCCTGACATCACCTATGTCAACCTTAGGCCTTGTGATTCCTGGCTTTCTCTTCTGCCTGACATGGCGTTTGATTTCTCAATGTACGATGTGGATGCCGGCAATTGTAAAATTCAATGTACGGATCCACTCCGCGTTTGAAGTCTGCCTCGGATGTAATATGTCGCTGGGGAAAGACGGCTGGCATGACAAGGCAATCTGTATGCACACCAGATCTTAGAGCAAGCGGTTCGGTTAACGTGGCAGTCTCCACCATGGAGAAAACGCCCGGATCCAAATCAAAGACCACGATTTCACCGGCACTATTGGTGTTGGTGAAAACAAACTGGGGCGCATCGTTGGCGTGGAGATGGATGATGCGCTGGGTCTCATCCACAATATAGCCCGGACATTCCAATTCAGTTACAACATAAGTGCCCACAAGCAGCTTGGATAGATCGATGATACCTCACTTTCCTCTCGCCCTTTTCTTATTGTTCCGATCTATTTGGAAGGCGTAGAGACATTACTACGGCAGGACGACTGTTACAGCGTGAATGTGGACTTTGAGTATGTCTACCGGTTCGACCAAGCGAGTTACAATCAATTCCCGCGCCGTCTGACGGAGCGAATGCACCGATTGAGTTAGATTGTGGTGACCGCACTGGCCCCCAAGTTTTTAGACGACCAGTAGGGACTTCCGTACTCAGGCCATGACTATACCACCTCAGTGGGGGCAATCTGCAAATGAATCTGATTAAAGTGATTCATTGTCTGCTTTCTCATCATTATGAACGGCCCCAAAGAGTAACATGGCTTCCATTAATAATGGCCTGACGCACGTACGTTCTCTTTACTTCTCAATATAAATATACAGTTTTTTGTCATAATAAATTGTATATATAATTTCTGTTGATTTTTGTCGAAATGTGTTGTATAGTAATTGTATAGTTTCTGTTTCGTCATTGTCTTTCGTTGTACAATTTGATTTGGGTCAAGAGCCCATGGAGCCGCCGGAGTACTATGTCTGCATTGTACGATAGGCGGCATTGTCTTTATTTAGCGATAAATGTTTCAGCCAGTATGGGGAGCGCCTCAAACGAGCCATATCCTTCAATTGAAATAGAAATGAGGGCAAAACAATGAGAAAAACTGTACGGCTGCTTTTTATCTGCATTTTGACCATTAGCCTGCTGTTGATGCCGGGGTTTGCGCAGACAGGCGGGAACGGAGGGGCAGTGGGCGGCAAAACGCAAAAGGCCATTGCGATTGTCCTGGATGACTCCACCTCCATGGTTCGGGATGGATGGGGCCAAAGAGAATCAGATTATACCACCCGGTGGGTGGAGGCCGATTATTCCGTGCGCGCACTGGCGGCAATGATGGATAATGGTGACGCTCTGCGTGTGTATCCCTTAAACGAAGAGGGGTACTTTTCGGCCACCATTGGCAGGGACGATTTGCAGGAAAACCTGTTTGAAAAGCTGGACAGCATGGGTTACTACGGCGGCACCAGCTTCGACCAGGTACGGGCGGCGGCAGATTACCTGAAAGGCATGCAGCAAAGAGACTGCTACCTGGTCGTGATTACAGACGGGGATTTTGTGAACAAAGACGGCGAGGTTATGACGCAGAAAGAGCTTAATGATGCGATTGCCGAGATTCTGACTCCGTTGATCAAGATGCATTATATCCAAATCGGCAGGATGAGCAGCAACCGCAGCCTTCCCGGTGATCCAGCAATCAGCGTCCATTACGACGACACCAAGCCAATTACCAGACAGATTACAGACGTAATCAATGAGATTTACCACCGTGTCGCAATGCAGGATGAAGATAAAGGCGCTTTGGTCACCTCTCTTTCCGAGGGCGACCTTACGGTGGCATTCAATATCCCTATTCAAAACGCTACGATATTCTTACAGGGAAATATGGATTGGGCCAAGGCGGAATACAGCGCGGCGGGTTACACGTCAAAGCCCACTGAAATTACCGCAAAATCACGGGAGTCGCTTGAGCTGTGGAAAAACCCCAGGGGCAATGAGCGGGAATGGATCAAGACCATCGCGCTCAGTGGCCTGGTGATCAATTGCGACGCCCCGGACAAGGGCTCCATGGGGCCCGTTACCATCAGCGGAGTGCCGGGCCTGGACATAGAAGGCGTTCAGGTCTACTACGAGCCGGCCGTAGAGCAGCAAGTCACGGTCATGCAGCGCGACGGGATGTCTTTCGTCTATGGCCAGCTGGACCCGCCGCTCTTTGTGGAGGGGCCCGTTGATATCATCGTTGATTATCAGGGCCTGGATGGAAAAACGTTGAATCTGAACACCGCGTCCATGCTCAGGACAGAATTGACCACTGTTGAAGTCAACGGCCATCTGTTCAACGCCGCCCGTCAGGAGGATGGAAGGTATGTGTATTCCGGAGCCCTGTCCGCCGCTGATGCGGGGTCGTCAATTGTGATTTCCAACGCGATCGGAATGGAGGGCGGAAAACGGTCCATACCGCTGGACGCGGTATATGAACCCAATATAGCCCTTACCCTGGGCTTGGCGCAGGATACCCAGAAGCTGATGCTGGACAGCACGGGGCACACGGTGCTGCCGGTGGCAATAAACGATGAAATGACCGGATCACCCCCCAAGTGGACTCCCAATATGGTGGTGGAGTGTACCAGCGAGCATTTCAACGCGGCGGTGGAGGACTTTGTCTATGAAGACGGTGTGATCCGGATTCCTCTCTCCCTGAAGGATGTGCAGGAGCATCAGATCGACCCGGCCGAGCGCTTTACTGTCAGGGTATCCATTCCGTACAGCGACAGCGTCCGTCCGCCCGAGTCGGTGGAAAAAACTCTGCCGTCGGTGCAGATCACATCCGAACCCCACGAGCTGTCCATTGCGTGCGAGGACGCCTCCGCCAAGCTCAACCATGTCTTTGTGAGCGGGAAAGTATTCCCGGTTACATACCTGTGCGATGGGGCGCCGCTGACAGAGGAGCAGCAGCAAAACGCGGTTGTCTCCCTGACACTGCAGGATGCGGCCCTCAACAAGCTCATCACGCTGAAGGACGGGAATATCCACCTGAAGTCTTGGGCCTTGCAATGGCTCAAGATGCGAGACGAGGAGTACGAGGCGGAGCTCGTGTTTTCGTATACAAAGTGGAACCAGCCTGCGCAGACCACCGTGCCGGTCACGCTGAGCCTGAGCCCCATTACGGGCCTACAGATTTTCGGCTTTATGATGGGTTTAATCGCGCTAATTGCAGTGATGGCGTTTGCTGGTTGGTTCGTAGTCTGGTGCACGGTCTGGACTAAAACCAAAAACGGCGATTATATCGGAGGAAAAAGCATCTTTGAACTGGTTAATTTGGACGATCCGAAGAGTTCTGCTCAGTTGAAATGGCTGCGGCGCGATAGGCTTCTTTTCCGGGCCAAGTTTTGGGGAAAACGCTACGCCCACATTCGAAGGCGCGCTTCGGATGAGATGGATAACGCCCCCCTTCCCGGACGCATTGATTTTTATATCAGGCGTGAAGGGAACTGCTGGAAGCTGGGGAAAATCGACACGCGCATGAAGCCCAAGCCGGGTGAGTTCTGCATACAGATCGGGGATGTGCCGGTTAGCGGCGACAATGACAGCTTCCAAGCGGGGGATAGTGATCGGAACGGGCTGAGAATTAAGCGTTTTGGCCACAATCACCTCTGGTATCTTAGAATAATAGAAGACGAATGACAGGATAAGGAGGGTCGTAAGATGAAAGCACCGACCATCATCATTGGCGTGGGCGGCGTTGGGTCGCAAATCTGTGCCAAAGTGGAGGAGCAGCTCCTCCACACGGTTAGCCAGAGTGGAAACAGGGGCCCCACGGACAACACCCGCTTTGTCGCGATTGATACCGACGTTAATTCACTGCGAGAGCTACAGCGCCATGGATTTCAGGGCAAACGGATCCTTCTGACGGACAATATGACCGTGTCCAAATGCCGCGACACCATCAATGACCCGTCTATTGACAGATGGTATCCGGAAAATACGTTTTTCAGCAAAAAATCCATGACGGAAGGGGCGGGGCAGCAGCGGTCCATTTCAAGGCTGGCCTTTGAATACTGCATGAGGGATGGACGGCTTGACCAGCTGGATGACACGGTTCGTGAGCTCAACCAGCTCACAAAGGAGGACAGCCACCAGCGCACCCGCTTTTACATCATCAGCTCTCTGGCTGGCGGCACCGGGTCGGGCATCATTTTACCGCTGGCGATGTACATCAACAATTCCATTTTGGAGATGTATGGAGATAACCTGGCCATTTGCAAAGGATTTTTCATCCTCTCTAGCGCCTTTTACGCCCGAACCAGAATGCCCGCGCTGGAACGCAAAAGCTTGGACGCCAACGCATATGCGGCGGTTAAGGAGCTGAGCGCCTTTATGCGCGCTGCGGACGGCGGCGGAGTTCAGGCGGAACTCAGCTACCTGATGGGCGGTAAGGAGCCGCGCAGCAAGGCATCCTACGAATATTGCTATCTCTTTGGACTGACGAACGAGAGGAACAAAGATATCTGTTCCTTTGAGGAGCTGAAAGGCGTGGTGGCCGACGCCGTTTATATGCAGGCGTGCAGTCCCATGCAGGAGCGAAACGACTCACGGGAGGATAACACCCTTCGCCATGTTGGTATGCTGGGGGAGTCAAATCAGGAAAATTGGCTGCGGCGCTTCGGCGGGATTGGGTGCGGGAGGCTAGTCTACCCCTATGAAGAACTGGTCCGTTATTTTGGCCTGTGCTGGGCCAAGGACACCATGGGGAAGACCTGGCGCCAGTATGACGAGGAATATTTTAGAAAAAGAAAACGTTTGAAGGACCAAGAGTCCATCGTCCCCAATACCGCCGAACTGGATCAGGGTGAGGAATATATCAAGGCGGTGGACGATGCTGGCCCATCGGACCGCTTGGCCGCTTATATTCGTACAGAATGCGTGGAACAGGGCGGGGATAAAGCCCGGTGGGAGCTCTATTTGGAGGCGCTGAACGCGGAGGCAGGCAGAGAGGTTGCAGCTTTGTGGAAACAGTACAAGCAAAGCAATATCTGGGGCGGGTTTCAGACAAAGCTTCAAGATCTCACCAATCAGATCGGCGCAAGCGCCGACCGCCATCATGCTGCAGCGCAGGCCGGCACCCTTTGGGATCAGATCTGGGAGGAGGTGACAGAGCGGCTGAACCCAATCTGCGACTCTGTTTGCAGCAGCCTTTTCCGCCTGCATGCGTGG
Organism: uncultured Oscillospiraceae bacterium; assembly: GCA_910587255.1. Lineage (GTDB taxonomy): Bacteria > Bacillota > Clostridia > Oscillospirales > Oscillospiraceae > Enterenecus. Next base: position 57,303 of record CAJUKT010000060.1, read on the forward strand.
GACCCGGCGCAGGGAAGAAGCGCGCTTCGCGATTGCTGGCTGGAGTATTGGATGGTTTCGGCTACAGGCGAATTTTTGCATCCCAATTCCCTCCGGTATTTTATGTATCAGCTGAGAAGGGCGGTCATCCAGGGCAAGAAGGATCCGATTTCCATGACAAAACCCAACCCGCCGTTTCAGAAAAAAAAGAACGGAAAGCTGGGGATACGTGACGGAGATCTGCTAAAGCAGAAGTTTGATGAGCAAAAGGCGCAGCTGAACGCCCTGATGACCTCTATGCTGTGCGAACGCATTTTGAACCGCTGCGAGGATTACGTGAAAAGGATCATCAACTGCTATGAGGACTTTTACAACAGCTATGACATGATCCTGGACGAGTTTGACACGGACATCAGAACGATAGGCAAAAAACTGGATCAAAAGGTGGGCGTGATCCATTATTATGTTTGTGCGGACGGCGTCTGCCGGGACAAGCTTTACGACGAACTGAGGCTGCGCCGGGGCTATGACGTCGGCGCGGTGTCCGGCGTGTCTTACGAGCTGTTCCGCCTGATCCATGCCAACGGGCTGGAGGCCGGCAGGATGGCCACCAGGGAATGCGCAAACAAAATCAAAGACTTCTGGTCCGCCGGGATCGAGCGCAAGAATCTGGGCGGAGAGTTGCTGGATATGAATATTTTGTGGGCGATGAGCATGGAGGCGAAGTTCAAGACCGGAAGGACCCTGGGGGAGACGGACTTTGCGGAGGAAATCTGCCGGGTTGAGGATTCTCTGGTGGCGCCCTTCCTCCAGTTCTTCCGTCGCCTGGACATGAATACCGGCATCTCTCTATGCTGCTACCACAGCAGCCTCAAGGCGGAGATCGGAACGTTTCAGAATATGGTCCGCTGGCTGGACAGCCACAACGCGATTGACGATCCCGATTACTGCACCAAGCGGGAGCTTTTGTTCTACCGCTCCTTTGTTGGGCTGGAACCCTATGAGGTCCTGGATTACCTCCACGGCATCTCCGCGCAGACGGCGGTGAAGGGGCGGGCGTTCCGCTCCTATGTGGAAATGCTGCGTGATATGGGCAAAAATGGGGAAAACGTCGGCAAAACCATGACGCCCCACGCCGATATCAAATGGCATAACCTCTATTATGCCTGGGACCCCAGCGTCAGCTACCAAAGGGAACAGGAGCTGCTGATTGCCGTTGCGCTTCTGTCTGCCTGCCTCAAAGGTAAGGTCAGGCTGAGTAAAGGGGAAAAGAACTACAGCTATACCCCTCCCACCGTGAATTCCGATACACATGACGTTACATTTGACTTTTTGATGGATTTACACATCCTTCTCTACGGAAACATCTACTGGTATATGGAGGAGTGCTGGAAAATGTATCGTTCTGTTTTGGAGGCCCTGAACAAAAGGGAGGATCCTTATCAAAAGATCTCAGAGATTGAAAACCGATCCCCCTTTGATCTGATGATCTTGTATCAAAACGAGTTGCCCTACGGCAGCCGCACCCCAAAGCAGCGCCTGCTGCTTGCGGACGCGGGCGTATGCCTGATCTACGCCTGTACAGAGAAGCCCTTTGACCGCAGCAGGGAAAAGGCGTGCAGAGATTCGGCCATAAAACAGCTTGAGAATACGCAGAAAGCACTTGAAAGCGGCAAGGTCATTGGCCTAAAGGAGGCGGCTGCGGCAGCCGGGGGTTCCGACCCAGCGAAGACAGTTACTATTGGCGAGGATTTTAAGGCAGAAATGAAAAATTTTGTAAGTTCTTTCGTTGGTGAACTGAAAGAAATGAATGACGACGAGTTTCGGCGCAGATATGGAACCATAATGGGAGACTTTTTTGCGGAAGCTCAGCGCGAAACCTGACCGGGCGGAGACACTGATATGTATACGGTGATTTTATATTGGCAGGGGGAAACAGCGGAAAACGTCGTGCTTGACCCGGAGTGCTATGGCTTTTTGTTCTCTTATGCGCAGGTCGAGGATCAAGTGCTCAGGCGGCCGTACGCAGGCGCGCAGAAGGAAGCGCTGGGCCATACCCTCACGGATCTGAATTGGGCCGTCGGCGGGCGGGCAGAATGGCGGCTACTGCTGTTTGACGGACGGCTCCCCGCATCGGGAAGAGAGGAACAGAGCTGTTTGCCCCCGCCCGACACAATCCGAAAGGAGTGGACGCCTTTACTGCGGTGCGTCTCCGGCGAGGAGTTGGGGGGGAACAGGCTGGAAGCCGCTGCCCCCCGGGAGGTCTGGTATTTGAGCTGCTCGGTGCGGGGCACCTATAGCTGCATGGGGCAAAACAGGTTGGCGTACGCGAAGGTGCTGCTGGACGAGCTGGGGTGCGGAAATCCTTGCGGCGGGGAGCATGGGGAGGGGCGGAAAGCGGCGGTTACAGCCTATCCCGCTCTGGACGTGATCAACATCCCTTCCCTGAGAATGGGCTGGGTGGAGATCCTGCCCGGCGGTGGAATCTACCGCCAGCAGGAGGTGTTCCGGCTGTGCTGCACGCTGCTGGCCCTGGCCCACAACGATATTTCTCCGGCGATCTTGGACAGCGGGTATGTCTATCGGGTCAGCGTCGGTCTGGACTGGGAGCGGCTGGTCGGCAGCGCGGGCAGGCTGTGCCTGCAAAGCGCGAATCTGGCGGAGCAGTTTCAAAAGGCGTGGGAATACTGGTGCTGGGCACAGCAGCGGACCACACCCTATGTGGAGCCCGCAAATTTATATGCCGTCCAGTCAAGCCTGCCGGTGCAGCCCAAGGACAGGCAGGACCACAAGCTGGAGCAAAAGGAATTAAAGTGGGGGGGCGGGGCCATCCTGGAGCGAAAGCTGCGCGTTACGCACCAATGGCTTTACAAGCAGCTGTTTTTCCCGCAGAACGACGTATATAAGAGTTTTAACTGCCCCATAAAGCTGGAAGAACAAAACAACGATATCGCGTTGGATGCGGCGGGCCAAGCCAGCATCCAATCGGAGCTGGACGATGCCATTCGAAAATTTCATGACAGGCGGCGGCAGAAGAACAGCCCCCTGCAGTTTGAGCAGGAGCTGGGCGACGTGGAGCGCCGGGTGCGGGACCGGGTGGAGGATCAATTGACCGATGCGGAGCGCCAGCCAATTCAAAAGATCCTTGCGGCACTGGAGGGCGTGACGTTTGCCGCGGCTGTCATGCGTCTGCTAAGACGGCTGACCCAGTTTCTGGAGGGCAGATTCCCCGCTTTCTTTGCCGCCGCCCGACAGCGCTTTGCCTGGCCAGGTTGGGAGCTTGTCGGGCAATTCCTGCTTTTCCTCGCGGCCGCCGCGGCGGTCTACGCGCTGACCCGCCTGATGTTTCGGGGGATTTCCTGGTACGCCGACCGGCGTGCGGTTTCCAAATACAATAGACATTTGAATACGGCGCTCAAGCACCGGGGAGAGAATCGGGAAAGCACCTTTGACTTTATAAAATGTATCTTGCGGTACCGCTATCATTGGTTTTTACAAAAGCGGCAGTTGGAAATTGCGAAGAGTAAGGAACGCCAGAAGGAATATCTGCGGCACCACAGCGCCGCCCAAAAGAATACCGCCGCTGCCTGTGCGCTGCTGGAACAGCTTATGGAGCAGAGCGGGAGCGCCGATTCGGAGGCACGGGAGTTGCCGCTGCCCAGAATCGACTTTTCCAAGGAGCCGGAGCAGGGAGACTACTTCTGGCGCGCCGCCCACAGTCAAACCTGCGGCCTGAACGGAGGGGGGTATGAATTGGACGTGGTATTCGACTTCATAACTGAGGTGGAGATTTTCAAGACGGCGGTCCCGAGGAAGATTTGAACGGTCCCCGCAGGCAGCTGTAGAAAGGCGGAAAGGAGAGTGAAATCAGATTGAATATTGTGAATCTTGTTGCGGGTTTTTTTGGTTTCCTCTTTGGTGCGGACGGTATATGGAAAAGGATGCTTTTCCCGGCACGGGAGGAATTGGCGGAAGCCCCCCCTGACCGGATTTGCCAGTTTCCCTATATTCTTCGGCCATTCTGCGCCGCGATCGTATTCACTTTTGTATGGCTGCTTATCACAAAAGGCCCAAACGCTTTGGTGGACACCCTTACCGCGCTGGGGCTGGCGCAGACCATCTGGGGCGCCGCGGCGGGGCTTTTCCAGTGGGGCTGCAATCAAATCCACCTGTTCATCCAGGCCGTCAACGATTGGATCTACAGAACCTTTGCGCCGGTCCATTTTCTTTTTCCATACAACCTTGCCTTCGACCTGACGGCGATCGGGATCTACATCGCGTGCTACCGCACCTCTAAAAAGCTGTTCAGCAAGCGGTTAAGAAAATTTGGGAAGGACTGTTTGGATGCGCACCCCGCCTGGCAAAGAGGACTGAGCCGAATCTACATAATCAATGCGGCGACAGGAAAGGTGATGCTCTCTCCTAAGTGGGAGCGCCTGAGACGGGTGCTGGGCCGGATCATTACCGCGAATTTTTTCCTGGTCTATGCGCTCAATGCCGTTACCAATTTTGCCACCTCGCCGATGCATGATTTTCTCCAGATTGATTTGCTCACATTCGTTGGCTTTTTCTGCTTGATGGAGGTATACCACTTTCTGGGGCTGGGGGACGTGCCCCAGTACAAGTACAGGAAAACTACGCAGCTGAATTTAGTGAAGCTGTTCACCGACTATAAGCTGTACGCAAAGAAAAAAGGGATTCCAATCGTCACCAACTACCGGAACAGTAGGGTGGGCGTGGACGATGAAAATCAGCAGTACGTTTCCAGTTATGAGGAAGCACAGGATCCAAAAACCGTTTTTTTGTATCAATATCTGAAAGAGCGGGGTCAGACGGACTGTATGGACATGGCGGTTCAGCTGCTGGAGGGAAATAGCGCTTTTTATGCGTCCCCGTTCTACAAGGACATAGACGGATGTATTTTCTTTTTGATGTTTCTCTCGCTGCTCCAGCAGGAAAAAGGGCTGATCTTGACGGAGGACAGCGAGATGCTTGACGAGCTGGCGCAATGGCTGAGCGATGGCTTGGACAACCTGTCCGGTCTGAAGAAGCTGTGGAACATCGCGGTGCTCCAGGATGCCGGCGAGAATGCCGATGTGGGCATACTCCCCTTTCAGGCCTGCCCCGGACTGCTGGTAAATGAGGTAGGGGACTTCTTGGAGCAGGTGTCGTTTGTTGTCGTGCTGGAGGCGTCCAATATGCTGATCGGGGGGCAGGAACTGGTTTTGAGCCTGGCTGAGCGCATAGCCGCAAGGACCACGGGCTGTACCTGGTTGCTGTGCGACTGGAATGCGGAAAGTATGCTGGATCTGTTTTCCCACCTGCTTAAAATTGATCTGACCTATGTCAGCGCCACGCCGGCCGGGGCAAAAGAGGCGGTGGTTTCCTACTGGGACACAGAAACGGAACCGGCCTACATATGGCCTCCGGCCAAACGTTTTCTGGGCCTGGAAACCGGCATTGCCACAGTGGCGGAGAAAAATGAGGTTCCCTGCGTAAATTGGTATGGGGCGGATCGTATGCCTGTGACCGACATCAGCTGGATCACCGCACAATATGACCAGGTGCACAGCGGCCAAATTGGCCCAGTCCGTCAGGATCATATGCCCACCCAGGTTCGGTATTCCGTCTCCGGGATTTCCCACGGAGCCGAGCCGGAGAGCTTTTTGATTGTTGAGGATTCCTGCTGCAACTGTTACGAGACCGCCCGCCAGTATGTGACCCGGGGACGGGAAAAGGCGTACGTCCATGTGCTGTCCCCTAATTACCTGCTGCGGGACTTTATGAGATCCCACAGGGCAGAAATGGAAAATGATCCCAAGTATCTTGCACAGCTGGTCCCGGAATACATGAATTCCCTGCGCAACACATACCTCCATCTTCTTCGCAGGTTGCTGGTGGAGGAGGTGCCGGGGCAGGACATCTACATGCAGCTGAGCCGCTGCGAGGAACCGCCCAGCTTTGTCAAGCATCCCATTTCCGAGTTTTATGTAAAAGGTGCGATCAAGGAGATGATAAAAACCCTGTTGGGCATTTCCATTGATGTGAACAGCGACATCCAGGTCAAAACTCACGAGGCCTTCTCAGAAGAAGAGGCACGTATGGTGAGCCAGCCGTGGTACCACATCACGGGAAAGGAGATCCACCGCGCTTTTCTCAAGCATTTCCGGCAGGCCCGGTATATCGACGAGACCGGGCGGAAAAAATCCATCAGTCACCTGATGCTGGCCGGCCACCTGCAGCTGAAATATTTACCGGGACAATTTGTGACCATGAACGGGAAATATTATCAGATCGAACAGCTGCTGGACTCCGGAAGCGAGATGCTCCTCTCCCTGACCCGCGCCTCGGACCAGCTGAGGGAGCGGTGGTTCTACCGCCAGCTGCGCACCTATGAGGTGGACGGAGCATCTGAAAAGATAGAACGGATGCCGCCCGTATCTGCGGAGCCCTCCCCCACTCTGAGCAGGCTCAGCCTGAATTTTACAGCAAGAACCACTGGATATATAGCCATGAAAAAGGGCTGGAACGTATGCTCAAACGACAAGGAATACACATATGAGGGCCCCGCGCGTCACTATTTCAGAAAGCAAGTGCTGCGTGTGGACCTGCCTGCGGAGGAAGTGGGAGAAGAGGATTTTTTGCCCTTTGCTGCAATCATTCACGATATGTTCTACACGTTTTTCCCCCAGTACTGCTATCTGCTCTCCGTGGCGGTGATCTGGGAGGAGAGCGGGAGGGAATCCCTCTGGGAGAAATACCGCGCAATGCTGTCTCGCTTGACGCTTAAACGAAAGAAGCCGCTGGAGCACGCTGAAGGTCAAGCAGAGTCCGGAGCGCCGGACAAAAAGGTCAGAAGTTTTTACATTTTTGAGGACAGCTATGAAGATATGGGGCTGCTGCGGTCAATTGAGCGCCATTTTCCGCGCATATTACAGACCGCTGCGGAATATGTTGAGTGGGTACAGGAAGAGAAAAGGTGCGGGAAAGAGGGAGCAGGGGAAGCGGAAGAATCAGAAGAAACGTGAAAAGCGGAGAAAGAGGCTGAAAATTACTATTTCTCGTAGTGCAAAGGAGCTGTCAAATGGGAAGTGCCGCTTACAACAGCATGGATCGACTGGAACAATTTTTGCGTAAATTTTTGCCGGGAAACGGCCAAAACCCTGCGTGCGCCATACGGGACGAAGAGGCCGGCAGGCAGGGGAAAGGGGACGCGGAAGACACCGTCAGGGCAAGTGAGGAGCACACGCAGGAACTTTGTTCCTATTGCGGGGCGTCTGGGGCGCATATGCCCATTGATGTTACCGGTTTTCAGGACTGCATATGTCCGCTCTGCAAAGAAGAAATAATCCAGGGGAAGGATTTGTTCTATCAGACTGCGGACGAGACGATCCGCAATGTGAAGTATATGTTCTCTGTTCCGTGGGACAAAAGAATTCAGATTCATAAATGTAGCAGGTTGGAAAAAACCGCTGCAAAGCCTGCCGGTAAAAGGAAAAAGAAAAAGGATTCCTCCATCTGGATAGTGAGTTTGGAGCCCCGGTTTGTGCAGGCCGAAATGGATGACGTTCGCAAGCTTTGCATCTTCAGGGTGCGCACCGCCATTCCATCCGGCGTTGTGACGGCCGCAGTAGCCTATACGATTGTCTACGATTATCTGCGCCTCGCTGCAGAGAAGAACAGGCTGGATCAAGAACGGATGACAGGCCTTTCGTACTGGTATATGGTGCACTATCTGTGCTGCACAGACCAGGAACGCTACGCCCGCCATTATGATCAGGCCGTCGAACGGCTCATACCGGGTGTGGGGCCGGAGCACTACCGGGAGTTCCGGAAAGAAAGATGCGCTCAAACCAGCCAGGTCTTTTTCGTCGGCCACGACCTCACCCTGGAGCGTCAACAAAAGGAGGATCGGCGGCGTATGACCGTGAGAGAAAATCTCCGCCAGGAGGAGAGCCAGACGGCACCGGATAACCATAACGCAAAGTCGGACTGATGGGTTCTGAACCGGCGTCCAGCAGGTGTGGAGAGGGCGAATAAGGGAACGGAGAGGAATAGATGGAGATCCGATGCTGGGTAGCCACAAGGCTCAGCGCTGAGGCCGGATGGGTCTTGCCCGCGCCTGAGGGCTAAGGGAGACCGCTTCTCGTAGGTCCGTTTCCGCTTGGATTTAGCCTCTTCCGCAAAGATATGGTCTAAAACATCCACTACATTGAAAATTTCCAGTTTTTTCACAACACGCCCATATCAAATTCCGTCAAACAGCACTTCGTCATATTGGGACAAATCGGAGGGCATTAACAGAACATTTTCAGCATCTATCATCTGCTTCAGTGTGAATTGCCTGTAATGCCGGGGTTGAATTGCCGGGAGTATTTTGGACAGATTTTTCTGGACTGTCCAAAATACCCCCGCTCTTTTCACGCATTATAATCGGATTCCACCTGATCTGGAGTTCGGTATTGAAACTTTTGGTGCGGTCTGATATTATTGAAAAAATCAATGTACTCGTCAATGGATGACCTTAATTCCGACTCTGACCGATATTGACGTCGGGATACCTCTTCGGCTTTTAAGGTTCTAAAAAATGCTTCAGCCACTGCATTATCATAAGGACAACCAGGTGCAGAGAAAGATTGCTTCACTCCTAATGTTCGCAGTAGTTTTCGAAATTTGTATGCAGTATACTGTCCTCCTTGATCGCTATGGAAGATAAGTCCCTTGGCTGGCTTACGCACTTGATATGCTGCCTGAAACGCTTTTTCAATAATGGGAGATTCCTGATTACTATCGATCTCATGCGCAATTACTTTGCGAGAAAACAAATCAATGATAACGCAGAGATAATATCGTTCATAGTTTGCATATAGCATTGTAATATCGCTGACCCAAACTTGATTTGGATGTTCCTGCTGAAATTCTCGCTTGAGACGATTGCGGTAATATCGACCTTTGGGTGCAAAATTATATCGAATGCCTTTTTGTGCAGATGTGCAGACAAGCCCCATTTCCTTCATGAGCCGGCTAATGCGTTCTGGACTGATGGTATATCCCCTCGTCATCATGATGACACGGATCTTTTTTGCCCCAAGCCGTCCTTGGGTATCTTCAAAGATTTTTCTAATGACTGGTCGAAAAAGTTCATCTTCTTTCTCAATCACCGTCTGCTTTGGACTGCGCAAAACGTGATGATAGTACGTAGAGCGTAAAACTCCCAATACTCTGCAAGGGGCATGAACACCGAATTCTGGAACAAGTTTCTCAATAGAAATCAGCTTTTCGTGAAGCGGTGAATCTAAAGTACAGCCGCAGCGTTTCCATATCTCAAGTTCAGCCTCCAATTTTTTGATTCGTTTTTCCAGTAAATGAACAGTTTTTGCTGTGATTGGGGTTCCATCATTTTTGCTTGAAGAAATTTTATGTTCTTTGATCCAATTATATATGAATGAAAGTATTGATCTTGTTGTTACGCTGATTGATATCATGTTGCTAAAGCAAATACAATTTACTCAAAACGAGAACTTTTATTTACATGAAGCTTCGTATCCAAGCTAAATACACCAAATGAAAACTCAGTTTTGAATTTATCATATTGGTGAAATAATGATAGAACAAATAGACCTACATCTTTTTTATCAACACAAGACAAACCGAGAAGCCTTTAAAATCAAGGCTTCTCGGTTTTTCCTTACTGCCGCAACGGTTTCCAAGGTTTTATTCCGCCACGAGAATAGCGTTGATTGAACTTGGTATAGCGTTTTCTGAGTAAAAACTGCACACGGATTTACACACAAAAGGAGGAGGCTTACGCCTCCTCCTTTTGGTTTTAACCTGACTGCCCTCGGCACCCTGGAGATTAAAGAAGCCAAAGCTGAAACTGTCCGCATGATTTTTGACTACTACCTTGCCGGGACCAGTTTAGGCAAGGTAGTGGATATGCTTTTCAAAAAACATATCCACTCTCCAACAGGGAAAGCAAAATGGATACGTGCGGCAGTCGATCATCTTCCTTCCAACTCCAAATGCATTGCCATTGTTGGCTTTGAATTCTTTACAGCTGTACAATTTGAAAAATCCGCACGCTGTAATGTCGACTATGACAAAGCAGGTTCGCCCCGTAGGTCAACCCGCTATATTTCGCCTTCTATGCTCCAAATATAATTTCTATCTCCAATTTTCTAAATATCTGCTGCAATGTATTTTGTACGCCACTGCATCTGAAGAATTACTGCGAGAATACTGATGATATTTTTGCTTATGCTCGGTTCAGCATCCCGCGCAGCTCCTCCTTTACCACCCCCAGATCCGGGCTGCACAGCAGCGGCACCAGCTCCGACAACTCCTCGCCGGGGAGATCCCACCAGCGCAGACGGAGCAGAATATCCATCAGCTCCTCATCGTCAAACCGCTTTTTGATGACCCGGGCGGGGTTCCCTCCCGCCACGGCGTAGGGCGGGATATCCTTCGCCACCACGGAATAGGCGGCGATGATGGACCCATCGCCTATTTTCACCCCCGGCATAATGACGCTCTCCCGGCCGATCCACACGTCGCTGCCCACCACTGTGTCCCCCTTGAAGGGAAGCTGGGACAGATGGGGCGGGGCCTTCTCCGCCCACACACCGCCAAACACCTGGAAGGGGTAGGTGGTGACGCTGCTGATGCGGTGGTTGGCGGGACCCATGATGAACTTGACCCCGGCGGCGATGGAGCAGAATTTACCGATGATAAGCCGGTCCCCGAACTCAGGGTAATTGAACAGCACGTTGTTTTGCTCAAAGCCGACGGGGTCAACGGGGTCATCATAATAGGTGTAGTCGCCTACGGTGATGTTAGGGGCGGTGATCACGTTCTTCAGAAAACACGAGGTCTTGAACTCGTTGGGAAAAATCACATCGGGGTTCGGAATATTTGACATGGTATTACCTCCAATTTTTTGTCTGCATCACATCCTTTCTCCCGAATATCCAGTGGCTACCGCCTTCAGCTTTCTCAAGTTATCCATGGTTACCGTCCTTTCTGTCCCTGTATCCATCCGTCCGGGTTTTCCTTTACCGCCGACACCAGCAGCATCATGGGGCGGCGCAGCTCGTCCCGCATCCCCGGCAGGTCCAGCATATCCTCCGGCGGCGGGGGCTCCACCACCCGCAGAATTTGGAAGCCGTTTTGCAGCAGCGCGTCCAGATAGGCGGTGAGGGTGCGGTGGTATTTTACCACCCGCTCCCCCAGAAAGACGGCCTCCCTGGGGCCCTCCAAATAGTAGTTGTCCACCGGGAAATGGAGAATCTCGCCGTCCGGGCCATAGTACCAGTCCTGGGAGCCATAGGCGGTAAAGACGGGGTGCTCCACGGAGAATACGAAGCGGCCTCCCGGCGCCAGCCAGCGGCCGATGTTCCGCACCAGCGCCCCGAAGTCCTCCACATAATGGAAGGCCAGCGAGCTGAGTACCACATCGAAGGAGCCGTCCGGGAAGCGCAGGTCCTCCATGGCGGCCTGCCGGTATTCAATGGACGGCCCGGGGTTGCGCTCCCGCGCCGTCTCCAGCATTTTTTGGGAAATGTCCGTCCCCAGCACACCGGCCGCGCCGTGAGCGGCGGCATAGCCGCAGTGCCAGCCGTAGCCGCAGCCCAGATCCAGCACCCGCTTTCCGGAGAAATCGGGCAGCAGCTTTTTCAGCTCCCGCCACTCTCCCGCCCCGGCCAGGCCCTTTTGAGACCGGGCCATCTGGCCGTACTTCTCAAAGAACTGGGGATCGTCGTATCGGTTTTCCTTCATGGCTCACGCCTCCCCCACGGAAGAATGGCTCATGATATAAAGCTCCTCCTGGCTGGGCAGGCGCTTGCGCTCCATGGGCTCCAAAGCGTCGGCGCAGCACCGGGCCTGCGCCCCCTCGAGGTTCATCACCGGGCTGTCCCGGTACACCCAGTTTCGAATAGCCAGCATAAAATGTCCCCCGTTTCCTTTTTTCAACGATTCTATCATAAAGCACACGCAAAGTCGAGCACCCAATCCCAGCTTCCATGGAAGGAACAGCCCCGCCGCGTCCGTTTTGAGTGTAGTATGCCGGATATGCTGCGGACATTGAAGTTTTCCCGCTTTTATGGTAAGATGAACGTTAGATTATCATACAGGTTATTTCTATGGCTATTCCATACGGCAGGTCATTTTCATTGACTCATCAGTAAAACAACAGGAGATGCGGATTATGGAGTTCAAATCGGAGGCAAAGCTGACTACGTTTGAAGCAATTTGCATGATTGTAGGAAACAGTATCGGAACCGGCATCATCGCGGTGCCTTATCTGGCCACAAAAAACAGTATGCTGGATGTGGTATGGATGGTGGCGCTGGCCTATATCATCAATGTGATTCTGCATCTGATCATTGCGGAGCTTTCTTATAACAATGGCGGTGTGCAGCTGGTCAAAAGTTTTGAGGGCGAACTGTTCCATGGGGCGGCAAAGAAAGTATTCAGCTGGCTCGTATTTGTGGTGTATGGTCTGGCCATCATGATTGGCGTAAGCGGGAACATCAATGGCGGCGCTCAGATATTTACAAACTGGTTTGGGATGCCTATGTGGGCCGCCCAGCTGGTTTATTATGGGATTGCGGGCTGTGTGGTGTTCATGGGAATGAAGGCGGTGGGCATCGCGCAAAAATATGCTGTCGTACTTCTTATGGGGATTGTAGCGGCCATGACGGCGGGGACATTGACGCATCCGGTCAATACACTGTATACCGCAGAATTCCACTGGAACAATCTGCTGGCGCTTTACAGTATGGTCGTGTTTGCAACCTCGGCTAATCAGGCGGTCATCCAAGTGGTAAAAGGGCTGGATGGAAATCCACGTGAAATAAGAAAATCTATCTTTATCGGCTTTGGCCTCTCCTCTGTCTTCGTATTGATCGTGACAATGTCAGTATTGCTTGGGACAAAAGGGGAGATCAATAAGGAACTCGCGTATATGCAGCTTGGCGAGAGCATCGGGAAATGGGCGGTCATCCTGGCCGGGATTTTCTCGCTGTTTGCGCTGCTGACGACATTCTGGTCCAATACATTGGCCCTGCGTGACGTAGTGCACGAGCAGATCAACACAGGAAACCGTATCAGCTGGTTGATTGCTACCGTTCCATGTATCCTGTTCGCAATTTTTGGGGTAAGCAGCTTTATTGTTTTGACGCGGATCATGAGCGGCGTCGTGGTGCTTGTGAGCATTATGCTTGTGCTCACCTATGGGAAGTCAAGAAGGAAGGCCGGCGCCAGTCCGATCTGCGGTGTGATCGGAACCGTACCCTTTCAGGTGCTGATGGTTCTGTCAACAATCCTGTCGGCTGTAGGCTCCCTTGTCCCGTTGAGTTAGGAGGCTTTCATGTACCGCTCAGACAAGTTCAAACAGGTAGATGACGAAACCTTTGCAATCAGCATACCGAAGGATAGGGATTTCAGAATTTTGCAGCTGACCGATTTGCACCTGGGGTTTGGCCTCCTATCGAAGGAGGCGGACAAGCTCGCGCTGGATGCGGTAAGGAAGATTATAGAAAAGTCAACGCCGCATATGATTGTTCTGACCGGGGATTTAATATTCCCGTTTTTACCGAAGTCGGGAACCTTAAATAACCGAAAGCAGGCCAAAAAGCTGATGGAATTTCTGGACCGCTTTGAACTGCCCTATACGCTGGTTTTCGGCAATCATGATTGTGAGCTGTTCTCGGCCTGCGGCAAAAAGGAACTGGCGGAATTGTACAAGCAGGGACGCTATTGTATCTTTACGGAGGGCAGGAAGGACCTGACCGGCGTGGGAAATTTCCTGATAGAATTGGTTGATGAATCCGAAAAAGTGCTTCTTCCTCTGGTGATGCTGGATTCCAATATGTACGGAGAAGGTGGCTGGTTTTTCAGCGGCTTTGATCGGATCCACGAGGATCAGGTCGATTGGTGTACAAACCGCCTTAACGCGCTGAAGCAAGAATACCCGAACATAAGAGCGATGGCATTTTTCCATATGCCGCCTCGTGAGTTTAAGGATGCCTATGAAAAAATGAAGCTTGGTGACGAAAACGTCATCTACCGGCATGGGAGCATTGCCGAGAAAGATGAGTATTTCGGCATATCCAAGCTTAAAAGTACATTTTTTGACAGGGCCGCAGAGAATGGCGTCATCAAGTGGATCTTCTGCGGGCACGATCACTTAAATACACTCTCTCTTGTATATAAGGGGATTCAGATGACTTATGGAATGTCCGTTGATTACCTCGGCTATAAAGATATTAAGAAAAGTTATATTCAAAGGGGCGGCACACTTATTACAAGGAGAGCAGACGGGAATGTGGATATTGCGATGGTGCCGATTGGACCGATGGTGTCAACGCGGGTCAGAGGGGTAAGAGAACATATCATATAGGTTCATGCACAGAGCAAGTCAACACCATGCCAAGCAATGGATCGAAGCACTGTGTCCTCCCTCGCAAGGGCAATAATTGCGGAAATAGCATAGGCGGCCCATTTGCGGACACCATGCCGCACTATACTATGGGCCGGATGACGCCGCTACCTCGCCGTCGGGCAATTCAGGATCAAAAATTGCTTACGATGTAATCAAAAGGGCTGGGCCATCCTGGTTCCACAACGGGGCCCCTAAAGTGTTCGCCCCTGCCAATGAAACCCCTGGAACCGCATGGTTCCAGGGGTTTTTGCTGCCCTTGTGCAAAAGTTCTCCCTGTGCGGGCACTCCCCATTTCATTAAAAAGGCACCTTATATATGCGCCAGGAATTGCCGGAAAACGCGAAGGGCAGGCGGATATGGCTTCAAGGCAGCACAGAGTACCGCTGGGTCAAAAAGCGAATCAGCTGCTCCACGGCATACGGGGGCTCCTCGTCCTTTCGTGTAATTGCGGCCAGAAACAGGGATGAACTATTTTCCAGCTGCAAAATCCTCACGCCCGGCTTCTCGTAGTAGCGGGCCAGCTGACGGGGCATGAGCGTCACGCATCTGTTTTGCTGAACATAGGTTTTGATCGTCTCCACCCGCATATCTGTATACTCAATGGACATGGGCTGTTCACAGGCTGAGAATAACCTGTTGTAAAATGTGGCGTAGTATGGATCACCCATCAGCAAAAAATGATCCTCAGAGAACATCCCAATGGATACCCGCTCAGAATCCTTCAGGCGGTGCTGTTCGCTGACGAGGATTGCGTACTCGTCCTCTGCCAGCGGGTAGATATGATAGCAGTTGTCCTCCAGAAACGTGGTTCGGATCACGCCGATGTCGGCCTGCCCATTGTCCACCACCGACAAAATATCGGCGGTAGCCGTCTCGGAGACCTGTATGCAGATATCGGGATGCTCCTTCTCAAATTGCAGCAGCGCATCTGTGATTCCATACGGATTTAACACCGGGACAGCGCTGATGGAAACCTGGCTCCGGCGGGATTCCGTAACCGCGCGCATTGTTTTGAGCATCTCTTCGTGCTCACGCAGAATCCGGCGCGCGTACACGAGAACCTGCTCGCCCTCCGGCGTCAGCGTGGCTTTTTTAAAGCTCCGATCAAACAGCCGCGTGGACAGCTCCTTTTCCAGCGCGATGATCTGCTTGGACAGCGCCGATTGCGTCATGTGCAGCCGCTTTGCCGCCGAGGTGAATTGGCGGCACTCGGAAACCGTCGCCAACAGCTTTAACTGCCGTATTGTCATGGTAGTTCCTCCATATATCTCTGCATATATCTGCGGGCCCGCCTTTACCACTGATTATAGCACATCCCGGCCTTCCGCGAAAGGCGCAATGTCATGCTGCCGGGCAACGACCTTATTTGACGGCATTGTCCATGATGGCAGGGAAGTCCGTTCACGCGGCCTTGTGTAACCTAAATAATAATGTCCGTCACCCCCCACGGAAACGCAACTGGCACTTGTTTTCCGGCACCTTGTATGGTAAGCTATTCTGGAGCGAGACCGGCTGAGAGAGGAGAGGCTTAGCCATGCTGATCAAAACCAGACAAAACCTCCGCGCCCTGGCCTTGGCTGCGCTTTGCGCATGTTCCCTGGGCCTGAGCGGATGCCAGGCCGCCCCGCCCGTCTCATCGGACCCTCCGGCGGTCCAGTCTGCGTCCGGCGGCCCCGCAGATGCGGTCCGGTTTGACCGGACGCTGGACGGCTACAGCCCGGGCAAAAAGGAATACGACTTCTATTTCACCTATAAAATGGTCCATCCCTGGTGGGATGCGGTGGCTCTCGGCATGGAGGACGCCGCCCGGCAGTACGAGGAGCTGGGCGTAGTGGTCAACTACGAATATCTGGCCCCCACCGAGGTGTCCGCCCTGGACCAGCTCCGGCGGCTGCGGGAGGCCGCCGAGCGGGGCTTCGACGTGATCGGCGTGGACGTGGCCGACGTGGGCACTGTGACCCCCGCCATTAACGCCCTTCTGGACCAGGGCCAAAAGGTCATGACCTTTTCCAGCTCCGACGCCTCTGCGGAAAACGGCTGCCGCCGCATCGCCTACGTGGGCAATACCCACAACTACGAGGATGGGGCCGACCTGACCCGGGCGCTGTGCGAAAAGCTGGGCGGCAGAGGCAAGGTGGCCCTCCTGGTGGGCACCCCCGGCGCCCCCTGCCACGAGGACCGGGCCCTGGGCGCCCGGCGCGTCATCGGGCAGTACCCGGACATGGAGATCGTGGAGACCGAATATGATAGGGACACGGTGGAGCTGGCCTACCAGTACACCAAGGAGTTTTTAGCCAGCCACCCGGACCTGGCCGGCATCATCTGCTGCAATATGAGCAATCCCGTGGGCGCGGCCCGGGCGGTGGTGGAGGCCGGACGGCAGGATCAGGTGGTGATCGTGGGCATGGACCACGATCAGGAGGCCCTGGGCTATCTCCGGGACGGGGTTATCTACGCCCTGGGGGTGCAGGACTGCTATTCCATCGGCTTTGACACCATCCAGGTGGCGGTAAAAATCGCCGATGGGCTGCTTCCGGGGGACTTATATCCCGAAAAGACGGAGGAAATCACAACCATCATCTACCAGGAGGACGCAGCTTCCATGCTGCGCATCCTGTATGGTGAGATAGATTGAGAATGGCGGGTATCGAACATGGATCAATCACAGCAGAGCATCAATGAAACGCAGAGACGCCAAACTGTGGCGGCCGCCATATGCGGCGGCATCCTCATCGCCATCATCCTGCTGATCACAACTGTGTGGGTGTCCACCGCAGCTCGGACCGGCACCAGCCAGGCCGTCGCCCAGGTGAGCGAGTTCTATTTGGAGGAGCTGGCCGGACGCAGGGCCCAGGTGGTGTCGGAGGAGCTGAAAAACAACTTTACTTATATGGAAAACGCCCTGTCGGTGCTGGACAGCTCCGATCTGGAGTCCCAGGACACCCTGCGGCGTTTCCTGGGCAAGGTCAAGCAGCTGTACGGGGTGAACAAATTCGCCCTGGTGGACGAGAACGGCATCGTCTACACCCAGCACAGCACCACCTCCGGCCTGAGCCGCTATCCCTTCCTGGCCCAGAAGGTGACCGAGCCGGTCATCACCATGTCCAGCCTCTATGGGGCGAAAAAGCAGGTCATCCTGGCCATCCCGGTGGAGGGAATCTCCTTTGAGGGTTCCCGGATTGAGGTGTGCTTCATCCAGCTCAACATCAGCGAAATGATCAGCTCCCTCACCCTCCAGACCGGCGGCAACGAGACCTTCTGCAACCTCTATCACCGCAGCGGCGAGAGCCTGACGGACAACAATTTCGGCTATCTCACCTCGGGCCACAACCTGCTCTCCGCCCTGCGGGAGTCGGAGCTGGACCCCGGCTACAGCTACCAGCAGCTGGAGGCCGATTTCAACGTCGGCCAGATGGGGCAGATTTCCTTCCGCTACCGGGGCGGGCACGAGGATCTGTGCTATATCCCGGTGGAGGGCACCAGCTGGATGCTCACCATCCTGATCCGGGACAATGTGATCAACGACCAGATCAGCTCCATCAGCTCCGGCATGCTGCGCCGCAGCGTCATCCAGATCGCCATCACGCTGGCGGCCACGCTGGGCGTGTCCATCGCCCTCATCGCCCAGTACCGCCGCAACGCACAGACCCTGATCACCCGGGAAAAGGCGGACGGGGACCGCATCCGGGCGGCCTATGCCCAGGTGGAGCGGCAGCAGACCGCCATGGAGATGATCCACGCCGCCATGGGCTCCGGCCAGTGGCACATGGACTTTGACGAGGACGCCAAAATGGTGTCGTGCACCTGGTCCGACGTATTCCGAAACATGCTGGGCTATGAGAGTGAGGAGGACTTCCCCAACCTGCTGGAATCCTGGTCTGAGCTGCTCCACGACGAGGACCGGGAGCGTGTGCTGCGAGCCTACTGGGCCGCAGTGCGGGACTACACCGGCGGCACCGCCTACGACGTGGAATACCGCCTGTTCACCAAGCACGCCGGCTGGCGGTGGTTCCACTCCGCCGGGCGGCTGTCCCGGCGGGAGGACGGCTCCCCCATCACCTTTGTGGGGCTGTTCCTGGACGTGGACGACTCCAAGACCATGGCCATCCAGCTGGAGCAGCAGCGGCTGGATCTCCAGGACGCCCTGGTTGCCGCCCAGCACGCCAACCGGGCCAAGACCACCTTCCTGAACAACATGTCCCACGACATCCGCACCCCCATGAACGCCATCATCGGCTTCACCTCCCTGGCCGCCGCCCACATCGACAACACCGAGCAGGTCCAGGACTACCTGGCCAAGATCACCACCTCCAGCAACCACCTGCTCAGCCTCATTAACGACGTGCTGGACATGAGCCGCATTGAGAGCGGCAAGGTGAAGATCGAGGAGAAGGAGACCTCCCTGCCCGAGGTGATGCACGATCTGAAAACCATCGTCCAGTCGGATATCGCCTCCAAGCAGCTGGAGTTTTACATCGACACCGCAGACGTGGTGAACGAGCATGTGCTGTGTGACAAGCTGCGGCTCAACCAGGTGCTGCTCAACCTGTTGAGCAACGCCATGAAGTTCACCATGCCCGGCGGCATTGTCAGCGTCCGGGTCATCCAGAAGCCGGGCGCGGCGGACGGCTGGGCGGCCTACGACTTCCAGGTAAAGGATACCGGCATCGGCATGAGCCAGGAATTCCTAGCCCACGTCTTCGACCCCTTTGAGCGGGAGCGGACCAGCACCGTCAGCGGCATCCAGGGCACGGGGCTTGGCATGGCCATCACCAAAAACATCGTGGACATGATGGGCGGCGCCATCTCCGTGGCCAGCGAGGAGGGCAAGGGCTCCACCTTCACCGTCTCCCTCCACTTCCAAACCTGCTCCGGCCCGGTGCGGCAGGAGGAGATCCCCCAGCTCAAGGGGCTGCGGGCGCTGGTGGCGGACGACGATTTCAACACCTGCTCCAGCGTCACCAAAATGCTGTCCACCATCGGTATGCGCTCGGATTGGACCACCTCCGGCAAGGAGGCGGTGCTGCGCACCCGCCTGGCCGCGGACCAGGGGGACGAGTACGCCGTCTTTATCATCGACTGGCTCATGCCCGACATGAACGGCGTGGAGGTGGTGCGGCGTATCCGCACCATCATCGGCGAGGACAAACCCATTATCATCCTCACCGCATACGACTGGTCGGATATTGAGGAGGAGGCCAGGGATGCCGGGGTCACCGCCTTCTGCTCCAAGCCCATCTTCCTGTCCGAGCTGCGGGAGCTGCTGGAGACGCCCTTTATCCCCCGTGGCCAGGAGCAGCTCTCCTCCGCCCCGGACATCTCCTTTGCGGGCAAAAAAATCCTCCTGGCGGAGGACAATGAGCTCAACCAGGAGATCGCTATTGAGATCCTCCAGAGCTCCGGCTTTGACCTGGACGTGGTGGACGACGGCCAGACTGCGGTGGAGCGCATGAGCACCGCCCAGCCGGGCCAGTACGACCTGATCCTGATGGATATTCAAATGCCCATCATGGACGGCTACGAGGCCGCCCAGCGCATCCGGGCCATGAACCGCCCGGGCGTCACCGACATCCCCATCATCGCCATGACCGCCAACGCCTTTGACGAAGACCGGCGGGCGGCCCTGGATGCGGGGATGAACGGGCACATCGCAAAGCCCATCGACGTTCCCAAGCTGATGGAGCTTTTGCAGACACAGCTGGCATAGGGCGGCTTCCCGGCTGAGCCGGCCCGCCCATAGAAAGGATGACGGCGATGAACTACCGCAGATTGGGCAAAACCGGGCTGATGGTCAGCGAAATCGGCTTCGGCGCGGAATGGATGGAGCGCCACACCGCCGGGGAGTGCAAAGCGGTGCTGGTGCGGGCGGAGGAGCTGGGCATCAATATCCTGGACTGCTGGATGTCTAATCCCGAGGTGCGCACCAGCCTGGGCCTGGCCCTGGCCGGGCGGCGGGAGCGCTGGTACATCCAGGGCCACATCGGCTCCACCTGGCAGGACGGGCAGTATGTCCGCACCCGGGATGTGGGGCAGTGCCGGGCGGCCTTCGAGGACCTGCTGGAACGGCTCCAGACCGACTATATCGACCTGGGCATGATCCACTTTGTGGACACCCAGGCCGACTGGGACGGGGCTATGGACGGGCCCTTCCTGGACTATGTAAAACAGCTCAAGGCCCAGGGGACCATCCGCCACATCGGCATGAGCACCCACAATCCCGCCATGGCCAAAAAGGCGGTGGAGGGCGGTCTGGTGGAGATGATTCTGTTCAGCGTCAATCCCGCCTTTGACATGCACCCCGCCACTGACGACCTGGACACCTATTTTGATTGGGAGAACTATCAGGCAGACCTGGGCGGCATCGACCCCCAGCGCGCCGAGCTGTACAAGCTGTGCGAGCAGAACGATGTGGGCATCACCGTGATGAAACCCTATGCCGGCGGGCGGCTGTTTGACGCGGAGCGCTCCCCCTTCGGTGTGGCCCTCACCCCGGTACAGTGCCTCCACTACTGCCTCACCCGGCCCGGGGTGGCGGCGGTGATGGCCGGGTACGACACCCCCGAGCATGTGGAGCAGGCTGCGGCCTATGAGACCGCCTCCCAGGAGGAGCGGGACTATGCCGGCGTCCTGGCCCGCGCACCCCGCCACACCTTCGGCCAGGGGGAATGCACCTACTGCGGCCACTGCAAGCCCTGTCCCGTCAACATCGACATTGCCATGGTCAATAAATATTACGATCTGGCCGTCATGCAGCCGGAACCGCCCGCCACGATACGGGCCCACTATCTGGCCCTGGACCACCGTGCGGACCAGTGCATCGGCTGCCGGGCCTGCGAGAGCCGCTGTCCCTTTGGGGTGAAGATCGCCCGGCGCATGGAGCAGGCCGCCCGGCTGTTCCGGGCCTGACCCGCCCCAGGCCGTCCAAATCCCCGGCGGCTCCTGTCCTGAACCCGCAAAAAGAAGCGGCGCAGCCAAAAAGGCTGCGCCGCTTTTCCATGTAAGCATACCTCCCAGAAGCAGCCGCGGGGGCCTTCCCCCATGGCAGGGCGGCAGGGGGTTACCTGCCCTCCGCCCGGGCCATAGCCAGCTGGAAATCCCTCTGGTCGGTGAATATCTCGCTGCGGTAGGGGTTCTTTTTTTGCTCAATGGACCGCTTGATAATGAAGGCCAGGGCCACCACATTCACCGCCAGCGCGATGATGGCCACCACGCCCTGCATGGTGGGGTCGGCGGAGGCAGGCCGCACCGCCGGGTTCATCACCCCGTCGGAGTACAGAACGGGGAGCACAGCGAAGCGCCCCTCATCCTGGAACAGGGGGAACACCTGGGCGAACATGCACCACAGGGCCAGGGTGTTGGCCCGGTTCTGGATCCAGCCGCCCTTGTTCCACAGCGCGTTGGCAAAGGTGGGGGCCAACAGCAGGGCCAGCCCGCAGTACCAGGTGTGGGTGGGCAGGTTGTTATAGGTATACTCAAAGTTCCACAGGTCGTAGGCCAGAATGTACACGAAGGTCATGTCCGGCCACAGCATGTCCCGCTTGTCCTTGGAGGCGTAGATCCCCCACCAGCCGGTCATGCACAGGATATTGATGATGCCGGCAATGCCGTTGACCCAGTTCCACCAGCCGCCGTACAGCCACACATTCTCGCTGGACAGCCACCAGCGATCCCCGTACGCCCGGAGGGCCGCAAGGCCCTTGATGCCGGATTCAAAATCGCTCACCACGGCGATGAGGATGTTGATGGCCACGATGACAAAGGGGAACACCTTGAACCACTCCGTCCCGCCGATGCTCCACTTGTATTTCAGCATCATGAAGCCGATGCAGCCCGCGGTGGCGGCATACAGCTTGGCATAGTGGAACCAGCTGTTCATGTGGGTGTAGGTCTGATTGTTCAGCGCCCAATCCATGCCCATGCCGGCACACACATAGATGGCAATGAAATAGATCGTGAGCACCGCCGGGATGCCCAAAAAGCAGATCATCCCGCCCAGCTTGCTGCGCCGGGCGAATTCGTTGGCCAGCACAAGCCCGGTGAACACCAGCAGCCAGCCGAAGAGCTGCCAGCCCGCGCCGTCGCCATAAATTTGAAACAGCATTGTTTCTTCCTCCTCTTGTGGGGTTTCCCCCGTTTTTCTCTCTTTTCATCAGTTATGCCGGTCAGTATCCCTCAATCTCCTTGATATTCACCTCGTTTCCCGTCAAAAGCCATGTGCTGCCGCTCCCGCAGCGGGGGCAGGTGCGCCCGTGGGCCACCGTGGGATAGTCTGTGCCGCAGCCATCGCAGTGGGTGACGGCGGGCAGGGTCTCAATCCTCAACTCCGCCCCGCTGACCGTCTCCGACTTGGCCGCCGCCCATTTCCAGCAGTCGGTGAGGTAGTCCGGCACCACGCCGGACACCTCCCCCAGCTCCAGCACCACGGCAGACACCTTTTCCAGGTGGTTTTCCGCCGCCGTCCCCTCCACCCCGCCGATGATATGGAACACAATGCCCAGCTCGTGCATGGCCTACTTCCTGTTCTTTCGGGCGGCCCGCTTGATCTTGATCTCCCGTTTCACCATATTGGGCAGGATCGCCTTCATCTTGTCCTCGCTCTTAATCATGGTGGAGCACTCCGGCCGCTCCCTGTGGAGGTGGATGGCGTCAAACTCACAGCGGGTTGTGCACAGCCCGCAGCCGATGCACTTGTTGGGGTCCACGATGGACGCGCCGCAGCCCAGGC
The DNA here is from genome assembly GCA_910587255.1 of uncultured Oscillospiraceae bacterium. GTDB lineage: Bacteria > Bacillota > Clostridia > Oscillospirales > Oscillospiraceae > Enterenecus. The sequence continues at coordinate 80,450 of CAJUKT010000060.1, forward strand.
AGCGGGCGGTCTCCGCCTTGACCTGCTCCTCGGTAAAGGTGCGCTTGGCGTCGCGGAACGACTTCTTCCAGTCAAAGCTGCCGTCCATGCCGGGAATCTGCCGCTGGGCGCTGTCGTACTGCTCCACTTTGATGTTGTTCTTGTCCAGCTCCACGAAGTACCGGGGGTCCCGGCCGATGGTCATGCTGGTGTCCGGCTGGACAAAGCGGTGGAGGGAGACGGCGGCCTCCTTGCCCGCGGCGATGGCGTCGATGGCAAACTTGGGGCCGGTATAAACATCCCCGCCCACAAACACGTCGGGCTGGGCGGTCTGATAGGTCTTGGCATCCGCCTTGGCCCAGCCGCCCCGGGCCAGCTCCACCCGGCTGCCCTCCAGCAGCTGGCCCCACTCCACGCTCTGGCCGATGGACAGCACCACATGGTCGCAGGGAACGGTGACGGTATCCTGCTCGTCGTACTGGGGGGCGAAGCGGCCCTGGCTGTCCCACACGCTGGTACAGCGCATGAACACCACCCCGGACACCTTGCCGTTCTCGCTCAGCACCTCCTTGGGGCCCCAGCCGCACTGGATGGCGATGTCCTCCTCCTCCGCCTCGGCGATCTCCTCCAGGGAGGCGGGCATTTTCTCCCGAGGCTCCAGGCAGTACATGGCCACGGAATCCGCCCCGCAGCGGTGGGCCGTCTGGGCCGCGTCGATGGCCACATTGCCGCCGCCCACAACAACGCACCTGCCCGGGACCTTCAGGCTCTCGTCCGCCAGGACCTGGCGCAAGAACTCCACCGCGGAGTACACGCCCTGGGCCGTCTCGCCGGGAATGCCGGGCAGGCGGCCGCGCTGGCAGCCGATGGCGATGTAAAACGCCTCATAGCCCTGGGCGCGCAGGTCGTCCAGGGTCAGGTCCCGGCCCACCTCCACGCCGCAGCGCAAGTCCACCCCCAGGGCGCGGATCACGTCGATCTCCGCGTCCAGCACGTCCTTTTCCAGCTTAAAGCTGGGGATGCCGTAGCGCAGCATACCGCCCAGCTCCTGATTTTTCTCAAACACGGTGGGCTCGTAGCCCTTGAGGGCCAGGTAGAAGGCGCAGGACAGCCCCGCCGGGCCGCCGCCGATGACGGCGATCTTCTGGGAGAAGGTTCCCTCCACCTTGGGGATCACCTTTTCCGGCACAAAGCGGCGCTCAGCGTTCAAATCCTGCTGGGCGATAAACTTCTTCACCTCGTCGATGGCCACAGCCTGGTCGATGGTCCCCCGGGTGCAGGCGTCCTCGCACCGGCGGTTGCAAACCCGGCCGCACACGGCGGGGAAGGGGTTCTCTTTTTTGATGAGCTCCAGCGCCTCGGTGTACTTCCCCTGGGCCGCCAGCTTCAGATAGCCCTGGACGGCGATGTGGGCGGGGCAGGCGGTCTTGCAGGGGGCGGTACCCGTCTCGTGGGTGTTGATCCGGTTCTTGTCCCGGTAGTCCACCGACCACTTCTCCGGGCCCCACTTCACCTCGTCGGGCAGCTCCTGCCGGGGGTACTGGATGGGCGCGCCGTCCTTGGCGCACAGCTTTTGCCCCAGCTTGGCCGCCCCGGCGGGGCACACCTCCACACAGCCGCCGCAGGCCACGCACTTGTCCTGCTCCACCTTGGCCACATAGGCCGACCGGCTCATGTTGGGGGTATTGAACAGCTGGGAGGTGCGCAGGGCGTTACACACGTTCACATTGCAGTTGCAGATGGCGAAAATCTTCTGGTCCCCGTCGATGTTGGTGATCTGGTGGACATAGCCGTTGGCCTCCGCCTTGCGGAAGATCTCCAGGGCCTCCTCCTTGGTGATGTAGCGCCCCCCCTTGTCGGTCTCCACCACGTAGTCGGCCATGTCGCCCACGGCGATGCACCAGTCGTCGGCGTCGTCGCCGCAGCCCTCGCCCAGCTTGGCCCGGCTCATCCGGCAGGAGCAGGGGGAGGCGGCGTACTTGCCCTCGTACTTGTCCAGCCAGTGGGAGATATGCTCGATGGAGATGGACTGGCTCTCCATGCCGATGGCCTGCTCCACCGGGATGACGTGCATCCCGATGCCCGCCCCGCCGGGGGGCACCATGGGGGTGATTTTCTCCAGGGGCAGGAAAGTCATGCGCTCAAAGAAGGCGGCCACCTCGGGGTGCTCGTCGATCTGGGCGCGGCGCATATTGAAAAACTCCGCGCTTCCGGGGACGAACATAGGCAGGACATACCGCTTCTCATGGTTGGGGTTCTTGCCGTCCAGGTTCTCCCAGTGGTACTCGATGAGGCCGATGAGGCTCATCTCGTCCAGCACCTTTTGCAGCTTGTCCGGCTCCATGCCGGTGAGCTTCTGAATCTGCTGGAAGGTCTTGGGCTTGCGCACCTTCATCTTCATGGCCACGTCGGCCATCTCGTCGGTGACAAGCCCCGCCAGCCCCCAGTACTCCGGGTCCTCCCCGGTGACGCCGTGGAGCTTGGCGGGCACCCGGTCGGTGATCATCCTGCCCAGCTTGACGATCTTCTCCCGGGGCTGGTCCGTCTTGGGGATCTGAAAGGACAGCCTGCCCTCGTCCAGGGGGAATTTTGTCTCGCTCATGTCTTTTCTCCTCTCTCTTTCATCAAGGTGCTCAGCCTCTCCAGGCTTGAACCTGCTCCCGCAGCCAAGCGGCCCAGACCTCCACCCCCTGGCCGGTCTTGGCGCAGATGGGGATCACCACTGCGTCCGGGTTGCGCATTTTGATGTGCTCCCGGCACTTTTCCAGGTCAAAGTCAAAGTATGGGGCCACGTCCATCTTATTGATGAGCACCACGTCGCAGACCTGGAACATCAGGGGGTACTTCAGCGGCTTGTCGTCCCCCTCGGGCACCGAGAGGATGGCCGCATTTTTCACCGCCCCCGTGTCGAACTCCGCGGGGCACACCAGATTGCCCACATTCTCCAAAACAGCCAGTTCCACACCGCCGCCGTCCAGCAGCTCATCCAGCCCCTGGCGGGTCATGTCGGCGTCCAGGTGGCACATGCCCCCGGTGTGGAGCTGGATGGACCTCACCCCCGCCGCCGCCATGGCCCGGGCGTCCACATCGGAGTCGATATCCGCCTCCATCACGCCGATGTTCATCTCGTCCTTCAACAGCTCCGCCGTCCGCCGCAGGGTGGTGGTTTTGCCCGAGCCGGGGGAGCTCATGAGGTTGAGCAGAAAAACGCCCCGCTCCTTCAGCTCCCGGCGCAGCTGGGCCGCCCGCCTGTCGTTATCGGCGAACACGCTCTGCTTCACCTCAATTATGCGAACCGGGTTCATGCCGCATCCTCTCCTTTCTCTGGTTCGACCAGATAGCATCATAATTTTACCATTTCCCCGTCTTTGCGTCAACTGCCCGGAAATCTTTCCATATTTTCAGCTTTATTCACAGTTTTTCCCCCTTGCTTTTGTAGGTCTTGTATGATAAACTTTTCTTCTGAACTGTGGTATGACCAGAACCAGAGGAGGTTTTCACATGGAATTTGCCAAGCTGTCCGCCCCCAGCCTGAAGGACCTGTTTGTACAGCAGCTCCAGGGTATGATCCTGTCCGGGGCGCTGCCTGTGGGCACCCAGCTGCCCCCGGAGCGGGTGCTGGCCGAGCAGATGCAGGTGAGCCGCACAGTGGTAAACAGCGGCCTTGCCGAACTGTCCGGCCAGGGGTTTTTGGAGGTCCGCCCCCGGCAGGGCACCTGCGTGGCCGACTACCGCCGCCGGGGGAATTTGAGCACCCTCATCGCCATCATGCAGTACAAGGGCGGCGCGCTGGGAAAGGAGGAGATCCGCTCCATTCTGGAGGTGCGCCGGGCCCTGGAGCATCTGGCGGCGGAGCGGGCCATCCTGTACGCCTCCGACCAGGCGCTGGACCTGCTGGGGGAGCATCTGGAGCGGATGGCGGCCGCCTCTGCCCCCGGTGAGGCGGCGGAGGCCGCCTTTGCCTTTCAGCACGAGCTGGCCCTGGTGGGAGGGAACAGCATTGTGCCGCTGATCTACTACTCCTTCAAGCCGCCGGTGATCGCCCTGTGGGTGCGCTTCTGCACCCTGTACGGCATCCCCGCCCTGGTGCGCAACACCCAGACCCTGTACTCCCTCCTCCGCGCCCGGGACGCCCAGGGGGCCTCCCGCTGGATCGACGCCTACCTGGAACAGGCCATCAGCGGCGGCCAGCAGATTTACCAGCCCCGCTAACGGAAGGTCTTGACAAACCGCCCTTTCAATTGTATACTAATTTTCTATATTTAGTTTACAATAGGAGGAGTTCCCATGACTGTAAAACCCTTGGCAGGCCCCCGGCAGCTGACGCTGTGCGCGGTGATGGCCGCGGTAATGTGTGTACTGGCCCCCATCTCCATCCCCATCGGCCCCATCTCCCTCACCGGCGGCACGCTGGCCATCTACCTGGCAGCCTATCTGCTGGGCGGGGCCTGGGGGACGGCGGCCACCCTGGTTTACCTGCTGCTGGGCTTTGTGGGCCTGCCGGTATTCAGCAACTACATGGGCGGCGCCGAGCGGCTGGCCGGCCCCACAGGGGGCTATCTGGTGGGCTACCTGCCCATGGCCTTTATCGCGGGGGCGGTGGTCACCCTGACCCTGGCCCGCTTCCGGGACAGTGCGCCCAGGGGCATGGCCATCGTCCTTGCCTTCCAATTCCTGGGGATGGTGCTGGCCACCGCCGTGCTGTACGCCTTCGGCACCGCCTGGTACTGCATCCAGGCCGAAGTGGCCCTGCAAAAGGCGCTGGCAGTCTGCGTGATCCCCTTTATTCCCTTCGACCTGATTAAGATGGCCTTGGCGCTGGCGGTGGCCGCCCCGGTGCGGCGGCGTCTGGAACGGGCCGGGCTGCTCTGAGGCGCGGGAAAGGGGCCCTCTCCGGCTGTGCCGGAGAGGGCCCCTGATTTTATCGCTCCGGCACGTTTCCTGCCCCTGATTTCGCCGGAAGGCTGCCTGCATTTTTGCCCCGCATTTTGCGGCCCACAGGTTGCAATGCCCCCTGGGCTATGCTATAATGAGGGCGGAAGATTTTGCCCCATTTCCATCCATGAGGTGATCTTATGATAAACAGTATTTCCGCCATGGGCCCCTGGTCCTCCTACGGCGTCTATGGCGCGTCCTACGCCGGCCGCGCCGCCCAGGCCCAGGGCCCGGATAAGGCCCAGTCCGTCCAGCGCTCCTCCGCGGTGTGGACCGCCCGCAGGGCCGCACAGCCCGATACCCCCGTCCAGCCTGTCACCCCCGCCAAGGCGGTGGGCAGCAGCGAGATGAAGCCCGGCCAGTTCTCCCTGAACGTCCGGGAGGGCGCCGACCCGGTGGAGATGGCGGTGCGTATGCGCATCAGGTATGCGGGGGACGGCCCCGCCGGGCAGGGCGCCGCCGCCCAGGCAGCCGATGCGGACAAGGCCAAGGCCCCGGAGTTGGCCGGCCTCAAGGGCACCGATGCCCAGCAGGCGGTGGACCCCTCCGCCATCGAGGCCAAGAGCGCCCAGGAGGTCATGGAGGAGGGCGAGTGCCAGACCTGTAAGGAGCGCACCTACCAGGACGGCTCCGACGATCCCGGCGTGTCCTTCAAAACCCCCACCAACATCGCCCCCGAGCAGGTGGCCTCCGCCGTGCGGGGACATGAAAACGAGCATGTGGTCCGGGAGCAGGCCAAGGCCCGCCAGGAGGACCGGAAGGTGGTCAGCCAGTCCGTCACCTATCACACCGCCATCTGTCCTGAGTGCGGCAAAGCCTACGTCTCCGGCGGCACCACCCGCACCGTCACCAAGGCCAACAGCGGCCAGCAGGCGGATCAGCAGACCGGGCGGCAGGACCCCCGCGTCCCCTTCTCCGCCGTGGCGTGAGCAGCACAAAAAAGAGCTTCGGGAAATTCCCGAAGCTCTTTTTTTATGCTCTGGCAGCCTTTTTCAGCACCCGCCGGGAGATGGTTTCCAGCGAGGCGGTGGGGTTGCTCCGCCGCAGCCGGGCAATGCAGCCCAGACAGGCGGGGATGAGGAACGCATCCGCGCAGATCCACGCCGCCGGGGAGGCAAAGCAGGCGGCGGTGTAGCCCATACCAGGCACGAAGAACCAGCCCACCACAGTACGGGCGATCATCTCCAGCACCCCCGCCAGAATGGCAAAGACGCTGAAGCCCATGCCCTGAATGGAGAAACGCAAAATGTTCACCAGGGCCAGGGGGAAGAAAAACGCGGTCTGGAGGATGATATACTGGCAGGTCAGGCTCAGCAGCAGCCCCAGCTGGGGATCGGAGGAGCTGAGGAACAGCATGGCGCACTGCGGGGCGAAGAGAAGCATCCCGCCCAGGGCGATGGCGGAGTAGCCCGCCCCCAGCACAGAGCAGGAGCGCACCCCCTGGGGCAGGCGGTCAAGCTGCCCCGCGCCCGCATTCTGGCCGCAGTAGGTGGCCATGGCGGCCCCCATGGCGTCAAAGGGGCAGGCCAGCAGCTGATACACCTTGCCGGCGGTGGCCACGGCGGTCACGTAGACGCTGCCCAGGCCGTTTACGGCGGTCTGCATCACGATGGAGCCGATGGCGGTGATGGAGTATTGCAAGCCCATGGGCAGGCCCATGGCGCAAAGGGACTTGCAGGCGTCGGCGTCAAGCCGCCCCTCCTCCCGGGTAATTCGGAGAATGGGAAACCGCTTCACCATATACACCAGGCACGCCACGCCGGACACCGCCTGGGACACCACCGTGGCAATGCCGGCCCCGGCCACGCCCCAGTCCAGCAGCAAAATGAAGCCCAGGTCCAGCACAATATTCAGCCCGGCAGACAGCGCCAGGAAGTACACCGGGGTCCGGCTGTCCCCCAGGGCGCGGATGATAGACGCCAGCAGGTTATACAGGAATACCACAGGAATGCCCATGAAGATGACGAAGATATAGGCGTTGGCATCCCAAAAGAGGTCGGCCGGGGTGTCCATGGCGATCAGGATATCCCGGCAGAGGATGCCGGTGCCCACGGTGAGCACCAGGGCAATGACGGCGGACAGGTAGGCGGCGTTGGCCACATACCGGCGCATCTGGGGGTAGTCCTTGGCGCCCATCCGCTGCGCCACGGGGATGGCGAAGCCGGAGCACACCCCCAGGCAGAATCCGATGACGAAAAAGTTGATGGAGCCGGTGGAGCCCACCGCCCCCAGGGCCTGGGAGCCCAGCAGCTTGCCCACGATCATGGCGTCCACCATGTTATAGAGCTGCTGGAACAGCAGCCCCAGCAGGGTGGGTACCGTAAAGCCCAGGATCAGCCGCATGGGGCTGCCCGAGGTAAGGTCTTTAGTCATAATTGATTGCCTCCTTTCCAAAGGCCGGTTCACATAATATTGCCTCCCTGGAGCTCCTCAGGCCCCAGCTTTCGCACTATTATAGACGCTTCCCCCAGGAATACAAGAGGTTTTTTCCACAATATTTCCTTTCGTTTTTTTGCTTATATCGGGAATTTACCAGTCATGAAATCTTAAATAGTATAAATTTTCTCCTTTCGCCGATCAACCTTTGTTGAAAACGACGAGACCCCCGCGCTTTCCTCTGGGAAGGCGCGGGGGTCTTGCTCTCCAAATGTCCGGGCCTACAGCTCATCCCGGTCCTTCTGGCTTCTGATCTCCTCACGCTGAACAACAAAAATGGCCCGCAGCAGGCGGTCCTGCTCCTTGGGGGGGAGGGCCTCAAACTGGCAGCCGTAGCGGATGACGCCCATATCCGGCTTGCCCACCCGGCGCACCTGGCAGCTGAAGCTGAAGGGCTCCAGCCCCTCGGCCAGGTAGATCCCCGTGATGGAAAGCCGGTCGTTCACCTCGTACTCCTCCCGGCTGGAGATAAGCATTCCGCCGGCGCTCACGTCCAGGATCTGGCAGGGCGCGGCCTTTTTGGCTGGCCCGTTGATCCCCGCCCGCCGGGAGCACAGCGCCGCCGTATCCGGGCTAATGCTCTGCCGGAAGAACGCCCGCTGCTCTTGGGTGTACTTGCTCTCCAGCCGGTCCACTTTCCAAATCAGGTTGGTGCTGCCGCACACGCGGGCGTTGACCACCACGCTGCCCCGCTCCCCCTGGAAGTAGCGCAGCTTGATCTCCTTATTGTACATCACCGGCGGCAGGCTGTCCCCCTTGGCCTCCCGGAGGACCACTGCCCCATTGCGCACCATTTCCACCTTCCCCACAAAGGTAAGGCGGTTGTCCATGGTCAGCACCTCCACCGTCATGTCCGGATGCAGCCCAAAGATCGACGCTATATTCACCTGGGAGAACTGCTCTGTATCGGGCGTCTGATTCATAGTCCCGTCTCCTTTTCCTCTTGATTGTGGCGGCGGTCACATGGTCATTACAAAGTGGAGGATCACCGCGATTTCCGCCCGGGTAATGTCGCCGCGGGGGTTCAGGCGTCCCCGGTTGTCGCCGTTCACCGCGCCAATGCGCACCAGCGTGCCCACCGCGTCCCGCGCGTAGCTGGACACCTCGCGGCTGTCCACAAAGCGGGACAGGTCCACCGATGTGCCGCTGCCCAGGCTCCAGCCCGAGGCGGTCAGGGCGTTTTTAATCATCACCATGGCGTCCTGCCGGGTCACGGAGCTGTTGGGCCTGAAGTTTACCCCGTCCCCGTTGACGATGCCCATCCGCTTGGCTGTGGCCACCGCGTTGGCGTAATAGGCGTTGGTGGGCACATCGGCAAAGCTGTAGCCGCTGCCGCCGGTGAAGTCAAACGCCCGGCACAGCATCAGCACAAAGTCCCTGCGCAGCATCTTCTGATTGGGCCCGTACCGGCCCGGGGCCACGCCGTTGGTCACATCGTTCGCATAGAGATAATCCACCGCAGCAGCAGCCCAGGCGTGCTTGCCCATGTCGGTGAAATAGCGGGACGTGCCGCTGCTGGTGAGGGTGAAGTTAATCCGGCCGCTCACCCGTTCGCCGCTGCTACTGTAGCCGGTGTAGGTCACTGTGGCCGTCCCCTGGGCGCCGCCCCGGGGCACGAAATACAGCTGGTCAATGCTGGGATTGCTGGAGCAGTAGTACCGTCCGCCCACATTGGCCAGGGTGCCCGAACCGAAGCCGCTGTAGTTGGCATACAGCTGGCCCAGGGTGGAGGAGGGCAGGCTGGTGATCTCAATATAGGACAGCTCCCGGCTGAGCACCGGATTGCAGACGTTTCGCAGGGTGGCGCTGCTCAGGCGGATGGGGCTGGAGCTGCTGACGGTATAATTCACGTCGCTGGGGGTTGGATTGCTCACCTGGACCGCCACCGTGCCGGTAAAGCTCTGCCCGTTGATGGCGTAGCCGGTGTAGTTGAAGTAGGACGTGCCCACGTAATTGGAGCTGGGCACAAAGGAGATATTCCCGATCAGGTTTTGATAGCCGCTGCCGGTGCGGTAATAGGATGTGCCCGCATACACCCGGTTGCCGTAGCTGCTGTTGCTGCTGTAGTTGTAATACAGCGTCCCCTGATTGGAGCTGGGCAGCTGGAACTGCACGTAATTCAGGGCTGCCCCGGTGGCGGCAACGCTGGCATTGTTGAAGTCGTTCACCTGGAATACCGCCGGCCTGCCCTGATAGGCGCTGTACTGGATGCTCTGGGCCACGCCGCCGCCATAGCTGTCCAGCCGGATAAACACCGTACCGGCGAAGGAGGCCCCCCCGGCGCCGATGCCCGTGAAGGGGATGGATACCGTGTCCGGGGCGGTGGAGGAGGGGACAAAGCACACGCCGCCCACGCTGGGCATCCCGCTGCGGTAGTAGTTGGTCCCGGCGCTTACGGGGGTGTTGTAGCCCCCGCCGGAGTAGTAGTTATAGTACAGCGTGCCCTCGCTGGAGGGGGGGAGCTGGAAGCGCACATAGCTCAGCATCTCGTTGGTGGCGTTATAGCAGGCCATGTTGAAATCATTGGCCTGGAAGTACACCGGGGCGCGCTTGCTGCCGGTATAGTTCACCAGGCCCTGCCCCGCCTGGGAGGTGACCTTGATGGTCACCTGGCCGACGAACGCCGATCCCCCCTGGGGATAGGCCCGGTAGCTCACCGTAATTGTCCCCGAATAGCCCTGGGCTGGGACAAAGCTCACGTTGTCCAGATGGTTGACGCCGCTGCTGCGGTAGCGGGTGCCGGAATCCACCCGCTCGCCATAGCCGCCCACATACTTGTAATACAGCGTGCCATAGGCGCTGGAGGGCAGGTTGAAGGTGACATAATCCAGTCCCCGGCCCGTCCTGGCCCAGCACACCTCCTCAAAGTCCGCCGCCTGGAAACGGGCGGGCTGTCCCTCGTTGGCGGTGTAGGTGATGCCGCTGGTGGGGGCCGCGCCGTTCACCGGCACCCGGATGATGCCGCTGAACGCCTGCCCTCCCACGGTCCAGGCGGTGTAGCTGATATCCGCGCTGCCGGTAAAGGAGGCCCTGGGCACAAAGGACACCTGATTCAGCGCCAGCAGGCCCTGGGCCCCGCTCACATAGTACTGCTCCGTGCTGCCCACACCAGCCCCCGGGTCCGCCTCGGACACGTAGCCGTAATACAGCACGCCCTGGGCGGTGGACACCGACAGGTTTGTTACATAGCTCAGCGGGCTTTTGTACTTGTACTGGGCCAGGGAGTTGAGGACGTTGGCAATGGTGCCGCTGTAATAGGGCTGGTCCGGGTCGCCCACGTTAAAGACGGTGGACGCGGCGGCGGTGGACATGTTCATGGGGCTGCCCGCGGACACATTGCCCGCCTGGATCAGGCCGCTGGTGTCCTCGGACACGGTGACCACACACTCAGCCGAATAAAGGCCGTCCTTCGTGGTGGCGGTGATCTTGGCGGTGCCCGCCTGGTTCCGGGCGGTCACAACGCCTCCGCTGACCATGGCGATGTCCGCGCGGTCACTGCTCCACGTCACCGCCTGGCCCGCCGCCTCGCCGAAAAAGGGCTGCTTCACCGCCAGGGTTTCCGACTTGCCCATAGCCAGGCTGAGGGACGTGCGGTTGAGGGTGATGCCGGACACCACCAGCTCAAAGTCGTCGCTCAGAGTCCGCGCGCCGCTGGTGACAACCACCGTGATGGTGGTTTTGCCGGGCTGGTTCCCCCGGGTCACAACCCCGGTCACGGGGGCGGCGTTGGCCGCGGTGGATGCCGTCACGGTGGCTACGCTGGGGTCGGAGCTCTTCCACTCCACCTTATCAATGGTGGCGTCCTCCGGCATCAGCCTGGGCGTGTACTCCCAGCTGTTGCCGTCGTTCTTGTTTTTCTGGTCCGTCTTTTTTGTGAAGCTCAGGCTGTTGGCCTCAACAAACTTCTTGGTGACGGTCACCTGACAGGTCTTGATTTTGTTCCCGTCCGCTGTTACCACCGTGATGACGGCCGTCCCCTCTTTGAGCCCCTTGACGGTGGCCTCCCCGGCTGTTCCGCTGGGGGTCACGGTTGCCACGTCCGTCCTGTCAATGCTCCAGGTCACAGCCTTGTTGCTGGCGTTGGCGGGGTCCACCAGGGCGTTCAGGTTTTTTTCCTCACCCTCGCAGAGGGTGAGGCTGGCGGGCTCTATGGCCACGCCAGCGACTGGGACGTTGGCGGCATCGCTGGTGACGGACACCTTCATCGTGTCGGTCACCACATCCTTGTTGTCAGTTTTGTTGACCAGCGTAGCGGTAACTACATAATCCCCCGCCTGGGCGGGCACAGTCATTGTGGTTTCAAAAGAATCGCCGGAAACCGGATTAAAGGCGAGCGAACTACCCCCGACACTGGAGCTGGTCCATGTGAGAGTACCGGCGCCCAGATTCCAATCCTGGCCCGCAAACTCAATTTTCAGCTTCGCCGTCCCGCCGGACTTTATTTGCAGCGTATCGGTCGCGTTATCATAGTAGCCATCGGTAAACTGGTCCGCCGTGATTTGGATGCTGGTGCCTCCCTCCCCGGGAGCCGCCCACGCGGGCGTGACCGCAAGGGGCAGCGCCAGGGCAAGCGCCAGCATCAGCGCGCCGAAACGGCGCAAACAATCATTTTTCATAGCCGCACTCCTTTGAGTTCATGCTGAAAGCCGGGGGGCGGGGGCCGCCCCCCGGCTTGGGTGGTTACTTGTCCGTCCGGGCGTCCCAGGCGGCCGGCACGATAAAGCTGGCCACATACTCCACGGGGATGTCCTTGGTCCCCGTTCCGGGCACCTTTGTAATCTGGACCTTGACTGTCAGCGGACTGCGGTCCAGGCCGTTTTTCTCCTTGTCGCACACGCTGCCGTCAAACGAGATACCAAACCCGCTCTGCACATTGGCCACATTCAGCTCGATCACCGAGATGGGGGCCTTTGCCGCCGCAGTGCTGTGGCTTTTTTCATAGCGCACCTTCACGCCGGAATTACTTGAAGTCGTGATGATGCCGCTCAGCGCGGCGTACTTTTTCGCCGCCTCCGTATCATGCACATCAGTGCCGGAAGTGGCCACCCTGCAACCGTCTATAGGCAGCGTCTTCTGCTCGGTGCCCGACTGGGTGTTGGAGTACAGCCCCTCGCTGAACACTATGCTGATGGTGCCCTCCGCAATCTGGGGCAGCTTGTTTCCCTTTCCGTCCTCCGCCCATTTTGTCACCGCGATGATGGCGCTGGTGATCATGGGCGGCTCGGTATCCGCCTTCTGCACCGGGCGCACCGCCCGGAAGGCGTCGCCGGAGCCCAGCACACTCTTACCCACCGCCAGGAAGGTATAGAAGGTGCGGTCCTGCATCCCGGTACACGGGATGCGGTTTGCCGCGCCGCCGTTGCCCGCCTCGGTGACCCGCTTGGAGCCGGTCATCACCACGGTGGTGCCCGACACCTCCTGGCTGCGGATCAGTCCGGCCACGGTGTCCTTGCCCCGGGCGTTGGCATAGTGGTCAAACACGCTGCCGTCGTATTCCCTGGTGTTTTTATTGTAGTGCGGCGTGGTCAAAGCGTCCAGCACCGTCTTCACATTGGCCACATCGGCGTCATCTGCGGGCGCTGCTGTATGGTCCGTCATGGCTTTATTGTCCCAGAAGTCGGCCCGGATCGCCGCGTCCTCGCTGCCGCTGCTCACCAGGATGTAGTTCAGATCGGTGGTGCGGTCCACCTCAATATTCACGTTGGTGCCGCTGATGCTGGCGTTGATCTCGGGCCGCACAGACTCCTGGGTGATGAAGGCGTAGCACTCGGCAAACCTGGAATAGATGGCCGAGGTGCCCTTGGTCACCAGGTAGACATAGTACAGGGTGTTGGGGTCCAGGTCCTCAAGGGTGATGGTGTAGCCCACGTTGGCCTCCATCGACGGGGTGGAGCCGTAGCGCACCTTGCCGCTGAACTTTCCGCCGGTGATGGTGTTCACGCCGGGCGCGGACAGCATCATGCGGTCATGGTGGCCGGCAGCGGCGTTCTCCGTGGCCTTCTTGCCGCCCTTCTGGGGTACGGCGCTGCTGCCGGTGGGCAGGGGCAGGCCCTCCTCGGTCTGCTGGACCTTGCTGGTATCGTCAGCTTTCAGGCTCCAGCCCGCCATGGTGGGCACCACCGGTGTGGTGTAGCTGGTGACGCCCTGCAAATCGGAGAACTTCAGCTGGCCCGTGGGAACGAAATCAGTCGCTCCCTTTTTGAAGTTGTTCAGCGGCACCGCCACGTAGAACACCTGGCCGGGGCGGTCCAACATCACGTCGATCTCCGCGCCGATGTCGCCCGCAGCGATGGAGGGATAGTTTTCCACCAGCTGGGGCGGCTCGGTATCGCTGAACTGCTTGCGGATAATCCGGGGGTCGGGGTTGCCGATGGAGGATACGCCGTCGTCCTTCTGCGCGGTCTCCCAGTTGGTCTGGTAGCTGCCGTTGGACAGGTTGGACAGGCCGTGGCTGGAGCCGGCCACCACCATGATCTTCACCGTCACCCGCCGGTTCCAGGCGGAGGAATCATCGCTGTCCCCGAGAGAGGTCACGCGGATGGCGTACTCCACGTCCGCGTTCAGCGTCTTGACCGGGTTGAACGTCACCCTGCCGGTGGCGTCGCGCTGGAACTCCCTGCGCAGGCTGTGGTAGGCAAAGCCGTCCGGTGCGCCGGTGACGTTGATGCTGCTGGAGCCCTCATAGGTCCAAGTGCCGCCATCCGTCCCGATCCCCACGGTCCGGGAGTAGAGGTCATAGCTCATGGTGGTATCCGTCCAGATGAGCATATCCCAGCACATGGCCTCCTCCACCATGCTGGTGGAGCTGGAGGGGTTGAGCACAAAGTTGAAGTCGATGCGGCCGTCCTTGGGGGCGCCGGGCGCTGTCGGGCCGATGAGGTTGCCGCTGCTGTCCACCGCAGCCTTGATGGTGGGGGAGGTGCCCATATTCACATTCACCTGGGCAAACACGGTTTTAAAGTGCTCCAGATCCACCTGTCTCGTGTCGTCGCTGACCAGGCGCTTGGGGACAAAGCCGGTGCCGTAGATATCTATCAGCTGGAAGTAATACTCGGCGCCGCTCTTCAGGCGCAGCGCGCTCTCACCGGTGATGGTCCCGTCCGCATTCTTGACGGTGGGGAAGCGCACCACCACGCTGCCGTTTTCGTACTCCACCTTGGCATAGTGGTAATCAATGATCTTGTCGGCGTGCTCCACTGTGGTCTTCTCGTTGGAGCTCACCTCATACGAGCTGCCCACCGCGGGAACGCACATCAGCTTGATGTGGTCATAGAGCACGGCGGAGAGCTCCTCCCGCGCCTTATCCAGGTTCATCTTCAGCGAGGTGTCGTTTTTATCGCCGTCGTCATAGGCCTTCTGGGCCGTTTCCACCTTGGCGTACAGGTCCAGGAACACATTTTCGCCCTTGTCCGGGCCGCCCTTGACGCTCTCGGAGAACACCAGCCGGATATCGGTGTCCGCCATGGGTTCATTTTTCTTGTCGCCGTTATACTTGGTGAATTCCTGCTTCACCGTGGGGTTTTCCGCGCCGGTGGTCTGGATCTGGCAGAATTTCACTTCATTGGAGTAGTTGCCCGCCTTGTCCTTGGCCACGTAGTACAGGGTGTAGCTGTTGGTGCCGGTGACCTTGGAATTCAGGGCGGAGATGGCAAATTTGATCTCGGCCTCCGCCTTGCTGGCGTTGCTGGAGCCCTTCTTCAGGGCCCCTGCGCCCGACTCCACCTTGATCTTGGTCAGCTTGTCGGTCAGGCCCTCCTCGTGCTCGCCCCTGGTGATGAACGCCTCGTCGCCCTCCTTCACGATGGCCCAGTAGAGGGTGGCCGGCTCGTTCACCGTATAGGTCACGCCGGCGGAGGTGGGCTGGAAGTCGCTCTGCCACAGGTTGGTGACGATGGGCGGGGTGTTGTCGTCGGTGGTGAAGGTGAGCTTCTTCACTGCGGAGCTCTTAACGCCGTCGTGGTCCACCAGCCACAGGTACAGGTCGTACTTGGTCACCTCATCCAGCTTGACGGCGTTCACCTGGATGGGATGGGTGACGTTCTTCACCACGCTCAGGGAGCCATAGCCCAAATTGCCGCTGACGGCCCCGGTCTTGAACTCGTTGGCCGTGGGGGCGGTGCTGCCGGAGGGCAGCAGGGCATAGTACAGCCGGCAGCTCTTATTGGTCATCACGGTGACCTGGGCCAGGTCCACGCTGGTCTTGGTCATCACCGGGTAGCCGGAGGTGAACGCGGGCACCGTATTGTCCGGGGTGGTAAAGGCAGCAACCTTCACGGGGCTGCGGTTGTCCCGCCCATCCACCAGGATGGCGCTGACATAGTAGGAGCCGTCGGGGGTCAGCCCGTTCACCTGGGCGGTGTACTCGGAGTTGGAGGAGGCGGTCTTCACGGTGCCCGCCTTGAGGATCTTACCGCCGTAGACAGGGGGCTCCAGCAGGTCCTTCTCGCTCACCGAGCCGTCGGACACCGCCGAGATCGCCCAATGTACAGTACCCGCCTTATTGGTGCTGAACACCAGGGTGGCGGAGTTGGGGGCCACGTTCTTCACCGCGGGATAGCCCGCCATCAGCTTGGGGTCGGCGGAGGACTCGTCGGCGGTCACGCTGTCCATCTCGGTGCCGTTGATGTTGCCGGTGATGCCGGGACGGATGGTGATCTTGTCGGGCAGCATCTCCACCTTGCAGCCCGGTGCGGCCACGTTGAGGTTTTTGATATCCCCGCCGCCGGTCACCTCGGTGGCCACGTCCAGGTTGAGCTCGCCCACCCGGGCGCCGTTGTCGATAATCACCTTGGACTCGGTGGCGTTCTCATCCACCGTGACCTTTTCGGCGTAGCCCCGGGCGATCTGAAGGGTGGACTTGGGGGTAAAGTTTACAATCTCCTTCAAGTTGCCGGCCACCTGGAGCAGGGTGCCCTCCTCGCCGTCCTGATGGATGAGGGCCAGGCCGTGGCCGTCAGTGGAGGCGTCCTCCACGTAGGCGTTGGTGCGCACGCTGGTGACGGGTATGTCGGTGTGGCCCTCGGCGCGGACGCTGACGAACTGGTTGGCGATGCTGTCCACCACCATCTCGTCGGCGGTCACGTTGCGCAGGATCACGCTGCTCTGGCTGGAATTGCTCTCGCCCGCGCCGCTGACCACGATCTGGCCCAGCACCTCCACGTTCTCCAGCAGCACGTCGCCCAGGTCGATGCCGCCGGTGAGATAGAGGTTGCCGGCGATCACGCTGTTGCGCAGGGTGACGCCGGAGGTATTGATGGTCACATTGCCGTAGACGCTGCCCAGGGTGTGCTCGCCCTTCTCGCTGATGGGGGTGCCGATGGCGCGCACCAGCATGGCGGCCACCTCGCCCCGGGTGATGTTCCGCTGGGGTTTGAAGCTGCCGTCCTCATAGCCGCTGATAACCCCCTGGGAAACGGCGGCCCCGATGAGGCCCCGGCTCCAGTCGCTCAAGGTGCGGCTGTCGGAGAAGCCCAGGGTCTCGCCCGTGGTGCCCCGGAGCATCAGGTTGCGGGAGAGCAGCACCGCGGCCTGCTCCCGGGTGAGCGGGGCGTTGGGGGAGGCCGTGGTGGCGCCCGTCCCCTTGAAATAGCCGATATTGTAGCCAATATCAATATCGTCATAGAACCAGTCCCGGGAGCTCACGTCGGTAAACGGCATCCCGTTCAGCTCGTCATAGCCGTAGGCCCGGTTCATCATGGCCACGAACTCGGCGCGGGTGATGCTGCTGCCCAGGCGCAGCGCGCCGCTGGTATCGCCCCGCATCACGCCCCAGTCCATCAGCTGCTGGGCATAAGGCATGGCCCAGTGATCGGCCGCCTGGGCCGGCAGGGCCAGCCCGGGCAGCAGTCCCAGGACCAGGGTCAGCACCAATGCGCCGGCAATATGCCGGCGCAGGCGGTGCCAGATCGTTTGATTGCTGCTGTTGTTTCTCATGAGTGTGACCTTTCCTTTCCGGCGCGCCCTCGGCAAACGCCTGTCCGTTCCATGTGCCGCCTACCGCCGCTCAGGCCCCCGGCCCGGCGGCCCTGGGCCGCCCCCGCAGCTGTAGGTTGAAAACCGCCTCCCGCAGCATGGTCTCCTCGTCGTTGCACAAATCCAAAAACTTGGCCGCGTACAGCACGCAGGAGGGCCGCCCGCTGGGCCGTATGCCCAGCACCTGGCAGCGCAGCACCAGGGGCTGCGCGGTGACGGGGACGACCACCTCCACCTGCTCCCCCACCTGGAGGGAATGGTCGGTGAAAAACGCGATCCCGCCCGCGCTCAGGTCGTTGGAGACCACCTCCCTGCGGCCGGTCCAGCTGCCGCTCAGCGGATAGGCGAAGCTGTGGAACTCCACCACCACCCGCAGGTTCTTGCGCATATCGTGGGCGTCCGCGTTGATTTTGGTGACCTCCAGCTGGATCATATCGTTGCGGCTGCGCACGATAACGCCCTCGTAGGAGGGGCCTGTGTCCAGTACGGACAGCAGCTTCAGCTTTTTGTGGGCCAGAATCTCGTCGATCTTGCCGTCCTCCACCTGGATCTGCCAGTACTGGCCGCCGGTGCCCCCCTGGACCCGTCCCCGGGCGATGGGGGTGCCCTTGCTGTCCAGCATCAGATACAAGCTCTGTTCCATCCTCACTCCTCCTGTTCCGCCCGCGTCCCCCGCTCACCGGCCGGGGGCGCCGCCTTGGGCTGTCCGCCTTCTTTCACTTTATTTGGGTCGAAGTGGAGAAAGTACACATAAATCTCCACAATCGCCTTGTACAGCTCCTCCGGGATCTCCTGGCCCAGCTTCAGCTGGGTCAGGATGGTGGCCAGCGAGTTGTCCTCATAAATGGGCACGCCGCTGTCCGAGGCCACCTCCACAATTTTTTCCGCCATGTAGCCCATGCCGGAGGCCACAATCACCGGCGCGCTGTTCCCCGCCTCATATTGGAGGGCCACCGCCTTTTTCGACGGGTTCCGCCTGCCATCATACCTTGACATTGACGCTGTTCTTCCCTTCAAAGATTTTGGGGAACACCTCGGTAAGTGTCACCGGGCGCTCCATTTTCCGCACGCTCACCCCGGCGGAGTTGAGCTCGTTGCGGGCGAGAATCCTGGATATGGTCTGCTCGATCTCCTTGGAGAAGGGGGCCACCCCCTCGGGACAGGCCACCACAATGCTCACATCCCGCTCCCGGTTGGCCAGGACCACGTCAAACAGCCCCAGCCCCTGCACGTCGATCTTAAAGAGGAACTTCATGCACTTCTCGCCCTGTCCCTTGTCCCCCTTCTTCTCCTCCGCGTCGGCGTCCACCCACAGCTCGGAGAACAGCATCTTCCCGTCCAGCTCCAGGGGGATGAGGAAATGTGCCAGGGGCATGTACACGCTCTCGTTGACGAGCATGGAGGACACCAGGTTTCGGAACATCTCCTGCACCTCGGCGCTCCCCTCCCCCCGCAGGGCGCGGGCGGCGGCGGCGGCCAGGTGGTCGGCGAACTGTACGGCGCTTCCCCGCTGTCCGGGGAGGCTGCTTTGCAGCAGCTTGAGCAGCGACTTGTCGTCCACCCCGCCCAGCATCCCCTTTAGTGTACCATATCCGCTGAGCTGATGGAAGGTCTCCAGCATTTTTTCTTCCGACCCGTTTTCATACCGGGCCACATCCAGCGCCAGAAGGCTGAGCAGCTCCCGGGGGGTGCCCATGTCGTGGGTCTGCCCCACATAGGAGGACATAAGGGGGAACACCTTCTGCTGCAAAAGGCTGATGTTTCCCTGCCGGTCCCCGGCGGCCACGCCGTTTTCCAGCTGGGCCAGCAGCTCCCGCAGCTTGTCTCCCCAGCTGGCGGGCATGGAGTTGGCCATACCCGCCAGATTGCGCAGCAGGTTCCCCTCAATGTGGCCGGTGGACGACCAGTCGCTGTAGCTTTTCAGGAATTGGAGGATATCCCCCCGCACCCCCTCGGAGTCCGCCCGGGCGTAGGCGTTCCTGAGCATGGCAAACAGGGCCCCGCCAAAGCGGGTCCCCGCCTTCATCTGCCCGCTGAGGAAATCCAGCAGCTGGGCCTGGTCCATTTTCAGCAGCTCCATCACCTGGGACATCTCATCCGCGATGCCCTCGCTCATGCCGGAGGTGACCACCGTCCCCTCCCGGAATATCAGCTTGGCCAGGGCCTGCCCCGCGCCCTGGCTCCGGCGCAGCTGCTGGATAAAGTTCTGGAAATTGGAGTCGTAGCGGATCTTTTCACCCGTCTGGCCCGCGTCCTGCTGTTCGGTGCGGTGGTCCGCCCCCGTCACCCGGTCCAGGTCGGGAACGTTCTGCACCTGGTTATTACTGGGGGAAATTGGGATATTACGGTTGACATTCGTATTGTCATAACCCGGTACCGGGTTGGTTGCTCCCAAAAGGTCAGGCATTTTTTCACACCCCTGCGATAAAACTTGGAAAACCTACTTAATTTTCAGCCGCTCCCTGCCGATAATAACAAAGATAAAAGATATTTACTGAGGTGGTGCTTTTTATGGGCAGCGGAAACGAAATTCTGGATATGTACATCTACGAAACCGGCACTCTGCTGGAGCAGTTGGAAACTATCGTCCTGGAGGCGGAAAAGGTGGACACCTTCTCGCAAGAGAACGTGAACGAAATTTTCCGCATCATGCACACCATCAAGGGCTCCTCCGCCATGATGGAGTTCGACTCCCTGGCCACCGTGGCCCATCGGATTGAGGACATGTTCTTCATCATCCGGGAGGGCACCATGTCCGTGGTCTCCGAGGAGAACCGTCCGGCGCTGTTTGACGTGGTGTTCCAGTCCATCGACTTCTTCCGGGGCGAGGTAGAGAAGGTGGAGGCCGATGAGCCTCTTAGCAAAGATATCGACACCTTCCTTTCAAATATTAATACCCTGATCTCCAAAATTAAGGGAGAGGATGTGCCGGAGGAGGCACCCGCCCCCGTCCCGGCCGCCCCGGCGGCATCCGCCCCCGCAGTCCCCGCCCCGGCCGGCGCGGCAGGCTTCCCCTACGCTTTGCGGGTGAACTTTGAGGAGGGCTGCGGCATGGAGAGCCTGCGGGCCTTCATGGTGGTCACTGCGGTCAGGGACGTGTGCGGGGAGTCCGACTTCACCTTTGAGCCCGCCGACGTGGAGACCGATTCCTCCACCTCCGAGAGCATCATCGACAACGGCTTCCACCTGATGTTCAAGACCGCCGGGGACCGGGACAGCGCCATCAGCGTCATCAAGACGGTGGGCTCCGTCCAGGGCTACCAGTCCTATGACTGCCCGCCGCCGGCAGAGAAGCCCGCTTCCCCCGCGCCTGCGGCCTCTGCCGCCCCCGCCGCCCAGAGCGCGCCCGTCTCCCCCGCGCCTGCGGCCTCCGCCGCCCCCGCCGCCCAGCAGCAGCAACAGCAGCACCCCAAGGAGACGCTCATCAGCGTCAACCTGTCCAAGCTGGACCAGCTGTCCGCCGTGGTGGGCGAGATTGTCATCACCGAATCCATGGTCACCTCCTCCCCCGACCTGAAGGGGCTGGTGCTGGACGCCTTCTCCAAGTCCGCCCGGCAGCTGCGCAAGCTCACCGACGAGCTCCAGGACGTGTCCATGTCCCTGCGCATGGTCCCCGTGTCCAGCGTGTTCCAGAAGATGACCCGTATTGTCCGCGACATGACCAAAAAGCTCAACCGCCCGGCCAAGCTCACCCTGATCGGCGAGAACACCGAGGTGGATAAGACCATCGTGGACTCCATCGGCGACCCCATCATGCACATGATCCGCAACTCCATGGATCACGGCATTGAGGAGAGCCAGGAGGAGCGCGTGGCCGCCGGCAAGGACCCGGTGGGCGAGATCATCCTGTCCGCCCGGGACACCGGCAGCGAGGTCATCATCGAGATCATCGACGACGGCCGGGGCGTCAACGACGAGGCCGTGCTGGCCAAGGCCATCCGCCAGGGCATCGCCTCCCCCGACGTGGAGTACAGCCACAAGGAGATCCTCAACTTCCTGTTGGCCCCCGGCTTCTCCACCAACACCGAGGTCACCGAATTCTCCGGCCGCGGCGTGGGCATGGATGTGGTAAAGCGGGGCGTGGAGGAGCTGGGCGGCACCGTGTCCATCTCCAGCGAGCTGGGCCGCGGCATGACCACCACCATCCGCATCCCGCTGACCATGGCCATTATGGACGGCATGGAGGTGGCGGTGGGCGATTCCATCTTCACTATCCCCATTAACAACATCCTGTCCACCATGAAGGTGGCCGCCAAGGACGTGATCCACGACTCCAGCAGCGGCGAGATCATCAAGTGCCAGGGCAATTTCTATCCCATCGTCCGGGCCAAGCAGCTCTACCAGCTCCAGCACGGCTGCACCAACATCGAGGACGGCGTGCTCATCTGGCTGGAGGCGGGGGACCACTCCTACTGCCTGTTCGTGGATGAGCTGCTGGGCCAGCAGCAGGTGGTGGTCAAACAGCTGCCCGCCTATGTGAACAGCTACAATATCAAGAATTACGGCATCAACGGCTGTACCCTGCGCAGCGACGGCAGCATCAGCATCATCCTGGACGTGGCCAACCTCTATTCCGCCGCCCGGGGTATGTGATAAGGAGAGAAGAATATGAATGACGAGATTCTGTTCGCCCGCGAGGACGAGATGGAAGCCCTGAACACCGTGGACGACACGGTGGATTCCCAAAAATACCTCATTTTCATGGCCGGCCATCTGAAGCTGGGCGTGGTGGCTGAGGATGTGGTGGAGATCCTCAATAACCAGCTCATCACCTACCTGCCCATGCTGCCCGACTTCATCCGGGGCATCATCAACATGCGCGGCCAGATGATCCCCATCCTGGATATCCGCGCCCGCCTGGGCATGGAGCCCAAGGAGGACGACAGCCTGGTGGTGGTGATCAACCTGGGCGACGTACAGCTGGGCATCCTGGTGGACGCGGTGGACCAGATGCTGGACATTCCCAAGGTCAACCTCCTCCCCATGCCTGCCAACAGCACCCAGTTGCTGGTATCCGGCATGTGTTCCCTCCCCGACGGTTCTGGCACCATGATGGTGCTTGACTGTGAGCAGCTGATGCCCAATGAGTAGTATAGGAAACGGAGCGGGCGGCTCTGGCTCCTTTTCCGCCCTGAGCATCACGGACAGCGACTTCAGCCGCCTGGCCAAGTTTGTCCAGTCCAATTACGGCATCGACCTGAGCCAGAAAAAGCAGCTCATCACCGGTCGGCTTTCCACCCCCCTGAAGCAGCGGGGCTACACCAGCTTCACCGATTTTGTCAATCATGTGCTTCAGACCAAGGACAATGACCTGATTACCCTGCTGCTGGATAAGCTGACCACCAACTACACCTTCTTCATGCGGGAAAAGGAGCACCTGGACCTGTTTTGCCAGAAGATCATCCCGGATATCGTCCAGCGCCACCAGAAGGACAAGACCCTGGCCATCTGGAGCGCGGGGTGTTCCACCGGGGAGGAGCCCTACAACATCACCATGTTCCTCTTCGACTACCTGGGCGCCCAGGCCAGCCAATGGGATACCCGGCTGCTTGCCACCGACATTTCCAACCGGGCCATGACCGCCGCCAAAAAGGGCGTGTATGAGCTGCCCGACACCATCCCGGCCGATTGGAAGAAGAAGTATTTCATCCCCCAGTCCGGCGGGCAGTACCAGGTGGCCCCCAGGGTGCGGGACAATGTGATCTACCAGCCCTTCAACCTGATGGACCCCATCAAGTTCCGCCGGAAATTCGACGTTATTTTCTGCCGGAACGTGATGATTTACTTTGACCAGCCCACCAAGGACGCCTTGGTCCGCAGGTTCTACGACGCCACCGCTCCCGGCGGATATCTGCTCATCAGCAAGTCGGAGAACCTCAGCGCCAATATGCCTTACCGCCGGCTGGCCCCGTCCACATTCCAGAAATGATAATCAAACCGGGCCGATCCGCACCTGCCGGTCGGCCCGGTATTTCCCAAACAGGGAGGTTTTCCTTTATTATGCCTATTCCCATAACCACAGCCCCGCTGAAAAAGGTCCGCGTCATGGTGGTAGATGACTCCATGCTGGCCCGCAGCCTTATCATCAAGGGCCTGTCCGCCCACCCCAGGATCGAGGTGGTGGGCTACGCCATCAACACCTTGGACGCGAAAAACAAAATTCCCCAGTACCAGCCCGATGTCATCACCATGGACGTGGAGATGCCGGGGCAAAGCGGCATCGACTTCCTCAAGCAGTACCTGCCCACCCATCCCATCCCCGTCATCTTGGTGTCCTCCCTGAATTTAAAGGTATTTGACGCCCTGGCCGTGGGCGCGGTGGACTTTGTCCGCAAGCCCGACGACCACCAGAGCCCCGAGGCTTTCCTGGCCGGATTGGCCCAGAAGGTGGTCATGGCCGCCACGGCCAGGCCCCGCACTGCCGCCGCCGTCCCCCAGGCCGGGGCTATCAACGTGGGCGCCGCCCCCAGCCTGGGAGCCAGTCCCAATCTGGACCGGGTTATCATCGGCCTGGGCGCCTCCACCGGCGGCACCGAGGCCACCCTGGCGGTCATGAAGCGGCTGCCCGCCGACATCCCCCCTATGGTCATCGTCCAGCACATGCCCCCCGGATTCACCAAAATGTATGCCGAGCGTCTCAACCGCCTGTGTGCCATGGAGGTGCGTGAGGCCCAGAGCGGCGACGAGCTCCACAGGGGCCTGGCGCTCATCGCCCCCGCCGACCTCCAGTGCCGGGTGGTGCGCATCGGCACCCGCTACACCGTTAACTGCACCCCTGGCGAAAAGGTCAGCGGCCACCGCCCCTCGGTGGACGCCATGTTCTACTCCATGGCCGAGACCGTCACCTGCAAAATGGTGGGCATCATCATGACCGGCATGGGCCAGGACGGGGCCCACGGCCTGCTGGAAATGCGCAAAAAGGGCGCCTATACCATCGGCCAGGACAAGGAGTCCTCCGTGGTTTACGGTATGCCCGGCGTGGCCCAGAACATCGGCGCGGTGATGATCCAGGCCTCCTGCGAAAACGTATCCAACGTCCTGCTGCGGCATCTGAAAACCCTGGGCTGAGCTTCAGAAATCCAGGAACTGGAAAAGGAAAAATGCCCCAAAGCGCTGTCTTCCGCCCGGAGCCTTCTTCAAAAGGCTCCGGGCGGTTCTGTTTTGGCAAAGAAATTTCCCGCTTTTTCTTATGTTCCCGGTAAGTTTGCCGATATAAACATTAGCAGAAGAGATGGTAAACCTATCGGATGATCAAAAAGGATGTGAGTACTGTGCTGACCTCTTCCGGATACGGCGCAATTACCCCAATCGCCCCCGCCAAGGTCTATCGGACCCGGGCCGGACGCGACGGCCGCCCCCAGGCGGCCCCGGGCATTAACAATTATGACAGCGTGACCCTCTCCGCGCCCAGCCAGGGCAGCCGCTTCCATATGGGGCTGGTCAGCCGCCTCTCCCAGGAGGTGCGCACCGCCACCACCACCGGCGATATCGCCGCCCTGCGCCAGCAGGTGGCCTCTGGAGAGTATACCCCCGATCCCATGGCCATTGCGGCCCGGATCCTGTTTTTAGGTGAGGGACAATAAATGGACGCCTCCTATCAATCTTACCTGAATCTTTTGGGTGAGCTGAGCGGCAGCCTGGAGCGGCTGGCCCAGCTGGCCCAGGACAAGGCCGCCGTCGTCCGCCAGGACGACCTCATCGGCCTGGACGGCGTGCTCAAGCAGGAGCAGGCCATGGCCCTCAATCTGCGCGGGCTGGAGCAGCGCAGGCTCAAGCTGGCCGCACAGCTGGGGCTGTCCGGCGTGCCCCTGGCCGACCTGCCGGGCCGCTGCCCCCCCGAGCTGGAGGTGCAGGCCGGGCGGATGGTGGAGCAGCTGCGCCAGAGCTATTCGATCTACCGCGGCTGCTCGGACATGGCCCGCAACCTTCTGGAGATCAACCTCCACCAGATTGAAAAGACCATCTCCGCCGCCGGGGTGGACCCCGCCAAGCCCGGCGCGGGCTACCAGCCCCCCGGTGTGGAGCCGCCCCAAAATATGAAGACAGATTTCCGCGCTTGACCGCGCTTTGTGCTAAAGGAGTATTGCTATGGGTATGATCGGCACCTTTGACGCCTTCACCACCGCCCGCCTGGGTATCTATGCCGCCCAGCACGGACTGCGGGTGACCGGCAACAACATTTCCAACATCAACACCGCGGGCTACACCCGCCAGCGCATCGACCAGGTGAGCCTGAAAACCGGCGCCAGCGACATGTACCGCTCCACCTATGACAACCACGTGGGTAACGGCGCGCTGGTCACCGGCATCAACCAGATCCGGGACCCCTATCTGGATATCCGCTACCGCAACACCTCCTCCGACGTGGGCTTTTACGACACCATGCTGGGCGGCCTTCAGCAGATCGCCTCCATCCTGGATGAGGTGGGCAAGGGCGAAAACGGCGGCGACGGCCTGCTGTATGCCGAGCTGATGAAGCTGTCCACAGCCCTGCGTCAGCTGGAGAGCGACCCCAACAAGGATAACGACAATCTGACCCGGGCCTCTGCCGAGGCGCTGGCCAGCCTGTTTCGGACCTACGCCGACAAGCTGGATACCCTGAAAAAAAACACCCTGGAGGGTTTTGAAAAGGATATCAGCTCCGTTAATGAAATCCTCACCAACATTCGCAATCTGAACGAGTCCATCCGGGACAATGAGCTTCAAGGCGACAACGCATTGGAGCTGCGGGACGAGCGCAACCGCCAGATTGACGCGCTGTCCGAGTATATGCACATCCGCGTGGAGTACAGCATGGAGGACGCAGGCGCGGGCAAGCAGGTGGAAAAGCTCACCATCCGCCTGGGCAATTCCAACCCGGACCCCACCGTCACCACCGACAGCTCGGTGCTCATCGACGGCCTGTTCGGCACCCAGGTTTCCGTGAAGATGGTGCCCAAGGCCAACCCCGACTACGATGCCAAAGATCCCAACAGCTTCCAGTACCTGAAGCCGGACAATACCGGCACCAACAACCCCGATGAGGCTGAGCAGGTGTACGATGAGAACTACATCCTCCAGCTGGGCAAGCTGGTTGACCGGCGCGGCAAGGAGTGGGAGGGCAGAACCTCCGCCTATAAGGAGCTCACGCAGGCAGAGCTTCTCCAGCCTCCCTATAACATGGTTTTGGGCGAGAAGGCTGTTTTCAAGTTTAACGTCGGTGCCGCCGCTGGCTGGAATGAGGGCGATGTGATCCAGATTGGCGGAAAGGACGTCACCATCGGCGCAAACGGCGATATTACCCTTGCCGACATGAACGATCCCACAAAGCTGGCTGCCTTGGTTGCCAAAAACCTGAACGGCACCGTTCCCGGCTATACCATTACCGCCGATGGCGGCACTCTGGTTTATACCGCCACAAAGACCGGCTTGGTGGACGCAGCCAACAAACCCGTCGGCCCCACCTTCAACCCCGGCACCGGCGCCGGCACCATCGATTTCACTGACGGCGCTGAATTTTTCGGCGTAACCGGCAAGGCCCCCACGCTCCCCGCTCCAACTACCACCAATAACCCCGATGGCACGCAAACCATCGTCAGCTACATCCAGAGCGTCGGCAAATACTATGAGGTCACCACCCAGGTGGAGCACACCGACGAAGTCACCCTGGACGACAACGACCTCCACGGCTCCCTTCAGGCCACCCGGGAGCTGCTCACCGAGGCCGGTTCCTTCGCCACCCAGGACACCGTGGCCAATGTGGACGAGAACGCCGGAATCAAGCGGGGTATCCCCTTTTACCAGAAGTCCCTGGATCTGTTGGCGCAGAAGCTCGCCACCGAGTATAACAAGCTCAACGAGGGCGTCATGCTGGATCAGGACGGCAATGAGGTGGAGTCCATCACCGGCACCATCGAGTTTTTGAAGTCCCTGGGCGTGACCTTCCACGAGGCGGGCAACTCCAAGGGCGGGTTTGGCGACGGCTATTATGTCAACGCGGATGGGATTTTTGTGGGCACAACCGAGCATCCTGTCTGCGTGCTTGACCAAGCGCAGCTGAGCGTGAACGACACGGTCCAGGAGGCGGCCAAAAAAATCCGTGACAGCGGAGCCGATCCCACGTTTGCCAATGGCATCGACATTGACGACCCGGCCAATGAAGCCCAGCTGGCCGGCCTTTTGAAGGACTTTATGAAGGCCCATGGCGTCAATTCCGACAATGCGGAGAAGGAAACGGTCACCCTGACCAAGCCCATCAAAATGGGCGGGCCGCTGTTCAGCAACCGCAACGACGGAGACGACACCACCGGCATCACTGCCTCCAACATTTCCGTCTCCCACAGCTGGTCCACCGGCGACGTGCGCATTGTGCCCAAGTTCGAGGTGCTCTTTAACGGCGAGGTGACGGACTCCACCCAGAACGTGAACGTCGGCCACATGCTGGCCCTGATTGAAAAGTCCCTGGTGTATAATCCCCAGGACCTAGTCCCCACCGCAGTGGGCACCAAGCTGTTTCAGGGTTCCTTTAACGACATGCTCAGCGACTCGGTCACCACCCTGGGCAATGACCAGCGGATACAGACCTCTAAGCTGAATACCACCTATACCTCCCTGATCGACCTGGATACCAGCCGGGAGGGCGTGTCCGGCGTGGACCTCAACGACGAGACCATGAATATGATGCAGTACCAGAAGGCGTACTCCGCCGCCTGCCGTCTGATGACCGCCATCGACGAGGCGATTGACCGCCTGATCAATAACACCGGCATTGCCGGACGCTGACGCAAGGAGGTATTCATAATATGATTCGAGCCACCACCGGCGGCGTTTTGAAAAGCTACCGCCGCAACCTGATGAATTCCTTTATTGCCAGGAATAAAGCTCAGGACACCGTACTCACCCAGCGCAATTTCAACTCCTATGCCGAGGATCCTACCTCCGCCGCCCGGGCGTTCAAGCTGCGCAAGGCCCGCATGACCGTGCAGAGCCAGTATTCCGTGTGCACCGACACCCACAAGAAATTCCAGACCGGCTGGAGCAGCCTGGAGGGCATCAGCAAGCTCATCGACACCGAAACCGCCGAGCCCATGAAGACCCTTACGGGCACCACCCTGTCTATGCTCAATGACCCCACCGGCGACGCCCGGGAGCAGCTCACCAAGGTTCTGGACCAGATCTCCCAAACCATCGTCCAGAACCTGAACCAAAAGTACGGAGAGAACTTCATCTTCTCCGGCGCGGACGGCCACAACGTCCCCTTTGAGATCAAGGATGACAAGCTGTACTACCGGGGCGTGCCCGTGGACGCCGCAGTACCCAATGTGGTAATGGACGGGGGTGCGCCCATGGGGATTGATCCCGCCACAGGGCTGGTGGACGCCAACGGCACCACCTATGTGAAGGACCCCGCCTCCTCCCTCGTTAAGAGGAGCACCTTTGACGCCATGGACCCTGCGGACCAGCCCAAGATTTTGAAGCAGAACGCCAATCCCGGAGATCCCCAGCGCTTCAATGAGAACGGTGTGCCCGACCCCAACGGCGAATATTACCTCAACCTGGATCAGGCCGAGACCATGACGAAGGAGGAATATGAAACCGCCGTCAGCGACGCCGAAAAGCTCAAGTACCTGATGAACGAAAAGCAGTTCGTGGATATCGGCCTGGGCTTCCAGGAAAACGAAAACGGCCAGCTGATTGAGTCCAGCGCCTATAACGCCGCCCTCAACGGCCTGACCTTCATTGGCTACGGTCTGGACGCCGACGGCGACCCCAAGAACATCTACTCCCTGGTACAGAAGATGAAGGAGATCAGCTCGCGGGTGAAGGACGGCGAGAAGTGGACCGATGAGGATTATGACGAATTTGACGGCCTGGTGAAGAAGCTGGAACGGGCCTCCTCTGAGTTCAAGACGGAGTTCACCAATATGTCCGCGGGCACGCAAAAGCTGGAAAACAATGTGGAGCTGCTGGAGGACAACTTCTATAACCTCCAGGAGCAGTATGCCGACATTGAGGACGTGGACATGGCCGACGCCCTCACCTCCTTCGTCTGGGCTCAGTACTGCTATAACGCCGCGCTGAAGGTTGGCAACAGCGTACTGTCCGAGAGTCTGATGGACTATCTGAAATAACGCATCTGCGTTTTAGTTGTTCATAGAGAGGAGCGGAAAATGAGATTATGTATCCCCTGATTGAAATCAAAACTGTCCCCATTGAGATCGAGATGAAGGTGTCCCACGCCAAGCTGGAGTATACCCGCGGGACCGCCGATCTGGAGATCTCACGCGGGGAGGGCGGCCTGAGCATTAAGAGCCGGCCCATCAAGCTGAACATCGACACGTTCGAGGCCCGCAACTCTGTAGTCCCCACCGCCATGCGCTCTATGGAGCAGTACGCCCAGCAGGGCCAACAGGCATCCTACACCGCCACTGCTACCTACGCCCAGCAGGGCCAGATGCTTTTGGATGCGAAAATCGGACAGGACATGATCACACAGTTTGCGGCCGACGCCACCATGAAGAACTACAAGCCTAATGTGGGCCTGGAGTTTCTTCCTTCCGTCCCGCCTGAGATCACCTGGGACCCCGGTGAGATGCACATCCGCTACGAGATGGATAAGCTGAATTTTGACTGGCGGATGAACGAGCCCCAGTTTGAGTTCACCCCCGGCGACATTGAACTGACCGTCAAACAGCGGCCCGATGTGGTCATCAAGTACGTGGGCGGCCCCATCTACGTGCCCCCGTCCTCCGACCCCAATTATACGCCCGTGGACGTGGAGGCATAAGCCCCTTCCCCGTCCGCCCCGCGCCTGCCGCGCATGGAGGTTTTTGTGAAGCTGCATACCAAATATTTTGGCGAGATTGAATACCTGGAGGAGGATCTCCTCCATTTCACCGCCGGCCCCTTCGGCTTTGAGGAGGAGCGGGAGTTTCTCCTCCTCCCCTTCGAGGGCAGCGCCGGTACCCTGCTGTGCTTCCAGAGCACCCGCACCCCCGCCCTGGCCTTTGTGGCCATGGATCCCTTTGCCCTTCTGCCGGAATATGCCCCCGTCCTCCAACCCCAGGAGCTGGAGGAGCTGGGCGTGTCCGACAGCCAGGAGCTGGGCTTCTATGTGTTGTGCGTGGTGAAGAAGCCCGTGTCCGACAGCACCGTCAACCTGAAATGCCCCGTGGCCATCAATCCGGACACCCGGGCCGCCCGGCAGGTCATTTTGGAGTCGGACGTTTATGAGATGCGCCATTCCCTGGCCCAATTCAGCACAGAGGAGGGCGCGCCATGCTGATCCTGCAACGCAAAGCCGGCGAGTCCCTGGTCATCGGCGAGGATATCACCATCCGGGTGGTCTCGGTGGACGGGACGCGGGTGCGTCTGGCCATCGCCGCTCCCGAGGATGTCCCCATCCTGCGCAGCGAGCTGGTTATTGCCACCGCCGCCAACCGGGATTCCGCCATGGAGGAGGGAACCCCCGCCGATCTCCTGGACCTGCTGGGCGGCGTGCTGGACCATAGGCGGGAGGCCCCCGGTGTTCCCCCCGTCAAAAAACCCGCACAAACCCCGGTTCCACCGGAGGGAAAGGAGGACTGACCTATGATGGAGTCCATCGCCAGCATGGCCATGGGCATGAGCGCGGCTTCCTTCGCCACCAACTACTCCATGGCCGTCACCAAAAAGATGATGGATACCCAGGAGCTGGCTGGCCAGGAGCTGATGAAAATGCTTGAGGCCGTCCCTGCCCCCGCCAAAGGACAGTACATTGACGTGTACGCCTGAACCCGAAAAGCCGGCCTGCGGGCCGGCTTTTTTATGTTCATGATGTGGTTAAGCGCCCTGCCGCATGGTTATAATGGCAGAAAACGCTGTGCTGCGGAGGCTGTTCCATGGACTTTTCCCAATTTTGTGCCCACCTCTCCCATCAGCCCGCCCTGCTGCAAAAGCGGGTGGATGCCTGCGCCGGCCTGGGGCGGAGCTATGAATTCTCTCCCTGCCGCATGCCGCCTGGCTGCCGCCCTGGGCAGACGGGGCTGGGCTTCTGGCGGGATGGGACGGACTACCTGCTCTATTTCCGCCCCGCTGTGGACTATTCCGGCGATGACCCACGCCTGCGCCGCTTTTTTTCCCAGGGCAGCTTGCAGCGCTTCCCCGGCTTCCAGCCCATGGCGGACTGTCTCCAGGCGCTGGGCAGCGCCGCCGCCATGCCCCCCTCCTTTCAGACGCTGAACCAATACCTCCAGCGCCGGGTGCTGGGCCAGGAGCGGGCGGTGATGGCCGCCGCCTTCAAGCTGTGGGCCCACGCCTGCAAGCGGGAGCCTCTGCGCCCTCTCTCCCTCATCCTTTACGGCCCCACCGGGGTGGGTAAGTCGGAGCTGGGCAAGGCCATCGCCCCGGCCCTCAACCACTGTACAGAGGAGGGGCGCTACCGTCTTGTATGGACGGAGCTGAACACCTTCACCCAGGCCCACTCCACTTACCGCCTCACCGGCGCGCCTCCCGGCTATGTGGGTTACGATGATCCGCCGGTGCTGGAGGCGGTGCGCCGCTGCCCCCATACCGTATTCATGTTTGACGAGCTGGACAAAGCCCACCCTGAAGTCCTCAAGGTATTTATGTCCATTCTGGACGAGGGACGCTGCACCGCCCGGCAGGAGGACAGCCAGGGCAGCCGGGAGCTGGACTTCCGCCGCTGTATCTTTCTGTTCACCACTAACACCGACCTGTCCGGGGCGCGGAGGCTGGGTTTTGCCCCGGCCCAGCCTCCCCCTGCCGGTTCGGGCCCAGCGGCCTCCCTCACCGGCGGCCCCGCTGACCTGGCCCGGCAGCTGTTCCAATCCGATGAAACCGCCCGGCAGGCACTGGCCCGCTCCGGCGTCCTCCGGGAGATCACCGGCCGGTTCAGCGGCCTGGTGGGCTTTCAGCCCCTGGACGAGCCCGCCCGCGTGGCCATCACCGCCAAACAGATCACCGCCCTGGCCCGGGAATACGGCCTGAACGTGGTGCAAACCGCCCCCCAACTGGCCCGGGCCCTCACCCCGCGCCAGGCTGTCTCCCCCCGATCCTCTGTGCCCATGCTGGAGGGCGTGCTCTCCCCCGTCTTTCTCGCCTGCCCCCCCTCCGCCCGGGAACAGGCCCTCTGCCTGTCCGGCAGCGTAGAGCACATGTATCTCGCCCCCGTCCAGACATAAAAAACCGCTGAGAGGGCATACCCTCTCAGCGGTTTTCGCCGTTATTTCAAAATTATGATCTCGTCAGTGCTGGGGTCCTGGCGGTACAGGTGCTGCCCATCCGTACTCACCAGATAGCCGCCCATAAAGCGGTTGCTCCCGTCGGAGCCGTCGAAAACATTGACCCGGATGCAGGCCACGTCATCCACCATCTCCACCCCGTCAATGGGGAACACCACGTATTGATCCATGGATTCTCCCGGCAGTCCCAGCTCCGCAGGGGTCATGCTGGAGATTCTGTCCTGGGCCCCCTGCTGGCTCACGGGGCGCTGGCCCACTCCGCCCGTGCTGTCGGGCGGCGGCGCAGTCACCTTGCCCAGCATCTCGTCCGCCGTAACCACGCACTGTCCGGGGGACCAGGTGATGCGCACCGTGATAACCATATCCGGCGTCTCATCCACCGGCTCCGCAGATTCCTCCGGCGGCGGGGACTGGGGCGCCTCCGAGCTCTCCGGCTGCCCGCTCTCCTCGCCCTCCGGCGCGGCGCTCTCTGGCGCAGCGCTCTCCGTAACCTCCGGCTCCGGCTTGGGCAGGTTCCGGGCCATCAGCACCATCCCTTCGGCGGTGGCGAAATCCGGCTGCTCCCGCTGGCGAACCAGCTCCTCATCTACCACATAATACCTGGGGTCCGCAGTCTTGAGCTGCTTCACATAGGTCTCCGCCGCCTTGCCCGCGTCCACCAAGTCGGTATAGGTATAGGTGATGGTTTTGGCCAGCACCGCCTGGGCGGCGAACTCGTCCGCTTCCAGCACCATGCCGGGAACCATTATATCGCCCACCGGCAGCTCCGTGGGCAGCACCGGCGGCTCCGGCTCCACCGAAACGGTGGCGTCCGGGTCCTTATCCGCGTTCCGCCCGGGCAGTACAAAGACAAAAATGATGACCGCCGCGGCGATGATGACCACAACCGGGATGAGCATCAGGATCGGGAGCTTTTTCTTCTTCTCCTGCTCCTGCTGTTCCTGGCCGGTCCCGTCCACCTGCTCCGGCTCGCCCTTGCCCTTTTTCAGCTTTTTCTCCTTGGGCGGCTTTTCCTTTTTGGGTTTTTTCTCCTTGGGCGCCTTGGGCGCCTTTGCTTTTCCTATCGGCATGGAAACAACACCTCTTGCGTCTATGCTGTCAAATCAGGGAGATGATTACGCGGTCCTGTGCCTTTACCGCATACTGGAAGCCCCGCTCTATGCCGTTGACCTCCAGGCGCACCGCCCTGTCTAAGTGCTCAAAATCAATGCCGGAATACTCCAGCAGGTCCATCAGATGGTAAGCGCCCCCATCCTCCCTGGCCGGGAGGACCAGCGGCTCCCCATTCAGGCTGATGCGCAGCTCACCGCTGGGCGGGACAGGCCGTGCCGGGGCCGCCGCCTGGACTGCCGCGTCAGGCCGGACCACCGTAGGCGCGGCCTCCCTCCGGGGAGCGGGGGGCGTCTGGCGCAGGGTGAGCACCACATCCCCCTGATTCAGCTGGGTTTCCATGGAGGCCGGGGCGTTGTTCACCATGACCTTGCCATAGAACTCCGGGCCGAGCAGCTCCGCTACGGTGCGTCCTGCCCCCTCCCCGTGCCGCGCGGGCACAAAATGGATGTGATCTCCGGCATGAATCACGGTGGACAGCGTGGCCTCCTCCTCGTTTACGCGCAGCACGGCGGGGACGGCGGGTTCCCCTCGGAACACCAGCCGCTTGCCGTCCAGGGTGACGGTAAGGCTCTTACCCGTCTTGCCCACCATGTCCCCATAGCTATAGCCGTTCATCAACAGGATATCCCGCAGGGTGAGCACCCCGTTGCGGAACAGCTTGGCGCTGTGCCCATTGAGTGTGACCACATAGCTGTCGTTGAGCAGCCCCAGCCCCGCTGAGATGGCGATACCCAGCGGGGTGGCGTACTCCGGCCTCTCCAGCTCCACACTGTCGGAGAACACAGACAGCGCGAAGTTGTTCCCCGCGATGGCCACCCGCCTGTCGTCCATCTCCAGCTTTTCCGCCACCTTCTCCCGCAGGCCGGTGAGCCTGCTGCCGCCGCCCGCCAGGAATACGGCGGAGGGCGCGGTGTCATTGACGCTCAGAATCTGCTTGGCAATGGCGTCGGCCAGCCTGTTCATGGGCTCCTGGATGGCCTGAACCACCTCGGCCGCGGCGATGCGTTCCTCCTGCCCCAGGATGTTCCGGCAGCGGATGAGATCATCGCTCTCCCCGATGGCCCGCTTCACCTGCTCGGCGGTCTTGAAGTCCACCAGGAATGTCCGCATGATGGCCTCAGTCACCTCGTCCCCCGCCACCGTGGCCATGGTGTAGCCCACCACGCTTCCGTCCCGGCACAGGGCAATGTCGGTGGTGCCCGCCCCGATGTCCACCATAGCCAGATTCAGCAGCCTCAGCTCGGCGGGGATCGCCGCGTTCATGGCGGCAATGGGCTCCAGCGTCATGCTGGACACCTGGAGCCCTGCGGCACGCATGGCGGCGTACAGGCTCTCCACCACCTCCCCTGGGAGGAAGGTGGCCACCACATCAGCCTCCATCCGGCGGCCTGTGTGGAATTGCAGGTTATTCATGGGGTAGTTATCCAGCCTGTATTGGGCCACGGTGTAGCCCACCAGGAACATCTGCCGGCGGTCTCCGCCGTCGTTCTGAAGCGCCTCCTCGGCTGCGGACACCGCCCCGGCCTCCAGCTCACCGATCTGCTCGGCGTCGATGGACTGTTCCTCCGGCAGCTCCAGCACAAAGGACCCCTTCTGGGTGCGCAGGGCACGCCCTGCGGCGGCCACGCTCACCCGCTCCAGGCGGACGCCCAGGCGGCTTTCCAGCCGCTCAGTCACCGTTCTGGCCAGGGTTCCCACCTGCTTGATGTCATCAATCTGGCCGTCCATCATGGCGCGCTTGCCATGCTCGGCCATCTCCACATCCAGCACCTTCAATCGGTCGCCCACCGGCCGGCCTACCACGCCCACCACGCTGCGCGTACCGATATCCAGGGCAAAGATCAGCTCCTTGTCCTGGGCCTTCCATTCTGCCATAGCTCCGCTCCTCTCTTGCTGCGGCTTTGCCGGTCATAAAAACTGCCAGGGGACGGCATGACTGCCGCCCCCTGGCAGCCTGTTCGATTTCTCTTTAATACTTGCTGAACACGCTGGCGGCGGAGCCGCTGGAGGCGGGCTCATAGCTCTCCTCGTAGGAGGAGGCAACGGGGGCGGCGCTGTAGGCGGGCTGGGCCTTGGGCATGAAGCCGTCCTGGCGCAGCTTGAAGCGGGCCAGCAGCTCCTTCATCAGGGCGGCCTGGCTGGACAGCTCCTCGCTGGCGGCAGCGGACTCCTCGCTGGTGGCGGAGTTGGTCTGCACCACGGAGCTGATCTGGTCGATGCCCTCGGTCACCTGGGCGATGGCCTCAGACTCCTCCTCGGCGGCCTTGGCAATCTCCTGCACGGAAGTCATCACCAGACCGGCGCGCTCGTTGGTGGCCTGGAGGGCGGCGGACACCTTCTGGACGATCTCACTGCCCTCCTTGACGGACACGATGGAGCGGTCGATGAGCTCCTTGGTGGCTTTGGCGGCCTCGTCGGACTTGGCGGACAGGTTGCGCACCTCGTCGGCCACCACGGCAAAGCCCTTGCCGGCGCTGCCCGCACGGGCGGCTTCCACGGCGGCGTTCAGGGCCAGGATGTTGGTCTGGAAAGCGATGTTCTCGATGGTGGCGATGATCTTGCCGATCTCGGAGGAGGAATCGGAGATCTTGGTCATGGCCTCCACCATCTGCTGCATGTACTCGGAGCTCTCGTTCAGGCAGCCGCTGGCGTCATTGGCGTGAGACATGGCCTGCTCACTGTTTTCCGCGTTTTTGCGGGAGTTGGTGGAAATCTCAGCGATGGTGGCGGACAGCTCCTCCACGGCGCTGGCCTGCTCGGTAGCGCCCTGGGCCAGGGACTGGGCGCCGGTGGACACCTGCTCGGCGCCCGCGGACACCTGCTCAGCGCTCTGGTTGATCTGGGACAGGGCATCGGTAAGATTGCGGTTAATGGCCCGCACGGAGGTCAGGATGCTGCTCAGCGCGCCCACGTACACCTTCTCGTCCTTAGTGCGCACATCGAAGTTGCCATTGCCCATCTCCTCCAGCAGGCGGCAGGTATCGCTGATACACTCGCCCAGCACATGCTGGCTGGTGCGCAGGGCGTCGCACATATCGCCCAGCTCACTGGTGCTGTGGTAATCCACAGGGATGTCCAGCTTGCCCTCGCTGAAGCCGCTGAGCGCCACATGAACCTGCTCTGCGGGCACTACGATGCTCTTGATGATGATCAGAGCAATACGCAGCACTGCGGCGGTGGCAATGACCATGGCGGCCAAAATAATGCCAATGGCAATATTGGAGGTCATCTCCTGCCGGGCAATAATGTTATCCTGGGCCGCTTGGAGGGTAGCAGCCAGGGCGTCGCCCTTCTCGGCGGCATCCTTCAGCCTGGGGGAGCAGTCGCTGGCAATCAAGCCGGCCGCCTCGGTGCGGCTCTCGGCGGTATTGTTGCGGGCCACGCTGACAATCTTCTCAGCCTCGACCTCCCACGCCTCCACCGTGTCCACAAAGGCATTCAGTTCAGTCTTGCTGTCCAGCGGATAGATTCTCTCCAGCTCACTCAGGCGCTCCTTCAGCTCGGCCACCTTCTGCGTGGTGGTATCCAAGTTGGACAGGTCGCCGCCCAGAACCGCGTCGCGCAGGCTGCGTCCGGCGATGTTGTAATCAACGCGGCACTCGTACACGATGCTGTTGGCGCCAACATACTCATCAATAATATCCATGTACTGGTTCTTCTGCATGGACATCAGGACAATGGAAGCGATGATGATGGCCAGAGAGACGATGATTGTGACCCCGAACCCCAGGATCAGGCTTTTCTTGATCTTCATGTTTTTAATCATGAACTCTTTCCTCCTAAATTTCTTGACTGTGGATTTCTATATCAAATCGGTTCTGAACTTGGGAAGAAGCACCACCTTGCGCTCCCTCTCCAGCACATCACCGTATTTTCCCTTTTGAACATCGTCCAGCACACGCCCGTCGCTCATGGTGATCACCCTGCGGCGCAGGATATTGACGTATTGGCTGTCATGGGTGGCCATGATGACGGTAGTGCCCTTTTTATTGATGTCGTTAAGCAAATGGAGGGTGTCCCAGATGCAGTCGTCGTCCAGATTAGCCGTGATCTCGTCCAGCACCAGGATGGGCGGGCTGCCGATCATAGCCCGGGCCAACTCCACCCGGCGGCACTGGCCGATGGACAGCTCTACGGGGTATTTGGGCTCCGCGCCCCGCATCCCCACCAGGCCGAGCACCTTTTTTACCCGAATCTCCACCAGCTTGGGATTTTCCTTGCCCAGGGCAATCTGGGAGGCCAGGGCAAGATTTTCCCCCACCGTCTTCTTGCGGATGAGGGTAGGGTCCTGCCAGATCTTTCCGAAGAGAATGGAGGCCCGGTTCCGGCTGAGCCTCATCATCCCGTTCAAGTCCTTATGGTCCACGTAGACCTTTCCCCGGCTGGGCCTGGTCTGGCCGGTAATCAGCCGCAGCAGGGTGCTCTTCCCCGCTCCGCTGCCCCCAACCACGAACACGAACTCCCCCTGCCGGATGGTCAGCTCCACGTCCTCCACGCCCTTGTCCTGGTGGACGGCGCTGCGCCTCCAGCGGTTGGGCTTATAAAACTTTGAAACGCTTTCTAACTCAATGGTGGGCATAGGCTTCTCCTAGCACTGACTTACAATATGAATCTTTCCATTGAAAACGGTCTGGTTTCTGTTATAATAGGGGCATGCGTAAAATTCCGGGAGGAGGTGGACAGATGAACAGGGCGAACGGCTCCGGACACATGGGACGCAAGCTGGTCTTAGCCGTGCTGCTGGCCGTGCTGTGCATCGGCGCGGCGGAACTGGCGGCCTGCCGCCACTTTGCCCCCGAAACCTATGAGCGTATCGTCGCCCCGGTCCGGCAGGCAGCCGCCGCGGTGGCGGACGCCGGACGCGCCGGACTGGACGCGGTTGGCCGCTTCTGCCTCAATACCGCCGACTTGGCCGGCCAAGCCATCCAAAACGCCACCCAGCAGGCGGCCGACTTCTGGGAGGAGCTCACCGCCCCGCCCCCTTCGCCGCCGGAGCCGGAGCTCACCCTGCCCCCGGAGGAATCCCTGCCGCCGGCCACCGAGCCGCCCCTCACCGAGGTACTGGAGGAAGACGGCAAGCAGCTGCTCACCGGGGGCGCCGTCACCGTTACTTACTTCTGCCAGTCGGACGAGACCTGGGCCGAACAGCCCTACGGTACCGACACCATTGGCCCTTACGGCTGCGGCCCCACCGCTATGGCTATGGCGGTGGCCAGCATGACGGACACCGAAACCGACCCGGCTCAAATGGCCGCCTGGGCGGTGGATCACGGCTACTGGGCCAGGAGAAGCGGTTCCTACCACTCCATCGTCCAGGGCATCGCCGAGGACTTCGGCCTGGAGGCAACGGCCTTCACCGGGCGCACTCCCGACGAGCTGCGCCGGGCCCTGCATTCCAAGGACATGCTGGTGGCCCTGATGGGCAAAGGCCACTTCACCACCGGCGGCCACTTCATTCTCATCCGGGGCATGACTCTCAGCGGAGACGTGCTGGTCGCCGACCCCAACAGCCTGGAGCGGAGCCTCCAGACCTGGGACCCCCAGCTCATACTGGATGAGCTGTCCTCCGCCCGGGACCACGGGGCGCCCCTCTGGCTTCTGTCCGCTCCCAGCGGTTAAACCCCTCGTTCTCGCGGAATATCGGCCCGGTGAATCACCGGGCCGATATTTTATTGTGTTGTGCTATTGATACGCAGATTTTCCCCGTCCTATTCGCTGGTTGAGCACCCGGTCCAGATCCATCACCTGCTTGAGCCTGCGCCGGTTCAGCGCCACCTGGTCGCACAGCATCTTCACGGTCTGGCCCCCGTCCCCGGCGCTTCCGCCGTTGAGGATGGCGGCCAGCTGCTCGGCCTCTTCCCGGTCGTCCAGCGCCTCCAGCTGCTCCCGCAGCGCCTTGTCCGCCGCCTGCAGCTTGCCCAGCGGCTCCTCCCGCATGGCGATCAGCATCTGGATGCTCACCTGGTCGTTTCGGTCGATGGATTCCCCCAGCTGCCGGGTCAGGTCGGTCAGCTCATTGAGCAGGTTCCCCGTCCGCTTCATCTGGACCAGGGCGTCCATCACCGTTTTTTCCTTCATGGCTCAGCCCTCCGCACCGGCGTCCGCCGGGGGAGCCTGCATCTCAACAGGCTCTTCCTCGGCGGTCCTGTTGGCCTCCCGGAAGGTATCCCGCAGCTCATTCACCATAACTTTAACCCGGTCCAGCTCGGTCCTGTTCCGCCCCGCCTTCACCCGGTTGAGTTCAAAGCTGAAGTAGTCGTACAGGCGGTTCAGGTTCCGGCTGATGGGATATTGCATATCCAGGGTATCGTCCAGGTAGCGGATAATGTCCAGGCTTCGGTCCACGCTTGCCTCAAACAGGGCGTAGTCCTTCTTGTCCAGGGCCAGGCCCGCCCGGAGCAGCCGCTTAACCAGCTCGTCGTACAGTAGCAGCAGCAGCTCGCCCTGGGACATCTCATTGATCCCCTGCTCCTTATAGCCCTGGTAGCCCTGGTAGCCTTTGAAATCCATGCTTGACTCCTTCTTGGTCGGTGTTTTGGGTTTAGTAGCCGCTCTGCCCGCCCATCAGGCCCATCATGGTGGAGGACTGGGAGTTCATCTCCGCAATCAGCTGCTCCAGACGGGTGAACTTGGTGGTATAGCGGTCAATCTGATCGGCCATCTTATTCGTCCAGCGGTCAATCTGGTTGTCGATGCTGTCCATCTGGCTCTTCAGGCTGTTGCTGTTCAGCGAGGTGGGCGCCTTGACGGAGCCCGCCCGGGCAATCAGCACGCCCTTGGGCTCGCCGGTGGTCCTGACGTAGCTGTTCAGGGTATTCTGCATGGTCTGCATCAGCCCGTCGCTGGAGGAGCCGCCCTCCTTGGTCTTGGTGAAGGCGGTGCGCACCTTGTCCGGGTCGCTTTCCAGGGCGGCGCGCAGCTTATCCTCGTCCAGGCTGATGGTGGTCATGCCGTCGTTGTAGCTGGTGCCGATGCCGATCTCGCGCAGGGTCTGGCCGTCGCTGCCGCCGGGGGTGATGGCGGAGAGCAGCTTGCCATACATGCTGGACAGGGTAGTGTCGCCGAACAAAATGCCCTGCTTGGCCTTCTCGTTATATGCCTTCAGCTCGCTCTCGGAGTACTGGTCCTCCTGCTCGGCGGTGAGGGGGTCGTACTTCGCGCCGTTGGACTTCTGCGCGGGCATGGTGGAGTAGGCGCTTTTGATCTCGGTGGCCATCTCGTTGTAGTCGTCCACAAACTCCCGGATCACGTCCACGATCTTGTCCACGTCGGTGGTGGTCTCAAAGGTGATGCCCTCGTAGGCGTTTCCGTCCTTGTCGGGGGCGTTGGCGCCGTCCGCGTTGAACTCGCCCTTCACATTGATGGTCAGCCCGTCGATCTCGAAGCTGTTGCTGGACCGGGTGAGGTTCTCAAACCGCTTGCCGTTGATCTCCACGTCCATGATGGCGTCCTGCCCGGCGGTGTAGTTGACGGCAGGCTCAATCACGCGATCGTGCGAATCATTGAAAAAATTATCCTTAACTGTGAATTTCTGCTCCACACCTTTTTGATCTGTCACGGTAAACTGGCCTGTCTTTTCATTGTAGGAAGCAATCATCTGATGCCCGCTGATGCTTTCCACTTCCTTAGCAAAGTCCTGCATGGTCGTATTTTTATCGATATTAAACTCCAATTGGAACGTATCAAACTCAACTGTTATACGGGCAGAGCCGTTCTGGACGAACGCACTGAGACCATAGTTCTCTGCAAAATTATGGTTGATCTCCAAATCTTCGGGCACCCCGAACAGCTTATCCGCCAGCCCGCCGAACTCAATCTTGCTGTTGGCCCCGGTCTCGGTGGCGGTGAACTTGAACTCGTTGGTGAGCTTGGAGTAGCTCACCTTCATTCCGGCGCTGGCGTTGGAGTTGATGGAATTCATCAGGCTCTCCAGGGTGGTGTCCTCGGTAACGTTGATGTGGGCCCCGTTAACCTGGAAATCGTAAATCGCCTTGCCGTCGTTATCCACCCGGTAGCCGTCCTTGTCCACCCGGTTGCCGGCCTTGTCCAGATAGTAGGAGGTGCCGTCGGCGCGCTTGTGCTCCGTGGCGCCGCCCGCGCCCTTCAGGCGGTTGTCCTGGGTGAAAACGCTCTCCCCCTTGTCGCCCAGGATATCAGACAGCTTCTTGCCCGGATTGATGAAGTTGGAGTCCCCGCTCTGGAATCCCAGCGCCTCCACAGCGCTGCCGCCCAGGCTCAGGGTGGAGCCCTCCTTGGTCTTGAAGGACAGCTTGCCGTCCGTGTTGTTCACCCTGATCTTGTCCTTGCCGAAGGCGTCGTCCAGCTCGGCCTGAAGGGCCTTCTTGAACTGCGTACCCTTGTCCTCCGCAGCGTCATAGCTGAAGTCGATCCGATTCATCACATCGGACATGCTGATCTTCTTGGTGGTGCCGTTGAAGGTGATGCCCAGCTCCTTGCCGCCGCTCCACGTGCCGTCCTCGCCCTTGGTGCCGCCCAGGTACTCATAGGCGGGCACCTTCTTGGTCAGATCACCGGGATTGCTCAGCACGTTCTCCGAGGCGTACTTCTTCATCTCGCCGGAGGAGCCGCTGATCTTCACCGTATTGCCGTTGCCCAGCCCGTCCGAGAAGGTGATCCTGCCGTCCTCGTTGGCCGTCACCTTGATGGCCTTGTCGGCGGTGGTGCTCTCCTGGAAGCCGTTCTTGGTGTAGGTGTACTTGACCTCACTCAGCTTCTTATTGATGGCGTTGGCCAGCTTTTCCGCGCTGTTGCTGCCCTCCATCTCGTTGAGGTTCTCCAGCTCGTCAAAGTTGATGGTGAAGGAGGTGCCGTTTTTGCCGCCGTACTGGAAGGTCAGGGAGCCGGACACGGTGCTCACGTCCAGATCCTTGGTGATGTCAAACTCCTTGCCGGTGACGGAGGACACGTCCCCCATGCCTCCGGCCAGGCCGGACACGGTATAGGTGGCGGCCTTGGCCATCTGCTTCACGCCGTTGATCTTGATATCGCTGGAGGTCTTGCCGCTGGCGGTGATTTTGTCCTTATAGGTGCCCATGACGGCGGTATTCACCGCGCTGCTGAAGAAGCTCTGGCTGAGCAGGTTGGTTTTGGAGGAGTAGGAGGTGTACTTGTTGTTGAAGTTCACCGCCTTGTCGATGATGCTGCGGTAGGCCTCCTGCTGCCACTCAATCCTGGTGCGCTTCTTCGTCAGGTTTTCAATCTTCAGCTTGATGCCGGAGACCGCGTTTTCGATCATGGACTCGGTATCCATGCCGCTGGCCAGGCCGCTGAGCACATTTCGGTTCCCATAAATGCTGCTGGTGTTGTAGCTGCTGTTGCTTAAACTGGTAATAGATGCCATTTGAACCGCTCCTTTCCAAAAAACCTATGGGCAGATTGCCCTGTCCATAGCACGTTTACAGGAGAAAATTTTGAAAAATTTTTTGCAGTTTTTTCGCTGTACCTCTGTTCTTTTTTATCGACCTGTAGTATATTAAACTTAAGACTTTTCCCCAAGTTTTTGTGAAAGGGAGGGAATATTCCTTGACTCAAATCATTGCCGTCACCAACCAAAAGGGAGGCGTGGGAAAGACCACCACCTCCGCCGCTCTGGTCTGCGGCCTCCACCAGCGCGGGGCCAGGGTTCTGGGGGTGGATCTGGACCCCCAGGGCAATCTGGGCTTTAACCTGGGCCTGGACATTGGCACGGGATGCACCGTCTATGATGTGTTGAAGGGCGCCTGTTCCTTGGAGCAGGCCATCGTATCCACAGAGTATGGGGACGTGCTGCCCTCGGACATTATGCTGTCCGCCGCCGAAGTGGAGTTCACCGTCCCCCGCCGGGAGTTCATGCTCAGCGACCAGCTCTCCACCGTCCGTTCCCAGTACGACTTCGTGATCATCGACACCCCGCCCGCCCTGAATATCCTCACCGTCAACGCCTATGTGGCTTCCCACGGGCTCATTGTCCCCATGGAGGCCGAGGTACTCAGCCTGGTGGGCATCACCCAGCTTCAGGAGACCATCGAGACCGTCCGATCCACCTACAATCCCCAGCTGAAGGTGCTGGGCATCCTTCTCAACAAGTTTAACGGCCGCCTCACCCTGTCCAAGGACATATTGGAGCTGGCCGAGGAGGTGGCCGGCCAGCTGGGCAGCAAGGTGTTCCAGACCCGCATCCACCGGGGGGTGGGGGTGGCCATGGCCCCTGCCCATGGGCAGACGGTGCTCACCTACCAGCCCGATTCCCGACCCGCCCAGGACTTCCTGGACATTGTGGACGCGGTGGCGGGGGACCGTTTCCCCCGGCCCAAGCCCACCTTTCGCCAGAAGTATATTTCTAAATTTTTCAACTAAGTCTAAGTAAGGAGTATTGTCATTATGGCCAAGAACGACAAGACCAGTAAGACCGCGCGGGTGATGAACCTGCTCAGCAAAAAGACGGACCCTGTTGCCGAGCCCGCCCAGGAGCCGGCTCCCGCCCCTGCCGTTCCCCCCATCGTCACCTCCATGGCGCCTGACGCCGCGGTGTCGGGGCAGATCAAAAGCGCCTTGGAGAACGCCCTGGAGGGCGAGCTGGGCGCCCAGCAGCCCGCCGCTCCCGAGCAGCAGCCCGTCCCCGCCCCCCAGCCTGAGCCGGAGCCCGAACCCCAGCCCGAGCCGGAGCCCGCTCCCGTCCAGGCCGCCCCTGTGCAGGAGCCTCCCGCCCCGGAGCCCGCGGAGGAGCCCGCCCACCAGTTCCTGGAGCCGGAGAATCCCGGCTACATCAATGTGATGCAGGTGCTGGTGGAGGAAAAAGCCCCCAAATACGTGGAGATGTTCGGGCTGTGCAGCTGCAAGCGGTGCATGGAGGACGTGAAAGCGTTCACCCTCAATCACCTGCCCCCCAAGTATGTGGTGCTGGAGCCCAATGACCGCGTGCCCAGGCTGACGGTGTACGAGGGCAAGTTCAGCAGCGACATCACGGCCCAGCTTCTCCAGGCGTGCAAGGCGGTCCATGAGACCCCCCACCACAGCCGGGGCTGACAAGGTCAGAAAAGCCCTGGCGGATGGATATCCATCCGCCAGGGCTTTTTTTCCTGCCCAGCCTGTCTCAGCCTTCGGGATTCTCTTCCCCCTCCTCCAAGGGAGGCAGCTGCTGGGGATAGGGGTTGGTGAGCTGCTCCCAGAGGGTGTTCACATTTTCCATGCAGATAAAGTACACGCTGGTCATCATATTGTCGGGGATACCCAGCTC
This sequence comes from uncultured Oscillospiraceae bacterium, assembly GCA_910587255.1. Taxonomy (GTDB): domain Bacteria; phylum Bacillota; class Clostridia; order Oscillospirales; family Oscillospiraceae; genus Enterenecus. The sequence goes on from CAJUKT010000060.1 coordinate 125,342, forward strand.
CTCCGCCAGCACGTTGATCTTCTCCCAGTCGGCGGACTCATAGCTGAGCACCAAATCATACAGCATACCGCAGCGCCCCTCATGATTGAGCAGGGCAGCCTTGATCTCGTCCGCCACCGGAACCTCCGACAGGATATCCTCCAGCGGCGCGTCAATGAGGTAATTCAGGGTGGAGAACATCCCCATCAAATAGCCCTCGGACTTGGAGATAGGCATATTTTTGGCGTAATTCATCAGCTCGCTACAGAAATTGGCCCGCATGAAGGAGCGCTTCAGGAACTCCTCCGAGCCCGCGTCCACCTCGTTTTCCGCATTGCTGGCGCTGAGCAGGTAGATCCACTGCTTCAGCTGCCCCAGGCCCAGGGTCATGATGGCCTGCCGGATGGTGGTGGCCCGGTGGCGCAGGGCAAAATAGGCGGAGTTGACCATTTTCAGCAGGCCATACGACAAGCTGGCGTCGGCGGCGATCATCTGCTCAATTTCCTCCACGTTGGGCTCATCCCGGGTGACGGCCACCATGAGCTGGAAGAAATTGCTCTGGATATACGCGCTGCTGTGGGCCTTGGTGGTGAGCTTGCCCGCCACATAGGGCCCTTCCACCCCATCCGCCCCCAAGGCCACCGCCCGCTCATAGGTCTGCGCATCCTCAATGTGGGTGACGATGCACTTGATATTCATGCTGTGGGCCACCTCCACCGTGTTGCGGATGGTGACCTCCGTGGCGGTCCTGGCGCTGATTTTGATGAAGTGGATGTCATCCAGCAGGGCCAGATACCGGGGGGTGAACTGGAAGTCGTTCACCGCCACGCGGTATCCCTCCCGGACGTACTGCTGCACCAGATGCATGGACAGCGGGTGGATAATCACCGCGTCGTCGATCTGAATCACCAGGTCGCTCTTGTCAAACAGCCGGGGGGTCTTCTTCATCAGCAGCATGGTGGTGAAGGTCATAAAGTTCAGCGTTCCCTTCAGCACCTTGGGGCTGTTCTGGGTTAGAAAACTGTAAATGGTATTGGCCGCGGCAAATTCTGCGCTGGAGGTAGAGTTGTCGCTGCTGAAAGCCTGGTTTGCGCCGTGATACAGGATCTCATGTCCGATTGTATTCCCCTCAGCGTCCTTAATGGGCTGCCGCACAATATATTTGCCGCTCATAGCTGCCTCCTGTCCTTATCCTCTGGTCTTGCTCTGGCGCGCGAGGAGATGATCCATCACGTCCACCAGATGTCCGATCTCCGGCTTGGTGAGCTGTTCGTCCGCTCCCAGATCCCTGCCCTTGCGCCGCATTTCCTCACTGATGAGGGAGGAGAAGATGATGAGGGGGATCTCCTTGAACCGGCTGCTGTCCTTCACCAGCTTGGTCAGACGGTGGCCGTCCATCTGGGGCATCTCAATGTCGGTGATGATCAGCGCCACGTCCCGCTCCAGTATACCGTCCTGGGGCAGCGCGCTCAGCGACTCCCACAGCTCCAGGCCGTTGGAGAACATATGGAGGTTGACGTAATTTGCCTTACGCAGGGAGTCGGCAATCATTTTGCTCAGCAGGATGGAGTCCTCCGCCACCCAGATGGGCTTATCATTGCGTTCACGGGGACCCAGCTGCTCCACCTCCGACACCTGGATGGAGGTCTCCGGGGCAATTTCCGCCACGATACGCTCGAAGTCCAGAATGGTGACCAGCTCGCCGTCGCACTGGGCGATGCCGGTGGCCACGCTCTCCGCGCCGCCGGAGACCGTCTTATCCGGCTTCTGAATATCGGTCCAGGAGATGCGGCTGATGCGGTCCACAGTATGCACCCGGAAGGCGATAAACATCTTATTGAAGTTTGTGACAATAAAGATGTCCTTCGGATTCTTCTCCCGGCTGTCCCCCAGGTATTTGGGCAGGTCCACCACCGTGAGCACCGCATCCCGGGGCTTGAAGATGCCTTCCACCGCGGCATGGGCATGGGGCATGGGCTTCACCGGAGCGGAAATCATGATCTCCCGCACCTTGGCCACGTTAATGCCGTACAGATTGCCGCCGATGGTGAACTTCATGATCTCGATCTCGTTGGTGCCGGACTCCAGCAGAATCTCATGCTTGCTTTCTTCCCTCATTCCAATGCACTCCCTTTCATCATGTGCGTATCAAATAATCAGCTCCGCACGGCCATAGCTGCGCACACAGCCCAGCCCGCTGTTCACGTCAAAGAGCAGGGTCCGGGCCACCGAACCGCCCACGTCCTCCTTCAGCAGGCGGATGCCCTCTTTTTTCAGGTTCAGGTGGACGCTCTCAATATTCCTCTGTCCGATATTGCCCAGGGACGAGCTGCCCACCTCAAACATCTTGGCTCCGCCGGCAATTTTGGCGGTGATCCTGGTCCGGCGGGCCCCCATGGCCTCCATCTGCTTTAATGTCTCTCTGATTCCCGTATCCGCGTACTTCATTGGGTTTGTCCGCCCTGCTTCCATGTTCAGCGGCAGCATGATATGCACCAGGGCTCCCAGCTTGATGGCCGGGTCGTGCAAACAGATGCCAATGCAGGACCCCAGCGCGTAGGTGACCAACATACCCTCCCCTTTGGCCACCTTCATGTCCGCGATTCCGATCACCAGCTTGTCACTCATCGCTTACGCCCAGCTTCCTCAATAGAGCATTCAGGGACCGAAGGTCCGGAGACATCAGCAGGCGGCAGGGAACCTCCTGATGGTCAAACACGAAATTTCCGCCAATGGTCATAATGTAGTCGGACTGTCCGCCGTATTCCGCCATGGGCACGGCCAGAATCGCCCCCTGCATATCCACAGTGAAGGCGGGGACCGTAAGGGTCACGTCCATCCCGGCCAGGCCGCTCAGCGCGTTGATGAAGGTGGAGATCATGATATTGCCCACCTCAATGAGGCAGGAGTTCTCCATATCCGCCAGCTGGCCGTAATCGTCGATGCGCTGGTGAAGAACGCTCTCCAGCACCAGGTTCACAAAGTCCAGCTGCTGGCAGGAGAGCATGATGCCGTTGATCTGCCCGCCCATCTTTACCAGCACCCCGGCGGTGATCTCCTCCGGGCCGCCGATCCACTCGATGGCCTCGTTGTAGCCCATGATGCGCACCTCGGGCAGCGTGATGCGCACCTCCCGCCCCAGCATCTGGGACAGGGCGGTGGCCGCGTTGCCGGTCCCCATGCTGCCGATTTCCCGCAGAGTATCCAGCTCCAGGGAACTCAGCTCGTCGTAATTCTTAATTGCCATTGCCGTCCCTCCTATCAAGCCCGCAGGTTATTGATGGTGGTCTCGATCTCATCCGAGGTCTGCACCATTTTCAGCGCCATGCCGTAGGCCCGCTGGGATTCAATCACCTTTGTAAGCTCCTCGGCCAGATCGGCGTTAGACCGCTCCAGATAGCCCTGGACGGCTTTGCCGGTGCCCAGCCACAAATCCCCGTTTTTATCTACAGGCAGGTAGCCGGTATCCAGCACCTGCTCCATGCCGTTGTAGTTGCTGTAGTCAAAAATGCCGATGGGCAGCTCCTGCATCGGGTCGTCCACCTCGATGAGGCCGCCCTGCTTGCTGAGCACGAAGCGTCCCGTGCCGTCGCCCAGGCAGTAGACCGATTCCATAATGGGCTCGCCCTCTTCGTCCATCTCGCCGGTCTCCCGCACCAGCTCAGACAGGTAGAAGGCCCCGTTGCGGGTAAAGGTGACCTCGCCGGTGATCAGATCCACCACGCCGAAGAACCCGGCCCCGTCAATGTAGTAATCCAGCGTGCGCCCGGTATCCGCCGGCCCCCCCTGGGAGAAGTCGGTGGAGGTCATCAGCAGGCTGGTGCCCACGCCCATGGGCAGCTCCTCCTCCACCCCCCGGTGGTCCTGGTAGAGCAGGGCCGCGAAATGGGCCCGGTTGGCCTTGAAGCCGTTGGTGTTCACGTTGGAAATGTTATCGCCGTGGATATTCAGGCGCTGGAGCTGCTGCTGGGCGCCCACCGCGCCGATGTAAAAGGATTGATTCATCTGCCTTCGTCACCTCTCTCACATACGGCCGATGTCGCTGGAGGTATGGCTCATCAGCTCATCGTACATCTTGGTCACCTGGGCGGCGCTCTGGAGGGAGCGCTGGCAGGTGAGCATCTCGGTCATCTGGCGGATCATGTTCACGTTAGACCGCTCCAGATACTTCCAGTACACGGTGGGCGCAGCCGCCGCCTGGGCGCCCTCCCCGGTGAACATGCCCCGGGCGTCGTATTCCACCTGCTCCATGTCGGGGAAGGTGTAAACCCCCAGCTGCCCCAGGTACGCCCCGTCCTCGGTGGAAATAACCCCCTGCTCATCCACCGCCAGCTTGTCGGTGTTCAGCTGGATGGTCTGTCCCCGAGGGTCCAGCACCCGGCCCACGCCGGGGAAGCACAGATAGCCCTCGTCATCCAGGGAAAAATTTCCCGCCCGGGTGTAGGACACGCCATCCTCAGTCTGGATGGCAAAGAATCCCTCCCCCATAATGGCGAAATCAAGGGGGATGCCGGTGGGCTCGGGGATGCCCTGGTCAAAGAGGACCTTGATCTCACTGTTGGCCCTGATGTAGCTCTGCCTGCCGATGTCGGTATAAATCTTCTCCTTGCTGCCCACCCGGGCGTACATCACATCGTCGAAGGTGGTGGCGGCATAGCGGCTCTCTTTGAAGCCCGAGGTGGAGATATTCACCAAATTGTTACCCACCACGTTGAGGTGCTGCTGCTGGGTGACCATGCCGGAGGTCAGGTTGTAGAAGCCTTTAAACATCTTGCATCATGCCTTCTTCCGCTTTTTAGAGGATTTCGGGGATGTCCCGTTGTTCATATAAGCGCCCATATGATCCCGCAGCTTTTGGATGGCCCGGGAATGGATCTGGGAGATGCGGGGCTCGCTCACCCCCATCACCTGGGCAATCTCCTTCATGTGGAGGTTTTTTTCGTAGTAGAGGGAGAGCACAATCTGCTCGTTCTGCTGGAGGGAGGAGATGCCCTGGGCCAGCGTCTGCTGGAGCTCCTGCTCCTCCAGCACGGTCTCGGGCTGAACGGTGGGGTCCTCGGTGGACACCTCAAAGCGGTGCCCCTCCAGATCCCGGGCGTCCATCAGCGCGTCCAGGGACAGGGTGTTGGACAGCGCCACCCGGGCCGCCTCCTTCTGGTACTTGTCGGTGGGGATGCCCAGATGGCCCGCCACCTCCTGGTCGGTGGGGAACCGTCCCAGCTCGTTGGCCAGGTGGGAGACCGCGCAGTCGATCTCCTTGGCCCGCTGCCGGATGTTCCGGGGCAGCCAGTCCTGCTTCCGGGCCAGGTCGATGACCATCCCCCGGATGCGCTTGGCCACGTAGGTCTCAAATTTGATGCCCTTGTCCGGGTCGAACTTGTCAATGGAGGTGAGCAGGGTGAGGATGCCCTCGCTCACAATATCATCTACCTGGGCAAAGCTACTGTACACCCCGCGAATTTGCAGCGCCGCGCTTTTGATGAGCCCCTCATACCGCAGCACCAGGGGCCATTTCAGCTCCTCGTCCCCGGTCTGTTTATAGAGGTTGAGCAGGCCGGGGGTATCCATGGCCTCAATCTCCGCTTCGGTATACCGCCGCTGAAGGGTGGAGGCGCTCATGTGCCCACCGCCCTTCGCTCCGCCCGCATGGGCGCGTCGGCGGTAATATTGCCCAGGGCCTGGATCTGCACGCTGTTGGTGATCTCATTGAAGGAGAGCACGTATACGTTGGGATAGAACTGGGTAATCATCTTGCTGAAATAGCCCCGGATAACCTGGCTGACCAGGATGACCGGCGTTTGGGCCAGGTCGCCAAACTTTTTCAGGTGCTCGGCCAGCTGGGAAATGATGGTCTGCATCAAATCGGGGCCCATGGCCAGGTACACACCCTGCTCATTGCGGGTAAGGGAGGAGATGATCTTCTTCTCCACCTCGGCGTCCAGGGTGATGACCCGCAGCTGCCCGTCCTCGCAGAAGCGGCGAGTGATGGTGCGGGCCAGCGCGCCGCGCACCTGCTCGGTGACCATGTCCATGTCCCGGCCCTGGCTCACCGCCTCGGCGGCTGTCTCCAGGATCGTGCCCAGATCCTTGATGGGCACCCCCTCCTGGAGAAGGTTGCGCAGCAGCTTCTCCAGCTTGGCATAGGACAGGATGTTGGGTACAATCTCCTCCACCAGCTCGGGCGCGGACTGCTTCAAATTGTCCACCAGCCGGATGGTCTCGGCCCGGTTGAGCAGCTCGTAGGCGTGCTTTTTCACCGTCTCGGCCAAGTGGGTGAGCATGACGGAAAGCGGGTCGATGACATTGTAGCCGTAGATCTCCGCCATCTCCTTGTTCTCCGGCAGAATCCACCGGGAGGGGATGCCGTAGGCGGGCTCGATGGTCTCGATGCCGTCGATCTCCCCCAGGGGGTTGGGGGGTTCTAGGGCCAGATAGTAGTCCACCAGGATCTCACCCTCGGCCACCACCTCGCCCTTAATGCGGATGGAGTATTGGTTGGTGCCCAGGGTGGAGCCGTCATGCAGGCGGATGGATGGGATGACAAAGCCCATATCCTGGGCGTACTGCCGCCGGAAGATGACGATGCGGCTGATGAGCTTGCCGCCGTGGCTCTCGTCCACCAGGGGGATGAGGCTGTATCCGAACTCCATCTCCACCGGCTCCACCGACAGCAGGGAGTAAACGTTGTTGATGTCCTTGTAGTAATCGCTTTCGCTGGGCGCGGCCAGCTCGGCGGGTTCGACAGGCTCCTGTGCCGCGGCGGCGGCCGCCTGCTGCTGGGATGTGGCCTTGCGGGTGAGGTAGATGCCACCGCCCACCGTGGCCGCACCGCCCACCAGCAGGGGGAGGGTGGGCGTGCCGGGGATAACGCCAAGGATCACCAGGATAATGCCGGTCGTGGTAAATGCCCGGGGCTGGGCGGTGAACTGCCCCATCACGTCCGTGTTCAGGCTGCCGTCGGACACGGAGCGGGTGACGATCATGCCCGTGGCGGTGGAAATCATCAGGGACGGAATCTGGGACACCAGGCCGTCGCCGATGGTGAGGATGCAGTAATTCTGCATCACGTCCATGATATCGCCGCCGTTGACCACCACGCCGATGATGATGCCGCCCACCAGATTGATGATGGTGATGACGATGGACATGGTGGAGTCGCCCTTGACGATCTTGGTGGCGCCGTCCATAGCGCCGTAAAAGTCCGCTTCCTTCTGGATCTTCTCCCGGCGCACCCGGGCCTGCTGCTCGTCGATGAGGCCGGAGGACAGGTCCGCGTCGATGGCCATCTGCTTGCCGGGCATGGCGTCCAGGGTGAAGCGGGCGGCCACCTCGGACACGCGCTCGGCGCCCTTGGTGATGACGATGAGCTGGACCAGCACGATAATGAAGAAGATGACGAAACCCACCACCACGTTTCCGCCGGTGACCAGCTGGCCGAAGTTCTTGATGACCACGCCGGGGTCGCCGGTGGTGAGGATCATCCGGGTACTGGACACGTTCATACCCAGCCGGAACAGGGTGGTTATGAGCAGCAGGGAGGGGAAGATGGAGAACTCCAGCGCCTCCGAGATGTTCATGGTGATCATCAGGATCATGATGGACAGCCCAATGTTGATGATGAGCAGAATGTCCAAAATCTGCGGGGGCAGCGGGATAAACAGGAACATGACCACGACCACCACAAACAGCGCTATAACATTGTCTAAAATCCGTTTGAGCATGGCGGGCCATTCACCTCCCTGGTGGGCTTATGCAAGGCCGCAAGGGCCATGGTTTCTACTTCACAATCTGCTTCTTGCCGTTCAGCTTGAAGATATACACCAGCACCTCCGCCACCGCGCCGTACAGCTCCGGCGGGATCATCTGGTTCAGCTCCGCCTGGGCGTAGAGGGCCCGGGCCAGGGGCACGTTTTCAATGACGGCCACCTTGTTCTCCTCGGCGATCTGGACGATGCGAAGGGCGATGTTATCCTGGCCCTTGGCCAGCACAATGGGGGCGTCGTCCTGGTCCGGCTTATAGCGCAGGGCCACGGCGAAGTGGGTGGGGTTACGGACAACCACGTCCGCCCCGGGTACCTGCTGCATCATGCGCTGCTGGGCCCGGCGGCGCTGGATCTCCTTGATCTTCCCCTTCACCTGGGGATCGCCTTCCATTTGTTTGTATTCCTCTTTGACCTCCTGCTTGGTCATCATCATGTTCTTCTCATAGTCCCACCACTGGTAGAAGAAGTCCATGGCGGCCACCGCCACAAAGGCGATGCAGATGCGAACCACCATGCCTCCCGCCATCTCCACCAGATGCGCCGCTGCGGCGCCCAGCTCGGTGTAAAGGTAGTTGGAGCTCTCCAGGAACATATCCCGGATGCTCAGGAAGATGATGGCCATCAGGATAATAATCTTGATCAGGTTTTTCAGGGTTTCCACAAGGCTTTTCAGGGAGAACAGCCGCTTAAAACCCTCCAGGGGGTTGAGCCGGCTGAACTTCGGCTTCATGGATTCGGTGCTCACCAAAAAATTGGTTTGGGCAAAGGTGGCCGCCACGGCGCACAGAATGGCCACCGCCGCCACAATCCCCACCGTTTTCAGCACCAGCACAATCCCCTGAACCGCCAGCTCGCTGCATACCCCGCCCACCTCCCGGGCATCTTCTCCCGCGGTGGTCAGGCACAGCGTCATAAACCCGCCCAGCTGCTGGACGAAAGCGCCGGTGAGCAGCCACAGCGTACCGAAGGTACCCAGCAGCCCGGCCACCGCCACCGCATCCTGGCTTTTAAAGACGTTACCTTTTTTTCGTTCGTCCCGTCGCTTTTTTGGTGTCGCTTTTTCTGTTTTATTTCCCTCGGGCAACGTCTGTCCCCCCCTTTTGTCCTGCGACGCCCGCTCCTCAGAAGGGTGGAGGAGGGGATGCTGTTGAAAACGTTCTGTGGTTTCAGAAATTACCCGCTCAGGGTCAGGATATCATGGAGCGCATTCAGCATTGCCGCCTCCGTCTGAAGGAGAAACTCGCTGAAGGGGACGATCAGCACCAGCAGCAACGCCAGGCCCACGATGACCTTCAGCTCAATATTGATGGCGAACACGTTGATCTGGGGAATCACCTTCATCAGCACCCCCATCCCCACCTGGGCAATGAGGGCCGCCGCCAGGATGGGCATGCTCAGCTTGATCCCCAGCACAGTGCACTCCACGAACAGCTCCAGCAGCAGGTGATAGGCCGGCAGGCCGATGGACACCTGCCCATAGGGGACCAGCTCCCCCGAGGTGAGGAATATGCGCAGAAGGGTCAAGTGCCCTCCCGCCGCAAAAAACAACAAGGTCATCAGCGCGTTGAGGATCTGTCCGGTCACGGACATGTTGGCCGAGGTCCCCGGGTCATACATCTGGTTCATGGTCATACCCATCTGGGTATCAATAATGGACCCGGACAGCTGGGGAATGTAGAAAAAGAAGCTTGCCGCCATGCCCAGCAGGAAGCCCACCGCCAGCTCCAGCAGCATCCGCACCGCCAGCTCCGCCATCCCCACAGGGATAGGCGTCCCCTGGGTGGTCAGGGCCGCCGTAAAAACGGACAGCACCAGCGTCATGCCCACGCGGAACGGAGCGGGGATGTTGCGGCGGCCCAGCAGGGGGTTGAACAGGACAAACCCGCTGATGCGTGCGGTAATATAGAGGAACCGCGTCAGTTCCGCCCAGTCGATCATGGCTGCCTCCCCCCGCTTAGCTGCCGATCAGCGAGAAGATCTCCAGCGTATAGTCCTTGAGCGTGTCCAGCATCCAGCCGCCTCCCAGCAGCAGCACGCTGATCACCACGATCAGCTTGAGAACGAAGGAAATGGTCTGCTCGTGGATCTGGGTGACCGCCTGGAAAATAGCCACCACCACGCCCACCAGCATACTCAGCACCAGCATGGGGCTGGCCAGCTTGATGGCCACTCCCATCGCGTCCCGCATCAGATCCATTGCCATGGTGGTGTCCACGGCTCACCCTCCTTCCCGGAAATCAATTTACACTCTGCACCAGCGTGGAAAACAGCACCTGCCAGCCGTTGACGGACACAAACAGCAGCAGCTTGAAGGGCGTGGAAATCATGGCTGGCGGCAGCATAATCATGCCCATGGACATCAGCGTAGACGACACCACCACGTCGATGAGCAGGAAGGGGATATACAGCAGGAATCCAATGTAAAATGCCTCTTGCAGCTCCTGGGTCATAAAAGCGGGCACAATCACCCGCAGGGGCAGCTCCTGTACAGCCTGCTCCCCCTCCGCCGGAACGTCGATGTGGGCCAGGTTACAGTACATCTCCACCGTGCGCCACTGGGTATTGGCCATCATGAACTCCTTCAGCGGCACGCTGGCCCGGTCCACAAACTCCTCCGCCCCGATCTCCTGCTCTGTATACGGCTCCCATGCCTCCGTCTGGATGCGGGTGAGCGCCGGGTTCATGGTGATGAGGGTGAGAAACAGGGCAATCCCCACCAGCACCGTATTCGGCGGCGTCTGCTGGGTGCCCATGGCGTTGCGCAGGAAGGACAGGGAGATGACATACCTCGTAAACGAGGTCATCATCACCAGCATGGATGGCAGCAGGGCCATCATGGTGGTGAGGAAAAGAATCTCCAACGTCTGGACGCTCTCACCGTTGATATTGATCAGGCTGTCGGTCGGCATCCCATCCTCACCTCGGTTTCTTTTGCTTGAGTACGGTGCGCAGGGCCTCCCCAAAGGTGGGGGGGGCGGGCTGCCCGGGAGACGGGGCGTACAACTCCTGCGCTTCCTCCTGGCTCAGCTCCGCCAGCAGCGTCACGCCGGAGGGGGCCACCCCCAGCAGGAGGTACCGCTCCCCCGCCTGGACGAGCACCGCGCTCTGCTCACGCCCCAGGGACAGCCGGGCCAGCGCCTTGAAACGGCCTGTCCCGCCGGGCGCACCGAATCCGCCCAGCCCCCTTCTGCCCGCCACGTATCTGGTGAACAGGTAGGCCAGCACAATGATGACCACCACACACAGCAGCATCCATATCAAAGAGAGCATACTGTCCAGCGCCGTGACCTCCAGGGCCAGAACGGGCCTGCGCGGGGAATTTGCCATCAGGGTGCGCCCAGAATGGAGGTGACGGTCTTGAGCACCCGGTCCGGCTTAAAGGGCTTCACGATGAAGTCCTTGGCGCCGGAGCGCACGGCATCCATAACCATGGACTCCTGGCCCATGGCGGAGCACATGACCACGTTGGCGCTGCCGTCCTTGGCGCGGATGGCCTTCAGGGCCTCCAGGCCGTCCATGTTGGGCATGGTGATATCCATCACCACCAGGTCGGGGCCGATCTCGCCGAACTTTTCCACCGCATCCGCGCCGTCAACCGCCTCGAACACCTCGGTATAGCCGTTCTTAATCAGGGTGTCCTTAATCATCTTACGCATGAAAGCAGCATCGTCCACTAACAGAATCTTCTTAGCCATGGTTTGATCCATCCTTTTCCATTATATGTTGTGTACCCCGCCGTTTGAAACGCACCGGGGCCGGGTATGCCTGCCTGGTCCTTATTTACCGCCCGCCAGCATCTCAATGCCGGGGGCCTGAACAATCTCGGTGATGCGCACGCCGAAGTTGTCCTCAATGACCACAACCTCGCCCCGGGCGATGCACTTGCCGTTGACGAACAGGTCCACCTGGTCGCCTGCCAGCTTATCCAACACCACCAGAGAGCCCTTGGCAAACTCCAGGATGTCCTGCACCTTCCGGCGGGCCCGTCCGATCTCCACCGTCACCTGGAGGGGCACCTCCATGATGAGCTCCAGGTTCTGGGCCTGCTCCTTGCCCAGCTTATCCAGCGGGTCCATCTCCTCCATGTGCACCGGCTTGGTGGTGATGACCTTGGGCTCAGGCGCGGCCTTCTGCACCGTGGCCTCAGCCTGGGGCGGATAGGGGTACGGGTAGGGCGGATAATACATGGGCGGATACCCCATATATCCATTGGGGAAGCCTCCCTCCTGTCCCTGCATGGGGAAGGGAGGCATCTGCCCGGGCTGGCCCATCTGGGGCATCCCCGGCATAGGGGCCTGGGCTGCGGGAGCCTGGGGCTGCGGGGCAGGGGCGGGTGCGGGAGCCGGGGCCGCCGTCTGCTGCGGCGCGGGGGCCGGAGCAGGGGCAGGTTCACTGTTCATCCCCGCCAGCATGGCCTCAATCTCCGCTTGGCTCATCTTCTGTCCGCCCCCGGAGGGAGCCGGGGCAGGCTCAGGCGCGGGCGCGGCAGCGCCTCCCGCCATCATGGCTTCGATTTCCTCTTGGCTCATCATGCGGCTGCTGCCCTGCGGGGCGGGCTCGGGCTCAGGGGCCGCCGCAGGCGCGGCGGCACCGCCTCCCGCCAGCATGGCCTCGATCTCCTCCTGGCTCAAGGGCCGGTTGCTGGCCTCCGGGGCGGGCTCAGGGGCCGGGGCCGCAGGCGCGCCGGAGGCGCCGCCGGAAACCTCGTCCTCCAGGCCCAGGCTTTTCAGCAGCTCCTTGGCCAGGGACACCGACATGACGTTCATGAATTCGCTTTCCAGCGCGTCCTCAATCTTCAGGAAAAATTTGACCACCACGATCTGGTCCGCGCCCTGGGGCAGATGGGCCTGCTTGAACTGCTCCAGGTTTTCCAGCTCGAAGGACACCGGGGTGGAGATATCCACCCGGAACCCCAAAAAGTCGGACATGGCGGTGGCGGCGGACCCCATCATCTGGTTCATAACCTCGCACACGCAGCTGATCGTCAGCTCATTGAGCTCAAACTCCTCGTCGGCGGTCTCCATGCCCATGAGGATGTCTACGATAACCTTGATATCGCTGCGCTTGAGCAGCATGATGTTGCTGCCCTCCAGACCCTCGACGTACTTGATCTCAACGCCGATGGCCGGCTCCAGATTGCCCAGGGAGAAATCCTTCACGTCCACCACGGTCACCGTGGGCGTCGTAATATCCACCCGGTGGTCCAGCATGTTCGACACGGCGGTAGCCGAGGAGCCCAGGCTGATATTCATCATTTCGCCCAAGGCGTCTATCGCCATTGGGCTGAACATTTCCTTCTCCATCCCTTACTCGCTCCTTTGTTCGGCCGAATAGCACACCTCGTCTATCTTGATGGCCATGTTTTTCTTGTGGGTCCCCATGCGTCCGGTGAACCATTGATAGCCGCCGATCTCCAGGAATACCGGCGAATCCTTCGACCTTCCCAGGTCCACCACGTCCCCCACGTTCAGGTGATAAATATCGCTGAGGGACAGCTGGGTATCCCCCAGCTCCGCCACGATCTCCAGGGTGGAGTCGCGCAGCTTGTCAAAGATCTCATCCGAGTTATCCTCGCTGGCCACCTTGCGGCCCATGCTCTCCCGGTTGACCTCGCCGAATATGCTCATGAGCACATTGCCCGGCAGGACTACGCTCATCCGCCCCTCGCCGCTGCCAAAGGTGAGCTTCATGTCTACCAGCACCACTGTCTCATCCAGGTTCAGCAGGGTGACCAAGGTGGGGTTGACCTGCGTGCGCTCATACGCAAAGCTGACGGGCACATAGTTCTCCCAGCTGCTGCCCATGAGCTCAATGATATCTTTGAGCAGCAGCTCATAGAGCTGGAGCTCAAGGTCGGTATAGGCGTAGCCCATGGGGATCTCCCGGTCCGATTCCCCTTCGCTGCCCATCATCCGGTCCATCATCCCCAGCGCGGTCTGCGTAGACAGATACACCATCACCGGATCCTCTGCCTCAATGTCCCGTCCCCCCTCTGTCCGGGGGTGGACGGTTACATCTACCATGGCCAGTACGTCCCCTTCCATGAGGGCGTTATTGAACTCGTAGAACTTCTGCTCCTCAATGCTCTCCACCTCAATGGCGCATGTGGTGCGCAGCTGGGCGTTGAGCCGTGAGCTGATGACCCGGGTGTAGTTCTCAAAGATGCCGTGCAGCATCTTGATGCGGTCCTTGGTAAACTTTCGCGGGGTGGTGAAGTCGTATTTCCGATACTTTTTCTCCGGCTTTTTCTCCTCCGCCTTAGCCTCTTCGCCGCCGCTGCGCATAGAGTTGAGCAGCGCGTCGATCTGACTTTGTGACAATACCTCAGCCATCGAATCACCTCACCTGATCTGCTGTATTCTTACGGATTCTGCTGATCTGCGCCCCCCTGGCTCTGGGTGATAAACTGGGTGATGGCGTCGCCCAGCTTTTCCTCTTCCAGGTTGCGTCCGCTGATAATCATTTCCACCCGGCGGTTCTTGCGGCGGCCCTCCAAATTCTCGTTGCTGGCCACCGGCCGCCACTGGCCGCACCCCTCGCTCACCAGGCGCGTGGGGAAAATGGAGCTGTTCTCCTGGATGAACCACACCACCTCCGTGGCGCGGTTGCTGGCCAGGTAACGGTCGAAGTGCGAGTCATTGGGCGTATCCGGGAGTTGCTGGGCCGTGTGGCCCTGGATGCGGATCTCGTCGATGGCGGACTCCGCCTGGTCCAGGATGGCACACACCTCCAGGAGGATATCCTTCGCCTCCTGCCGCAGGTCAGAGCTGTTGCCGGCAAAGAATATGGTGTCGGTGAACTTGACGTACACCTTGCCGCCGCTCATGTCCACCTGGATGCTATCCTTCATATCCCCCTGGGAGGCCATGGCCTGGAGGGCCAGAAAGACCTCCTCGATCATGTCGTCGATCTCCCGCTGGGCGGCCACATCCGGGATGGAGGGCATCCCGCCCTGCTCATCGTCATTCGGGTCGGCCACAGGGCCGTCGGTGCCGCCGGGATCGGTGGGGTCCAGCTGGGCAAAGGGGTTGAAGCTGGTGACGATGGCCCGCCACTTATCCTCGCTGATGGAAGACATGGAGTACAGCAGAACGAAAAAGCACAAAAGCAGCGTGACCATATCGCCGTATGTATCCATCCAGTTGGCGCCGCCGCCACCGCCTTTTTTCTTTTTCACGACGTTCTCAACTCCTTACATCGTGTATTGGGAAGCATCCGGCTTATTCCCCGGAGGCGGCCTTGCCGCTCTCCTCGCGCTTGCCCTGGGGGATGTAGGTCAGCAGCTTTTCCCGCAGCGCCTTGGGGTTCTCGCCGGACTGGATGGACATGATGCCCTCTACAATGATCTGCTTGCACAGCACTTCCTCTCCGTCCCGGATACGCAGGTTGTTGGCTATGGGGCCGAAGATCATGTGGGCCAGGATACAGCCGTACAGGGTGGTGATCAGCGCGGTGCCCATGTCCTGGCCGATGGTGCTGGAGCCCCCCGCGTCCATGTTCATGTTCGCCAGCATGTTGATCAAGCCCACCAGCGTGCCCACCATGCCGAAGGCCGGGGCCACTGCCGACGCCTTGTCGTAGAGCGCGGCCGAATCCTCGTGCCGGGCGGACATACACTCGATGTCGTTCTCCAGGATGGCGCGGACCTTGTCTGGGTCGTTGGCGTCCACGATGAGCATGATGGCCATCTTGAAGAAGGGGTCCTCCTGCTCGTTGGCCTTGCCTTCCAGGGCCAGCAGGCCGTTTTTACGGGCGGTCTGTGCCAAATCCACCAGCTGGTCGATGTACTTCATGGGGTCGAACTTCTTGGCGTTGAGCATGATGCCGAAGTGCTTGGGCATAGCCGCCAGGGTGCTGGCCGGGAAGCTGGCCACCACGATGGCCAGGGTACAGCCGATGACGATGAAGATACTGGCCGCGTCAAAGAAGTTCCACAGGTTCTCCGGCTTGAAGGTGAATACCGGCAGGTTTTGCGCCACCGCCTTCGGGCCGATGTTGATGCCGCACACCACGCCGAACAGGAACACGAAGATTGCCAGTACCAGGCCGATGATATAGGTAATATTCATTACAAAGCTCTACCTCCAGATTCCGGGCGCGGCTTTCCGCCCGGAAGGCCGTTCAGGCCGTTTTTATCTGTCTCGCCGGTGTTACCGATTGTCCACCACGGTGATCTGCCGGTGCACATCCATCACCTTGGCGTTATACTTGGCGATCCTATCAATGATCTCGTCCACACTCTCGCGGACAAGGTAGAAGTCGTGGTTCATCATGACGATCTTGGATTCGGGGATGGTCTCAATATACTCGATCTGCAGGTGGTTGACGACAAATTTCTCGTGGTTGCGCTTTGTCAGTACGATCATGGTGGTACCTCCTTTTTCCTATTCATAGGACTACAGGGGGATAGCCCGGGGAGAGAGCGGCTCTCCCCGGGCCGTTTTCGGGTTTATCAGCGCTTCATATTGACCAGTTCCTCCAGCATGGAGTCGGTCACGGTGATGATGCGGGTGTTGGCCTGGTAGCCGCGCTGGGTCAGGATCATCTGGGAAATCTCCTGGGCCAGGTCGGTCTTGGACATCTCCAGGCCGCCGGAGATAATGGAGGCGTTTTTCGCGCCCTTGCGCAGGCGCAGGCCGTCCACGGGGTCGGGGGCGTCACCGCCGTCAGCCGGGGCCTGGGCCAGCTCACCGTTTACATAGGTGATGCCCAGATCCTCGCCCGCGCCGCCGAACAGGGCCACGCTCAGGTTGCCCGCGCCCTCGCCGGCCTTGTAATAGCTGTTGCCCATGCTGGTCACGCCGTTGGGGTTGGTCACCATGCCGATGGCCACCGCGCCGATGACCACCTGCTCGCCGGTCTCGGCGCAGGTGCCGCTGATGACGCCGGTTTTCCCGTCCACGGTGATGCCGTTGAACGTGGCCTTGGGCCAGGGCTCGGCCGCAGTTCCCGCATCGGGATCGGCAGCCATCATCGCGTCGTGGAGCTTGCCCACTGCGTTCGCATCGCCGCCCTCCACCGCGGTGGTGGGCCATTTCAGCTCCAGCTCCCCATTCGCGCCATCCTTGGCTCCCACGCCCGGGAAGCGGATGGGCACCAGCTGGTCGCTGAAGACAGCCTTGCCGGTGGCCGCATCAACCCCAACGCACAGGAAGCCGTAGACCACCTGGCCGTCGTTGTTGGTGAGGTAGCCGTCCGCCTTGAACTCGAAATTGCCCACCCGGGTCAGGTTCAGCGCGGTGAACGCGTTCACGTCGTCGGCAGTGCCGTCAAACGTGTCGGCGATGGTCTTGTCGCCCACCATGAAGAAGCCGTCGCCGTCGATCATCATATCGGTGGACTTGCCGGTGACGGCATAGTTACCCGTGCTCATGTCGATGTCCACCGAGCCCAGGTTGGAGCCGTAGCCGATCTGGGAGGGGTTCTTGCCGCCCACGGTGTTGGTGCCGTCGGAGCCGCCGGACAGGGTGGTGTAGATAGAGGTGCGGAACACCGAACGGCTGGCCTTGTAGCCGTAGGTGTTCACGTTGGCCACGTTGTTGCCGATGACGTTCAGGTTCTGCATGTGGGTCCGCAGACCCGCGATTGCCGCATACATTGCACCAGTCATAGTAAGAAAATTAACTCCTTTCGGTGTGGCGCCGCCCGGCCCCCGCCAATCGGGCGCGGGCCGAAGGCATCCGAAATTGGTCCTGCCTTCTGTCTATCATATTACAGGAACACGGCGCCGTCAATGTTCGTAAATATATTTTGTTTCATTTCCTCTTGTGTGATGGCTGTAATGACCCTGGCATTGGGCACATTGATGATAAAAGCCTTTTCGGTGTCCATGGCCAGGATATTGGTAGCCCCTTTGGCCTGGGCCCGGATGACGCTGCCCGCCAACTGATCCATCAGATCGGGCGTCACCTCAATGCCCCGCTCCTGCGCCCGGGAGATGGCGTGCTTGGAAAACTCCACGCCCTGGGGCTGCTCCTGCCTGGCCAGCTCCTGCTGGAGCATAGCGCCGAAGCCCCCCGCCGGTCCGCGCGGCTGTACCCGGGCCTGCGGCGCTTCCCTGCGCTCTAGTCCTGATACGCGCTGGATCATCTCATGTCACCTCATTTTTCCTCAGTCGGTGGGCGCACCCTGTTCACCCTGGTACTGGGGGTTGGTTTCGGTCCCGCCGGAGCCCTCCGCAGGGGGTGTAGGCTCGCCGCCCTCGGGCTTGTCGGCGCCTTCGCCCTCGCCGGGGCCGTCCACGCTGCCATCGCCCTCGCCCTCACCTTCGCCGGGCTTTTCGTCCTCGTCAGGCTTCTCAATCGGCGGAAGCTGGCCCACAGCCATAATCTGGTTGAGCCCATAGGTCTCAATATTGCCTTTGCTGTCCTTGCCGAAGATCACCTGCTGGCCGTTCATCACGCCGGTGCCGGTAACGATAACTTCCCGCTCCTCCAGGCCCTTATCCGTCACGATGCCGATGGTGACCACCTTGCCCACCAGGGAGCTGGCATAGCTCTGGACGCTGGTTTCGGTCATATTGGACATGGCGGTAATCATCTGCATCTGAATCATCTGATTCATCATCTCGCTGGTGTCCATGGTGTCGTCGATGGTCTGGTTTTGGAGCTGCACGATCATCAGCTGGAGGAAATCCTGCATATCCAGCTCGGTGTTATTTTTGCGGCTGGTGCTGTTTTCCGGGCGAAATCCGCTGCCCGCACCCAACAAGCCCGCAATATCTGCCATAGAATTGCTGCCCATAGATTCTGCTCCTTTCCGTGTTACTCTTCCCCGGGGATCAGTCCCAGCCGGAGCTGCTGCATAAAGTCCTGGGGACTGGTGTGCTCCCGGCGCTGCTGGCGGCGCTCCTGGCCGTCCTGGGCGTGGCCGTTGTGCCCGTCGTAGTTCTGCTGGTGCTGCTGGTTCTGGCCCTGCTGGCTCTCCTGCTGGCGCTGGACGTCCACCTGGACCTCCTGCCCGCGGCTGCTGAGCATCCCCTGCAAATCACCCGCGTGCCGCTCCAGCAGTCCGCGGGTCTCGGCGCTGTGGGCGCTCAGGGCCACCCGCAAAATACCGTCGGCGCTCTGGCTGATCTCCACGGTGACGCTGCCCAAATGCTCCGGGGTAAGCTGGATGCGCACCATTGACTCGCCCTTCTCCAACGCCTGGGCCAGCTGGGTGTCGATCTGACGGGCCACGTCGGGCTCCTGGGTCTCCTGGACATCGTACGCCTCGCCCACCTTCACCGGGGCGGCCTCCACGTCGCGGAAGAGCTGCCTGGGGCCCTGCTGGCTGTCCAGAAGCTCCACCTGGGCGTCGTCCTCCTCCCCTTGAGGCTTGACCTCCTCCACCGCCTGCTGGACGGTTTTGCCTGTCTGCTCGTTTACCACCTTTTCCAGCAGCTGGGCGGGGCCGTGCTCCACAGTGGGGTCGGTGGCCTCCAGCATGGAGTCCGCCTCGGGGTCGGACACGTCGTACAGCGCGGGGTCAACCACCGGCTTGCCGTACAGCTTCTCCGCCGTGTTGGCGCCCACCAGAATGGGGATCTGCTCGCCGTTCTCACCGCTGCGTACGCCGATGCACACCACCGGCTCGCCCTCCTGCAAATTCTGGGGCAGCCACGAAGCGGGGTACTGGGCCAGCACGCCCGGATCTACCGGGGCGAGGTACACCTGCATCCGCTTGGACGCCTCCACCGGGTCCTCCTGCTTCTGGACGGGGTCCTTCTCAGCCGGCTTTTTGACCGGGGCTTCCGCCTTGGCGGGGGGCTCCAGCATGGGATCTTTCTCCTGGGATTTCTCCTCCAGCAGCTTCTGGAACTCGTCCAGTTCGCCGCTGCCGCCGGTTTTGGGCATCTGGGTCTGGCCCGCGATGGCTTGAAGCAGCGCCAGGCCGATGCCGTTTGCCTGTTCCATGTTCGTTACACCTCCTTAACATTGAGATATTTATTTCCAAACGGCGCAAGCGCCGAATTGGACGCTGTTTCCCCAAAGCCCAGGGGACGGCCCTGCCTGATCCCGGCTACGCGCCGATGCCGGCCCGGGTCCGGGCGGAGCTGACAAACTCATCAATGAGGTTTTCCTCCGCCTTCTGCACTGCTTTGTTGTAATCCTCCAGCTTGTGCTCCCTGAGCTTTTCAATGGAGGAGGTATCAATCTTGGCGTTCACCACCTGCTGGCGCTTGGCCTCCTCCTTTTTGCGCAGCTCCTCCAGCGCCGCGGTCTCCCGTTCGATCTCCGCCTCCAGAGCCCGCAGGCCGTTCTGATAAAACATGGCGTCCGCCACGGTGATGCCCTCCAGCTTGCGCTGGCGGTACTCCTCATTGCAGTCCCGGTAATCCTGCCAGACCGCCTCCAGCACATCCTCCTGCTCCCGGACCTGGGCCAGAATGGCGGCGTGCTCCCCCTTCAGGGAATCCAGCACCTGCTGCTTGTAGGACAGCACCGAGTCCAGGGAGAATTTGAATTTCTTCATCTATCTGTACACCTCGCCGGTTTATTTTAGCAGCCTGCCCATCTCTTCCACACAGCGCTCGTAGGAGAAGGCCTCGTCCACGTCCTGCGTCAAAAAGCTGTTCACCGCGTCAATTTTGGACATAGCGAAGTCCAGCTTGCGGTTGCTCCCCGGCTTGTAGGCCCCGATGGCCACCAGGTCGGCATTTTTTTCATACACGCTCATGATATCTCTTATGCGGGAGGCCAGCTGGCGGTGCTCCGGGGGGACGATCTCCACCATCAGACGGGAGATGCTGGCGCTTATGTCAATGGCGGGATAGTGGTTGGCGTTGGCCAGCTGCCGGGAGAGGACAATGTGTCCGTCCAAAATGCCGCGCACCGTGTCCGCAATGGGCTCGTTGGTGTCGTCGCCCTCCACCAGCACGGTGTACACCCCCGTGATGGAGCCCCGGCTGAAATTGCCGCTGCGCTCCAGCAGCTTGGGCATCTCGGCGTACATGGAGGGGGTGTAGCCCCGGGCCACCGGCGGCTCGCCGATGGCCAGCCCGATCTCCCGCTGGGCCATGGCGAAACGGGTGAGGGAGTCCATCATCAGCAGCACGTCATAGCCCTGGTCCCGGAAAAACTCGGCGATGCCCGTGGCTACGCTGGGGCATTTCATGCGCAGCATGGCGGGCTGGTCGGAGGTGGCCACCACCAGGATGGACCGCTTCATCCCCTCGGGGCCAAGATCCTTTTCCACGAACTCCAGAACCTCGCGGCCTCGCTCGCCCACCAGGGCGATGACGTTGATATCGGCGGTGACATTCTTGGCGATCATGCCCATCAGGGTGGACTTGCCCACGCCGGAGCCGGCAAATATGCCGATACGCTGGCCCTTGCCGATGGTGATCAGTCCGTCGATGGCCTTCACCCCGAACTGGATGCGCTCCCGGATGGGGGGGCGCTGGAGGGGGTTTATGTAATTGCCGCCCACACAGTAGGGGGTGCCCCCCTCAAAGGGCCCCTTGCCGTCAATGGGCTGGCCCAGGGCGTTGATGATGCGGCCCCGGAGGAACTCGCCCACCTGGAGGGTGAGCTGCGCGCCGGTATTGCGCACAAAATTTCCCGCCGAGATGCCGCTCATATCGGAGTAGGGCATGAGCAGGATGTGGTCGTTTTTGAACCCCACCACCTCGGCGGTGATCTGCCCGCCGGAGTCGCCGTTGTAAATGCGGCAGATATCGCCCACGGCGGCACGTCCGCCGCTGGCCTCAATGGACATGCCCACAATATTCTCGATTTTCCCCGTCAGGCTGTAGGGCTCGGCGTTATAGACCTGACGGGTCATTTGTTGAAATACGGAAGGCATACTTTCACTCCACCGGCCTGTGCCTCACGGCCCCGTTCCCGGCCTGGGAGAAGGGGGGCCTTGCGATATTCAGTGAAACAGATTCATCCCCGACGCGCTGTTGGCGGTGTCCATGAGGATGGTTCGCAGGTTGTTGAGCTGGGTGGCCGCGCTGGCGTCCACAATTTCATCGGGCATCTCGATGATGCAGGTGCCCGACTCGTCATCAGACATGGGGATAAGCCGCACCCGGTCCGACAGCGCGGTGAGGGCGGCGGACAGGGAGGCAGGGATCTGGGTAAGGCGCTTGGCGTCGCACTCGGATATATATATGTGCACCCATTCCTTTTTCTTCCGCTTGTCGATGGCGGTTTGGATCATCCGGCTGATAACGTCGCCGCTGCTTTTCAGGCTGACGCACACCACCTTCTCCGCCACCGCCAGGGCCAGGTCCCGCAGGTCGGCCACGCTCTGGTCCATCTGCCGGTCCAAAGCCACCCCGGCCTGCTCCATAAAGCGGTGGACCTCCTCCTCCATGCGCCGGGCCTGCTCCTCCCGGAGCTGCCTGGACTCCTGGGACGCCTCGGCCATTCCCTGGGCATAGCCCTCCTGGCGTCCGTCCTCCCGGGCCTTGGCGAAAACCTCCTCCGCCTCCCGGCGGGCGTCCTCCCGGCTCTTGGCCATCAGCGCCTCCGCCTCCCGGCGGGCATCGGCCAAAATCACCTCGGCCTGGAGCTGGGCATAGCTTATCGGGCTTTCCTCCGGCTCGGGCTCCGGCTCAGCAACTGGCTCCGGGTCGTCCACCCGCACGTCCAGCCGGGCCGCCTCCTCCGGCGGGCCCTCCTCCGGGGCGGGCGGCTCCTCCTCGGGCTCGGGCTCCACCGCCAGCTCCGCCGCGTCGGGGAACTGGTAGGGCTCGGCCTTCGCCCTGGAAAAGGCTTTGAATATATTAGGCAATGATATCGTCCTTTCCGCCCTTCGCTATGATGATCTCGTTCTTCTCCTCCAGGTCGCGGATGATATCCACAATGCGCTGCTGGGCGTCCTCCACGTCCTTCAGCTTGACATTGGTTGTAATCTCCAGGTCGTCCCGGATGTTCTGCGCCATACGGGTGGACATGTTGCTGAGCAGCTTCTTGGAGACCTCCTCGTTTGCGGTCTTGAGGGCCAGCACCAGATCCCGCGGGTCGCAGTCCCGGACAAAGCGCTGCACGGAGCGGTCGTCCATGGTGATGATATCCTCGAACACGAACATCCGCTTACGGATCTCGTCGGCCAGCTCCTGGTCGTAGGCGGCCAGGCCGTCGAAGATGTTTTTCTCGCTGGCGCGGTCGATGTTGTTCATCACGTCGGCCACGTAGTCGATGCCGCCCACCTTGACGTTGGCGTTGGTGACGATGCTGGAGAACTTCTTGCGCATCTCCGCCTCGATGATCTTGACGGCCACGGGGGACACGCTTTCGATCTTGGCCATGCTCTCCACCACCTGGATCTGACGCTTCTCATCCAGCTGGGAAATGACGCCGGCGGCCTTGTCCGGCTCCACATAGGACAGCACCAGCGCGATGGTCTGGGGCCGCTCGTTTTGCAGGGCGGAGAACAGGGATTTGTCGTCCGCCTTCTCCATAAAGGAGAAGGAACGGTTCTGTAGGGATTTGGTCACCTTGCCCAGCAGCTCGTCCGCCGTCTGCGGCCCGTAGGCCTTCTCCAGCACCGTGCGGGCATATTCCAGGCCGCCCTCGGTCACCGCCCGGTTGGTGCGGCACAGCTGGTAGAACTCATATAAAATTTCCTCGGTCTGCTCCGACCCCAGGAAGCCCATTTTCGCGACCTCCAGGGTGAGCTGCTCCACGTCATCCGGCTCCATATGCTTGTAGAGGGCGGACGCCCGCTCCACGCCCAGGGCGATGATGACGGTGGCGGCCCGCTGCGCGCCGGTGAGGGGGACCTCGTTGGCAATCTTCTTCCGGCCCGCGGGGGCCTTGGGCTCCGCGGGTGCGGCGGTCTTCTGTTCCGCCACGGCGGCGTCAGCCATTGTCTCCATCCTCCTTCAGCCAGCTCTTGATCAGCAGCGCCGCGACCTCCATGTTCTCGTCCACGTAGTCCCGGATGCTCTGGCGCAGCTCCATGCTCCGTTCGGTGTGCAGGTCCATCACGTCGGCCCCCACAGGCTCGCCGTTCTCGTCCAGCTGCACGCCGTCCTCCGTCTGCTGGGGCATTGCCACCGCCAGCAGCTCCTCCACGGCCCGCTGCTCGGCCTCCTGCTTCTTGCGCTTCTTGCCGCGCAGCAGCAGGATGATGGTCAGCACGATGGCGAACACCAGCAGGCCGGTGCCCGCGGCGATGACCACCCACAGCGGGATGCCCAGGGCCTCCCAGCCGGAGGGCTCGGGCTCGGGCACGACGGGCTCGTTGAACTCGTCGTGGATCACGGTGATGTACCGGCTCAGGTACTGCTGCTCGGTCATCCCGTTCTCCAGCTCCAGGGGGGCCACCAGGCCGATGGCGGTGGCCGATCCCCTCAGAATGGCGTCCAAGTCGGCGTTGGGGCAGTCCTTGGCGTCGATGCCCACAGTGGCGGTCACCTTGGTGAGGGTGCCCGCCGTAATCACCATTTGGGTCTGGGTTTTGGAATTGTCGTACTCGGTCTCGTGCCGCTCCTCCAAAATACTCTGGAGCTCGGCCTGGGCGTCCCCCGGATCCACATAGGTGGGCAGCTCGGAATTAGACGGCGTGCCCACCAGGCCGCCCACAGCGCCCTCGTCGGGGGTGAGGAACTGGTATGTATAGAACTGCTTGCCCGGGATGCCCCGGCCCTCGGTGGAGCCGTCCTCGGCAAACTCGGGCAGGGTGACCTTGTAGTCGTTGATGGTCTTGTCGCCCAGCTCCACCTCAACGGTAACGGCAACGGACACGTTATTCTCACCGTAAATGGGGGTCAAGGCCTGGAGGATCTGCTTTTCGAAATCAGCCCTGATCTGCCGCTCCAGCTGGAGCTTCAGCGCGGAGCTGGCCGCCGCCGTGCCCACGCCGGTGGACTGGCCGGAGTAGTCGTTGCCCTCGGTATCCTCAAGGCTGACGGACTCCACCTTCAGCCCCGCCACGCTGTAGGCCACGTAGTTGCGGATGGCATTGGCCTGCGCGTCGGTCAGGGCCTTGCCCCTCTGCATGGTGAGAATCACACCGGCGCTGGCCTCCACCACGTTGTTACTGTCCAGCACATAGCCCCGGTCCTCGCCCAGGTTGATGGTTACCGTGGCGCTGCGCACCTCGGGGAACTGGCAGATGGTCTGCTCCATCCGGCTTTGCAGCTCCATCAGCCAGGCCCGGTTCCGATCCGCCTGGGTGGACAGGGCGCTGACCTGCTCGAAGTAGCCGGTGGGGGTTGCGTTGGCCTGGGAGTACTGGTCCACCAGCAGCCGGGCCTTCAGGCTGGCCGCCTGGCCCTCCGGCACCAGTATGGTTCCTGTGCCTTCCATGCGGTAATTGGTGATCCCCTGCTCCTGGAGCCAGCTGAGCACCGCCCCGGCCTCCTCGTTGGTCGCGCCGGCGATCAGGGTGGCATAGGGCCTGGTATTCAGGAAAATGACGATGCCGATGGCCAGGGCGGCCACCGTGACACCGATAATAATCCATATTTTTTTGGAAATCTTTCCCAGGGCCGTTTTTACCTGTTCAAAATAGCCCTGCAGCTTTTCCTTGTTCAAGCCCTATCAACTCCGCTCTGCGCGTACTTCACCCTTGCAGGTCCTTAGACGCTCATATTTTTCAGCTCGTTATAAGCCTCCAGCGCCTTGTTCCGCATCTGGACCAGCAGATCTACGGCGACCTCGTTTTTATAGGCGGCAATGCCCAGCTGTGCGGGATTCTCCAGCTGGCCGGTGGCCAGCAGATACTGGGCTTGGGTGAATTCGGCGTCGGTGTCCTTCACATTCTGGATGAGGCCGGTGAACAGGGAGCCAAAAACACTGTCCTTCACCTCGCCCAAATCGGTGGCTTTCTCCTCCTCCTGTCCGGGCCGGACGGGGGGAGCAATCTTCTGGATGGTATTGGTGATGCCGGTGATTCCGCTCATGCCCGTGGGGGCGGCGATACCAAATGTACTGTCGATCATGGCGGTTCCTCTCCTTATATGTTGATTCTCCAGCGATTAGGCCGCCGGGCTTTTACC
Organism: uncultured Oscillospiraceae bacterium; assembly: GCA_910587255.1. Taxonomy (GTDB): domain Bacteria; phylum Bacillota; class Clostridia; order Oscillospirales; family Oscillospiraceae; genus Enterenecus. The sequence goes on from CAJUKT010000060.1 coordinate 151,022, forward strand.
GGCCGACCTCCAGCCCGCTGGAGATAACGGACTTCAGGGTGTTGAACGCGGTGACATCGGAGGCAAAGGCCCGGGTGGCCGCCATGGCGTCCGCCATCTCCTTCACCATGTCCACGTTGGGCAGCTCCAGATAGCCGTCCTCGTCCGCGTCGGGGTGCGTGGGGTCGTAGACGATCTTCATGGGGGACTCGTCCTCTACGATCTCAGTCACCCGCACGCCGCCGGCGGTGGGGTTCACCCCGGCGTTAGACGCCGCGCCGCTCATCGCCCTGGCCATGGCGTCCCGGAAGGTATCCCGGCCGCTCACCGCCTCGAACACCACCATCTTCCGGCGGTAGGCGCCCTCGCCGTTCTCCACCCGCGTGGTCTGGGAGTTGGTCACGTTCTCCGCCACGATATCCAGGCGCAGCTGCTGCGCGGTGAGGCCGGAGCCGATGATATTGATGGAATTCATGAAGCCCATAGTTATATACCCCCTAGTATTGTCCTATCCGCCTGCGGCGTCCTACGGCCCAAGCGTTTGTCACTGGCCCTTGACGGCCATGCGCAAAATGGCGTAGTGCTTGTTGATGGCCTGGTAGACGTACTGCTGCTGGTAGGCGTTGCGGATCAGCTCCACCATCTGCTCGGTGGTGTTCACCCCGTTGTCGTCCATACGGGTCTGCTCCTGGGCCTCGAACACGGTGACCTCCGGGTCCTCCAGGATGTCCCGCACCGACTCCTCCGCCTCCCCGGGACTGGCGGCGGCCCGTTCCAGCCTGCTTCGGATGCTCTCCTCAAAGGTGACAACCTTGGTCTTATAGTTGGGCGTCTCCGCATTGGCAATATTATCCAGGATCGCGGCCTGCTTCGTCCAAAGGAACCCTACAGATTTTTCCAGCAAAAGAGCGGAATTACTTGTCAGCATATCCATACCTGACCCTCCAAAGCGTGCGGCCATGGTCAGACCACGGCACACATCAAGAATACTATGAACCAGCATTTCAGAACATGAAAAAAACAGGGGCTGTCCAGGCCGGCCAGCCTCCGCCCGCCGGCGGTCCGTTCCCATTTGGCGGACCGCAGATAGATGCGAAAAGCAACACAGCCCCATTCGCCGTGCGGGCGCTTTTACACACCACAGCATGACGAAGCTAATTATAGCACGGCACTCAAAAAAACGCAACACATTTTTACCTCTCCAACCATGGAAACCTACTGTCAAAATGCTGGTAAAATTTTCTGTTCTCCCCTATTTCTCCACATTTTGTAAACTTCTTCCAGCTATGTGGAGCCCCCTCCACAACATATGGTATACACGCCTTCCCCTCCACAATTTATGCTCCTGGCGCTGCGGCGCTGCCTGCAAAATAAGAAGCTGTACGAATAGCCGAAGTATTCAGATTCGCGAGCCAAAATTGCTGGTGGCAAGGCGAAAAGTCGCGGGAATACTTTGTGTATTTCAAGATTTTTCAACGCATCGGGCGGCAATTTTGGCCGTAAAGCTGGGTTCTGAGGTTATTAGTACAGCTTCTAAAAAGGCCCGGCCTCCTCACGAAAAGGAAGCCGGGCCTTTTTAATTGCCGCGTGCGCCGTCTTAAAGCACCACGCCATCCTTAAATATAGATATCTCCCGGAACCCCTGCTCCTCGGCGCGGGTAAGCCTGCCGCCCGCCACCTCCAGCACAAAGTCCAGCAGCCGCTCCCCGGCATCGTCCAAGCTCTCCCCCTGGGCCACGGTTCCGGCGTTGAAATCGATCCAGTTCCCCTTCTTCTCAAACAGCGGGGTGTTGGTGGAGATTTTCACCGTGGGGGCGGGGGCGCCGAAGGGGGTGCCCCTGCCCGTGGTGAAGAGGATCAGATGGGCCCCCGCCGCCGTCAGGGCTGTGGCGGACACCAAATCGTTCCCCGGGCCGCTGAGCAGGTTCAGTCCCTTTTTCGTCACCGCCTCGCCGTAGCCCAGCACGTCCACCACCTGGGCGCTGCCCCCCTTTTGGACGCAGCCGCAGGACTTGTCCTCCAGGGTGGTGATGCCCCCCGCCTTATTGCCGGGGCTGGGGTTCTCATAGACGACCTGGTTGTGGGAGGTGAAGTAATGCTTAAAGTCCTCGATCATCTTCACCGCCTTGCCAAATACCTCCTCGCTCTCGCACCGCTCAAAGAGGATGGACTCCGCGCCGAACATCTCGGGCACCTCGGTGAGCACCGTAGACCCCCCCAGCGCGATGAGCCGGTCGGAAAACCGGCCCACGGCGGGGTTGGCGGTGATGCCGGACAGGCCATCCGACCCGCCGCACTTCATGCCCACCACCAGCTCGGACGCGGGGATATCCTCCCTTCGGAAACCGCCGGCATAATCCGCCAGCTGGGCCAGCAGATCGGAGCCCGCTTTGATCTCGTCGGGGACCTCCTGGCAGGCCAGGAACTTCACCCGCTTTTCGTCATAGGGCCCCAGCTCCGCCTTAAACTGCTCCTGGGTCAGATTCTCGCACCCCAACCCCAGCACCAGCACGCCCCCGGCGTTGGGATGGCGGGCCAGCGCGGCCAGCAGCCTGCGGGTCTGGGCGTGGTCGTCCCCCATCTGGCTGCATCCGAAGGGATGGGGGAAGGTGTAAAGCCCTTCCACCGTACCCTTGACCAAATGCTGGTTCTCCCTCGCCAGCCGCTGGGCAATGGAATTGACGCACCCCACGGTGGGGACGATCCACAGCTCATTGCGGATTGCCGCCCGGCCGTCCGCCCGGCGGTAGCCCCGGAAGGTGCGGGGCTTTACGCTTGGCAGCTCATAGGTCTTGTGGTCATAGCGGTACGCCCCGCCCTCGGACAGGCCCGTGGCCGCGTTGTGGACGTGGACCCAAGCCCCCCGGGGGATATCCGCCTTGGCCGTGCCGATGGCGCAGCCGTATTTCACGATGCCCGCCCCGGCGGGGATGGGGGACAGGGCCAGCTTGTGCCCCCGCCGGACGCTCTCGGCGGCGGTGAGCTCCGCACCGTCCAGGGACACCACCTCGCCCTGGGCCACATCCTCCAGGGCCACCGCCACATTATCCCGGGGGTGGAGGCGGATCACTTTCATAGCCCCGCCCCCCTTACAGGCAGGAGGCGTAAGCCGCCTTGGCCCCCTGCTCCCGGATGAGCTTCAGGCCCGAGACCACCGCGGCCTCAAAGCCGTCCACCTCCGTCAGATCCCGGCCCCACATGCGCTGGTTGGTCATGACGGCGCGCACCAGCTCCTCCGGGCTGTCACCGCGGTGCTCGTAGTAGAACTCCAGCGCCCAGCGGTCGTCGCAGCACACATAGTCGTTCCCCTTGGGGCGGCGGCATACCAGCCCCTCGCCGTTCAGCTCCCGGATATCGCTGGAGAAGAACGCGATGTAGGCGGCAAAGCTCATGGTGAGGCAGGGGGGCAGCTTGCCGGCCTTTTCCACATACTCCAGGAAGGAGGGCATGTTCCGCGCCCGCCACTTGGAGGTGGAGTTGAGGGAGATGGACATGAGCTCGTGGTCCACAAAGGGGTTGTTGAACCGGTCCTGCACCGCGCCGGCGAAGTCCTCCAAATCCTTTTTATCCAGGGGCAGGGTGGGGATGACCTCCTCGTAGAGCATTTTGTTCATGAAGCCCCGCACGGCGCCGTCCTGCATACAGTCCCGCACAATGTCAAAGCCCGCCAGATAGGCCCCCAGCACGAAGCCGGTGTGGGCCCCGTTGAGTATGCGCACCTTCCGCTTCTTATAGGGGGTCACGTCGGGCACCACCGGGCAGTTAAGCCCGGCCTTTTGGAAGGGGAGCTTTTCCTCCAGCCAGTCCGGCCCCTCGATGTTCCAAACGCCGAAGATCTCCCCCACGTCGATGAGCTCGTCGCGGTAGCCGTTGGCCTGCTCCATCCTGGCCGCCTCCGCAGGGTCCTTCACCCGGCCGGGGACGATGCGGTCCACCAGGGTGGAGCAGAAGGTGCATGCCTCGTTCACATACCTCCTGAAGCCGTCCTCCAGCCCCCACTGGTCCGCGTACTGGTTGACGCACTTCAAAAGCTCCCTGCCGTTGTTGTCGATGAGCTCGCAGGACAGGATGACCAGCCCGCCCTTGCCCGCCTGCCAGCGCCTGTAGAGCACCTGGGTGAGCTTGCCGGGGAAGGAGGCGGCGGGGGCGTCGTCCAGATTGCAGGCCGGGTCGTAGACGATGCCCGCCTCGGTGGTGTTGGACACCACGTACTCCAAGCCGTCGGAGACGGCCACCTCCATCATGGCGTCGAACCCTTCCCTCTCATAGGGGTTCAGGCACCGGGACACGGAGGAGATGATCCGTTTTTTGTCCACCCGCTCTCCGTTCTCCCGCCCCCGGAGGTAGAGGGTATACAGCCCCTCCTGCCCGTTGATAACCTCCGCAAGCCCCGGGGCGATGGGCTGAACCAGCACGCATTTCCCGTTCCAGCCCGCCCTTTCGTTGGACACGTCGAACCAGTAGTTCACAAAGGCCCGCAGAAAATTCCCCTCGCCGAACTGGAGCACCTTTTCCGGCGCGTCCTTCAGGAGATATCCCTGATAGCCCAGCTCTTCCAGGGTCTGATAGCACAGTTTTTTCATATTGGATCTCCCCTTCGGTCAATTTACTTTGTTTTCGTGCGCGGCCATCCGCATGACGCTGAGCACACTGAGCACAATGCTCAGCAGCAGCAGCGCGGTGAGCACCGCCACCAGCCCCATGCCCGCCTGGATGCCAGCCCGCTCAGCCACCTGCCCCACCAGGAAGGGGGTGATGATGCCGCCCGCGCTGCCGGTGAAGATCATGATGCTGCACCCCAAATCGTTGCCCCGGATGCAGTCGCTGCCAAAGGCAAAGGCGGTGGGATAGATGGTGGCCATGAACAGGCCCACCCCCACCAGGCCCAGGATGATGGGCGCCGGGGTGCGGCTGAAGAACATCACCAGGAAGCAGGCGAAGAAGCCCACCCCGTCCAGCAGCAGCAGCTTGTTCCGGGACACCTTGCCGGTGACGGCGGCGCCGATCATCCGCCCGATGAAGATCACCAGCCACAAAAGGCTGTTCATCAGCTGGGACCAGCTGGCGTCCAGAATGCCCATGTCCTGGAAGTAGGTCACCAGCCAGCCCACAATGGCGTACTCCGCCGAGATGTAGAACAGCAGCATCGCGCTGCCCAGCCAGAACTGCTTTACCTTTAAAAAGCTGTGGTCCGCCGCGCGCACCCCTTTCCGGGGGGGCTCCGCGGGCAGGGGCATCCTGGCGTATACCACAAGCTGGCTCAGGCACACCAGGCACAAAAGCCCCGCCATCAGCCGCCAGCCCACCGAGGGCCACCGCCCCGCGCAGAACACCAGCAGCAGCGGCGAGAGCAGCGCCCCCACCGCAAAGCAGCCGTGGAGCAGGTTATACCCCCGGGTGGCCTTGTCCCCGGGCAGGGTGGAGATCATGGTGTTGGCGAAATTGGAGTTGCCGCCCCGGGCCACCCCCGTCATGAGGAAGGCGGCCACCAGCAGCGGCGCGGCTCCCAGCCCTGCGGCAAAGATGAGATACGCCACCATCATCCACACCGCCGTCACCAACACCGCCCGCCGCCGCCCCAGCCACAGCGGCAGAAACCCCGCCAGCAGCACGGAGATCAGGTTCCCCACCGACTGGCAGCTGAGCAGCACGCCGGACAGGTCGTAGCTGAAGCCATAGGTCTCCCGCAGGAACGGGATGAAGGAGCCCAGCGGCTGGGAGGCCGCCCCGCTGACGAAGAAGCTGAACAGGACGCAGTACAGCAGCTGGTCCTGCCGCCGCTCCGCCGGGGTTTTTCCGGCGCCCGCGCTCACAGCCCGAAATAGCGGGCGGCGTTGTTGTAGCACACGCCCTCCACGATCTTCTTCAGGGACGCCTCATGGCCGGGGTACTCGCCGTTCTCCACCCAATCGCCGATGAGATTGCACAGGATGCGGCGGAAGTAGTCGTGCCGGGCGTAGGAGAGGAAGGAGCGGGAATCGGTGAGCATACCCACAAAATTGCCCAGCAGCCCCAGGTTGGCCAGCGACTTCATCTGGGCCTCCATGCCGGATTTGGTGTCGTTGAACCACCAGGCGGAGCCGTGCTGGATTTTGCCGGGCAGCTCGTCGGACTGGAAGCAGCCCAGCAGGGTGCCCAGCTGCTCGTTGTCGGCGGGGTTCAGGGAGTAGAGGATGGTCTTGGGGCAGCGGCCCTCGGCGTCCAGCGCGGAGAGCAGCCGGGCGACGGCCCCGCCGCAGCTGTTCTGGGCGATCATGTCAAAGCCGGTGTCCGGGCCCATCCTGGCAAACATCCGCTCGTTCATGTTGCGCAGGCAGGAGTAATGCAGCTGCATGGCGATGTCCAGCCGGTGGTACTCCCGGCCCAGGTGGAGCAGGATGGCGGTCTGGTAGCGCTCGGCCTCCTTGGTGCTGAGCTCCTCGCCGGCCATGGCCTTCTGGAACGCCTCGTTGGCCTTCTTGGGGGCGGCGGGCCGGAAGGGCACATAGTCCAGGCCGTGGTCGCTGGCCCGGCAGCCCAGCTTGTGGAAGAACTCCAGGCGCCGGCTCAGGGCGGCGCACACGTCCTCCACGCTGTCCAGGCTGTCCTTCCCCACGCTGGCGGCCAGCTTGCCGATGTACTCTGCGAAGCCGGGCTTGCTGATGTTGACGGCCTTGTCCGGGCGGAAGGAGGGGCACACCTTCACGCTGATGGTGGGGTCGGCGGCGATCTTCTCATGCCACTCCAGGGAGTCGATGGGGTCGTCGGTGGTGCCCACCATGGCCACGTTGGCCTTCTTGATTATGCCGCGGACGGTGAGATCCGGGTCGTGGCGCAGCTTCTCGTTGCAGAAATCCCAGCACTCCCGGGCGGTCTCCGGGGTCAGGGGCTTGTCATAGCCGAAAAACTGCCGCAGCTCCAGATTGCACCAGTGGTACATGGGGTTGCCGATGGCCATCTCCAGGGTCTCGGCAAACTTCACGAACCGCTCAAAGGCAGGCTTGCCGCCGGACACATACTCCTCGCCCACCCCGTTGGAGCGCATGAGGCGCCATTTGTAGTGGTCGCCGAAGTAGGTGCCGTCGGGGTTCTCCCCCCCCAGCCACACCTCCGCCAGATTGTCGAACCGGCGGTCCTCATAGATCTCCCTGGGGGAGATATGGCAGTGGTAGTCCACCAGGGGCATGGTCTCGGCGTAGCTGTGGAACAGCCGCCGGGCAGTCTCAGTCCCCAGCAGAAAATCCTTGTCCATAAATTCCTTCATGACATTTCCTCCCATCAAAAAATGACGGCGGCCGCCCGCCCTGTCAGGAACGGACGGCCTCCCTTTGTGGTTAGCGCTTGATATTTTCGGTATGTATTACGCTCGTCCGGGCCTGCCCGCCTAAGCTCGCGCTTCTTTCTGCTGTCATGCTCGCTTTGGGCGCGCTGCGCCCCGGCTTCCCTCCGCCTCGGCCTGGTCTGCGGGGCCTTTGGGCCCCTGCGCTCGGCCTCGCTTCGGTCCATCCGGGCCTGCCCGCCTAAGCTCGCACTTCTTACCGCTGAATCCGGCCGGAGCCGTCGCCCCCGGCCAGCTTCTCCACCTCGGCCACAGTCACCATGTTGTAGTCGCCCTCGACGGAGTGCTTCAGGGCGCTGGCCGCCACCGCGAACTCCACCGCCGCCTGGGTGCTCTTGCCCGTCAGCAGGGAGTAGATCAGCCCGCCGCCGAAGGAATCGCCGCCGCCTACCCTGTCAATGATGTGCAGCTCGTACTTCTTGGAGAAGCAGTATTCCCCGCTCTTCACGTCGTACAGCATGGCACTCCAGCCGTTGTCAAAGGCGGAATGGCTCTCCCGCAGGGTGATGGCCACCTTCTCAAAGCCAAACCTGTCCGCCAGCTGCTTGGCCACGGACTTATAGCCCTCGTGGTTGATCTCACCGCCGTAGATGTCGGTGTTCTCCGCCTCGATGCCGAACACATCCTTGGCATCCTCCTCGTTGGAGATACACACGTCCACATACCGGCACAGCTCGGTCATGGCCGCCCGGGCCTGCTCCCGGGTCCACAGCTTGCCCCGGTAGTTGAGGTCGCAGGAGATCTTGACGTTATGGGCCTTGGCGGCCTTGCAGGCTTCCTTGCAGATTTCCACCACATTGGGGCCCAAAGCCGGGGTGATGCCGGTGAAGTGGAACCAGTCCACTCCCTCAAAGATGGCGTCCCAGTCGAAGTCTGCGGCGGACGCCTCCTGGATGGCGGAGTGGGCCCGGTCGTAGATGCAGACGCTCCCGCGCTGGGACGCGCCCTTCTCGTTGAAGTAGATGCCCACCCGGTCGCCGCCCCGGACGATCATGCTGGTGTCCACGCCGTAGCGCCGCAGGGAGTTGACAGCGGCCTGGCCGATGGCGTGGGCGGGCAGCTTGGTCACAAAGGCCGCGTCCAGGCCGTAGTTTGCCAGGGAGACGGCCACATTGGCCTCGCCGCCGCCGAAGGAGAACTCCAGATGGTCGGCCTGCACAAAGCGCTCGTAGTTATAGGGCTGGAGCCGGATCATCAGCTCACCGAAGGTGACAACTTTAGACATGTTATATTCCTCCTAAAAATCTTTTATGACCGCAGAACTGCTGTGCCGCGCTTCTTTCCTGTCACGCTGCGAACCGCCCAGGGCGCTCGGGCGCTTTCCCTGACGCTCGGGCAAAATGCAGATTTGCTCCGCAAATCCTGGCTTTTGCCCTCTCTTCGGTCCAAGCTCCCTCGCTGTCCGCTTCTCCGCGCTTCTTTCCTGTCACGCTGCGAACCGCCCAGGGCGCTCGGGCGCTTTCCCTCCGTCTCGGCCTGGTCTGCGGGGCGCACCGCGCCCCTCCGCTCGGCCTCGCTTCGGTCCAAGCCCCCTCGCTGTCCGCTTCTCCGCGCTTCTTACTTCTGCACCAGATGGATGGCAAACCCGGACAGCTCCTGCTTGAGGTAGATGGCCTTGGTCCTGCCCCTGCCGTCCGTCACGCGGCTGTCCTCAAGGAACTCCACCCCCCGGCGGCCCAGGTGGTAAACAGCCCGGTCCACGCTGTTGGCGGCGATGGCGATGTGGCCGTTGGCGCCCCGTCCCGGCTTTTTCATGCACTCCACCGCCTTGCCCGCGAAGATGGAGGAATTGCCCGCCTTGTACTCCAGGCCGAACAGGGCGCACAGGGTCTTGGCAGTCTGCTCCGCCTCCCCCTCGCTGGCGCAGTTGACGCCGATATGACCCAGCTGGAAGCCCAGCATGGTGCGCACCGCCTCCTTGCAGATGGCGGTGATCTCGTCCCACTTTTCCGTCTTGATCAGGTCGCTCTTACACATCCAGGTGCCGCCCACCGCCGCGATCTGGTCATAGCCCAAATAGTCGTTGACATTCTTGGCGCTGACGCCGCCGGTGCACATCCACTTGGCGCTTTTGAGGGCCGCGCCGATATTCTTCAGCATGGACACGCCGCCGTTGGCCTCGGCAGGGAAGAACTTCAGCATTTCGCAGCCCTGGTTCATGGCCTGCTGCATCTCTCCGGCGGTGGCGGTGCCGGGCATCATGATGCCCCCCTTATCCATCACGTGCCGGGTGACGCTGGGGTCGTAGCCGGGGGCCACGATGAAGCTGGCGCCGGCGGCCATGGCCCGGTCGGCCTGCTCACAGGTGAGCACCGTGCCCGCCCCCACCAGCATCTCGGGCACTTCCCTGACGATGGCGCGGATGGCGTCCTCCGCCGCAGCGGTACGGAAGGTGACCTCGGCGGCGGGCAGCCCGCCGTCCGCCAGGGCCCGGGCCAGGGGGACCGCCTGGGCGGCGTCCTCAATGGCGATGACGGGAATAATGCCGATCTCATAGACCCTTTGAAGCGTACTGTTCATATGTGCATCCCTCCATAAAATAATAAACTGGGTGGTATCGGGCGGGCTTGTACGAGGGATCACCCGCTTGCGAAAGCCTTCTGTCTCTATTATACAGCTTGTATACTAGAATGCAATTAGAGAAAGCACACAAATTGCCCTCCCCTTTTTGTGCAATATCGCTACCTGCCGCCGAAAAACCCTCAGCCCCAGGTTTTTCCGGGCAGACGGGCGGTGAGGAACGCCCAAAGCCGTTCCCCCTCCTCCTCATCCCGCGGGGGGAGCAGATAGGCCCGGCTCCCCTCCACATAGACACACAGGCACCGCTTGAGCCGCCAGGCCCCCTCCATCCCCTCCCAGGGGAAACGCTCCTCCCTCTCCCCCTGGCGCACATGCAGGCCCTCCTCCTCCAGCCGGAGCAGGTAGGCCACCGGGCAGCCCGCCGCCTTCAGCGCCTTCTCCCTGCGGCGCACCGACAGGTAAAAGGACAGCACATAGGCCGCCGGGAGCCCCAGCCCCACCACCAGCAGCACCGTGCCGATGAGAACCGCCTGCTCCCTGCTCTCCCGCAGGGCAAAGCATACCGCGGCGAAGCCCCCCATAATGAGGGCGAACAGCGCCGGCCCTCTCCAGCGCTTCTGCCGGCGGAAGGTGTCGAAAAAAGCGAACTCCCGGAACACCTCGGGGGTGACCCTGGCCTCCAGGGTCAGCGGACCTGACTTCATAACGCGCTCCTCCTCCCGGTCAATCGGCCCCGCCGGGCTTTCCGGCAGGCACTCTTATACATCTTTACCATTTGGCTGTGCTTTTTGCAAGATGCCCCCGCTATTTTTGACGTTGTGTACAAAAAACACGCCGCATTTTTTACTAGTACACTAGTGGACAAAATTTATTCTTTGTGGTACAGTGGGTTTCGGAAGGCAATATCTCAAAAGATGCCACCATGAATTTAAGGAGGATGTCAAAATGAAACTGAAGAAGCTCTTGTCCGCTGTTCTGGCTCTGCTCATGATCATGAGCCTGGCCGCCTGCGGCGGCCAGCCCGGCGGCGAGAACAGCAGCGCCCCCGAGGGCAGCAAGGCCCCCGCCCCCGCCGACTCCAACGAGCCCGCCGACGTGGGCGATGTGGCCAACGACCCCAAGGTGACCCTGGTGTACGCCGAGGTCAACCCCCTGGACACCATCGTGGGCCAGACCGCCTCTGAGTTCAAGCGCCTGGTGGAGGAGAAGTCCGGCGGCTCCATCACCATCGACGTGCGCGCCAGTGGCGTGCTGGGCTCTGAGAACGACGTGCTGGACGCCATCATCGGCGGCGACGACTCCATCGACATGAGCCGTATCTCCGCCTTCGCCCTGACCAGCTACGAGGCTCAGAAGTCCGTGCTGCTCTCCCTCCCCTTCACCTTTGAGAACCGCGACCACTGGTGGGCCTTCGCCAACAGCGAGCTGGCTGCCGAGTTCCTCAACGAGCCCCAGGAGATCGGCCTGCCCCTGCGGGGCATCTTCTACGGCGAGGAGGGCTTCCGTCACTTCTTCGCCAACAAGCCCATCAACTCCATCGAGGATCTGAAGGGCATGAAAATCCGCGTGTCCAACGACCCCATCATGAACGGCATGGTGGAGAGCCTGGGCGCCTCCCCCACGGTGGTGTCCTTCGGTGAGCTCTACTCCGCCCTGAACACCGGCGTGTGCGACGCCGCCGAGCAGCCCATCGCCAACTACAAGTCCAACGCCTTCCCCGAGGTGGCCAATAACCTGATCCTGGACGGCCACACCCTGGGCGCCATCCAGTGCGTCATCACCGACACCGCCTGGGCCAAGCTCACCCCCGCCCAGCAGGCCGTCATCATGGAGGCCGGCAAGGAGGTCCAGAAGTTCAACCAGGAGCTGTCCCAGTCCGCTGAGGACGAGGTCCTCCAGCAGCTGCGGGACGAGGGCTGCAACGTGGTGGAGGTCACCGACAAGGGCCCCTGGCAGGAAGCCTGCTCCAGCGCCCCCGCCATCAAGGAGACCATCGACAAGCAGGCCGACCTGTATCAGAAGATTCTGGACATGAAGCCCTGAGGCAGCTTGTAACGCACACCGTCCAATCAAAGCTGGGACGCGGGTTAGTCCCGCGTCCCAGCTTGTTATATGAGAGGGAGGGAACCCCATGCCAAAAATTTTCACGACCCTGGATAAAATCCGCCCCGCTTACGACATGACCTACAAAATCGTCATGCTCCTGTGCAAGCTGCTGCTGATCGCGGACATCCTCATCACCTCCTATGCGGTGCTGGGCCGTTACTGCCAGCAGCTGTCCAACAACTACCCCGACATGCTCAGCTGGCTGGCCGTGGTCAAGGACCCTGCCTGGACCGAGCAGATCGTGCTGACCTGCATGTCCTACATGGCGGTGCTGTCCGCCGCCCTGGCCATCCGCACCGGGGCCCACATCCGCATGACCGCCTTTGACACCATGCTCCCCAAAACCGTGGTGAAGGTGTCCAACGTCATCGCCGACATCGGCGTGATGGCCTTGGCCGTCATCATGCTGGTGGTGGGCTGGGAATACGCCAGTACCCTGGGCAGCAAGGGCTTCTATGAATCCATTCCCTGGCTGTCCCGGTTCTGGATGTACTTCCCCGTTCCCCTGGCGGGCATCGCCATGATCGTATTTGAGCTGGAGGCGCTCTACGAACACATCAAGGCATTCTTTATCAAGGAAAGGGAGGCGACGGCGTAATGGACCCCAACACCCTTGCGATTATTGTTCTGCTGGGCAGCTTCGCCCTTATGATCTTTTTGCGCTTCCCCATCGCCTATGCCGTGGGCCTGTCCTCCGTACTGTGCCTGCTGACCATGGGCAACAGCCTGAGCGCCATCTGCCGTCTGATGGTGAAGGGCATCTCCTCCTTCCCGCTGATGGCGGTGCCCTTCTTCATCACCATGGGCGTGCTCATGGGCAAAGGCGGCATCTCGGATAAGCTCATCGCCCTGGCCAACGCCTGTGTGGGCTGGATGCGGGGCGGCCTGGCCATGGTGAACATCGTGGCCTCCTACTTCTTCGGCGGCATTTCCGGCTCCGCGGCGGCGGACACCGCCTCCATCGGTTCCATCATGATCCCCATGATGGTGGACCAGGGGTACGACGCCGACTTCTCCACCGCCGTCACCATCACCTCCTCCTGCGAGGGCCTGCTGGTGCCCCCCAGCCACAACATGGTTATCTATGCCACCACTGCCGGCGGCATTTCCGTGGGTTCCCTGTTCCTGGCGGGCTATCTGCCCGGCGCCCTGCTGGCCGCTTCGCTGATGGTGGGCTCCTACATCATCTCCGTCAAGCGCAACTATCCCAAGGGCGAGCCCTTCCATATCATCAATTTCCTCAAGCAGCTGTGGATCTCCATCTGGGCGCTGCTGGCCATCGTCATCGTGGTGGTCGGCGTGGTGGGCGGCGCATTTACCGCCACCGAGTCCGCCGCCATCGCGGTCATCTACTCCCTGTTTGTCTCCGTCTTTGTGTACAAGGGCGTGGACTGGAAGGGCGTTTGGAAGGCCCTGGACGAGTGCGTCAACACCCTGGCCATCGTGATGATCCTGATCGCCACCTCCGCGGTGTTCGGCGACTGCCTCACCAAGCTCCACGTCCCCGACCTGGCCGCCCAGGCCATCGTGGGCATCACCGACAACAAGATTCTGCTCATCCTGCTGCTCAACGTGATTCTGCTGGTGCTGGGCATGATCATGGACATGGCCCCCATCATCCTCATCGCCACCCCCATCCTGCTGCCGGTGGCCACCCAGTTCTGCGAGCTGGACCCCATCCAGTTCGGCATCATGGTGGTGCTCAACTGCGGCATCGGCCTGCTCACCCCCCCTGTGGGCGCGGTGCTGTTCATCGGCTCCGCCGTGGCCAAGCGGCCTATGGAAAAGGTGGTCAAGGCCACGCTGCCATTCTATGTGTGCATGATCATCACCCTGCTGCTGGTGTCCTACTGGCAGGATGTGTCCCTTATCATCCCCAAGATTTTTGACGACTATAAGCCTGTTGTAGCCGGTCTGTCAAATATTTTACTGCGATAACATAAACAGCAGGGCGCACCGCCGTGTTACGGCTTGGTGCGCCCTGTCCTGAAAGGCAGGAGGTCATACCATGAAATTAAGCTGCGCGGGCATTCGGGACCGGGCCGCCTGGGAGCAGGCGGGGATCAGACTGCCCAGTTTCCACTGGGAGGCCATGCGGGCCGGGACGGAGCAGGCCCCCGCCTGGGTCCACTTCGGCGCGGGCAATATCTTCCGGGGCTTCATCGCCAAGCTCCAGCAGGATTTGCTGGAGCAGGGTCTGGCCCATACCGGCATCGTGGCCGCCGACACCTTTGACTACGACATCATCGACAAAATCTATACGCCCTTTGATAACATGACCCTGATGGTGTCCCTGCTGCCCGACGGTTCCATGGACAAGGAGGTTATCGCCTCCGTGGCCCAGGGCCTGCGGGCCGGCGCGGCCTATCCCCAGGACATGGCGCGGCTGAAGGAGATCTTCCGCAGCCCGTCTCTGCAAATGGCCAGCTACACCATCACCGAGAAGGGCTACGCCCTGACCAACATCGCCGGGGAGTTCTTCCCCGTGGTCCAAGCCGACTTTGATAACGGCCCGGAGGGCTGCTCCCACGCCATGAGCATGACCACCGCCCTGCTTTGGGAGCGCTTCCAGGCGGGCGGCGCGCCCATCGCCATGGTGAGCATGGACAACTGCTCCCACAACGGGGAAAAGCTGCGCGCCAGCGTCATGGCCGTGGTGGAGCAGTGGCTGGACCGGGGTTATATCACCCCCGAATTCGCTGTGTGGGTGGCCAACGAGAGTAAGGTCTCCTTCCCCTGGTCCATGATCGATAAGATCACCCCCCGCCCCGCCAAGGTGGTGGAGGAGGCGCTGTCCGGCCTGGGCGTGGAGGACATGGCCCCCATCGTCACCTCTAAAAATACCTTTATCGCCCCCTTTGTCAACGCCGAGCGGCCCCAATACCTGGTGGTGGAGGACCGTTTCCCCAACGGCAGGCCCCCCCTGGAGCGAGCGGGCGTGTACATGACCGACCGGGACACGGTGAACAAGACGGAGAAAATGAAGGTTACCACCTGCCTCAACCCGCTCCACACCGCCCTTGCGGTGTTCGGCTGCCTGCTGGGCTATGAGTCCATTGCCGCCGAGATGAAGGACCCCCAGCTCAAGGCCCTGGTGGAAAAAATCGGCTACGACGAGGGCATTCCTGTGGTTGTCGACCCCAAAATCCTCAGCCCCATGGACTTCATCCACGAGGTCATCGACCAGCGGCTCCCCAACCCCTTCATCCCCGACATGCCCCAGCGCATCGCCACCGACACCAGCCAGAAGGTGCCCATCCGCTTCGGCGAGACCATTAAGAGCTACGCCGCCCGGCCCGATCTGGACGTGACCGGCCTGACCTATATCCCCCTGGCCATTGCGGGGTGGCTGCGCTACCTGCTGGCGGTGGACGACCAGGGCCGGCCCATGGCGTGCAGCAGCGACCCCATGCTGGACACCCTGCAGCAGCAGCTCTCCGCCGTCAGCCTGGGCGAGCCGGAAAGCGCGTCCGACCAGGTCTTGGCCCCCATCCTGTCCAACCCCGCTCTCTTTGCCGGCGACCTGTGCCGCGCCGGCCTGGCCGGCAGGATCGGCGGAATGCTGCGGGAGATGCTGGCGGGCCCCGGGGCCGTCCGGGCCACGCTGGAACATTACCTGGGCCGCTGACACGGTCCGCCCTGCCTTGGAATTTGTATCCCCCGGTATACAAGTCTCGGCGCCTGGGCAAATATTTTGGCATACTGGAGATACAGTGGAGGCGACCCCAATGAAATTGCTAGAGCGTCTTCCCCGGGAATCCGGCGGAGACTACGCCCTGCGCACCATCAAGGAAAACATCATCAACCTGGAGCTCCCCCCCGGCAGCCAGATCAGCGAAAACGAGCTGGCCGCCGAGATGGGCCTGTCCCGCACCCCCGTGCGGGAGGCCCTCATCGAGCTGTCCAAGGTGAAAATCGTGGACATACAGCCCCAGAAAAAAAGCACCATCCCCCTCATCGACTATGACATGGTGGACGAGTCCCGCTTCATGCGCAATCTTCTGGAGTGCGCCGTGGTGGAGCTGGACTGCGAGATGGCCACCTCCCTGGACCTGGAGCGGCTGAACCAGAACATCCGGCTTCAGGACCTCTACCTGGAAAATTTCTATTCCAGCCAGCTCATGGACCTGGACAACCAATTTCACGGCATCCTGTTTGAGATCGCCAAGAAGTCCCAGATTTACTCCCTGATGGAAAATATCTCCATCCACTTCGACCGGGTGCGCAGCATGGCCCTCTCGTCGGTGAAGAACCTGAAAATCGTCCAGGACCACAAGCAGATTACCGCCGCCATCGCCCGCCGGGACCCTAAATCCGCCCGGCTGCTGATGGAGAAGCACCTCAACCGTTATAAGATCGACGCGGCCGCCATCCGGGCCGCCTATCCCCAGTACTTCAAATAACCGCTGTAAGGAGGTCAATCTATGTTCACCAAGCAAGACCAGCGCTGGGTCTTCCATAAAGACGCCCTGGCCCAGGACGCCGGGCCGGGCGTCACCCGCCGGGTGCTGGCCTACAACAGCCAGCTCATGTGCGTGGAAAATCACTTTGAGCAGGGCGCCGTGGGCCCCGCCCACAGCCATCCCCACACCCAGATCACCTATGTGGCCAGCGGGCGCTTTGCCTTCACCATCGACGGGGAGACCCACGAGGTCGGCCCCGGGGACACCCTGCTGAAAACCGACGGCGTAGTTCATGGCTGCACCTGCCTGGAGGCGGGTGTTCTGCTGGACATCTTCAACCCCATGCGGGAGGATTTCCTGCCCCAGGAGTGACCATTAACCCAAAAACAGAGGACGAGGCCCCGGCGTGCACGCGCCGGGGCCCCGTTTATGCTGAGCCGTTACCCTCTTGCCTCCTGGGTAATCTCCTCCAGGCTGCCCCGGTCCATCCTGCGGCAGGGCAGCCCACATAGGGTCAAAAAACCGGCCCCGCCCTTCCGTTTGTCGGAAAGGCGGGGCCGTTAAAGGTCTCATCCTTCACAGCAGGCCAAACAGCCAGCAGGCCAGCAGGCTCAGCCCGATGAGCACCAGCAGACAGGGCAGGACAATCACCGCGTAGGCGGTCAGCACCATGACCAACCGCTCCCGGAAGCTGACGTGAACCTCGTCCCGCTCCCCCTCGGGGGGCTGCTTGGCCTCCTGCTCACCGGCGTACTGCTTCAGCCGTCTCCAGATCATCGGGGATTACTCCGCCGGTTCGCTGGAGCTGCGGCTGGACCTGCGCTCCATCTTGGGCAGCTCAAACAGGTAATTGCCTTCGGCGTCCAGCTTGGGCTGGGGGAAGTGGCAGGCCAGGAAGTGGCCGGGCTCAATCTCCCGCAGGGGGGGCGGCACCCGCTTGCACTTGTCGCAGGCCATATAGCACCGGGTATGGAACTTGCAACCGGCGGGGGGCCTGATGGGACTGGGGATATTGCCCTCCAGCAGGATGCGCTCCTTCTCCAGGCTGCCCGGGTCCGTGGTGGGAATGGAGGAGAGCAGCGCCACCGTGTAGGGGTGCCGGGGATCCTGGAAGATGGTCTCGGCATCGGCCAGCTCCACGATATTGCCCAGGTACATCACGCAGATCCGGTCGGAGATATAGCGCACCACCGACAGGTCGTGGGAGATGAACATATAGGTCAGGTTCTGCCTCTCCTTCAGCTCCTGGAGCAGGTTGATGATCTGGGACTGGATGGACACGTCCAGCGCGGACACACACTCGTCGCACACGATGAACTTGGGCTTTACCACCAGCGCCCGGGCGATGGCCACGCGCTGGCGCTGGCCGCCGGAAAACTGGTGGGGATAGCGGTTAACCATATAGTCCTGAAGGCCGCACTCGCCCATGGTGGACAGAATATGCTCCTCCATCTGCTTGGAGCCCTTGCGGTAGAAGTTGTGGGTGAGCAGGCCCTCCTCAATGATCTGGCCGATGGTCATGCGGGGGTTCAGGCTGGAATAGGGGTCCTGGAAGATGATCTGCAAATCCTTGCGCAGCAGGCGCATCTCGCTGTACTCCAGGCGGGCCAGGTCGATGCCGCCATCCCGCATGGCCTCATACTTGGCGAACTCCGGGTCCCCGGCGTTCCGGGCCCGCAGGTCGTCCAGCTCCCGCTGGCAGGCGGCGGTGCTCTGGTCGTAAACGGCGATCTGACCGTCCAGCTCATCCAGCTTCGCCTTCAGCCCGGCGGCCTTCTGGCTCTCCCCCTTGCCGGCGCACAGCTCGTACTCAACGCTGATTTCCGCCCGCTTATCCACGAGCTTATTGCGCTTCACGTTCTCGTGGTAGACCCTTTCCATCAACTCCCGGCCCTTGCCGCCCTCGTCCTTGGCAAAGAAGCCGCCCAGGATGGTGACGATGTGCATCAGGCAGGTCTGCTCGTCGCACAGGGCCAGGTTACGGTCCTGGAGCAGGTAAAAATCGGCGTTTTCCTCCCCGCCGGCGTCCACTACCTTTTTGCTCAGCTCGGCGGCCTTCTCGCTGGCCTTCGCCAGCTTGGCCTTATAGTGATCCAGGCGGCGCAGGGTGTCGATCACATATTTGGGGGTGGTGGCGTCCAGGGTGGAGCCGTAATACATGGTAGTACCGGCGGTCTGGGGATAGAGCTGGAGGAGCACACGCCCCAAGGTGGACTTGCCGCAGCCGCTCTCACCCACCACGCCCACGGTTTCGCCCTCGTAGATGTCAATGGAGATGTCCTCGTTGGCCCGGACGTACAGCTGCTCCTTTTGGAAAATGGAGCTCTTGGCCACGGGGAAGTATTTTTTCAGATTACTGATTGACAGTAATTTTTTTGTGCTCTTCACTGCACCTCACCTCCTTTTCGGGATAGAAGCACCGGATGAGCTGGCCGCCGCCCACGTCCACCAGGCCGGGCTCCTCCTCGATACACTTCTGCGTGCAGTATTTGCACCGCGGGGCGAACTTACACCCCTTGGGCAGATCCAGCGGGTGGGGCACCGCCCCTGGTATGGGCTCGATCCGGGTGTGGATGGCGTCAAGCCGGGGGATGGAAAACATCAGCCCCTCGGTGTAGGGGTGGCTCATGGCGCAGTCGGCAAAGATGAGCCGTGCGCTGGCCTTTTCCACCACCTGGCCGCAGTACATAACGGCCACGTCGTCCGCCATCTCGTTGATGACGCCCAAATCATGGGTGATGAAAATGATGGAGGTGCCGTTCTCCTCCTGCAGCTCGTTCATCAGCCGGAGGATCTGGGCCTGGATGGTCACGTCCAGAGCGGTGGTGGGCTCGTCGGCGATGAGAATCTTGGGCCGGCAGGCCAGGGCCATGGCAATCATCACCCGCTGGCGCATACCGCCGGACAGCTGGTGGGGATACTGGTTGAGCACCGCCTCGGGGTTGGGGATCTGCACCGCGCGGAGCATCTCCAGGCTCTTTTCCGCCGCCTGCTTTTTGTTCATGCCCTGGTGGACCATAAAGGGCTCGGACAGCTGGCGCTTGACGGTGAACACCGGGTTCAGGCTGGTCATGGGCTCCTGGAAGATGACGGAGATGGCGTTGCCCCGAATGTGGTACATATCTTCCATGGGCAGCTTGGTCAGATCCTTGCCCTCAAAGATAATCTCGCCGGAGTCGATATAGCCGTTGGCGTCCAGCAGGCGCAGGATGCTCATGGCCGATACCGACTTGCCCGAGCCCGACTCACCCACGATACCGATGGTCCTGCCCGGCTCCAGGCTGTAGGATACGTCGTTCACCGCCTTGACGGTGCCGCTTCTGGTTCTGAAATAGGTGTGGAGGTTTTTGACCTCAAGGAGCATATCCGCCATTATTTCTCCACCTCCGATTTCGGGTCGAGCACGTCGCGCAGGGTGTCGCCGATGGTGTTGATGCAGATGACGACAATGGACAGGAACAGCGCCGGGAACAGCCAGCGCCACCAGAAGGACTCAATGACCAGCGCGCTGCGGGAGCCGTTGAGCATATTGCCCCAGGTGGGCCGGGGCAGCTGCACGCCGAAGCCCAGGTAGGACAGGCTGGATTCGGTGAGCATACAGCTGGCAAAGTCCAGGGTGACCGTCACCAAAATGACGGACACGATATTGGGCAGGATGTGGAAGAAGGCGATGCGCCCCTCCTTCACGCCCATGGACCGGGCCGCGGTGACAAATTCCTTCTCACGCTCGGCCAGAATCTGGCCGCGGACCAGCCGGGCCAGGCCCGCCCAGCTCAGCACGCCCAGGATAATCATGATGATGAAGATCCGGGTGTCCTCATGGATATCGGTGGATTGGAAGATGGCCGACAGGCACAACGCAAAGGGGAGGAAGGGGATGGCCCCCACGATCTCGCACATACGCATGAGCAGCATATCCACAATGCCGCCGAAATAGCCGGAGATACAGCCCACAATGACGCCGATGACGGTGGAGATGATGACGGCCACCGCGCCGATGGTCATGGTCATCTTGCCGCCGTTTACAATGCGGTTGAACACATCGCGGCCCATCTCGTCGGTGCCCATGATATAGCCCTTCAGCCCCCAGCTGCCCACAAAGCTCCCGTCCTTGAAGGCATAGTTCTGGAAGCCGCTGGTGATCACGGAATCCGCCGCGCCTTCCTGCTTCAGAGAGTTGGGCACATTGCACTGGTTGCGGTAGTTCTGCCCCCAGGCGTATACCCGCCCCTTGTCGGTGAGCAGGGTAAAGTGCCGGGTGCCGCCGCTGACGGCGACGGCGTCCTCATCGTCCATCAGCTGGGGCATGGGGTCCTTCATGCCGGACATGACGATCTCGCCGTCGTCGGTGACCAGCGCCAGGGCGCCGCCGGTGGCGGCAATGTCCACCAGCTTGCGGTCACCCAGGTACTCAAACAGATCCATGGTCATGTTCTTGCCGTTCTCGTCCTGGACTGTGACGATATTGTATTTGGTGCTCTTGCCGTAGACAAAATCGCCGTACTCATCAATGCCGTAGATGCCGTCGTTGGTGAACACGATTTTCTCCAGCTTGCCCACCTGCTTGCCGTGCTTGATGACGGAGGACAGGTTGGTGGCGGCCAAGCCGTCGTTACCCCAGGCGTACAGCGTGCCGTCGTCCATGAGGATGGCGGTCACCTGGTTGCCGCAGATCAGCTGCCGCACGGCGGAGGCGTCGATGGTATTGTCCCCCATCAGCTCCTCCGGCTGCTTGCGGGCGGACATAATCATGGAGCCGTCATGGCCGTACTGGCCGTTGTCCATCTCGCCCCAGCAATACACGTGCCCGTCCTCCGAGATGGCCACGCAATGGTCGGAGCCCGCGGCCACATGGACGATTTTGCTGTTCTTCACCGCCTCGGGGATCTTCATCACATCCCGGGCGGGGTCGCCGGAGGTGTTGAAATAGTAGCCCCACATGGATACCTGCCCCTCGGTGTCCACGCCGATGGTGAAGGTGCCGCGGGAGGAGATATCCAGCGCGCCGTCCTTCATGCCCTCGGGCAACTTCATCAGGCTCTGGGTGGGGGCCATGTTGGTGTGCAGCATCTCGCTGCCCGTCTCGGTCAGATCCACCGGCGCCAGGGCGGAGCCGATGAACACAAACAGGAACATTCCCACCAGCACAATCACCGAGCCGGTGGCCAGCGGCTTGCGGAAGAACCGCTTTACCGCCTGCTTGGAGGGGCTGTCGTAGCGCTCGTCCTTTATCTCGCTGTAGGAGCCCCTGAACATCCGGCTCACCCAGCGCAGAGGGGCAAAGCCCTTCTTTGCGGAACTATTCTTTTCACTCATAACGTCCCGCCCCCTTACTTGTTTACGCGCACGCGCGGGTCGGCCAGGCCGTAGGCCAGGTCCACCACCAGGTTACCCACCAGCCCCAGAATTACATAGAACATCTGAAGCAGCAGCACAACCTCAAAATCCTTTTTGCTCAGGCTTTCGATATAGATGCGGCCCACGCCGTTCAGGCCGAAAATATTCTCAATCACAATGGAACCGCTAAAAATCCCGGTAAACCAGCCGATCACCAGCGTGATGATGGGGATCAGCGCGTTGCGGAAGGCGTGGCTGTACACCACCACCCGCTCCCGCAGGCCCTTGGCCCGGGCGGTGCGGATGCAGTCCAGGCTCAGCGCCTCACTCATGGCGGCCCGGGTGTACCGGGTCATGCCGCCCAGGGAGGCGAAGGTCATGGCAATCAGCGGCAGGAGCATATAATACATCCTGTCCTTGAACTCCTGTAATCCGGTGTAATTGGACCCCGGCGTCTTCATGCCCGACACCGGGAACCAGCCCAGCTTGATGGCGAACACCCAGATAAACACAATGGCGACGATGAAGCTGGGGATGCTGTAGCCCACGATGGTGGCCACCTGCACGCCCGTATCCAGCCGGCTGCCCCGGCGGGTGGCGCACAGGATGCCCAGGGTTATGGTGATGCCCAACCCCAGTATGGTTGCAAAAATGTTGATGAACACGGTGTTCTGCATGGGCCGGGCCAGCACCTGGGTGACCGGCCGGTTATACTCGTAGCTGTAGCCGAAATTGCCCTGCAAAATGCCGTTATACTTGCCGTTGATGGGCCCCAGGCCAATCCAGCCCAGGTACCGCACGAATACGTTCTGGTCGGTGCCCAGCTCCCGGCGCAGCTGCTCGATCTTCGCCGCGTACAGCTGCGGGGCGTTGGGATTGTTTTTCAAGCTCTGCTTATAGGTGTCCGCCTCCGCCACAGCCCGGTCAAAGGGGATGATGGAGTACACTAAGAACATGATAAAGGAGAGGATTATCAGCACGACCAGCATATACGCCAAACGCTTTATTATATATTTTCCCATATCGCACTTCCCTTCTTGCTGCGGCGCGGGAACGGGGATGGGGCAGCCGAACCCTGCGGCTGGCTGCCCCATCCATTGTCTTGCCTATTCCCTGCTAAGCAAATTTTTTGCGGCTTAGAACCCCTTCACGTTGGCGTAAAGGATGGCGCGGTCCTGGTCGAAGAACGGAGAGGTCTCGAAGTTCTCGATCTTGGCGTTGTATACGTCGTAGTAGTAGTTGGAGTACAGGGGGATGTCGGGCATGAGCTCGTTCCAGCGCTCAATATAACCCATCCACCAGTGGTTATACTCGTCCTCGGTGGTGGCATTGAAGATCATGGCCATGGACAGGTAATCCATACCCAGCTTGTCGCCGGAAGCCTCCACGGCCTCCTCGTAGCTCAGCTTCTCCGCCTTCTGGTCATAGGGGAACGCCTTGTCGTACTCGTCCAGCACCTTGTTGGCGGAGTAGGGGAAGTACTTGGGGTCCAGAGACCAGTTGTAGGACTGGTCATACACGGCGCTGGGCCAGCCGGTGGCCAGGTTGTACATGCCGTAGGTGGGAGTGCCCTCGTAGCCGTAGGACGCCTCGCGGTAGATATTGCCCTGGAGCAGGGTGAAGTCGCCGGTGGTGGAGCGGATGACCATGCCGGCGGCGGCCAGATCGCTGCTGTTGGACAGGGTGGTGGTCAGCAGGTCGGTGACGCTGTTGGGCTGGCTGCCGAACCAGTTGATGGCCAGGGGCATATAGTACTCGCCATTGACCTCCACGGTCTTGTAGGTCACGCCGTCGGTGTTGGCCACGGAGGCGTAGTTCTTGTTCACGTCCGCAGTGCCGTCGCCGGAGGCGGCGTTGGCCTCCTCGGCGGTGAGCTTCTTATAGCGGACGGCGTCCACGCCGGTCTGGCCGGGCTCGTAGGGCTCGCCCTTGGAGTTATAGATCCAGCCGCCCTCCTCCAGCACCTTCACGGCGGTGTCGGGGGAGAAGGAGTAGTCGGTCAGCTCGATCTCATCCTGCACGGCCTGCCACATGGAGAAGTCGGGGCTGTAGGGGCCGTCCACCACCACGCCGTAGCCGCCGGTGAAAGTCTGACAGAACTCGTTGCGGTTGAGCAGGTAAGCCACGGCCTGACGAACCTCTTTGAACATGGTGGGGCCGAAGTCGCAGTCAAACTGGATCTTGCCGTAGCCCGCGCGCTGGTAGTGGGTCTCCACGAACTTCTCGCCGTCCACCACGGCCAGGGCGGCCTTGGTGGCGTCGCCGCCGGTGACCTGGCCCAGCACGTCGATCTCGCCGCCCGTCAGCTGGGCGACCTGGGTCTCCTCAATGATCTTGCTGTAGACGATGGTCTCGATGGAGGGCTTCTGGCCCTCGAAGTTGCCCTTATACTCGGGGTTGATGGTCATGACCGCCTGGCTGGTGCCCTCGCCCCACTCGGACACCACATAGGGGCCGCTGTAGGGGATGTCCAGGTTGTAGCGGTTGCCCAGGATCTCGGCGGCCTTCACGTAGTCCTCGCCGTTCATCTCATAGTAGTTGTCGGTGAGGTAGCAGCCGTTGCCGTCGTCCATGATATCAACGTCCTTGCCCAGCCACTGCTCCAGGACGTAGGGCTGCACGGCGCCATTGGTGTAGGCAAAGTAAGAGGGGTAGTAGTCGCTGGAGACGGTCAGGGAGAAGGTGTAGTCGCCCAGCAGGCGCACACCGGAGAACTCCTTGGTGCCGGTCTCGGAGCCGGGGCCGGTGTAGGCGTTGAAGTCCTCAAAGCCCACCAGGGCCTGGCCATTCATGCCGGAGTGGTTGGTGCCCTGGGCCACGGGGGTGGAGAAGCTCAGAACGTAGGCCAGGTAGTTCTTGGCGGTGACGGGGCTGCCGTCGCTGAACTTCAGGTCGTCATAAATCTCAATGGTGTAGGTGCAGGTGCTGTCGTCGTTCTCGGTCTCCTCATGGCTTTTGACCACGGTCTGGCTCCACTGGTAGGCGCCGCCCTGGTCGGACTCCATGGTGGACAGGCCGCTGGTCAGGAACCAGACTCCCTGGTCGGACGCGCCCACGGAGCTGGAGCCCCAGCCGGGATAACGGAAATCGCCGGACAGCTCGGTGACGTCGCCCAGGATCACCTTGTTCTCAAAGACCTCCTGAGACCCAGATGGAGCCTCCGAGGGGGCCGTGCTGTTGTCGGCGGGGGGATTGCTCTCGCCGGTTTCCTTGGGACCGCAGCCGGCCAGAAGGCCAAGACACATCACGGCCGCCAGCAGAAGCGCAAGAAACTTCTTCATATTTACTCTTCCTCCTTGAATGATTTATCCATAACCTCCTCCGGCCTCCCCTTTTGGGGAGGACTGCGGCGGCTATCGACCGTAGATCAGGCCCCGAAGCGGGGCGGCGGGGGCGCTTTCACACTTTGCTCGAATAAACCCCCTCAGTCTGGAAAAAGGGAGCTCCGCTCCTGATGGAAAATGAAGCGTGCTCCCCTTTTGGGGCAACCAAAAGGGGGCGCAAGGGCCGGCCCTTGCGCCCGACCGATTTTGCGTTGGACTGCGGGCCGGAGAACCATGAAACCCCCGGTTGAACTTACCGTTTATTTTAGTATACTCCGCGCAACTTTTCAATGATAAGCCTGCATTTTTTCTTTTTTCTGTAAAAACGCTAAAAACCAGCGCTGTTTTTTCACCCTCAATTAGTGAAGTTGTTCGTTTTTTCCATAACCCCATCCAATTCGGGCCGTATAAAGAGCCCTCCCTTCACATACATTCGTTTTCCTGGGGCGGTCTTATGTTCCGGGACGGGCATGGGAGGGCCGCCGGGGCAGTGCCGCGGCGGCCCTGGCCATTCAAAAGCGCCCCACGGAATCCGCGTCTGAAAGCCCGAAAAATTTTCATTCATTTTTCCCTGCAGCCCGCAGGCTTATTCAAACGGTGCGGCCTCCGCCTGCCCCGCGCCGCCGGTTTGAAGGCCGCCGCCCTCCCCGGCTCTCCGGCCTGTCACTGCCTCTCCATGGCCGCCTGGAAGGCCAGCAGGTTTTCCCGCAGGGACTTGGCCGGGTCGCGGACAAACCCCTCCTCGGAAGAGGCGTCCAGCCACCACAGGCTGTCGTACAGCCGCCCCTCCTTTTCAAAGGTATCCGCCAGGTACTCGTCGGTGTTGAGCAGCTGCACGCTGCCCGACAGCAGGGTGTTCACAACGTCCATAAAGTCGGCGATGCCCTCAGGGAAGAATTTTTCGTGGAGCGTGGACTGGAAGTTGATATCAAACTCCACTGTCCCCTCCCGGGCGGTGATCTCCTCCCCGGTTTGGGACAGGGTAAACAGCTGGAAGGAATAGCTGCACCTCCCCTGGTACATGGTGGGGTGATAGCGCAGCAGGTACTCCCTGCCGTACTCCTTGCACAGGAACAGGGCGTTATAGCCCGGGTGGACGAAATATCCCTCTTCGGAAAAGAGCAGATTCTCCCCCTCCCAGAGCTCCACCCTTTGGCCCACCGCCCTGCCGTCCGCCACGATGTCGCATATCTGAACCCGCTCCTCCACGCCGTCCCGGTCCAGGTCGGTGGTGCGCATCCCGCCGTCTTCGCCGTAGATGCTGTCCGCGTTCTCATAGCGCTCATCCGCGTTCAAGCCCACCGCTTCCAGGGCGTCAAGCACGGCGTTGCGGAAGCCCACCGAGCCGATCTCGGCCTGGACCCAGAGGGGGGTGGCCGTCCTGCTGTCCCCTTCGCCGGTGAAAATGAGGTAGCTCAGCCCGCTGCCGTAAAAGTTCATCCAGCCCCCGCCGTCCAGGCTCATTCCCCCGGCCAGCAGGTTCACCGCGAATTCCGGCTCGGTGGTGTGGTACTCGCAGATCAGCCGCCAAATCTCCGTCTCCACCTCCTCGCCGCCGGCCTGCACGGTGTAAAGGTATGGACCTTCCATGCTCTTGATGCGCACCCGGTCAAAGGGCACCGCCTTGGCCAACAGCGCCGGCTCCCACCGCTCCGTCTCCTCGTTGTAGCTCTCGCCCCAGGTGGTGAGCACGCCCCCGGGCACGTCGGCCTGGAACTGGGCGGCCGCATGGGCTTTGGCGGCGTCCAGCACATCCTGGGGCACTCCGGCAGTGTCAAAAGCGGTCTCCACCTCCGGGGTCTTGTGGTTGTTATACCACTCCTCCGCCGCGGTCATCAGCCGGGCGGCCAGCCGGCCCACGGCCACGGCCTCCTCGTCGGAGATGGACGCGGGGTACATTCTGATCTCCTTCCCCTCAGGGGCAGTCCCAGTCTGAGGGGTTATCTGTGCTACCACACCAGTCTCCCCGGACAGGTCTACAGTGAACACCCAGTAGCCGCTGGGGTGATGGCTGCTGGCCGCGGCCATCATGCTGGTATTGATCGTGACCGCTTCGCGGTTCCCGTCCTCCCAATAGGCCAAGATAGAGCCCTTGATACCGTCGGTAAAGGGCGCGTAGGGCATGGTGAGGGTGTTGGCGGGGGCGCCAGTGGCCTGCCAGTATGTCCCCGGCTCCAAAGTCATGCCCAGCACCGTGCCC
This sequence comes from uncultured Oscillospiraceae bacterium, assembly GCA_910587255.1. Lineage (GTDB taxonomy): Bacteria > Bacillota > Clostridia > Oscillospirales > Oscillospiraceae > Enterenecus. The sequence continues at coordinate 178,208 of CAJUKT010000060.1, forward strand.
GTGATATCCACGAGATCGTTTTCATTGATGGCAAAGCGCAGATCGTCCGTTTCATCCGCCCGGCGGGAAAACCGCTCCCCGTCCTCCACATCCAAGTACATAAACGCCGCGGACCCCTCCGCCCGGAAGATCAGATCGCCGTCCTCCAGCGTGAAATAGTGGCGCCGTATCCCTGCGCTGTCCTTCAGCACCTCGTCGGCCAGGCAGATCACGCCGTCCTCCCGGGTCCAGGTCCCACTGCCGATGTAGCTGCTCAGAAGGCCCTCGTAGTATTTGAAGCCGCCGTCCTGCCGCAGCGTGATGGTAAAGTCCCCGCCAAAGCCGCCCGCGTCCCGGACATACGTCATCTCGCTCACACCGTAGGGCCAGACAAGCTCATCTTCCGGCTCCTCCACCGACCCAAACGCGCACAGGCAGGCCAGAGCCGTGGCCAGCACCACGGCCACCGCCGCCCACAGCCACCGCCTGGGGGCCTGGGCAATGCGGGTAATGCGCTCCTTGAGGCTCTTTTTGTCCCCCGTCATGGTGGTGGCGCACCGGAACAAGTCGCCCGGGCCGGGCCGCGCGGTGACCAGGGACAGCAGGGTGCCGCCATAGGCGGCCCGCTCCCCGTCCCCCAGACGTTTGAGGGCCCCCTCGTCGCAGGCCAGCTCACCGTCCCGCCGGCTCAGCCCCACCGCCAGCCCCACCAGAGGATTCCACCAGTGGACGGCCAGGGCGGCGCACCGCAGCAGGCTCCAGATGTGGTCGCCCTGGCGGAAATGGGTGTACTCGTGGGCCAGCACGTGGCGGAGCATGGCCGGGTCCGCCGCAGCCTCAGGGGTGACGTATACCGCCGGGCGGACAATGCCGAACAGGCAGGGGGAGGGCAGCCCCGCCGCCTCATACACCGCCAGCGGGCAGTCCGCTCCCTCCAAGAGGACCCGCCTCCGGCGCAGCTTCCCATAAAAGCGCAGATTGGACAGCAGCAGGACCAGCACCGCCAGCCCGCTTCCCCCCAGCCACGTCCAGCCCAGCCAAGCCTGGGCCCTGGTGAAATCGGGGGCGGCAGGGGGCTCCGGCGCGTCCGGCGGCGCAGGGGGGCCGGGGAGGGTTGGCGCCATTCCCGGCGTCAGCTCCGTGACAGGCAGGCCGGTTATCCCGTCTTCCGGGGCGGTGTCCGCAGCGGGCGCGGTGAGCGCCGGGGGCAGATCCGCCACGCCCTGTTCCATGCGGGTCTCGGTGAATACCCACACTCCGGCAATGGGGGAGGTGAACAGCTGCACCGGCACCAGCAGCCGCACCAGCACCACCGCCCACAGCGCGTAGCGCATACGGGCGCTGATGCGCTTTCCCAGCGCGAAGCGCAGGGCCAGCACCACGGAAATGAGAAATATGGAGGTAAACACCCACTCCAGCAGCATCAGCGTCATATCTTCCCCCCCCTTTCAATCTGATCCAGGATGGAGCGCAGCTCGGCCACCTCGTCCCGGGACAGCTCCTGGCGTTTGGCCATGGCGCTCATCATCATTCCTACGCTGCCCTGATACACCCGGTCCAAAAAGCTATGGGTCTCGGCGGTGACGGCCCGCTCCCGCTCCACCGCCGGGGCGTACAGCTTGCCGCGGGCCCCCGGCTCCACCCGGACCAAGCCCTTTTCCTCCATTCGGCGAAGGGTGGTGATGGTGGTGCTCTTGGCCCAGCCCACCTGCTCCCCCAGCGCCGCCACCAGCTGCATCACCGTGCGGGGGCTGTCCTCCCACAGGCAAGTGAGCACGCTCCACTCGCTGGAGGTGAGCTTGACGCCCGCCGTATCCTTTTTGGCTTCCATATTTATTCCTCCCCGTTTAGTTTACATTGTAGTCCTATGATAGCACAACTGGTTTACGTTGTCAACCAAAATGTCCGATGCCGTTAAGCCGGACACCGCCCCCTTATTGACCGGCAAAAACCCATCTCTCCATTTTCCTGTTCGGCACAAAAATAGAGCTTGACAAATCAATCGTTTGTACTATAATAAGAGGGACAAACGTTTGATTTTGTGGGACACCCACTCGCCGGGAGGTAAATTCTGTGGAGGTCATGGACAAGCTGACAATTCTGGCCGACGCCGCCAAATATGATGCCGCCTGCACCTCCAGCGGGGTGGTACGGGGCGGGAAGCTGGGGAGTATTGGCACCGCCACCAATTCCGGCTGCTGCCACACCTTTTCCGCCGACGGGCGGTGCGTCTCCCTGCTGAAGGTGCTTTATACCAACCACTGCTGCTACGACTGCGCCTATTGCGTCAACCGCCGCTCCAACGACGTGCCCCGGTCGGCCTTCACCCCGCGGGAGCTGGCGGAGCTGACCATACAATTTTATCGGAGAAACTACATTGAGGGGCTGTTTTTGTCCTCTGCGGTGCTGAAAAGTCCCGATTATACCACCGAGCGGATGATTGAGACGCTGCGCCTTCTGCGCACAGAATACCGGTTCAACGGCTACATCCACGCCAAGGCTATCCCGGGGGCGGACCCAGGGCTTACCTACCAGCTGGGGCTGCTGGCGGACCGGCTGAGCGTCAATATCGAGCTGCCCTCGGAGGCATCCCTCCGGCTGCTGGCCCCTGACAAAACCAAAGCCGCCATCCTCAAGCCCATGGCCCAGATCCGGGACGGGGCGGCCCAGTCCAAGGCGGAGCTGAGGCTCTACCGCCACGCGCCCCGGTTTGCCCCGGCGGGGCAGTCCACCCAGATGATCGTGGGGGCCACCCCTGAGAGCGACCTGCACATTTTGTCCCTGACAGATGTGCTCTATCGGAAGTACCGCTTGAAACGCGTATTTTTCTCCGCCTATATGCCGGTGTCCCAGCACAAAAGCCTGCCCGCCCCGGCCGGCTTCAAGCCCCCCCTGCTGCGGGAGCACCGGCTGTACCAAGCGGACTGGCTGATGCGTTTTTATGGCTTTAGCGCCCAGGAGATCCTGGACGACAGCCACCCCAACTTCGACGCCGCCCTGGACCCTAAGAGCGATTGGGCCCTGCGCCACCCGGAGTTTTTCCCGGTGGACGTAAACCGGGCGGACTATGAGGCCATCCTGCGGGTGCCCGGCATTGGCGTCCGGGGGGCAAAAAGGATTGTCACCGCCCGGCGGTATGGCCCGGTTTCCTTTGAGGGGCTGAAACGGCTGGGCATTGTGATGAAGCGCGCGCAGTATTTCATCACCTGCTCGGGCCGGATGCTGCCCGGCCTGCGGTTTGGCCGGGACAGCGTTTACCGCCGCCTGGCCGGCCTGGAGCAGGCGGAACCGGGCCGGGAAGGCTGGCAGCAGCTATCCCTGTTTGACGGAAATGTGGGCTGATGATGATCGCATATCGGTATGACGGCACCTTTGCCGGGTTTTTGACCTGCGTTTGGGACGCGATGGAGGGTAACATAGAGCCTGCGGCGTTTCTGCTGTCCGGCGGCGGCGCGACGCTCTGGGAGACGCGGGAGCCTGCCCCAGACCAAGGCAGGGCCAGACGGCTCTATAGCGCCCTGGCCAAGCGGGTGTCCCCTGAATTTCAAAAAATGATCGCCCGGGGATTTTTGACCTGCCTGCCGGAGAAAGAGCTGGATCTGCTGGCCCTGATCCGCCGGGGGCTCCGGGAGGGGGACCGGGTGCGGCTGGATTTGAGCGACCCGGTGATCGCCAGGGTAAACCTCGCGCTGACAAAGATGTGGACGGAGTGGGACCATTTGAAGGGCTTTGTCCGCTTTTCCGATTTGGACGGCTTCCTGGTGGGCGAGATTGAGCCGAAAAACCGGGTGCTGCCCCTGCTGGCCCCCCATTTTGCAGAACGGTACTCCGGGGAACGGCTGGCGCTCTATGACCGCACCCATCACGAGCTGTTCCTCTCCCACCTGGGGCGCTGGAAGCTCCTGCCTGCGGAGGACTTTCGCATGGACCCCGCCGGAACAGAGGAGCAGACCTTCCGGGCCATGTGGCGGAAGTATTATCAGACCATTGCCATTGAGGGGCGGATCAATCCCAAATGCCAATCCAGCCACCTGCCTAAGCGGTACCGCCACGTGATGACGGAGTTTGAATGACTCCGCCAAATAAGGGCAGGGCAGACCATCGCGGTCTGCCCTGCCCTTGTCGATTTATTCAGCCCTGCCGTTCGGCGCATCTTTCCCTTTATGCGCCGCCAGAATCAGCCGGCCGCTTCCTTTCCCAGCAGCTTGTCAACGGACGCCAGCTTGACGCACAGGGCAAATATCTCCATCGCTGTGCGCAGATCCTCCTGGGACGGGTAGGTGGGAGCGATGCGGATATTGCTGTCATGGGGGTCCTTGCCGTAGGGATAGGTCGCCCCAGCCCCGGTGAGCACCACGCCCACCTTTTTCGCCTTGGCCGCAATCTCCTTCGCGCAGCCGTCCAGGGAGTCAAAGGAGATAAAATATCCCCCCTTGGGCGCCGTCCACGTCCCGATCCCCAGGCCGCCCAGCTCGCGCTCCAGGGTGTCGGTGACGATCTCAAACTTGGGCCGGAGGATATCCGCATGGCGGCGCATGTGCTCCACCAGGCCGTGGATATCGCCGAAAAAGCGCACATGGCGAAGCTGGTTCACCTTGTCGTGGCCAATTGTCTGAATGGCCAGCTGCATCTTGATGTCCTCCATGTTGTTGGGGGAAGTGGCGATGGCCGCAAGCCCCGAGCCGGGAAAGCTGATCTTGGAGGTGGAGGCGAATTTATACACCAGGTCCGGGTTCCCCGCCCGCTTGCACTCCGCCAAAATCTCAATCAAGTGATCCTGGTCGTGGTCGTACAGGTGATGTACCCCATAAGCGTTGTCCCAGTAAATGCGGAAATCCTTTGCCGCCGGCTTCAGCCGGGCAAAACGGCGCACCGTCTCGTCCGAGTAGGAGATGCCCTGGGGGTTGGAGTATTTGGGCACGCACCAGATGCCCTTAACGGCGTCATCGGAGGCCACCAGCTCCTCCACCAGATCCATATCCGGGCCGGTGGGCGTCATGGGCACGTTGATCATCTCAATGCCGAAATACTGGGTAATGGCAAAGTGGCGGTCGTATCCCGGAACGGGGCACAGGAATTTCACCTTGTCCAGCCTGCACCAGGGGGTGCTCCCCATGACGCCATGGGTCATGGAGCGGGAAATGGTGTCGTACATCACATTCAAGCTGGAATTCCCGTAGATGATGATGCTGTCGATGGGGTTTTCCATCATGTCGCCGATCAGCTCCTTTGCCTCCCTGATCCCGTCCAGCACCCCGTAATTCCGGCAGTCGGTGCCGTCCTCGCAGGTGAGATCGTCGTTGCTGCTCAGCACGTCCATCATCCCCATGGACAGGTTCAGCTGCTCAATGCAGGGCTTTCCCCTGGCCATGTTCAGGCTCAGGCCCCGTCCCTGGTATTCTTTATATTCGGCCTTCAGCTGCGTGCGCAGGGCTTTCAGCTCCTCTTCGGTCATTTCCGCATATGGTTTCATCTTGTTCTCCTTTCAGTTTGGCTACTATATTTATAGCGCATTTCCCCCATTTGCACAAGCCCTTTATATCGGAGCGCGGCAATTTCCCCAGCAGCCTTCCCCTCCAGGACAGCACAGGGCCCCAGGGAGCGATCCCTGGGGCCCTGTGCATTGGTTTTCACGGCGCTGCGCGGCGCTTACGCCGCCTCGTCCCCCTGGGCGGGGGCGTTCTCCTCGCCAAAGAACTCGGCCAGCACCTCGTCGCAGTTGAGCACGGCCTCGTCGTCCTCGCCGCTCAGGCTGGACAGGACGGCCGCATCCACGGCGTTGCCGCCGAATACCCGGGCAAAGCTGTCCAGCACGGCCCGCGCGGCGGACACGGTGATCAGCTCATCGGGCTGGAACGTACCGTCGCCATAGCCGGACACCAGCCCGCTGGCCTGGGCCCAGCCGATGGCCGGGGCAAACTCATGCCCGGCAGGCACGTCGGCAAAGGTGGGCGCGCCCGCCTCGGGGCTCCCCTCATGCCGCCACAGGTAGTCCAGGAACTCCCCGCGGGACACCGGGCCGCTGGCCAGAGGCACAGCCACGTCCTCAATGGTAATGGTGGCGCCGTTGTCGTTGGCGCCACTATCCGCGATGATATCATCGCCGGCGTTGCCCGTGTTGTTCATGCTGTCAATGGCGTCTTGCACCCGCTGCGCCGCATCGGCGGCGTTTTGGTCGGCCTCGGCCTTGGCCTGGTCGGCCTTTTCCTTGTTCTCCGCCGCATCCTCCGCGGCCTTCTTCGCGGCCTCAAACTCAGCCTTCGCCTTTTCCAGGCTGGCCTTCAGCGCGTCCAGATCCGCCTGGGAATCCTTTGCCGCAGCGCTGTTCACCCTCTCCTGGGCAGCCGCCAGGGCCTCCTCGGCCGCCTTTAGTCCGGCCTGGGCGTGCTCATGCTCGTACTGGGCGGTCTTTCGGGCTTCTTCGGCGGCCTCCTTTTCTGCAATCGCCTCTTTGAGGTTGTTCAGCTTTTCAATGGCGTCTTGCAGCTTGCCGGCGTCCTCCATCATCTTCTCATACTGCTCGGGGCTGTACTTGTCGTCCCCCTCGCCCTTCAGCGTATTGGACAGATTGGCTACCGCTTCGCTGTACGCGTCCTGGGCCTTCTTCAGCTCTTCTTGGAACCCAATGAGCGCATCCTGGGCATCCTTCGCGTTATCCGTCGCTGTGTTCAACGCAACCTGCAAGCCCTTCAGCGTCTCAAACTGCCCCAGCGTAGCATTCAGCTCATTCAGCTTTCCCATGAGTTCGAGCACCTTTATTTGAGCATCTGTAAGCTCCTGATTCTTCTGTGCAATCAGCTCTTCCAGGCGCACTTTCTCCTGTAGTTTCCCCGGCAGCTGATCATATGCGTCAGGCACCTCACCCATTGCCTTGCTCAGCGCGGCCATAAACGCATTTTTATCGCCGTTAAACTGCTCAGAGGCGCTGGTAAAGAGCTTATCGGCAGTCTCGGTCAGTACACCCTGACCATTATTCCATGCCTCGATGGCGGCTTTCAGCTCCCTATTCTTTATTGTCTGGCCGCCTGTCAGTGTTACACTGGCGTTTTCCCACTCGGAAATGGCGAGTTGCAGATCGGTGAGCGCTGAATTGTTCGCATTCTGTTCCGTTAATGCTTGTCCCAGCACGCCGCCAATTTCCGCGATCGTCTGGCTTAACTTATTGCTCTCTCTCTCGGCGGCCTCTTTCTCCTCCTTGCACGTGGCCTCATCCTTGCCGTCAATTTTAGACGTGTCAAAGTTGTCAAGCTCTTTCTGCGCCTTGTCCTTGGCCTCCTCGGCTTCATCGGCCCTCTTCTTGGCGTCCTCTTCGGTGCCCAGGTTGTCAAGCGCTTCCTTTTTATCCTGGACATCCTGGGTCTGCTCCGCCAGATCCTTCTGCGCAGCTTCGCTCTCCAGAACCCCCTCAACATTCAGGCCGTCGGCGGCATCCTTCGCCGCGTCCAGCAGGCCCTGGGCGTCGGTCTGGGCTTTTTCGGCGGCCTCCATTGCCGACTGGGCATCCTTCGCCGCGCTTTCCAGCTCCGCGCGTTTGCCAGCGGAGTCGTCCAGCTTCTCCTGCGCGGCGTCCAGCGCCTGCTGCGCCTCGGCCAGCGCCTGCTCAAAAGTCTCCCTGGCCTCGCCCACGGCCGCGTTGTGCGCCTTGCTGATTTCCTCCAGGGCCTTCTGGGCGTCCGCCACAGCCTGCTCGGCCGCGTCGTACGCCTCGTTGGCGGTGGTCAGCGCCTGCTCCGCCTTGGTCACCGCGTCGGCCGCCGTCTCCACGGCGGCGTTGGCAATCTCCAGGGCGGCCTCCCGCTCGGTCAGGGTGCCCGCGTTGGCGACGGTCTGCTTGTCAGCGCCGATGCGATTTTGTAGTTTTTCGCCGAACAGGATATGTCGAAAAATGGCGGGTAATGGTGTACAGCCTTTGCATAATTATACTTGCCGTTTTCGTCCGTCAAGCCTGAAACAAGCTGATAAATCAGGGCT
>CAJUKT010000061.1 GCA_910587255.1 uncultured Oscillospiraceae bacterium
CATTGGCCAGGGCAAGTTATCTGGAACTCCATCCCTTGGTAGGAGATTTTGACTTGGCGCATTATCAAAGCATTCACCGATTCTTATTTTCTGACCTGTATGAGTGGGCCGGTGAATTGCGCCAAGTCGATTTGTCGAAAAGAGGGACGGTGTTTGTCCCGGCAATGGACATAGAGCGATGTGCCAATGCCTATTTTCTAAGAGCGTCACGAATTGATTTCTTTGCGTTAAGCAGACGGGAAGCGGCTGCTGAGTTAGCGGATCTTTACAGCACGCTGAACATGATCCACCCTTTCCGCGAAGGGAACGGGAGAGTACAGCGCATCTTTTTCAGACAGTGGGTCAGCCATCTCGGATTTGACATTGACTTCACTGATATTGATACAGATCGGTTTATGGTGGCAACTATTTATGCCGCACAGGGTATCATAGATGACTTGGTTGACATTTTTGACCAACTGCTTGAGCCAGCGCAGAGTTTGAATATGGATTTGACTTTTTGAGCGGCCTCCGGGCCGCTCTATCTTGTTTTCAGCAACGCAAATCCTGGGGTCACATGGTCATGCCGCCCCATCCCTGCTCCACATGATCGTCTGGCTTATGGCCCATGGCGATCTTCTTTTCTTGGATTCTGCGCCGCAGCTTGCGGTCAGTGTGCTGGCCCTGGGTGCTGTCCATGATCCGGGCGTTGTCCTGGAAGATACGCCCCATCTGACGGAGCAGGCTGTTGACTGCCAGAATGGCAGAGGGCAAAGAAGATTTGTCCTGTCGCTCCAACAGGATTTGGGCAAAGGGGTGGCCCTGCTCCACCGCCTGGGTCAGCCAGTAGACAGCCTGTTCCGTATCCTGGGGAATATACTCCCCCTCCCAGTACAGTTTGCCCAACAGATATTTGGCGCAGGGATTGCCTGCCTCCGCCGATACCGTAAGCCAAGGTAGCGCATCCGCTATGTTCCCGGATTTGAGAAGCTCCTTGCCTAAGCGATATGCGGCGTATTCATTTCCATTCTCAGCGGCCTGTGCCAGCCAGTGGATGCCCTGCTCCCAGCCATGAACTTCAACATCATCGGACAGCAGCAATTTCCCAAGCGCATACTGTGCGTCTGGCAGACTTTGTGCCGCCTGCTCGAACCAGTATCGCGCTTCCACCCAGTCTGGCGTGAGCAGAGGGCCGTCCCGATACAATCTGCCCAGCAGGAGTTGGGCATAGTGATCACCGTCCTCAGCTTTTGAATGGAGGCGGGCAACGCTTTCGTCGCGCAGGTCCAGCGGAAAACTATCATCGCAAATCACTGTCCATAGTTGCTGAAATGTAGCATTGTCCCAAATCGCATCATCCGGCTCATCATTTTCTTCCATGCCCTTGTCCTCGAAGGTGAGCTGTCCCATCTGAACTGCTACCTGAACAACAGCATTGTGGATGGCCCGGAATTCTTTCTGTTGGGACAGCGATGTACGCTCCATGGGCTTGCCCGAGTAGAACACGTTTACCTCTTGCTGGAGTTCCAGCCATTTCTCATAACATTTTTGCACCGAGGGCAGCCGCGCCATCTGATCCACGATTTCATCCACCTGCTTTTTTACACGCTTGGGGAGATAGCCGTACTGCTTTTTACCTTTCGATTTTTTCAACTCGCGGGACAGCGATAATAGCATCTGTTCCGCCTCCGGGTATTCGCAGACACCTCGCTTCATTTCATCAGCCAGCTCCAGCATGACGCGGCGGGCCCCCGCCACCAGCTCATCCCGGGACTGACCTTTCTGCTCGTAGACATGGAGCATCTCCTGACGGAAGATATCGTTGGTGAGCATGGACTTGATTTTCTGGATGCCCGCCGGGCTGAGATAACCCGGAGCATCCCCGGCAGACCATGCCATCATGTGGACGTGTGGGTGATCGCCCTCGTTGTGGAAGGCGGCATACCAGCGGAACTCGTTGGGAGGGATGTTCATGGCATCGGCGATGTCATTGCGGTGGGTGAGGAGCAGGTTGCGCCACGTCCTGGCATTGTCGTAACCCAGGCGGGCGGCGTCCTCCCGCTTCAGCGAGATGATGTGCGTCCACACATTTTTCTCGCACGTTTGCAACTCCGCTGTCACTTTTTTCAGATCCACATAGTCCTCATCGCCGAACAGGCCGTGGCTGCCTACGCGCTCCACGCGCGGACGGGTTGCAATGTACTCCGCATAGATATCGCTTTGCTGAATGTCAGACCAGTTGTCCTCCAACGTCCGGGTGATGAACACTGATGCATTCACCTTGGTGGGGTTGTCGCAGTAGTTACTGTACTCCGGCAGCTTTTTCGCATCAGGAAAATCTTTTGTCAGGCTGGCGATGAGCTGCTCTTGCTTCTTTGTGGCGGGACGTCCATCTGGGACGAGTTCCACCCGTTCCCGCGTGGCGATGTACCTTGCGTGACCGCCCGCGTTTTTGCCGCCCTTGATGTACGGGCTTTTGAGAATCAGTCGAGCCATTCATCCTCCGCTTCATTGGCCGCACGTACCTTTTGTTCAAAGGGCATCCGCCCATTTGTGTTTTTGACGTTGCGAACGCTCTCCGCCCGCCGGCGGCGCATATCTTCTTCAGTGAGTTCGTAGCTGTCCGCCAGGATGCCCATCATCATGTCCAGCTCCACCGTGTGCTTGTAGATCAGGGAGGCCATCCGATCCTCGAACATTCCCAGCCGCCCATCCAGGGACGAGAGTACCGCCCTGGGTAGTGTGCCGCTGTCATCTTGGACGGCCAGATGATCCACGTAGAAATTTACCGCACGCTCTACGAACTGGTTTTTGCTACGGCAGCCCGCCGCCTTGTACCACTGCTCAATTTTTCGCTTGGTATCTGGCTTCATGCGCAGAGCCAGACGATCCTTGTTTTCTGTGCTCAAAGTGTCTTTCACACCTCCAAATCTTTGATAGACGCCGCCCCAACCCATTGGGACGGCTGTATTTTTGGGAAAACAGACGCCATCGCCCAGATTTTCGCCGGAAAAAGACGCCTGTTTGGGTGCACCTGGGAAAGTCCCGGAAGCCCTTGAAACGGTCCGCACTGCGGGCCGATGTGACCTGCTGGGCGTCACTTGTGACGCCGGCTTTTATCCTGCTGTAAAATCGAACGTCTGCATTGCCCCAAAAACCGGGCGAAAAAGTGACGGGGGGGGCTGGGGCCGATTTCTCGCCCCTGTGCGAACCCAATCCTTGAGGCGTTTCCACATCCGCTCACAACGGGCAACAAGGCGGTCAACGTCGCGTTTCACTCTCTTGAAGGTGTACGGATGCCACCCGGCCCGCAGGATGGCCACAAACGGCCTCACAACGCGAAACAGGGGCTCTCATGGATTTGGGTTGCTTCGGGGCCTCCACTGAACCCCAGCGAAGCGGGGTTGATAGGGAGAAAATCGGGTTTTGCCCCGACAACGGCGGGCCTCTGGCTCTCAATAACCGCTGGGCTTTGCTCGTCACGCTCAATCGGCCCAGTTCCTCACGCCGACACTTGCCCTCTGGCAGAAGGGTTTAATTGTCCTTCTTCGTCTTGTTCATAAATCACCCCGCCGCCTCCCGCAGGGGTGTGTCCCCAGGAGGCGGGGAGCGGAGGCTGTTCCTGGATGTAGTAGGCGTTGCTGGTCTGCCGGACACTGCCGTTGGGCCGATCCTGATACCGTTTGACCCGCCGGATGAACCCCTTCTGTTCCAGCGCGGCGATGGCCTCCCGCGCCGCTGTTTCGGAACAGTGGCAGCTTGCCGCGATGGTTCTCATGGACGGCCAGCACTTCCCTTTCTGACCTGCGCTGCTTACCAGGAAACTGTACACAGTGAACTGAATTGGCGTTAGATGATAACAGAATAGCGCGTTGCTGAGTTTGAAAAACCGTTCTCCTAAGATGCTCATTGTACCTCCTGTGTTTTGATTTTGCTGTTGACTTTTTCACGGGTGTGATGTAGACTCGTCTTACGACCTATTGTTTTGACTTCCATTTGCTTGGTCGACCATCTTTGAGTCTAACAGATTTAGAACGATCCGTCAAGTCTAATTTTAGAACACAGAAAAAGTCAGTCTATTGGAGGGCGTATGACACACGATCACACATTCAAAACCTATATTGCCAATGGTCGGGAGTACTACGAGTACAGCGTTGATGCGCTGACGTGGCTGGAGCGCAGCGAGCTTGAGCGTCATGGACAGCCCACGCTCATAAAAAAAGACTTCCCGTTTCCGGAAAGTCTTTTATCGCTGCTGTATTTTGACACGCGGGAACTGGAGCCGTTGGTCAAGCGGATCGACAAAGCGATCCGCGAATTTCTCCCATCCAAGGACGAGCAGTATGTCCACGAGGGCTTAGCCGCATTGGACGAACTGGCCCAGATTCATGTGTATTTTGAGCTGGTTCGGCTGGAGTGGCGCTGGCGTTTTGCTGAGCTGAAGGCCAATGGCAACGAGAACCGCAGCGAATGGCTTCCCCGCAAGCGCATCACCCACATCCCCGCTAATATCGAAGTAGTGCAGCGGCAGATCATTGACTTGTTCAGCCATGCACTGGACATGGACGGCGAAAAAAAGCCGCTGCCTGAGAGGATCACAAAATACTATCACTGGTTCAAAGAGAATTACCGTTTTGAGGCGCCTACAGAACCCTTCCAGTTTGAGTGCCAGTCTTTGAGCTTCGAGGCCGTGGACGATAAGACCTTCACCGATGTACTCTACCCGGATAGCATCTACAGCATCATTGACTTCCATCTCCGGGAGTGCGTGAAGCGGGAGGCCCGCCTGCGGGTGTGCAAGAACTGCGGCAGATATTTTGCTATCCAAGGGCGGTCTAATGCCGAATACTGTGATCGGATCTTTGACGAGAAGGGCCGCACCTGCAAGAACGTGGGGGCCATCGCCCTCTGGACGAAAAACAAGAGCAGTGACGAGGCGTTCAAGCTTTACCGCAGGGAATACAAAAAGCGCTTCGCCTGGATCAAAGCGGGGAAGATCTTGCCGGAGGAGGTCTACGCCTGGGGCGAGAAGGCCAGAGAGAAGAAGGCCGAGTGCGAGGAGGGAAAGATCTCCTTAGAGGAATTTGAGGCGTGGCTGAAGCAGTCTTAACAGTCCCTTTCCCCGTTAGGCGAACACGCTAACATGGGAGCCGTTCAGACGCCAGATACACACACCAATATCGGAATCGATACGCAAAGAAACCATTTTCTTCTTCGGGCGCTAATCATTCAAAGGTAACAGGCACCGTTCAATAAAGCTTCGCATACTTTTGATCGCCTTGGTGCTTTGCCTGTCCGGGAACATGGGATATACATGGCACAGGCCCTTTCCAATCAGCAGCTCCACCTGGATCCCCTTGCTTTGGGCCGCATCGCGGAGGGCAAAGGCATCATCGTAAAACACCTCCTCTGTGCCCACGCACATCCAGATGGGCGGCAGACCGGTAAAATCGCCGTAGATAGGGGATAGATAGGGATTTTTGACATCATAATCCCGAATATAAGTAATCTGCATTTCCTCTGTGAAATCCGCACCGATGATGCAGTCCCTGTCTACCCGTTCCTTTCGGGAGGGCAGGCTTTCATCCAGCGTTCCCACAGGGGATATCCCGCACAGGCCTGCCGGCATCTCGATTCCGAGTTCCCGCAGATACAGTGCCAGTGCAAACACCAGATTCCCTCCGGCGGAATCCCCTGCCAAAACCATATCACGCCCTCGAACGCCCTTTTCCAGCATCCATTCATAAGCACGGAAGCAGTCCTCCAGCCCGGCAGGAAAAGGATGCTCCGGGGCAAGACGGTACTCTACGTTAAAAACAGCATAGTCAGAGGTCTTGCAGAAGTTTCTTGCCATATTGAAAGAATATTCCGCGCTGCCGCTGTTAAAACCACCGCCGTGGATGTAGAAAATGACCTTTTGACGATTTGAATCGGGCCTGCAGAACCAATAGCCATAAGGCGTCTTTTCCCGCAGAGTATTGGGGGGCAGAGACAGCCTTGTGCTGTTTTTTCTGGCCTGCTCTCGCACGGCTTCATAGTCCCGGGGGCGATAGCGGGTATTGTTTGGCTTTCCTTTCATCATGCTGCTCATGATGATGCTTGCAATGATTCCAGGCATTTTCCGTCTCCTTTTCCTCGTAATCAAATTCGATCCCCAGAAGCTCCGCACGCCCCCTTCCGGTACACTCATTCAGACCAGCTTGTCAATCATTTTGAGCAGGCGGCTTGCATTGATTTCCAGCTGTTCCCGCTTCAAGGAACCATCCTTCAATGCAGTCACAACGACTTTATAGTCTTTCTCACTGCCAGGCATAAAAATGTCGCCTCCGGCTTTTGCCACCTCGTCGGCTCTCGCTCCTCTGTAGACAGACTTCTTGTTGGTGCCGATGCTGTCGATGACCCAGTCTGTCATGACGATGCCCTTAAATCCAAATTCGCACCGCAGCACATCTTCTAAAAGGCCCTTATGTTCTGATGTATGAACGCCGTTAAGCAGGTTGTAGCTGGTCATGACCGCATGGGGCTGGGACTCTCGCACACAGATTTCAAAGCCCTTCAGGTAGATTTCCCGCATTGCACGCTCGCTGACCTGACTGCTGTTGAAGTAACGGTTGGTTTCAGCGTTGTTGGCCGCATAATGCTTGATGGTTGCACCACAGCCCGGATGAGATTGAACACCCTGCACCACAGCTGCGGCCATGATACCGGACACCAGTGGATCCTCGGAATAGTACTCAAAATTCCGCCCGCAGAGGATGTTTCTATGGATATTCAGGGCAGGAGCCAGCCACAGGTGTACCCTGGTCATCTCCATTTCCGAGCCCACAATGCCGCCAAAGGCCTTTGCCAGATCCGGGTTGAAGCTCTGGGCAATGGCGGTGCCAATGGGGATCATGGTCATGCATTGCTCGTGAATGACAGCATTTTGAGGAGGCTTCCGTTCCCCTCCGGTAAGCTTCAAAGCAAGCCATCTGGAAAAAGGACCCATGAAATCCAAAATGCTCTGGGGGATGATGCTGGCGTTGGACGCATCGTGGGCGCCGGTTTCATCCTCGTAGTAATGCAAAGCCAAACGCAGGCCCGCAGGCCCATCTGCCATAATGAGAGGCTTGATGCCTTTGCCAACCAGCATGGAGGTGCTTTCGCCAGCTGCACCTGCCACATGGTTGGCAGCGTTTCCAATAATACTCATGGAACCCTTTGTGGGGGCAAACGCACCAATGGCAAGATAGCAAAGATCTTCTTCGGAAAGGGACCTTACCCGCTTGTCGGTTTCGTATACCGGGTCGTAGTCAAATACCCGGGTCGTAAATACAGAAGGATCCAAGGAAAGATGCACAGCGGTTTCAGGGATACTTTCTTTTTTCCTAGTTTCCCCACAGATGTCTTTGAAGCCGGAATTTCCAAGGCATTTCCTCACCTTTTTGGTAACGACAGTACTGCCCAGAGAAACCACAGCGGCAATCTCTGTGTTTGCAGAGCTGTTGCCGATCCTGACAATATAATCTCCCGATTCCAGAAGATAGCAGGCAGTTTCTTCGTCATAGGAAGCGAAATCAGAAAGGCGGAAGGTGATGTTTACCATTTCTTCCACTCCAGGGAGAAGAAGGCTGGTTTTCTGGAAACCTGCCAGTTCCTGATAGGGCTGATCCAGCTTGCCCACAGGCTTTGAAATATAAGCCTGCACTACTTCCTTGCCGGGATGGCTGCCGGTGTTCTTCACTCGAACGGCAGCAATGACGGTTCCGGTCTCCAACCTCACCCCTTCCACACCCATTGCGAATGTGGTAAAACTCAAGCCGAAGCCGAAAGGGAACAGCACCTTTTTATGGAACGTATCAAAATACCGATAGCCCACATAGATGCCCTCTTTGTAGAGGTTATCGTTCCACTGACCAAAGGTACCCTCACTGCTGTACTGATCGGAGGGGGCCAATGTATCCGTCAGCTTGCCGGAGGGATTCTGTTTGCCGGTGAGGATGTCCGAGAGCACTCTGCCACAGTCTACAAACTGAGAAAGCAGCAAGATATTGCCTATCTCCATCACCGGGGACAGGTCGATGACCCCGCCCACGTTCAGCACCAGCATGAACGTTTCATACTGCCGGTTCAGGGCAAGAATATCCCGGATCTCGGACTTTGTAAGCTGCACATCGCCCGGCGCAGTTTCTCGGTCGCTGCCCTCGCCGGAGCTGCGGCTGACTACATACACAGCCGCATCGCCCCCCGCTTCCAGGGGCAGTTCGTATTCCGGATCCGGCATGATCTTTCCCATGACATACAGGAAAGGATTCTCAAAATTCCGGATGGCTTCCCATTTGATATGCTTCTTAAAGGCTTCAAAGGCATTTGTGCGGATCGCGTCATAGGCATCCAGCCACGTTTTGGTGGTGATCGTGAAGCCGGCGTTTTCCAATCCTTCTTCGATGGTATAGGAGAACCGGGTGTTCACCTCGCCGGAACCAGTGCCGCCCCTCACTGTGTGGCGCACGCCCGCACCGTAGGCAGCAAGCCGGCAGGGGCTTTTAAGGGGGAACCTCCCGTTGGTTTTTAGGAGTACGGTACATTCCGCCGCGTTGTTCAGAACCACCGCAAGGTGGTCTTTTTCATACTGTTCCATATTTTTTCCTTTCTGTTATGGGATCTGCGGGCAGCAAATCTGTTGGCAGATGAGGATCACTCCCGCAGGGAGGCCTGCATTTTGGCGTAGTAGGCTTCGTTGGCCTTGGATTCCTTCTCCCAGAAGGCAAGCAGCTTTGCTTCCTTTTCCTTCTGCTTTTCTTCGAATGCAGCTTTTCGTTCGGGTGTCATGGCGGAGAGCTTTTTCTGCAGCCTTTCAGCGGCCTTCTTTGCATCTTCGTCCACCACTTCTTCGGTCTTGCCCATCCTCTGGCGAATCACCTGCTGCTTGAAGCCGACGGTCTTTTCCACATTGATCAGCATCAGGATCGCAGCGCAGAGGACGCCCACGATCACATCCAATCCCACAAACAGGAAGAGCAGCGCCTGATTAGTGGCGGCGTTCTGGTTGACGGCAATGGTATACACGCCGTCCAGCGTGGGCTTCAGGGCCTCCACGGGAAGCTGCATGGTTTGTCCGGCAGCGGCGATCTGGGACACGACGGTATTCAGCGTTTCGGTGGTAGCGGTGTAGGGCTTGACATAGCCCGTGGAGCTGATGATCAGGTTCAGAAGTCCCAGACTGACGCCCCCAAGCACGACGCCGATGGTGCTGTAAACAGACATGGCCATGCCGTCACAGCGGAAGCCGTTCTTCCATTCCAGGTGATCCAGCACATCTGCGAACAGGGCCATGAACACATAGGCGGCCGGCAGACTGCCGAGATTCTTGACAAACTGGCCGGCCAGCATCCCCGGCATATTGGTGGGGAATGCGCAGCAGATGGCACTGCCCAGGGAAACGATAAGGCAGCCGAGCACGACGATATTCCGCTTTCCTATCCGCTTGGCCAGAGGCCACACGGCGAAGATGCCGATCCCCATGGGAATACCGCCGATCACGTTGATCAGGGTCTGGGTAATGCCGTCGGCATAAGTTCCCAGCACATAGTTGCAGTAATAGATGGTGGAATTGATTTTCAGCGTGTTGGACAGGGTGGAAAGGAAGAAATAGAGTAGGATCAGCACAGTGAGCTTATCGGTAAATACGGCTTTGACGGTCTTGGCATAAGGGACCTTTTTCTCTTCCTCCGCACCCAGCTCCTCCGTGACCCGCTCCCTGGTGTAGTAGTACTCCAGCAGCACCAGGGGCATGGACAGAATGGACACGGTACTCATGGCGGTGATCCACATGGCTTTGCTGGTGCCGATCATGGGCAGCAGCAGCATGGGAACGAGCAGCGCCGCAATGATACCCGTGACCATAATGGCGGCCACCTGGTTGAATACCGCCACAGCGCCCCGCTGGGTGGTGTTCCGGGTGGACAGGGGCACCATCAGGCTGTGGGACATATTGTAAATAGTATAGGCGATGGAGAAAAACAAATTGTAAGTGATCATGATCCAGGCAGCCTGGATCTTCTGATCCGCGTTGGGAACGGTATACAGGAGTATGCCGGAGATAGGCAGCAGGATCGCCGCCAGCAGGATGTAAGGACGGGCCTTCCCCTGTTTCGTATGGGTGCGCTCAATGATCCAGCCCATGATAAAGTTGGTGATCGCATCCAAAATTTTTGCGATGACCGGAAAAATCGCCAGGAACATCCCCTTCCAGAGGTTGCCGATGCCGATGACATCGGTATAGAAGATGTTCAAGAATCCGCCGCCCAGAATCGCGTTGACCAGCAGCGCGCCGGTGGGACCAATCAGAAAGCCGATCCATTTCTCTTTCGCGGTGACATTGGGGCTTGTGATCCTGCTGTCAAAAAACTTGGAATCCAGCAAATTTTTCGCCATGTCTCTTTCCCTCCTATTTCTTGTGGGATATCCATCTTTCTTGTGGGACATCCATCATCCGCCTTAAAAAATCCGCTGTCTGCCATATATTATCAGTATACGGCAAGCAGCGGATCTTTATATCAAAATTGAGATTTTGGTGTCAAAAAGCAGATGATCAGAAGGAGTGATCCCGGTATTGCTGAGGCGTCATTCCCGTAAATTCCCGGAAGATCCGGGTAAAGTAGCTTTGGGACGAATAACCCAGGTAGGTGGAGATCTGGGACAGGGTGTAGTCCGTGTGGCGGAGCAGATACTCCGCTTCCTTCAACTTCTCTTCATGAATGTAGTCCCCGATACGGGTGCCCATCTCCTCCTTGAACTTCAGCGAAAGACTGCGGGTACACAGGCCGCAGACCTTTGACAAATCGGACAGGGAGATCGGCTCATGGAGGTGGACAGAGATATATTCCAGGCAGCGGGAGATTACAGGAGACGCCGTCGGCTGTTCTTTTTTCTGCCGGACCCGCTCACAATAATCCGTCAGCATTTTCCCACACAGCTCCCGAATTTTCGCAGCGTCCGTCAAAACATCCGCCCGCTGGCAGTACAGATCGCTTAGGCTGAAAGACAGCTCCGCCGGCAGCCCGCCCCGGATGGCCGCCCGGGAAGCCAGCGCTGCAATCACCACAAATGAATACTTCTCCTGCCGCAGGTCATCCCCGGACATCCGCCCGACCTGCCCTTTGCGGGGTGCGTACAGGCTGTGGGCCAACTGGGAGGGGCTGCCCTGGGCAATAGCGTTACAGATAGCGGTTTCAAAGTCGATGGATTCATGCTGGAATATGTGTTCCCGCTGCTGAAACAGCTGCAGCTCCGGCTGAAGCGTCTCCCGCTCCTGGGTAAAAATATTCATGAACAGGATGTGCTCTTTTTGAATCGGGGCATCCATGAGCAGCTGAGAAAGCAGGCCCATCAGATCCCGCAGATGATCCAGGGAAACAAGGGGTGTCTGCAGCATCAAATTGCACAGCTCCTGCAAGTGCTCCGGGGCGGCGACGCTCACGATCATACGCAGGGTGTCGTTTCTTGCCCGTGGCAAGGGGCTGACAAGACCAATGAGCAAATACAACTCCGGAAGCAGCTCCATGATCCCCAGAAAAAAACCAGGCTCCATGTAGCTGATGAGGGGATGGGCGGAATCTCGCTTTTGCAGACGGAAATCTTCCAATACCATCTGTGTTGTGCCCATGTCCACAACGGCAAAGCTCATCGCCGGGAAAGTGGCAAGGATCCTGCCGCTGCCGTCCAGCAGGGACAGCGGGATATGGGTAATGCTGTACAGGTTTTGCAGCTTGCCGATCAGCTCCGCATCCATAAACACTCCTCCGTTCCTGGGGAAATCATATCAGGATTTTATCAGAAACACAAGTTCTTAAAAGAGCGAGGCCATCTCCGTTCTCTATAAACGGACAATACCGGCTTCCTGCCGGAAGCGGCCCAAAAAAGCATCCTCCAGATGGGTTTTCAGCCGGTTCAAATCCTTCCTTGCCTCGGGAAAGTAGGGAATGATCATCCAGGTGTGCATCATGCCGTCCCTGAGATAGAGATTGCAGGGATGATCTGCCTGCCTAAGATTTTCATAGAGCATCACGCTGTCATCCCGCAGAATTTCCGCAGTGGATGCCCACAGGTAAATGGGCGGGCAGCCGGTGAAATCACCGTAGTAGGGGGCAAAAAGGGGATTTTGGGCAAGGACAATGTCATGGGACTGTAAATACATATCAAAAACTTCCTCGGAGAGGTTTGCCACAATGGAGTCCCTTTGGGCATTTTCCGTATAGCTGGGGAATCTTTCATCAAACTGTACGCAGGGGGCGATGCACACCGCCGCCGCAGGCTGGGGAAGCCCCGCTTCCTTAATTTGCAGCAGGGTTGCCAACACCAGATTGCCTCCGGCGCTTTCTCCCAGAATGACCACCTTATTTGGGGCATATTTTTTGAGCAGCTCCTGATATACCGCAAAACAGTCCTTGGGAGCCGCAGGGAAGGGGGCTTCCGGGGCAAGACGGTATTCTGCCGCCAGCACGTTGCAGCCCAGTTTGCTTGCCACATACCCCGTGAATGCCCGCCGGGTTTTAACGCTGCCCACCACGAAGCCACCGCCGTGGATATAGAAAATGATCCTGTCGGTGGGATTTTGGGGAGTGGTCAGCTTCTCCACCGGGACACCGCCCATAGTCCCTTCTTTGATCTTCACGGATCTTGGGGCTTTCGCGTTTTTGTTCTGCACCACTTCCCTGGCCCGGGCCGCGGGATAGTTCATGGGATTTGGGGGATCGTACACCCGCTTGCCGGCTTTGAGACAAATATTTACAATGGAATGGATCAGGCTCATACGTGTTCCTCCTCAAACAGTATAGACCTGGGTGCCGCTTTCCTGCGCCAACTCCTGGCCGCCGGGCAGGAAAACCGCCGCGGTACAGTTGGCGGGAACCGTGACGGTAAACACAAAACCTGCTTCCGCCTTTTCCCAGCCGCTCTCCACCAGACCGTATATGCTCCGGTAGCTGGCTTTGGCATGAGAAAAGTGTCCACCAGGCCGGGGAGCGATGATGAAATGGTTCTCCCTGTCCACATGGATGCCGCACATGGAGTCAAAGACCCAGCGGCACACCGCACCCTTGGAGTAGTGGTTCAGGGACGCCGGCTTGTGGGTGTTGGGGCCTTCCCAGTTTTCCCAGATGGTGGTGGCGCCCTGCTTTGGCATACACAGCCAGCCGGGCAGCTCCTCATTTTCCAGCAGACGGTAGGCATACTCGACATCCATTTTCGTCAGCACATCCAGAATAAAGGGTGTGGACAGGAAGCCTGTGCCCAGCCGCCAACCGTAATTGTCCAGTGCCTGCAGCAGCCGCTTTTGCGCATATTCGGCCTGCTGTCCGGTCAGAAGATCCAGATGCAGCGGACGGATCAGCTTGGCCTGCCGGTCGGTATCCAAGGAGAATTTGGGTGCCTCCATCAGGTGCTGATAACCTTCCCGCACTTTATTTCCAAAGTCCGTATACCGGGCGGCCTCAGAATATTTTCCCAAAAGCGCCGCGATCTCGCTCATGCGCTCCATCAGCAGGACGATGTAGGCTGTGGTCTCCTCCGGGTGGGGACAGACGAACTCGGAGATGGCAAAATCCTTCACATCCGCAGGCTCCGCCCATTCACCGTAAGACTGGCCGTAGTTGCTGATCCACTTGCGATACCTGCGGTCGATGCCGGTAGAAAGGCCGGTGAGATAGTGCTTGCCAAGGGTCTTGATCTTGTACTCGGCGTAACGAACCATATCCGGGTAGTTGTCCTCCAGAATGGCGGTATCTCCGTACTGGCGGTAAATATCATAGGGAATGAACACACCCGCATCCGACCAGCCGGCAGAGCCGTTCATGGTGTTCATATAGGCGTCCACGCCGCCGTAGGGCGCGATTTGGGGGAAGCAGCCTGTCTTTGTCATGGTGTCCACCAGGTCGTTCTCGAATTTCCGCGCCATGGGGGCATAGGAGAAAAAGAAGCTGGCGGTAGCGCAGAATATCTGAGCATCGCCGCTCCAGCCATGGCGCTCTCTCGTGGGGCAGTCGGTGGGCAGGTCGGCATGGTTGTTCTTGGTGCTCCACACAGTGCTTTCCACAAATTTGTTCAGCAAATCGTTGGAGGTTTCCAACCATCCGGTGCGCTCCATAGAGGAATAGACCGCAATGGCGGTGAAGTCCCCTGGATCCACTTCCCCATCCATCTCCACCAGCACATACTGGAAGCCAAAAATGGCAAACCGGGTCTTGTATTCGTTCAGACCCTCTTTGCAGGTATACACCACCTGCTGCAAGGGTGTTGTGTACTGTTTTTTGACGATCTGGATGTTTTTCTGGGTGAACTCTCCGCTTTCATCCAGCATTTCCCCAAACCGCAGGATAATCCGCTGCCCCTGCTTCCCCCTGACCCGGAAAGACAGATAGCCCGCAATGTTCTGATGGAAGTCCAGCACGTTTTTTCCCGCCGGGGTGGTGATGAGGGCCGCAGACAGAGTTTCATGCTCCTCCACCGGCACATTGTTAGAGGCGGCGGGCAGAATTTTGCTGCTTGTCTCTTTTGCCTTTTCGTGATAAGAGGGCACGGCATTGGCGTTATATACCTCGCCGTCTTTGTTGTCCGCAAAGCGGATGGGACCGTCATTCGACCAATCCCAGCTTCTGTCGGTACAGACACGGGTGATTTTTCCCTGATGATCTGTCAGCTCCAACTGCGCCAGCAGCTTGGTTTCCGTCCCGTACTGATTTCTAAGACCGCCGGCGCCGCAGCTGCCCCGGAACCAACCGTCCGCTAACTGGAAAGTCAGCACGTTTTCACCGTTTTTCAGAAGATCCGTCACATCGTAGGTCTGGTACTGGATGCGTTTCTGATAGTTGGTGTGCCCGGGGGTCAGGACTGCGGTTCCGATCCTCTCGCCATTCAGGCAGCCTTCGTAAAGGCCGCAGGCAGTGACGTACAGCCGGGCCGATTGGATGTCCGTCCCTGAAAACACCTTGCGGAAACAGTCCACCGGGTAGCGTTCCCTCTTGTGTACCTTATAGTTGCCGGTGATCCACGCTGCCTTCCAGTCCGCCGCTTCCAGCAAACCCATTTCAAACCAGGCAGAAGAAACCTCTCCGCCCACATCGTTTTCATCCCATAAATTGACGCTCCACCAGATACGCTGGCGGCTTCGCAGAGGTTCTCCCCCATAGCGGATATGGGTCATCCGGGAGGACGCCACCTTCCCTGAATCCCACACGATTTTACTGCCGCACTTGGCGATGATCTGATAGGCGGTCTGCTTCCTGCCGCCCTCGCAGTTCCAGAAAAGCCTGGGCCTTTCGATGTCGATCCCCATAGGGTTTTTTAGATATTCGGTTCGCAAGTGAATGGCTTTCATGGCCGCCTCCTGTTTTCGCTTTTTTATTTTATCCTATCAAAAGCAAAAGCAGGATTATATCAAGAAAACGATTCTGATGGTGAGATTCCGATCACAGTTTGAAGTACACTTTCATCGTTTTCCGGTATCTGCCATTAAAATTACAATTTTGATATACAGAGGGGATGCCTTATGGATATGATCAATATAATGGGTCTGATTGCACGTCCATTTCGCGCCATAAACCCTCAGCGCATATCGCCATAAGAAATTTCTGGTACAGATCCGAACGCGTTGAATCGATCCGTGTTCCCACAGGCAGCGATATGCCCCTCGTCTGTGGCTGGCTGCCACAAATATGGGGCAAATATATAGCAATAGGAGTATTCCATGACATTGACAATTGACGACTTGAAGACGGAACACTCATTCCAAGGTACATGGATCACCGACAAAACCATTCCCTATGACCGGAAGAAGTCCCCCGTTCCGCTTTGTGTTCGTAAAACTTTCACATTGAAAAAGAAACTGCGGCGGGCAATACTCTACGCCACTGCGGTGGGCAGCTATTATGTGACCGTGAACGGGGAAAAGATCACGGCGGAAATGCTGGCGCCCGGTTACACCAGCTACGCAAAATACCTGCAATATCAGGCCTACGATGTGACGGAGCAATTGAATGCGGAAAATGAGCTGTACGCTGTGGTGTCCGGCGGATGGGCCGTTGGACTCTTTGGATTTATCGGCGCAGCCCGGAACTATGCTCCCCGGCAGCTGTTCCGCTGTGACTTGGTGCTGGAATACACCGACGGCAGTGCCGATATCATTGCAACAGACCGAAACTGGTCGGTCAGTACCCAGGGAGCATACCGTGTTGCCGGCATCTATGAGGGCGTGCATTACGATGCCCGGATCGCCCCGGGAAACACTCCTTGGAAACCGGCGGATGAGGCCTCCTGGCGCTGCAACCCGAAACTCCGCTGCACCTACGGTGTGCTGGCCTACCGTCAGGAGCATCTGCACCCTATTGCACAGCACCCATCCAGGCGCGGCGGCACCATCTATGATTTCGGGCAGAACTGCTCTGCCGTGGTCTGTATGAAGATCAAAAACGCCGCGTCGGGCCAGTGCATCCGGGTGCGCCATGCCGAGGTACTGGTGGATGGTGAGATATTCACTTCCAATTTGCGAAAAGCGGAGGCCAGCATCACCTATATCTGCCGGGAGGGGGACCAGGAATTTACCCCGGAGCTGACCACCATGGGCTTCCGCTATGCGCGGGTGCAGGGTATTGATCCGAAGGATCTGGAGATCACCGCTCAGGTTGTCAGCAGTCTGGGAGCGCCCACCGGCGGGTTCTCCTGCTCCAACCAGCTGCTCAACCAGCTCCAGAAAAACATCCAGTGGGGCGCCCGTTCCAACTTTGTGGATATTCCCACCGACTGCCCTCAGCGGGACGAACGTATGGGCTGGACAGGGGACATTGCGGTGTTCTCCTCTACAGCGTGCTTTAATTTTGATACCGCCCGCTTCTTTGACAAATGGCTGCTGGATGTCATGGCGGATCAAGGTCCCGGCGGGGGGATCCCTCTGGTGGTTCCTGCTGGAAAGCTTCCCGTTCCCAGGTTTGCAACTGCGGGTTGGGGAGACTGTGCCTCCCTCGTTCCCTGGGCGCAGTATTGGAAAAGCGGAGACAAAAAGCTCATTGCGCGGCAGTATGACAGCATCAAAAAGCTCCTGAGCGCAGAAAAATTCTGGGCATCTTTCTGCAGCATTGGGAAGCGCCGTTACATTTGGAAAATGCCTTTCCAATTCGGCGACTGGCTAAGCCCCGGAGAGAACGCCAGGCAGTGGAGGAGCAAGGGGCCCTGGATCGCCACAGCCTATTTCTATAACACAGCCCACATCGCCGCAGAGCTGGCAAAAATCCTGGGGAAAATCGAAGATGAAGGAAACTTCCGCAAGCTGATGGTGAAAATCGAAAACGCCTACCGGAACGTTTTCCTAAACAACGACGGTCTCCTGCGGGAAGAATTCCAGACGGCCTATATCCTCCCCATTCACTTTGGAATGTTCACTTCGGAAGAACGGAGCAAAATGGGAGGCCGGCTTGCCCGGATGGCAGAGGAAAATGATTACAAAATCTCCACCGGCTTTTTAGGAACCCCGTACCTGCTTTTTGCTCTGTCGGACACCGGACATACGGATACGGCATTCCGGGTACTGCTGAACCAGGAGTGCCCCGGCTGGCTGTATGCGGTAAAAAGCGGGGCGACCACCATTTGGGAGCGGTGGGATGCACTGCTTCCCGATGGAAGCGTAAATCTGTCCAGCGATCAGGCAAACGGCGGCGCTGCCAGCAGTGCGGATTTCGACCCTGAGGATCAGTCTGCCCCCAGCATGACCAGCTTCAACCACTATGCCTATGGTGCTGTAGGCGACTGGCTGTACCGGCGGATCGCCGGACTGGAGGCGCTGGAGCCTGGCTGGAAGCGGTTCCGGGTCAACCCCCACCCCGGCGGCGGACTTACCTGGGCGCAGGCCCACACCCAGACCCCCTATGGCACGGCACGCGCTCACTGGAAGATAGAAGGAACCGCCTTTGAACTGACGGTGGAGGTTCCGGGCGGAACCTCCTGTGAGGCCCTCATCCCAGACGGCACAGAGAATATTCTGACGGAAGGGACCCACGTGCTGCGCTGCAAGTACCGTGCATCATATGCGGACAAGGCAGCGGCGCCGGCAATGAAGTAATACAAAACAGTCCCCGAACCACAGCCTTTTCGTGGTTCAGGGGGCGTTTATAAAATTTACGGGCTTATTTGTTGGCTACCTGTCCACCGCCCTTTGGATGAGCGCGTCGATCAGCCCCGCCACCTGCTCCGGCGGCAGGGCGCAGCCATTCTGAACCCAGCGGTGGATGATCCCCGTACCCCCCATGTAGAGATATTGCAGAATATACTCCCGCTCCTCCGGGGCGCAGGGCAGCGTCAGCTCCGGCGCGAGGCCGAAATACCCCTCAATAATCTGCCGCTGCACCGGCTGGTTGGCGTTGAGGTACTCGTCCCGGTAGACCAACAGCCGAAACCGCTCCCGGTTGTCCCGAATGTAGGCCAGCATAGGCGCGGTGTCCACCCCGCCCTCCTGGTTCATGGCCCGGATGTGCTCCAGCAGTGCCTGGGCCAGCTCGCCCCCCATCTCCTGGTACAGCGCGGGCACGTCGTTGTAGTAGGCGTAAAAGGTGGAGCGGTTCAGCTCCGCCAGCTCGCACAGCTCCTTCACTGTGATGTGCTCCACCGGCTTGTCCCGCAGCAGCTCCAGCAGGCCCTCCCGCAGCAGCCGCTTGGTGAGCCGGGTGCGCTGGTTCTCCTGCTTTTGTGCATTTCGTGGATTCCCGGAAAAATGGCGCAAATCCAACACTTCCTCTCCGTCTGTTGTTTTCCTGTCGTCCGGCGCGTGAATTGATGGTTGAAAACCAACACTGTGTTTATTACAATACGCCTTGCCAGATAAATATGTCAAGCAGAAAATTCCAACACGAGGAGAGGATTTGAATGGCGAAAGAGAAATCCGCAGCGGGCGGCGGGAAGCTGCCTGTGGTGATTGTCAGCGTCCTGCTGGTGATCGCGCTGATCGTCAACGTGGTGTGCATCCAGATGTTCGCCGCCATCAACACCTTCATGGCGGCAAACCTGAACAGCCGCCTGCCCGGAGCCCACGGTTCCGCCACCGCCGAACAGCTCACCCCGGCGCAGGCCAAGGAAGCGTCCCTGGCCATGGCCCAGGAGCTGGCTGCCGAGGGCATCGTCCTGCTGGAAAACAGGGACAACGCCCTGCCGCTGGCGGGCGGCACCAAGGTGAATCTATTCGGCTACGCCACCGTGTCCCCCCTCTACGGCGGCACGGGCAGTGGCGCCAGTGACACGTCTTCCAACGTAGACTTGGTGCAGGGCCTCACCAACGCCGGACTGGAGGTTAACCAGGAGCTGGTGGACTTCTACAAAAACTCCGGCGTGAAGCGGGGGGATCAGGCCGGGTTTACCGGCTCCAACTTCACCCCCGCCGAGGTGTCTGCGGACAAATACGGTGATTCCCTGCTGGCAAACGCCAAAGCCTTCTCCGACACGGCGGTGGTGATGTTCTCCCGTATCGGCGGCGAGGGCGGCGACCTGCCCATGGATATGGAAGCGGCAGGCTACAGCCAGGCCGGGGGGAACCGCAGCTACCTGGAGCTCACCCAGGACGAGGAGGATCTGCTGGAACTGGTCAAGGCCCAGGGCTTTGGCAAGGTCATCGTACTGATCAACTCCTCCCACGCCATGGAGCTGGGCTTCCTGGAGGACGGCGTGGACGCCGCTTTGTGGATCGGCGGCCCCGGCAGCCGGGGCATGGACGCGGTGGGCCAGGTGCTGGCGGGGACGGTGAATCCCTCCGGGCGGCTCCCCGACACCTACGCCTACGACCACACCACCGCCCCCGCCTACTGGAACGCGGGCGACTTTACCTACGGCAACCTGGATAAGCGCAACTACGTAGAGTACGTGGAGGGCATCTACGTGGGCTACCGCTTCTATGAGACCCGCTTCATCGACAACGCCACGGGCAAATGCGATGAAGCGGCCTATGAAAAGACCGTCCAGTACCCCTTCGGCTACGGGCTGAGCTACACCACTTTTGAACAGTCTATTGAGGACTTCTCCGTGGACAAGGGCACCGTCACCATGAAGGTGAAGGTCACGAATACCGGGGACGCGGCGGGCAAGGACGTGGCTCAGGTGTACTTCACCGCCCCCTACACCGTGGGCGGCATTGAGAAAGCCCACGTGGTGCTGGCCGCCTTCGGCAAGACCGGGCTGCTCCAGCCGGGGGACAGTGAGACCCTCACCCTCACCTTCGCAGTGGACGATATGGCCTCCTATGACGAGAACGGCGCGGGGTGCTACGTGCTGGAGGCCGGAACCTACCAAATTAAGCTGATGGCCAACGCCCATGAGGTCATCGACAGCCGGGAGTATGTGGTGGATCAGACCGTCACCTACGGCGAGGGGAACCCCCGCAGCGGCGACCTCACTGCCGCCGTCAACCGTTTCGAGGACGTGTCCAACGGCCAAATCACCCAGTACGTCTCCCGCGCCGACTGGGAGGGCACCACCCCCAAGGCCCGCCAGGACGGCAAGGCGGCCTCCGATTCCACCGTGGCCGCCCTCACCGCCGGTGCCGTCTACGACAGCGACCCCAGCGACCCGGCCATCACCTTTGCCAACAACGGCCTCACCCTGGAGGACATGGCAGGACTTCCCTATGACGACCCCAAGTGGGAGAAGCTACTGGAGCAGCTCAGCGTGGAGGACATGACCAAGATGATCTCCAACGGCGGTTGGTCCACCCCGGAGGTGGCCAGCGTGGGTAAGCCCGCCACCAACGACCTGGACGGCCCGGCGGGCATCAACAGCCTGGTCAGCGATCTGAAGGGCGTGGCCTACCCCAGCGAGGCCCTGATCGGCGCGTCCTGGAACCAGGAGCTGCTGGGGAGCTTCGGCCACACCTTCGGCGCGGAGGCCACGGCCAACCATGTGGTGGGCCTGTACGCCCCCGCCGTGAACATCCACCGCACCCCCTATTCCGGGCGGAACTTTGAGTACTACTCCGAGGACGCCCTGCTGTCCGGCAAACTGGGCGCGGCCATGGTCCGGGGCTACGCCAGCCAGGGCGTGTACGCCTATGTGAAGCACTTCGCCCTCAACGACCAGGAGAGCAACCGCCTGTCCATTTCCGTGTGGTCCAACGAACAGGCCATGCGGGAGCTTTACCTGAAGGCCTTCGAGGTGGTGGTGAAGGAGGGCAAAAGCACCGCCATGATGAGCAGCTACAGCTACCTGGGCGACACCTGGGCGGGAGCCAGCCGGGCCCTGCTCACCGAGGTTCTGCGGGACGAGTGGGGCTTCCAGGGCACCGTGGTCACCGACTCCGCCATGGGCAATACCAGCTGGATGGACATCAACCTGGCCCTGCGGGCCGGGGGCGACATGATGCTGTGCCTCATGGGTGTGAACCTGGACAGCAGCACCAACACCGCCCAGCAGGAGATGCGCCGGGCCTGCCACAACATCCTCTACACCCAGGCCAACAGCGCCGCCGTGGCTGCCGCCGCGGACACCTCTCCTTACTGGCTGGTGCTGCTGGTGGTGCTGGATACCACCGTGATCGCCGCCGCCCTGTTCGTGTTCCTGGGGCGGACCACGCTCAGGGAAAAGCTGAATATTGCCGTTAAGATTGGGATTGTGGTGGTGCTTGCCGCTGTACTGGCGCTCATCTTCTGGGCCTGCTTCTTCCGCTCCGGCGGGGTGGCCGCAGCTGATCCCAACGCCTCCCAGGACGTGCCCACCCAGTCTGGGGAGCCCACGCAGACCGACGCGCCCGCACCCTCTGAGCCGCCTGCCCAGACCGGGGACGTGTTCCTCCAGATGGACGGCGCGGGGATTGACGGTAACGACTGGCTGAAATGCCACGCCATTCTGCGCAATGACGGCACATTTACCATCACTGTGGACTACAACGCGGAGAATTGCGGCATCGAGACGGACAGCGGGACCTGGACGGAGAACGAGGACGGCTCTTTGGCCCTCACCGGGACGCGGGACTTCACCGCCACCTTGGCGGACGGCGCGTATACCATGGAGGTGCTAAACGACGAAACCAGCATCACCTGCCTGCTCACCGGGACTCCCGGCGGCGGGGCCCAGCCTGACGGCGACGTGTTTGCTCAGCTGGACGGTATGGGTGTGGGAGAGGAAAACGCCTGGCTGGCCGCCCATGTGATTCTGCGCAAAGACGGCACCTTTACCGTGACGGTGGATTACAACGCGGAGAACTCCGGCATTGAAACGGACAGCGGCACCTGGACAGAAAATGAGGACGGCTCCCTGGCCCTCACCGGCACACGGGATTTCACTGTCACCCTGGCGGACGGCGTATATACCATGGAGTTTGTCAACGCTGAGACCAACATCCCATGTGCTGTCACCGGGACGGCCAATGCGGGTCCGGCCCAGCCTGACGGCGCGTTTGCCCAGCTGGACGGCGCGGGGATTGACGGTAACGACTGGCTGAAATGCCACGCCATTCTGCGCAAAGACGGCACATTTACCATCACGGTGGACTACAACGCGGAAAACTCCGGGATTGAGACGGACAGCGGCACCTGGACGGAGAACGAGGACGGTTCCCTGGCCCTCACTGGCACCCGGGACTTCACCGTCACTCTGACCGACGGTGTATATACCATGGAGGTCATCAACGCTGAGACTGGAATTGAGTGTGTGCTGACTTCTGTATCACAGTAGCATTGGGAACTTCTTCTTTGTAGACACTGGTGCAATCTATCCGTGAAAATCACGGTAGCAGGTTTCCGCTGTGTGTGGGAACCTGCTGCCGTAGGGTTTGACCACATAACCAGCCACAGACAGGCGTGGAAACAACGGACATCCTGCTTTTAGAAAGTACTGAAAAGAGATTGAGTCGTAACAAAAAGAGCTAAAAAGAAACGGGAAAGATTATAAAAATGTTTCTTTGCCTGTTGGTAAGGATGAGGTCTCCAGTTCAAATCTGGATAGCAGCTCCAAGAAACTCCTGAAATCGCTGGATTTCGGGAGTTTTTGTTCTGTTTTGGGCGAAAATAATGTGGGTCAAGTTGTGGGTCAGGCAGGACGACCCACAACTTGACCCACACGGCGAAATGTCCGGAAAGGTTTCAAGAGCACCGGGCAGGAAGTTTGGCTTTCCTGCCCGGTGCTTTTGGCGTTGCTGGGTTGATTTTTACATCATCTGGGTCATAAAATTTCCCATGGTTTCCGCCGCCTGGTCCTGCATCTGCCGGGTGGCGTGGGTGTAGGTGCGGAGGGTGAACCCTGCGTCATAGTGGCCTAGCATACTGGAGACTGTCTTGATATCCACGCCGTTCTGGAGCGCCAAGGTTGCGAAGGTGTGACGCAGGGCGTGGAAGGAGATATGCTCCAACTCCGCGTCTCGGAGGATCTTCTCGTGGAGCTTCACCACAGAGTCGGGGTAGTACATCTCACCTGTGGTGCGTGATGGGAACATATAGAGGCTGTTCGGATGCTTCTCATGTTCCTGGATCAGCAGGTCCACCGCCTCCTGGGGAATGGACACCCTCCGCACTGAGGTTTCCGTCTTGGGCCGGGAGAGGGTGAGCTTCCCGCTGGGGTTCTTAATGTACTGCTTGCTCACAGAGATCGTCCGGTCCTGGATGTCCAGGTCATCCCAGAGGAGGGCCACCAGTTCACCCTTCCACAGTCCGCTTACCAGTTCCAGGTAGAACATGGGGAGGACACCACGGGCATCAGCGGCTTCCAGGTAGGACTTCAGGTGTTCGGGCCGCAGGGTTTTCATCTCCACCTTCTGAACCTTTGGGGCAATACAGTCGTCTGTGGGATTGCGGGGGATGAGACGCTCCTTCACCGCCCTTTCGAACGCGCTGTGGAGCATCAGGTGGACACTTCGGACGGTGGTGCTGCTCAGACCAGGATTACCGTGACCACTTTTCGTGTTCACCCGGCCATGCTCCATTAGGTTTTTGTACATCTTTTGAAGATCCCGGGAGGTCAGCTTTTTCAGCTTGATTTTCCCGATGCGGGGGATGGTGTAGGTCTCGATCATCAGCCTGTAGCGGTCTGCTGTGGCCTGCCGGATGTTGGGTTGGGCGTAGAGATTATACCAGGCACGCAGCCAGGTGGCCACGGTGTACTCGTCGGTGCGGGTGACGTCCACCTCTTGGGCCTGCTCCACCGCCGCCTTGAGCTTTTCCTTGGCTTCGGCCTGGGTGCGGCCCAGGACGTTCTTGATGATGCGCTTGCCGGTATCGGGATTGTAACCCGCGGTGTATCGGCCCTCCCAGCGGCCATCGGAGCGCTTCCGCAGATTCCCTTCGCCGTTGGCGCGGCGTTTAGCCATCGTGTTCAACTCCTTCCTGATTATGTTTAAGCCGGTTTAGCTGTTCCCACTCCTGTTGGTAGGAATAGCTGCCGTCCGCCTCCAGCTCCATGGCGATCCCCCAGGCCAAGCGAAAGCCAGCGACAAAGCTGTTGAGCGCAATTTCTTCCTGTGCCATCGTGTGGGCGTCCACCAGGCGGAGCAGCTTCTTTTTGCCTTCCTTGTCCAACAGGGCGGAGACCTCCTGGCGCTTGGCTTCCAGCTTCCGGCGTTGTTTACGGTTCGGCCTGGGCGCGAACC
Organism: uncultured Oscillospiraceae bacterium; assembly: GCA_910587255.1. Classification (GTDB taxonomy): domain Bacteria; phylum Bacillota; class Clostridia; order Oscillospirales; family Oscillospiraceae; genus Enterenecus. Next base: position 24,563 of record CAJUKT010000061.1, read on the forward strand.
GATCCTCCAGTGCCCTCATGTAGTTGTACATGGTGCGTCCCTCCTTTGCAGCGACACACCATACCACAGGTTGGCGGAAATAGCCATGGGCAGTGGCGAGAGTTATCAAAACAGACACATATTTTTGCGGCGTGCTATATGGCTTTCTTTGTAGACAGTGGTGCAATTCGCATTCCTGCACAACGGCGCACACAGGGATCGAGGCTGCGTTTCATTTGAGGAAGGGATGGATACCACCCGCTTCGTGGAATGGGCACAAATTGCTTCACAGCTGTCAGGGCAAGGGGAACCAAGCGGGCACCCTTATTGTTTACTGCGGCTCAGATTTTACAGGGGTCACATAGTCTGCTCCCAGTGTTGGCCGCCGCTGAACTTCTGGCCCATGGCCATTTTCTTGATGGCCTCCCGACGGCGCTGCTTGCTGTCCGTCCAGGTGGGCGGCGCGGGGAGCTGCCACTCATCGTCGTGCTCCAGGTCGGCTACTACCCGGAACCACCCGGAGGCCAGCTCCCCCATCCAGCCCTCGTCCGGCTCCGGCGTGGTGGGGCGGAAGCCTATGGCTTGGCGGTAGAGAAGAAGTGCCTCCAGATTTTCCTTGAGGAAGGTTTCATCGTGCAGACTGCTGTCCCGGCACTTGCGCCCATTGGGACAGGTGAAGGTGATGTGCTTCCGATTCGGTAACCAGCTTACCTCGTAGCCCTCCACCTCCATGTTTTCGATGAAGCTCTCCCGGCTGGTGGCGTATTCCAGTGCCTCGTTGATGGCCTGGATGAGATCCAGCTTCCAGCTGTCGCCGTGCAGACTGGCCTGGTACTCACCGGGCGTCATCCGCTTCTTTTTCTTTTGCTGCTCAGGCTGCTCCAGCACATTCAGGCCGTGGGCCAGACAGATCTCATCGTTCACCTTGCGGTGCGCCAGCAGGTCGCTGTAGCTCTGGTGGAGCTTGTGTCCATCCTTGTGGCTTACGCTGTTCACCACCATGTGGTTGTGGAGATGGCCGGAGTCAACGTGGGTGGCGATCACCACCTCGAAGCCTGGAAACTGCCGCTGTGCGAACTCCAGGCCGATGGCGTTGACCTCTTGGGGCGTGATGTTGTCCTCCGCAGAGAAGGATTGGACGAAGTGGTAGAACTGTGTTCCCCCTGTTTTGCGGAAACGTTCCTTGGTCATCTGCATTTCGATGAAGGCGGACTGTGGGACGCAGTTGCTTCCGGTGACCAGCCACGCGTTGCCCCAGTGGGTTTTCTCCTCCAGTTCCACGTAGTCGATCACGCCGCGCATGGAACTGGCGGACTGCTTCTTGCATCGGATTGCGGTGAAGGTCGCCATCAGCGCACTTCCCGGATTAATGCACTCAGTGCATTGCACAGTCGGGTGTACTCGTTGAGAAGATCGTCTCCGCGCAGGACGGTGAGTCGTCCCATGTTGGCCAGTGTGGTGAGCTGGTTAAGGTTGCGGCCCTGGGCTTTCAGCTCAGAGAGCAGGTCATCCAGACCGTTTACCCGGACGATCTCTTTGCCCAAGGCACAGGTGGTGAGGTAATCCGTGACAGTCATCCCGGCGGACTTGGCCCGCTGGTGGATGGCCTTTTTGTCCACTGGTGTCATCCTGGTGGTGATGATTTTGGTTTTCTTCTTCTGCATTAAACTCCTTTCTCCCTCGTCGGCGCAAGCTGTATATCCCTCGCCTCGCCGCAAGCGGCGGGGCTCGCTCATTTCGCTGCGCCTCCTCTCCCCATCGAACCCGCTACGCTGGGCTTCGATGGGGGCCCCTTGAGGGGTAGGGGGTGCCGGGGCATAGCCCCGGCGAGTGCGGGCGGCGTATAGCCGGACGCGATGCTTGCCCTACCCAAAAGGGTAGGCATCCGCCCCAACGGGGCGTTTCTGCATTGCCCTCACTTGGCGCTCCCACGGCACGGTGGCGGGGCTGAGCTGCACACATTCGCGCACAGCGGGCCACACAGGGGCCAACACCGCGTTTTGCAGGCTGGGAGGTGTATGGGATGCTACCCGGCTCACAGGAGGGCCACAAGGGGCTTCAAAACGCGAAACACGGGGTCATGCACCTAACTGGAGTTGGGCGCGGGCGGTTTCCAGGGCCAGCCGTTCCAACTGCCGCTGATAGTGCGCCTCCAAAACATCTTGGAACGGGGATACGGTATAGAGCAGGTTGCCATTTCGCTTTACGCCGGTTTTGGTGGTGACGGTAAGTAGGTTCTGTGCGGATGAGATCCTTGCGTTCGAGACTGCCAACGTATTTTGCCACCGTGTTTTCCGTCATGCCCACCGCCTTGCTAATCGTTTTGTAGCTGGGCCAGCATTGGAGCGTTTTGCGGTTGGCACAGCAGATCAGATAGGAATAGACCGCCAGCTCTCCGGGACAAAGGCCGAGGAGAAAAATGTTGTTAGGGAACGGGAATGTGTTCTTTATGGGATCAAACTTTTGCTGCCTGCTCAACCGCTGTCACCGCCCTTCGTGTGCTGTTCCACCCACTCCACAAACTTCTCTTTGGGCACGATCAGCCGATTGCCGATTTTCAATACTGGGAAGTCCGCCTCGTGCATCAACTCGTAGCTGCTGGACGGAGCGATGCCCAGCACCTTCGCCACCATCGCCGCGTTGAGGAACAGCGGCAGGTCATCATAGCTTTTGTACTCGGATAATTTCATTTTCATCTTCCTTCCGTAAATTTCTATCGGTTACCATCCGTACCCCTTCCCTTTGGAACAGCTCCATGATAAAATAATCGCGGAGAGTTTTACATCAGGAAGTGATCTTTGAGGAAGAGACAGAACAGGTAATAGGCTATATCCCGAAGCTGTTGCTAATGGAGGCGGGGGAGGGACAGTTTTCAAGTGTTTTCCAGCATGGGGATGGGATGGTGGAGCGCTTGCCTGTTACCACACCCGCCAAGGATCTGGTCGCCGCTGCAGAGATCGACTACCGGCCATACCGCAAAAAGATCAAACGTCTGCGGGAGGAACACCCGATGTTTGCAGCGCGTTTGGATATCCCGGTGGCGGACTTTGAGGACTTTGTGGTGGAGGCGTTGCTTCTGCCGTCTATGCTCCAGAAAATCGACCCAGTGAGCTTTTTCACGCTGGGGATCTTGCTGGATCAGGTATTGCGGAGAGAGGACGATGGCAGCGCGCTGTTCCTGTTGGACGCGGCACAGGAACTGCTGCACGTGCTGGAGGAGCCGATCCGCACGCAGGTCTATCTGCGGAACATTCTGGAGATGGCCTTTGACGGGATGGAGCGGGTCAGCCAGCGGGAACGGTTTGAGAAGCTGTGCCGGGTCTATCCGCAGGTGGGGAAGCTGTGCGATCCCGCCAGCCTGCCTGATGTTGAGTCGGGGCAGAGAGTATTCCGGGCCAGTTCCATGTTCGGACTACGTCTATTGGAGCTGGCCCTCTACTTCCAGCAGGACAAACAGCGGATTGCCCGGTGCGACTACTGCTGGGGCTGGTTCATCCCCAAGACGAAAAAAGTCACCCGGTACTGTGACCGGGTGACGGATGGGTTTCCGTGCAAACAGCGAGGGGCGCGGTTCAAGAGAAATTTGGTGGAGGACGAGGACGGCGCACTCAAACTCTGCAATCAGCTGCGGGACAGGATGTACGCCCGCCTTCTGCGCTGGCAGGATGCCGCGCCGGATGAGCGCGACAAACTGATCCCCATGGACTACGAACAGTACGAGGTCTGGAGTGAGAACGCTCGCATGGCCCGGATGGAGTACCTGAATGGAAAACTGACGGCGGAGGAGTTCTTACAGCGGATTGACACCACCAACGAGTTGGAGAGCTATGAAACGGGCGAGGCGGAGCTGGTGGAGGAAACTGCGTGGCAGTGCATGGTGGCTGGGAACTTTGCCTTTGACGCGGAAATACATTACCCGGAAATGATACAAGTGCTTGACTTGGGCGCAGAAGAACCCAAATGGGAATTGCGTACAGCAGAAGATCTGCGGCGGGAGGATCAAGAAGGGCACCAGAGCTTGCGAGAGAAGTACGGCAAAAAATTTTGAAAAATAAAACTGTCGACTTGAATGCCAGTACCGTTTGTGTTATCATGTCTTTGAGATAGAATGCCCGTTTGAAAGCGAGGTGTATTTAATGAACCCGGTTTTAAAATACCGTGGTGGAAAATCACGAGAAATTCCTCGCTTCGTTCAGTATATTCCTAATAACTATAATAGGTATATTGAACCTTTTTTAGGTGGGGGAGCCGTCTATTTTTACCTCGAACCGGAAAATGCTATTTTGAATGATTTGAATGTACGCCTGATGACATTTTACACACAATTGAGAAATAATTATCCTTTAATGCGACAACAGTTGGATGTGATTCAGCATATATATGAAGTCAACCAAGCAGCATATAGGCGGTTGAAGGCTCAGGCGGTGCCAGAAGTAAGGGTACCTAATGAGAATGAGGAGCTATATTATCAAATGCGGGAACTTTTTAATCATCCTGATGATACATATTTGGATGGTGTACTTTACTTTTTTATCAATAAGACGGCATACTCAGGTATGATTCGTTATAATAATAACGGTGAGTATAATGTCCCATTTGGTCGCTATCCGAATTTGAATACACACTTAATTACACAGCAACATAGCGATTTGCTGCAAAATGCCGAATTATTCAACCTTGATTATAGGGCAATATTTGATATGGCTGAAGCAGATGATTTTATTTTTTTAGATCCGCCTTACGATTGTATTTTTAATGATTATGGGAACATTGACTTAATGAATGGGTTTGACGAAACTGAACATCGTCGACTGGCAGCGGATTTTCGAAACTTGCCGTGCCGCGCATTGATGATTATAGGGAAAACTCCTTTGACCGAGGAACTATATGGGGACTTTATATTTGACGAGTACTATAAAAATTATGCTGTCAACATAAAAAATCGTTTCAAAAATGATCGAATGCATATTGTGGTGAAAAACTATTAAAAATGAGGGGGAGTTGTGATGGCGACATTAAATACCAAAGCTCTTTTCTTCACGACTTCACCACGTACTCCAGCAAAAATAATTCCGGAAATTAAGTTGTTGAATGACAAATTTAATAATCGGCCTTGGAATAAAGTGTCACAGGAACAATTTATTGATGAATTAGCTGCCAGTAGCTTTTTTGCGGGGGTTGGATCTCCATCAGACAAGGCCTTTAGTGCCAGAGATAGAATAAATCGTGCGCCCAAATCCTTGGGCTTTGTAGATTTGAAGCCAGCCGTAGCATTGACGCCTGCAGGGCATGCCTTTGTGTTTGGGAAACGCCCCCAGGAAATTTTTCTTCGGCAATTATTAAAATTTCAACTACCTTCCCCATTCCATCAGGAAAATAAGAGAATTCAGGGATCTTTTTGTATTCGACCATATTTGGAGATATTGCGCTTAATACGTGATTTAGAATATCTCACATTTGATGAGCTAAAAGTTTTCGGTATCCAAATGACAGACTATCATAGATTTGAAGACATTAAAGCAATGATCCTTCGGTTTAGGCAGAATAAAGAGAATCATAGGGGGACATACAAACGATTCGTTGATGATGCTTGGACTAATACAATTTTGGAAATTCACAGCGATAGAATTGCGTGTGGGAAAACAAAAACAAGGGAAACACGTGATGCCAGTTTAAAGAATTTTGTTAAAACACAGAAAAGCAATCTTCGAGATTATACGGATGCTTGTTTTCGATATCTGCGATATACGGGTCTCGTTTCTATTGCTCATAGAAGCCGGACAATGTCTATATTTGACAGCAAGGCCGTTGAGGTAGATTATATTCTATCCACAGTTGATCGAAACCCGGTCTTTATCGATGATGCTGAGAGGTATAAGGCTCACTTGTTTTCAGCAGGAACCCCATTGCTGTATGTAGACAACAAAGACAATATTATTGACTCAATCATGCGGATCAGTGCATATACCAAGAGAGACTTGCTCAATATGAACATAGAACAGCTCAAAGACTTGCGTGATAATATTATCGCACAACATAAGGAATCCGTCATACATGAACAGGTCAGTGAAATTAAGTCATATGCCCTGTACTCGGAAATCATTGATACATTTAACGAAATTGTATCTGATGAATACTATGATGCTCCTCTGATGTTTGAGTACAACACATGGCGGGCCATGACCATGCTTGATGGCGGAGAAATCAAAGGAAACTTTAAATTTGATGACATTGGACAGCCACTTTCGACTGCAGCCGGAAATATGCCCGATATTGAATGTGATTATACCGATTATGCGCTTTCTGTTGAGGTTACACTGCAAAGAGGACAACGACAATATGAATCGGAAGGAGAACCTGTTGCTCGACACTATGGACAGTTGAAGAAAAGGAGCGGGAAAGAAACGTACTGTTTGTTTATTGCTCCTTCAATCAATATGGCAACGTTAGCACATTTCTATGGGCTGAATCATGTCCCTATTGCGCTTTATGGAGGGAAGTCGAAGATAATTCCGCTTGAACTGGATCAGTTTATGCAGCTTGTTGAAAACTCTTATAATTACAAGCACCAGCCTGTAGCGGCAGATGTCCGTCATTTTCTTGATACTGTTATTGAACAGGGAGAAATAGCAGCAGATGAAAATGATTGGAGAGAAAGAATACAAAATTGTGTGGATACATGGTTAGTGGCTTAATTGATGAGACAGTTCTGCTGTCCGTAATCTACAGATGCGTAGAAAATGTACTCCTCTTGTTTACAGCGGCACAAAGTCTGCATGGGGTGGCGGCCTGTCGCTTTCCCCAGCAGATGAATTCATAGCGCCTGACCCACAAGTTGACCCACAATAGGAAACGAACGGGCGGAGGCAATGGAGCGGAAAGCACGATTGTCTCTGCTTTTTCAGAACAAAAATGCCCCCAAAGCGCCGAATGGAGGCATTTCGAGGGTGGAGAATCAGTTGGTAAGGATGAGGTCTCCAGTTCAAATCTGGATAGCAGCTCCACAAAACCCGCTGTTTTCTGCTGAAAACGGCGGGTTTCTTTTTGCTTTTAGCACTTTTATTCGTTTTTGAATTTTTGCATTTGGGGGTTGACCACATAACAAGCCACAGACAGAAAAATGGCCCATCGGGGACACCCCGGTGGGCTATAGATCTTTGTTAGCTTGCTTTGGGGGTGGTCTTCAGCCGCTCCTTTTCGGCGGCGATCTCCGCTTTCATCTCTGCGATCATTTCCGCCAACAGCTTTTCGCATTCTGCCTCGCTGTGAGCGTAGACGTTGCGGGCCTGCTTTTTGCCGTCCGGCCAGACGGGGGAATATCGCCCATCCCAGAGTTTCTCGTTAATCTGGGTGACACAGCCCGTGCCAGCCTTGCGCCGCTGGCCCTTGTGGGGCTGAAATGTGCTGGGAGCGGGTTTCCGGGGTGCCACTCCACGTTCTATCGGTGGATCAGCTTTACCGATGCCCTGATCGATCTTCACCGCCGCTGTCCGGCGCATCTCATCGGTGACGTGGGCGTAGACGTTCAGTGTGGTGCTGCTGGAGACGTGCCCGATGATAGTGGAAAGTGTTTTCACATCCATGCCGTGTTC
>CAJUKT010000062.1 GCA_910587255.1 uncultured Oscillospiraceae bacterium
GTTCTTTGGCCTGGATCAACAATTCCCGCCGTCTTTCCAAAGACTATGAAGTGTCTGTCCGTTCTGCACAAGCTGTTTGCACCATTGCTGCTTTCAGCACTTTACTCAAGCGGTTTTAGCCTATTGGTACAGCTTCTTAATAACTATATGTGGCTTTGCCGCTGCGATTGCGGAAACGAAATAGTTGTGCTTAGCGGGAATCTTTTAAAGGGCAATACAAAATCTTGTGGATGTATTCAAAGAAATGATTTGATCGGAAAGCGCTATGGGAAATCACTGGTTGTAGAACGGCTTGATGCTGATGAGCATGGAGACACTGCATATTTGTAAAGAAGGGTTGTCACTTGACCGCATAGATGTAAACGGTGATTATTGCCCCGAAAATTGCCGTTGGACTACGTTGGAAATGCAAGCCCAAAATAAACGGTTGTTGCCATCGAACAAAACGGGCGTTGCGGGCGTATACCTCAAAGGCGGGAAATATGCGGCACAAATTAGCGTGCACGGTAAGAGAATCCACCTGGGAACATTTGGAACAATATCTGAGGCTGCAAAGGCCAGGCGTGATGCGGAATTGAAGTATTGGGGATGGACAAAAATCCCCGAATAAAAGGGGGTGGTCAAATGGCAAAATACCCGGATTTTGTAAAATCGTGTGGATACGGTCATGTACAAGGAATCGGGGGGGCCTGACAGGTCAATTGCCGTCATTAGCACAGCTTTTGGCCGTACATAGAGGGCGTCAGCGAGCGCACATACACCGACGCCGAGCTGGAGGCCATGAAGCCGGAGAACCGCCCCAAGACCGTGTTCGAGGGCCGGGAGTACGACGATTACCAGGCTACCCAGACGCAAAGACGCATCGAGGCCAGCATCCGCAAGCAGAAGCGTCTGAAAACCGCCTATGAATCCGCAGGACTGACGGATGAGGCCACCACCGCTAACATCCGCCTGCGCCGCCTGAACGAGAAGTATCGGGCGTTCAGCAAGGCGGCGGGACTGCCGGAGCAGAGGGAGAGGATGAAAGTTTCCTATGTGGATGATGCATCTACAAAGAAAGCGGCGGAACTAAAAATCCTGCGAGATGCGGAAGCACCAATCTGAGAAGCCATCCGCCGGGGAGACTATCCGCTGACGATCAATCCAGAAAAGCAGGCGCGGTACATGATGGGAACAGCCCTTCCAGGGCGCAGCGTTATCACTGTTTCAATAAAAGAACTACAAGAGATCGTTACTGCGCAGGCGGGGCACGGAAAGATTCGATTTGACAAAAACGGCGTTTGGGATGGGATGGAGAAAATTGATGTTGGAAAGATAATAGGCTATACAGTGAACCGAGAAAATGTTATAATAGAAACAACAAGAGTAAAAATCCACTATAGCAAAACTGGGGTTCATGTTGTTCCGTATTCTGGGAGGTAGTTGCAATGAAAATTGAGAATCCTGACCAATACCGGGGGAAAATTATCCGGGTTTATTTTCTGGATGGACACGCTCCTATTGATGGAGAATATGATGGTTTTACTCCAGAATATGATGATCCTGACGGAAGAGCAAATATCAGCGTTGATCCTGTGGAGGAAAGCGGATGGGGATACGATTTGTATGAGGATGAAATTGAACGAATCGAAATCATCGATGGATAAAAAAACCATCCAGGCGGCGGAAGCTGTGCTTGCCAAAGGCTATTGCGTAGAGCTACGGCCTGTCAAAGGCGGCATAAAGGTCATTCAGGTGATCCGCCAGCAGATTACGGAAAAACTGAACAAAGTGCCGTCTCCCTAAGCGTTGGGAGCGAAGAGCCGAGCGAGGTTGATTGTTGCAGATTTGCAGCAGTTGACCTCGCTTTTTCTTTTGGTAAAACCCGCGAAGCATTGCTGCTTTTATAAAATTTTGACCGATCCGATGTCGCAAAACTACGGGACAGCAGTGGATGCGACCCACGCGAAAAAAGCGAAGCTGTGAAGGAGTTACCATGACACGCGAATTTCTGAAGAACCTGGGCCTGGAGGATGCCGCCATCGACACCATTTTGAATGAGAACATGGCGGACATCGGGAAGGAAAAGGCCAAGACCACCACAGCAAAAGCGGACCTTGCGGACGCGCAGGGGAAGCTCGCCGACGCTCAGTCGGAGATGGAGACGCTGAAAAAGGCCGGGGGCGATGCCGCCGCCGTTCAGCAGCAGCTCACCGAGCTGCAGGCCAAGTACGACAAGGACACCGGCGACCTTCGCGCGCAGCTGGCAGACTGGGACTACGCCGACGCCATCGGCAAGGCAATCACCGGCAAGGGGCTCAAGTTCAGCTCCAAGAGCGCGGAGCGGGCCTTTACCGCCGCCCTGAAGGAGCAGAAGCTGGAGCTGAAGGACGGCGAGCTTTCCGGCCTGGACGACTTCATCAAGGCCCAGAAGGAGGCGGACCCGGAGGCTTTCGCGCCGGACAAGGCCCCGCCCCGGTTCGTTACCGGGTCCGGCAACGGCGGCGGGCATGGCGAGCCGCTGGAGAATGTGCCGGAGAATGTCCGGATCGCGAAGGAAATGGGCGCCGCAAGAGCGGCCAGCGCCAGCGCAACCAACGATGTGTTGAAAAATTATCTGTAAAGGAGCGGACCAATGAAGTTTAAAGCGACAGAAGTGGGCGGGACCGTTGAAATCCTCGCGTCAGACGATTATGACGCAATCCCGTTCACAGTGACCGAGGCCAACGCCGTCAAGGCGGGTACGCCCATGACCCTCCAGGGCAAGAAGACCGCTTCCGCCACAGCCAACGGCATTCTGCTGTATGACGTGGACCCGGCGGAGAATCCCAGCGCCGCCCTGGTGGTCCGGGGCATCATCGACCAGAAGAAGGCGGAGAAGCATTCCGGCGTGACCTATGACGCCGCCGCGCTGAAGACGGCGGTCCCAGGGATCGTGCTCCGCGACAACATCGGCGTCAACGCCGCCGACACGGAGTAAGGAGGATCATATGGACCCGAGAGCGTTTTTTACCCCCGCCGCCATCGCGGCGCAGTGGAACGAGGCGGCATCCAACCGCATTCCCTACCTGGGCGCAGGGCTGTTTCCCTCAAAGAAAAAAGCAGGCCTCGATCTGAGCTGGCTGAAAGGCTCCAAAGGCCTTCCTGTATCCCTGATGCCCTCCACCTTTGACGCGAAAGCCACCTTCCGGGACCGCATCGGCTTCAGCAAGATCGAGACTGAGATGCCCTTCTTCCGCGAGGGCTTCAAGATCAAGGAAAAGGACCGGCAGGAGCTGCTTCGTGTGGAGGATTCCAACGATCCCTATGCGCGGGCTGTCATCGAGCGGGTCTTTGACGATGCCAACAACCTGATCACTGGCGCAAACGTGGTACCTGAGCGAATGATCATGCAGCTGCTGTTCCCCCAGGATGGCAACGCCGGTATCGTCATCAAAGCAAACGGTGTGGAATATGTCTACAATTACGACCCCAAGGGGACGTGGAAGTCCAATAACTACATCGAGCTGTCCGGCGCGGACCTGTGGAGCGCGTCCGCCACAGCGGACCCCTTTGCGGTATTCAAGGCGGCAAAAGACAAAATCCGAAGCAATACCGGGACCGACATGACCATCGCCGTGATGAACACGGCTACATTCAATATGCTAGCGAAGACCGAGGCGGTGAAAAATCGGTATCTGACCACCAGCGGCCTGACCCTGGGTTACCTGACGGACGATGAGGTTAAGAACGTGGTCAGCGGCACGTCCCGCATTCGGATCGCCATCTATGACAAGCAGTACAAGGACGAGAGCGGCATTGCCCACGCCTTTGTGCCGGACGGCTACGTGGCGATGATTCCCCCCGGTGACCTGGGCGGAACGTGGTACGGCACCACGCCGGAAGAGGCGGACCTGATCGCGTCTCCTACAGCGGAGGTGGAGCTGGTCAACACCGGCGTGGCCATCACCAGAATTGTCGAGGAGCATCCCGTAAACACCAATATCTTTGCCTCCGAGATCGTACTGCCCTCCTATGAGCGAATGGACGAGGTGGCTGTTATCAAGGTCGCAGGGGAGAGCGCTGCCGCCCTGGCCGCAGAGGAGAACGTTCAGAAAACCCGGACCAAGTAAGAGAGGAGGCCCGCCGGATGGCCTACGCAGACTATGATTTTTATCTGAACACCTACTTCGGGAACGCTGTTCCCGAAGAGGACTTCCCCCGGCTGTCTGAGCGGGCCTCTGACTATATCAGGGCGGCGACAGAAGGATTGTCCGATACTGTGGACGGCTTGGCGATGGAGGCCGTCAAAAAGGCCGTGTGCGCCGTGGCGGAGGCGCTTCTTGATGAGGAGATCATGACCGCCACGGCATTCAGCGGCGGGCAGGCCGTTTCCAGCGAGACGGTAGGGGGGTGGAGCAGAAGCTACCGCGCCGCCTCCCTAGCCTCCGCTGACGTGGAGTATATCGAAAATCGGAAGCGGGACGCGCTGCTGCTGTACCTGGGCCATCTTCCCGCCTTCGCGCCGATGTTCAGAGTGAGGAGTTATCCATGCACACACAGGACAAAATGAAACTTCCAACTGTGGATTATGAAAAATATCCGCTGGCTGCATTTGAAACTTGGAATGTACTTCCAGACCACACATTAAGAAAGGGGATTACCATGGAACTGAAAGACACTGTAAAACTGATGGAAAGCACTGACTACAAAGAGCGTTTCAAGACGGAGTATGAGCAACTGCGCATCCGCTTCGAGAAGCCGAATGCCATGCTGGGCAAGTGGGACGCTGGCACTCTGGAGTTTACCCCTACCTGCCCGAGAAGCACTTATAACATCCAAATTCGGGCTATGGCGGACTATCTGGCAGCCCTGGAGGCACGGGCAATTATGGAGGGTGTCTCCCTTTCTGAGGCTTAAAGTGTCTCACAGGATGAACTCTCCCCGCCGCATGAATGCCGTCCGTGACCCGACTATGTTCCCCCACACCGCAACCTTGTACCAGCAGGAGACGGTCATTGACAACAAGCTAAATGAGACCACGGTCAACCACATCACCGTCCTGCACGGCGTCCTCCTAATTGCTTCCAAGGCCGCAAACGTGCGGGCCACGGGGCTGGAGGGCGCGGACGCGGTAAACCTGCATATCCCCTTCGGCGTCAAGGCCGTGGACGGCGTGACCGGGGAGGAAAAGACCTATGTTGACCCGGTGGAGGGCTGGAAGAAGGAACAGGATAAGTCCAAGGTCTGGACCATCGCCATTGGCACTGTATTTGTCAAGGACAGGGTGGTTCTTCCTGATGCAACCCGCACTGTTCTGGAGCTGGGCTATGACGATGTGTACCAGGTGACGAAGGTTGACAAGCTGGATTTTGGCGGAATGCCACACTGGGAAGTAGGCGGAAACTGATATGAAAAAACTATTTATTTCGCAGCCCATGAATGGGAAAACAGATGATGAGATTCTCGCTGAACGTGCAAACGCGATTCAGGCGGTGCGGGATTCCGCAGGGGAGGAAATAGAAGTAATTAACAGCTTTTTCCAGGACGCCCCTTCTGAGGCGCGTCCTCTCTGGTATCTGGGAAAATCTCTGGAACTTCTGTCTGAAGCTGACATCGCCTATTTTGCACCAGGGTGGGAAAAAATGCGCGGATGTCGCATTGAAAACCAGTGCGCCAAGGAATACGGAATTGAGCGAATTATCGAGGCATAGCCAAGTATGAGCTACCTCAAAATCAGCATGAAGGACAACTTCTCTGTCCCCCTGATGAAGAAATTGCAGCGGGCGGGGCCGAGGGCGGCGCACGCTGTTGCGGTGCAGATTGAGAGCGATACAGAGCCGTTTGTTCCCGCCCGCACAAAGTCCACGGTCAACGGAACACAGGTTGTTGACAGTTCTGTTATTTACCGTGGGCCGAACTCCAGAATGCTGTACAACGGAAAACTCATGATTGACCCGAATACCGGCAGCGCGTGGGCACGAAAGGGCGCAACAAAAGTTGTTACCGGGAAAGACCTAAATATCAGCACAGCAGTACACAGTCAAGCACAATCCCACTGGTTTGAAGCATCTAAGTCCCAAGACATGGAAAAGTGGGAGCGTGTGGCAGGGAGGGCGATAGACCGTGAGTTTGACAAGTGAAAAGCCTGTGTCTTATGTGACAGCGGAGGAAAAGGACAAAATCTCCCGCAACCTTCTGATCTGGCTGAACACCTTCCCGGATATCCCGGACGCGGTTCTGGCCGGAAACCCCATGACACCCATTAACTTCGAGTTTCTGACGGACAATATGCCCTGCATGGCCCTGTCCACCATCCAGGCCCCGTATATCGTGAAGCAATACATCTATGGCGGGTATAGGGCTGAATACCAGTTCAAGATCATCTACCGCATTATTCCCGGCAATACCAGCGGCCCGGACAAGCGGCTGAAAGCGGACGAGCTCCTTGACCGCTTTGGAGACTGGTCCAGCCGGGAAAAGCCGGATTTGGGTCCCGGGATCCGCGCTCTTCGGGTGGAAGCCACCACCCGGGCCTCCAAGTTCGCCGAATATGAAAACGGTGATGAGGACCACCAGATTTTAATGAAAATGACATATGAGGTGATATAAATGCCTGAGTTTACAGTGAATACCCCGGCTGGTCAGACCGTACAGCGGAAATTGTTTCGCGCTTACGGGAATTCCGGCACCTATGACAGCCCGAAATGGAACGTGATCGGAAAGCGCGTTGAAGATTCCAGCACGGAAATGGATTGGAGCGAGGAATCAAAACAGGACATTTTGGGCAATACCTGGGCAACCATGAAAACTCCGATCGTTTCACAAGGTTTCGATCCCTGCGAAATTGATTCTGGGGATGAGTACCAAGCAAAGCTTTTGCAGCTTGCAATCATTGACCAGGATGCACAAGCCCTGTCCAATCAAGATTTGCTGCTTGTCCACCTTTACCTGCAAGACGGGAAGGGAAACGCATTTGCCGAAAGATACCCCTCCAGCATGGTCAAGCCTACCGGGCTCGGGGGCGAGGGCGGCGGCTCTTTGACAATGCCGATTGACGTCACCTTTGGCGGCGAGCGCGAAAAGGGTTCGGCGCGGTTGGATGGCGGCATTGTGACCTTTACGCCCAACACATCCGCAGTAGAGGGGGAATAACGGTTGAAAGAGCTGAACTTTGATTCCGGCGTAGTCTCATACTCTCTCAACGGAAAATGCGAGGTCTCCTTCAACCCGGCAGACCGCGTCTTTGCGGAGCGGTTCTACAACGCCGTTGACGAGATGGGAAAGCTCCAGGACGAATACGCCAAAAAGGCGGAAGCACTCCAAGGCCCCGAGAGCGCGTTTGAGCTGGCCCGCGAGCGGGACGTTGAAATGAGCAAGGTTCTGGACGGCCTGTTTAACGCCCCGGTCTGCGAGGCCGTATTCGGCAGCATGAGCCTGTGCGCGTTCGCCAGCGGCTTCCCCATCTGGCTGAACCTGATGCTGTCCATCCTGGATGAGATCGAGGCCAACATTGGCGACATCCAGAAACAGGCCGACCCCCGCATTGCCAAGTACAAGGAAAAATACGCAAAGTACGCCGCCAAGTTCCACAAATGAACTGGACTCTTCCAAACAGCGTAGAAGTCCATGGCGTGACCTACTCCATCCGCACGGACTACAGATGTGTTTTGGACATCCTGACAGATCTCTCCGACCCTGAAGCAGACGGACAGGGCCGAGCGCTGGCGGTTCTGATAGGCCTGTACCCGGACTTTGACGATATGCCGCTGGGGCATTATGAGGACGCGATACAAGCCGGGCTGAATTTTATCAACTGTGATTCCAGCGACGCACCCCACAAGGCCCCCCGGCTTGTGGACTGGGAGCAGGACTACAGCCTGATTATCGCCCCCATCAACCGGGTAATCGGCGGGGAAGTCCGGGCGGTGGAGTATATGCACTGGTACACTTTTCTCGCAGCATATCAGGAAATCGGCGACTGCACCTTCGCCCAGGTGGTACGCATCCGCGATCACCTGGCGCGGGGAAAACAGCTGGACAAGTCCGACCGGGAGTGGTATCGAAAAAACCGCCACCTGGTGGATTTCAAGCGGAAATATACCAGCGCGGATGGTGAACTCATGAAGGAGTGGGGCGGCGGGTAACCGCCCCGCTCGAAAAAGGAGGTGATCCACATGGCAAACTCCACAGCGGACGGCAGCGTTGTCATTGACGTTGATATGAACGTAAGTCAGGCAGAAAAGCGCCTGGGAAAACTGCGGGGCGATATCAAAAAAACGGAAAAAGAAATTTCCGACATGACAAAAGCGAAAGACGAGGTCAAGGAAAAGAGCCTGTTTCAGGCCGCTGAATTGGACGCAGAAAAAGCGAAGCTGCAAGAAATTAAAGACCGTTTTGCGGATATCCGCAAGCTTTCCAAGGATAAAAGCCTTAGTGTTGGCCAGCGGGAGGCATATTCCACACAGATTCCCACCATCAAACAGGAGCTGGACGATCAAAATGCGCGTGTTCGGGCGTTGCAGATAGAGTGGAACAAGACGGAAAACGCGATTGACGGGTACAACCGAAAAATAGACGCTTCCAATCAAAAGCTGGACAACCTGAAAACTGATGCTGGCATCCTCGCTCAGGAAATTGACGAAGCAATCAGAAAACAGAATGGCTTTGCAAAGGCGTCCGCCGCCGCAGAAAAATCTATGCACCGTCTGGGCAGTCGGATCATGGAGCTTGTGAAAAGCGCGTTCATTTTCAACGTGATTTCTGCCGGGCTGCGCAGCGTGCAGCAGATTACAATGAAATATATCAAAACCAACGATGAGGCCCGGCAGGCTATCGCCCAGTTGAAAGGGGCGCTGCTGACCCTGGTACAGCCACTCATTGAGGTCATCATCCCGGCTTTTACCATGCTGGTAAATATTCTGACGCGGATTGTTGCGGCTGTTGCCCAGTTCGTTTCTATGCTGTTCGGGAAAACGCTCAAGCATTCCAAGGACGGGGCAAACGCCCTTTATAAAGAGGCCGACGCCATCGGAGCGGTGGGCGAGGCGGCAGACGAAGCGGCGGGATCTTTGGCTGGGTTCGACGAGATCAACACCATCAACACGGATAATGCTGGCGGTGCTGGTGGCAGCGGAACAGATGCGGGCGGCGAAATCGCGCCGGACTTTGGCGACTGGGGCCTTGATGATGGGATGCTTGACAGGCTGGAGGAGATTGCGAAATGGGTCGGTTTGATCGCGGCAGGGCTGGCTCTCTGGAAGATCGGAAGTATGCTCCCCGGAACTCTCGGTCAGATCGCTACTTTACTGGGCGGTATTCTTATGACGGTTGGTGGGATCCTGATGTTCTGGAATGGCTTGACAGACGCATGGGAAAACGGCGTGGATTGGCTGAACCTCATTGAGATGATCGGGGGTCTTGCGGCGGCAGCGTTTGGACTATACACAATATTCGAACTCTTACACCCAGGTTGGGGGAAATTTGCCGCAGGAATCGCGCTGGTTGTCGGCGGGATTGCAATGCTGGTAACCGGGTTTCATGATGCCATGGAAAACGGGTGGAACCTGCAAAACCTGCTACTGTCTATTGCGGGAATTTTGGCAACCGGCCTTGGGATAGCCCTCCTCACAGGCTCTTGGATTCCGCTCCTGATTGCGGCAATTGCCGCTGTTTTGCTGGCCCTGACTGTCGCCACGGGCCACGGAGAAGAGTTGCTTGACGGAATCCGAACCATCATGGAAGGGTTCGTTGACTTTTTCACAGGTATCTTTACTGGCGACATCGAAAAGGCAATCGGCGGCGTATCTAAAATCTTTGATGGATTGAAAACAGCGGTATTTGCCGTCATCGACGGGATAAAGGACACTCTGCTTTCGTTTCTCACTTGGCTGGATGAAAAAACAGGCGGGAAATTCCATGGGATCATCGAAGCGGCAAAAGAATTTGTTTCGGGATTTTTCGATGGAGTAAAGGAAATGTTTGGGGGATGGATTGACGGGGTAAAGACCGCCCTTAATGGGCTGATAAAGTTTGTAACCGGCGTGTTTACACTGGATTGGGACATGGCCTGGGAGGGCGTCAAAGAAATTTTTAAGGGGATGTGGAATAGCTGCATCTCATTATTGGAGGGTGCAGTTAATTTTATCATCAGGGGGCTAAACTGGCTGATTTCCCAGATGAACAAGATAAAATTTGATGTGCCTAGCTGGGTGCCGGGCGTTGGCGGAAAAAGTATTGGCATCAATATCCCAAGCCTACCAGAAGCACAGATCCCTCGCCTGGCCCAGGGCGCGGTAATCCCGCCCAATCGGGAGTTCATGGCGGTTCTGGGCGACCAGCGCCACGGCACGAACCTGGAAGCCCCGGAAGACCTGATACGGAAGATCGTCCGGGAAGAATCCGGCGGCGGAGACGGGCAGGTTGTCATGCTGCTGCAATCCCTCCTGGAGGCTGTCAAGGCCGGCCACATCATCATGGTGGACAAGACGGTACTGGGCCGCACCGCCCGGGACGGCATCAACGACATCACCATTAAATCCGGCAAGTTTGCCTTGCTATTCTGAGGCGCCTATGACTATTTTAGAGATCAATGGCCACGACTACGCCCGGTGGGTGGCGGACGGCGGCTACGACTGGAGCCGGGACGACCTGGACAGCGAGAAAACAAAGCGGGTCAAGAACGGGACCATGCGCCGGGACAAAATCACGGAAAAGCGGAACCTGTCTTTCGCGATGCTCCCCATGCCCGAGGAGCTGGCGGCCCAGCTGGACAGCGATTTACACGCCAAGCAGTTCAGTGTGCGCTACCACGACCTCCACGGGGACCAGACCAGGGAATTCTACTGCTCCAAGCTCCCGGCCAAGCTGCGGCAGGTGGTGGACAAAGGAAACCTGCTGTGGGATGGCATCTCCTTCAGCCTCCACGAGATATGAGGTGCGCGAAATGGCACAGACAACCAGCGCCCTGTGGAAAGCCCTATGGCGCACCAAAGGGACCGCGAGGGAGTATCAATTTGATATTGCCGGGAAGCTATACGGCCCGGATGCGGAGGTCTCCCACAGCGTAGACAGCGGCTTATATGAGCAGTTCGGCATCGGCGGCGCGGCCACGGCCAAGCTGACCATCTCCCTGTTTGCGGACAATATTCCCAAGGGGGCGGTCATCAAGCGGTATATCCGCCTGCGCAACGGCGAGCGGGCCAGCGAGTGGCTTCCCAAAGGGGTGTTTTTTACCAGCCGACGCAGTGCGGAGGACGGGTACTGGACTATTGAGGCGTTTGACGCCATGAGAAAAGCGGAGCAGCCCTGGGAACCTGACCAATCCTTGAACTTCCCCCTGCCCATGCCCCGGGCCGTGACGGAATTTGCCCGGATCATGGGTGTGCAGATTGACCCGCGCACAAAGCTGAACCCGGCCTACACCGTCGACTACCCCGCCAGCGACCCGGAGAGCGATACCGGGGACTATTACAGCATCCGGCAGGAGCTTCAGTGGATTGCCGCCGCCCACGGGGGGAACTGGATCGTCACGGGGGAGGGCAAGTTGCTGCTGGTGCCGCTGCTGTCCGCGCCGGAGGAGACCAGCTATCTGGTCACGGAATATGGGGACGCCATCATACTGGGAGGGGTGAAAATCCTTGTCTGATAAATTCTTTGTTGGCCTTGACCTGACCGGCGCTGAGGACAACGGCAGACAGCGCCCCATCTCCCGGGTGACGCTGCTGCTGGACGATGAGAACAGCGTCACCGCCGGGGACGACACGGGGGCGGAGCTGCTGGCGGACTGTCCCCACGCCACACAGGAAATGGCAAACGCCATATTGGACCAGGTGAGGGGCTACCAGTACCAGATGTTCAGCGCGGACGACGCGGCGCTGGATCCGGCGGCGGAGCTGGGTGACGGGGTGACAGCGGACGGGATGTACTCCATCATCTCCCGGCTGAGCGACGACGGCAGCGGGTACTCCGGCATCGCCGCGCCGGGGGAGTCGGAGCTGGAGGACGAGTACCCGGCCAGCGGCCCAATGACCCAGGCGTTCACCCGGAAAATCGCCCAGACCAACTCCCGCATCACCAAAACGGCGGAGCAAATACGCCTGGAGGTGTCCAACGAGATCAGAGGGCTGTCCAGCTCCATAGAGATCCAACTGGATGGGATCACCCAGCGGGTGGAGGACAATGAGGCGGGGCTGTCCCAAACCCTGCGCGTTGCCGCCGACGGCGTGACCATCACCAATGCCCAGGGCAGCACCCTGACCATAGACGGCGGACAGATCGACGCCAGCAAAATCAACACGGAGCAGCTGGACGCCAGCAGAATCCACGCGGAGGATTTGAACCTCACCGGGGCGATCACCTTTGGCGACCTCGACTACAACACGCAAAATTCTATTACATCCGCCCAGGACGCGGCGGGTGCTGCCCTGACAGCCGCCGGCAGTGCGGCTAATACGGCACAAAACGCGGCAAATGCGGTCAGCGGCTGGACTTATCCAGGCTCTACCTATATCGACGGCTCCATGCTTATGACGGGGACCGTGAAAGCATCGTCCTTGCAGGGCGGGAACGTCATGCTGCTGAACGGTTACGGGGACCCGGTCGGCATCATGCACCTCACGCCGGCGCAGACCGCAGACAGCGCAATTGAGCTCTATAGCTATTCCGCGCTGCGGCTCACGGCGTACTCGGGAATTGTCTACCTGGGCGGCTCTGATGTGGCGGTGGGGTGCGCCAACTTCTACCCGCGCGGAAATGCCGCCAATCTTGGTGCGTCTGGGCTTGGCATGTGGAGCGCGGTATACTCCTATACCGGGGAGATCGTCACCTCAGACCGCAACGCCAAGCACGACATTGAACCCCTCCCGGATAAGTACATGGCCATGCTGAACATGATCCAGCCGGTGCGGTTCAAAATGGACAACGGAACCTCCGGCAGGTATCACATGGGCTTTGTCGCGCAGGATGTGGAGGAGGCGATGGGCCGCTGCGGGATCGACCCGCTGGAGTTCGCCGGGTGGTGCAAGGGCATCGACGCAGAAGGGAACGAGCAGCAAATGCTGCGCTACACGGAGTTTATTCCCCTGTATGCCGCGAAGCTGCGCAGGCTGGAGGAACAGGTTCTTGCGTTGGAAAGGAGGATATCATGACAGCCCTTCAAAAGGAGATCGACCAGGCGTTCAAGCTGATTTCCGCCATTCCTGTGAGCGGGGACGGCGTGGACATAATGGCCGCGGCGCGCCGCCATCTGCGGGACGCCTACCAGATGGCGGCAGGGCCGGAGGTGGACGGGGATGGCTGACAAGACCACAGGCGGACTGCCCGCCGCCCAGGAATCCGCAATCGGCGGCCTGCCGGGCATCGCGGATTTATACGACGACACGCTGATCCCCGTAGAGCAGCAGGGAGAGGCCCGGCACATGACCGGGCGGCAGTGGAAGGGCTATGCCCAGGCGGGTGTACAAGCCTACGTGGAGAGCGCGAAGCAGTCCGCACAGGATGCGGCCAACAGGGCGGACGACGCCAAAAAAAGTGCCCAGGACGCCGCAGGGAGCGCCGCAGACGCTGCGGGCAGTGCGCTTTCTGCCCAGCAGTACAGCGGCAAGCCCCCCGTTATCATCGACGGCCATTGGTGGACGTGGAACGCCGCAGAACAGCGGTATGAGGACACGGGAGAGGCGGCTCGGGGGAATGTGATGTATGCCACGTTCCTCCTTGATCCCCGAACCGGGAATCTCTACATGTATACGGACAGCGAGTACGCCGGGCCGCAGTTCCGGCTAAACGGCGCAGACCTGGAGGTGGTTTTAAGTTATGGAGGTTAGTACAAATTTAGGGCGGGTTTCCCTGGTACCACGAGGCGAATATGACCCAGCAGCCCAATATCAGAGGCTGGATGTGGTGAGACATGAGGGTTCCGGGTACTTGGTTTTGCGGCCGGTGCAGGGCGTCACGCCGCAGGACGGGGCGGATTACATGCTGATTGCCGAGCGGGGGGAGACCGGGCCGCAAGGCAAGACGGGTAAAACTGGACCGCAGGGAATACAGGGAGAGACGGGGGCAACGGGCGCAACGGGAGATACCGGGGCGACAGGGAACGGCATTGCCGGGATCGATCGTACATCCGGCACCGGCGCGGCAGGCACAACAGATACCTATACCATCACCATGACGGACGGTAGTACATACCCTTTCCGGGTCTACAACGGCGCAGATGGAACCGGGGCTGGGGACATGACAAAATCCGTTTACGATCCCAAAAACAGGAATACGGACATTTTTGCCTATGTGGATGAGGCTGTCAAGGGTGTGAAAATTGACGTGGATGAGGCCCCTACAGAGGGCAGCGAGAATCCTGTCTCCTCCGGCGGCACATTTGCAGCCCTTGCCGCCAAGCAGGACACGCTGACCGGCCGGCGGGGCCAGGTGGTGGGGTTCGGCGCGGACGGCGCGGCGGAAGCGGTGCAGGGGTGGAGCGGACGTAACCTGTTGATCAACTGGGACTTCCGGCGGCCGGTGAACCGAAACGGGAAAACAGAGTACACCGGCATAGGGCATACGATTGACAGGTGGAATATTCTCGACGGCGGCAATCTTGTTTTAAATGACGGCTATATTACTTTTTATGGTCGGTCCAGCGCGGGCTATGATAACTTTAGGCAATCAATCGAACCATCGACATACCGAGGCCTCAAGCTCACATTTTCAGTACTATATCGGAGTTCAAACACAGATTGGATTGTCGTCTCTAAAAACGTTGGGTCATCCGATGTATCAACCCGGGTGTCAAATACGCAAGGTAAATTTGAACTTGCCACGATAAGTGTCGCAGTTAGTTCAACGGCTGCACTTGGTTTTTTTGCTATTATGCGAACAACCAAAGGCGCGCAGACAGGCATTGATCTTATCGCCGCCAAGCTGGAGGTGGGCCCAGTGCAGACCCTGGCCCGTCAGAACGAGGACGGCGGGTGGGAGCTCATTGATCCGCCGGACTACGCCCTGCAATACGCGCTGTGCAGCCTGTACAGCCCCATCACTGGAGAATGGATCGGAAACCAGCACAGTAATCCCAACCTGCTGGACAACTGGTATTTTGCAGATCCCATCAACCAGCGGGGACAGGCGGAGTATGGCACCGCTGGATACACCATAGACCGATGGGCGCTGAAGGCAGGAGTTTCACTCAAATTGCTAGCCGGAGGCATTGAAGTATCTGCACCCAATTCTGGGGATTGGGCGCAGGCACTTGACAGCGGATTTGACCTGATCAAAGGAAAAACTTTCACCGTCAGCTATCTTACGATGGATAATGTTTTGGTATCCGGCAGCGGAACAGTTCCAAGTAATACTCCAAGTTCTACAACACTATATCTATCCGCATCTGGAGAGGTTAGATGTGCCTTTGGATACAGCGCAGTTCATAAACACCCGTTCGTCAGTTTTGCCGCAGGAAGTAAAACATCGGCCAAAATCGTTGCCGCCAAGCTGGAGCTTGGCCCCGTCCAGACCCTGGCCCGCAAAGAGGGGGATGCCTGGGTGCTGAACGACCCGCCCCCCAACAAGGCGCTGGAGCTGGCGAAATGTCAAAGGTATCAAGTTGAACTGTGTTCTGGTTCTCAATCGTTTATTGGTGTTGGAACAGCTATAAACACAACTGATTGCAAGTGTCTTGTTCCACTCCCGGTTACCATGCGTGGAATCCCGACTGCAAAGTATAGTGGCAATTTTATATTAGAAGCTGTACCAATAGAGGGAAAAGTAGTATAATGAGGGAATGATACAGAAAAATGAGCGACGCGGCTATGCGAGCGATTTAAGCGACAGCCAATGGGCGATGATAGAGCCATTATTTCCACCAGCCGGGAACAGA
>CAJUKT010000063.1 GCA_910587255.1 uncultured Oscillospiraceae bacterium
CACCTTGCTCTGCAGGTCGCCGGGCAGAAAGCCCAGCCGCTCCCCTGCCTCCACCGCTGGGCGGGTGAGGATGATGCGGTTAATCTCCTTGGCCCGGAAGGCGGCTACGGCGGCGGCCACCGCCAGATAGGTCTTGCCCGTTCCGGCGGGGCCGATGCCCAGGGTGACCACGTTGTTTTTGATGGCCTCCACATACTTCTTTTGCCCCAGGGTCTTGGCCTTGATGGGCTTGCCCTTGGCGGTGACGCACACCACGTCCCCCGCCAGCTGGGCGATCTTGCCCTCGTTCCCGGAGCGGACCAGCTCGATGATATACCGCACGTTCTGCTGGCCGATGGCCTCCCCCTTGGCGGACAGGGTGAGCAGGCCCTGGATGGCCTTCACCGCCAGCATGACATTTTCACCCTCGCCGGAAATTTTCAGGTTGGACTCCCGGTTCACCACCGACACGTCCAGCTCCTGTTCAATCAGGCGGATGTTCTCGTCGAACAGGCCGAACAGGTTGACGGCCTCCTCCATCCGCTCAATGCTGATGCTTTGTTCTGTCATTGGTATCTCCTTTTGTCTTCCACCGTTTCACGTGAAACATTTGTTTGTTTTTACAGCTCCTCCGCCCGCGCCGCCAAGCGGCGAAGCGTGGCCGCATACGGCCCTCAGCCCCCGGCCCCCGCGTCCCCCTGGGGCGTACCGTAAATCCGGCCCACGCTCCCGTCCCGCTCCACGGTGCGGCCGATCTCCTCCCGGCACTCCGCCAGCAGCGTGACAGTCAGCCGCCCGCCCGCCTCGCTGGCAACGAAGTCGGTCTGGAGCACCTCGCCATGGCCGGCCTCCATCAGCTGCTCCAGACGGGAGGACAGGATCTGCTCCAGCCGCAGGGCGGCCTCCTCCTGGTCCACGGGCCGCTCCTCCAGCTCGTAGGCCCGCAGGACGGTGGTGGTCAGCCACACGGGGATCGCGCGGCCAAAGAGGGAGAGCTGCTCAGTCCTGGTTATTTTATCATATCTTCCACCAGAAATGCTACTGTTTTGTAAAAAATCCAGCTCGAACCACAAAATTTTTATGCCGTATCCCGTCCGCTCCTCCCCGGTGTACGCCTTCCCCCAGGCGGCGAGGGGGATTGTCTCCTCCAAAACCCGCCAGGTTCGGGCGGTTACCGATCCGGCGGCATGGACGATGAGATGGCCCAAATCCACCGTGCCGTACTCAGGCTCCTTCAGATCCAGGTCGCCGGTGATGAGCACCTCCCCCTTAACCACGATGTCCCCGTCCTGGAACAGGGGACGGCCCGCGTCCGTCTGGATGTCCTCAATGATGCCGTCCGCCCGGGCCACCACGTCGGCGGGGGTTTCCTCGTCCAGCAGCTCCGGCTTCTGGTCCCTCTCCCGCACCACCACCTCCGCCCGGGCGCCGTAGATGTTGACGGCCAGATAGCTCAGCTCCGGCAGGCCCCGCAGGGCGTCGTTTGCCGCCTCCAGCTCCCGGATGGCGGGGCCGTAGGCGCCGGGACGCACCCCCACCCGATGGAGCTGGGACAGGATGACGGCGGTGGGGACGGTGTCGTTGCCCGTCACCTCGATGACCAGCAGAAACCTGGACAGAAAGCTCACCGCCAAAAAGCAGAACGCCAGCCCCGCCAAAAAGCCCCAGCGCCGCTCCACCATCCGCTCCGCCACCACCGCCGCCCCCCTGCGGCCCGTCTCCCGCAGCTCGCACATGGCCCGCTGGGCCAGACCGTCCAGCCGCTTTCGGTCCCGAAGCGCCACGCGGAAGGTGAAGCTGGTCTCGTCCAGCCAGCGCAGCTTCCAGAATTGGAGCCGGTTCTGGGCGCACAGGTTCAAAAGCCGCTCGGGGAAGGCCCCGGCGGCATGGAGCTCCACATAGCCCCGCAGAAGGTTAATGAGCCACTTCATCGCCTCACCTCATAAATTCCACGGCGGTGATGGTCCCCGTAACCAGCAGTTCCTCCGGGGTCATGGCCCGCAGCTCCAGTCCCCCGCCCCGCACCACCACCACCAGGCTGCCGCCGGAAATATGGATCTCCTCCGGGCCATAGGCCAGAATCCCCCGGTGGGGGCCCATGCGCAGCTCGCCGTCCCCGATCATCTCCACCCGGGGCGCGCCCGCCAGCGCGTCGGCCGGCAGGTCGAACAGCCTGGACGCCCGGAGCAGCAGGCCCTCTTTTTCTCCCACGATACATCACCTCTGGCAAGCCTATGAAAAAAAGCGCCCCGGCTTGCCTGTCCACTGGAATTTCGTGGACTTTTTCCCCCGCCTGTGGTACAATATCCGAAAATCAGGAAATCAGGTGACAAAATGGAACATCACAACAGCCGCCCAGGGGGACACCCCCCCGTCTACACGGTGGCCCAGCCCACCACCCTGCTCCCCTTTCT
The DNA here is from genome assembly GCA_910587255.1 of uncultured Oscillospiraceae bacterium. Lineage (GTDB taxonomy): Bacteria > Bacillota > Clostridia > Oscillospirales > Oscillospiraceae > Enterenecus. The sequence continues at coordinate 2,394 of CAJUKT010000063.1, forward strand.
GCTCTCCAGCGTAAAGGGCAAGAGCCGCAACAATGTGAAATCCCTCCTGTCCCGGCGGCTGGTGGCGGTGGACGGCGTGCCCGTCTCCCGGTTCGACACCCCCCTGGCCCCCGGCCAGCAGGTGGCCATACTCCCCTCCTCCGCCCCCCGGGCGGACGCCCTCCCCTTCCCCATCCTCTACGAGGATGAACACCTCATCGTGGTGAACAAGCCCGCCAAGCTGCTCAGCGTGGCCACCGACAAGGAGAAGGCCCGCACCGCCTACCACATGGTCACAGACTATGTGAAGGCCCGGCGGGTGGGGGATCGCATCTTCGTCCTCCACCGGCTGGACCGGGACACCTCGGGAGTGCTGATGTTCGCCCGGGACCCCGAGACCAAGGAGCTGTTCCAGTCCCATTGGAACGAGATGGTCACCCGCCGGGGCTATCTGGCGGTGGTGGAGGGGACGCCCAAGCCCGACCGGGACACCATCCGCTCCTTTCTGGTGGAGACGGACACCCACCTGAGCTTTTCCGGCGCGCCGGGAAAGGGGGCCAAGGAGGCCATCACCAGCTATCAGGTGGTCAAGACGGGGGGCGGATACGCCCTGCTGGATATCAATATCGAAACCGGGCGGAAAAACCAGATCCGTGTCCATATGAAGGAGCTGGGCCATCCCGTGGCCGGGGACAAGCAGTACGGGGCCCGGACCAACCCCATCGGGCGGCTGTGCCTCCACGCCAACGAGCTGTCCTTCACCCACCCCGCCACCGGGGAGCAAATTACCTTCAAGGCCAAGATGCCCAAGGATTTCAACCGGGTGTTTCGGTAAGGAGTGGGGACGCCGAAATGACAGTCTTTTACTTTATCCGCCATGGGCAAATGGATTTTTCCCTGGAAAACACAAAATTCTTTCAAGGCCGGGGCACCCATATGATCCCACTGTCCGAGCTTGGCAGGCAGCAAATCAAAACCGCCGCCCAGGATGAACGTCTCAGGGATGCGCAGCTCATTATTTCCTCCCCCTTCGGCCGCACGCTCCACTCCGCCGCCATTTTATCAAAAGAGCTGGGGCTGGACATCCGGGTGGAGCCTGACCTCCACGAGTGGGCGCCGAACACCGTTGACTACGCCTATCTGCCCCAGGAGGAGGCCGGCCGGCGCTGGCACGCGCTCCACGATAACCACGGGCGTCATCCCGCCGGTGAAATGCCCGCCTGGGAATCTGCGGAGCAGATGAAGGCGCGGGTTTTCGCCGTGCTGGACAAATACAGGCACTTCCGCTGTGCCATCGCGGTCTGTCACGGAACGCTGATGCAGTACGTGCTGGATATCCCCCATCCGTCCAACGGACAGATCGTACGGTTCGATCTCTGATCGGACAAAGACCGCCCCCGGTCAATGACCGGGGGCGGTCTTTGTCCGTCGAAAAAGGCTTTGCCTTTTCCGACGGGAAAAGCTGCGGCCTCATGCGCGCACTCGTTGTCCGCCTGAGGCGGCCAACTCGCACACTGTTCGGCCAAGAAGTGTTTTCCCCGACGCACATGTCGCCGGGGAAAACAGATTTCATTTTCTTCGCGCCTGCGGGCGCGAACTCTGCGAGGCTTTTTCGACAAGCTCAGACCGCCCCCGGTCAATGACCGGGGGCGGTCCTATTTATCGAATATCTCAGCTTAAAAAGTCCTTCAGCTTCTTGCTGCGGCTGGGGTGGCGCAGCTTGCGCAGCGCCTTGGCCTCGATCTGCCGGATGCGCTCCCGGGTGACGTTGAACTCCTTGCCCACTTCCTCCAGGGTGCGGGTGCGGCCGTCCTCAATGCCGAAGCGCAGCCGCAGCACCTTCTCCTCCCGGGGGGTGAGGGTGGACAGCACATCCACCAGCTGCTCCTTCAGCAGGGTGAAGGACGCGGCCTCGGAGGGTTCGGAGGCGTCCTCATCGGGGATGAAGTCGCCCAGGTGGCTGTCCTCCTCCTCGCCGATGGGGGTCTCCAGGGAGACGGGCTCCTGGGCGATTTTCAAAATCTCCCGCACCTTCTCCACCGGCATCCCCATCTCCTCGGCGGTCTCCTCCGGGCTGGGGTCGTGGCCCAGCTCCTGAAGCAGCTGACGGTTCACCCGGATCACCTTGTTGATGGTCTCCACCATATGCACCGGGATGCGGATGGTCCTGGCCTGGTCGGCAATGGCCCGGGTGATGGCCTGGCGGATCCACCAGGTAGCGTAGGTGGAAAACTTGAAGCCCTTCACATAGTCAAACTTCTCCACCGCCTTGATCAGGCCCAGATTACCCTCCTGGATCAGGTCCAGGAACAGCATCCCCCGGCCCACATACCGCTTGGCGATGGACACCACCAGACGCAGGTTGGCCTCCGCAAGCTGCTGCTTCGCCCGCTCGCCCCCCTTAATCGCCTTTTTCAGCTCCTTCAGCGTCTCCGCCGGGATCTCCCCGCCGGACTTCTCCAGCTCGGCCAGCTGTTCCTTCGCCGCCGCCCCGGCCCCCATGGCCTGGGCCAGCTCCACCTCCCGCTCGGGGGTGAGCAGATCCACCTTGCCGATCTCCTTCAGGTACATGCGCACCGGGTCGTCAATGGCAAAGGAATCCACCAGGGTGTTTGGGTCTACGATCTCCTCCTCGGGGATCTCCTCCAGCTCGGCCACGGGGGGGAGGATATCGTCCTCCAGCTCCGGGGGGAAGTCGTCCCCGGCGGTGTCGATGCCCAGGTTCTCCAGCACATCGTACACCTTGTCCATCTGCTCGCTCTCCAGGCTGATGGAGTCCAGCGTCTCCATCATCTCGCCGGAGGACAGCTTACCCTTCTTATAGCCAATGTCGATGAGCTCCAGCAGCTTCTCGCCGTTCTGGACCCCCTCGATCATCTTGGCCAGCTCCGCCTTTGCCGCCTCCAGCTTCTCGGGGCTTGCCTGGGTGTGGGGCGCGGCGTCCGCCTTTTTCACGGTTTTTTTCTTTTCACTCATTGGTCGCTCATCCTCCATAGGCTTTTTTCTGTTTCAGCGCCTGTTGTAACCCGTTCAGGTCCTCTGCGCTATGTATATCCCCCCTGCGGCTTTCCGCAAGGATGGTCTGCTTACAGTCCTCCAGCGCCTCCCGGGCGGTGTTCCGGGCCTGGGGCTGCTGGATCACGGCGCTCAGCCCGTCCAGCTCCTCCGGGGCCAGCTGCCCCTCCAGCGCCGCCAGGCTGACGCTCCTCCCCTCCCGCCACCGGCGGCGCAGCAGGTCATACGCCTTGCCCAGGTGGGGGGCGGAAAACTGCTCCGGCTCCAGCCCGTCCAGCTCCCGGAACAGCTCCGGGTCCAGCACCACCACCCGCAGCACCCCTTCCTCCGCCCGGGCGGAGCGGACGTTGGCGTAGCGCAGCTCCCGGCTTTTGGGCTGGAGCTGCCGGGCGGGGGCCAGGTTTTGGCGCTCCTCCTGCTTTTGGGCCTGCCGGCGGCGCTTGCCCCGCAGGCGGTCCGCCTCCTGCACCACCGCCTCCTTGGACACCCTGGCCTCCTCCGCGCACCGCCCGGCGTAGATATCCCGCTCCACGGGGCTGGGCAGGCTGGCGATCACCTCCGCCGCCGCCTGGAGATAGGCGGCGCGCTGATCGTCCCGGCTCAGGTCGAACTGCCCCCGCACCACGCCCAGGCGGTACTCCGCCGAGTTGGCGCTTCGGTCCATCAAACCCTCAAAGGCCCCGGGGCCGAAGTTTTTGATGTAGTCGTCCGCGTCCTGCTTGCCCTGCGTCCCGTCGGGCAGCTGCTTTTTGGGCAGGCGCAGCACCTTGACGGCCACCTCCGAGTTTTTCAGCAGGGCGATGGAGCGCTGGGTGGCGTCCTCCCCGGCGGCGTCGTTGTCATAGCACAGCACCAGCTCCTTGGTGTACCGCTCCAGCATCCGCACGTGGTCCTCGGTGAGGGCGGTGCCCATGGTGGCCACCGTGTTGTCAAATCCCGCCTGATGGAGGGTGATGACGTCGATATTGCCCTCCACCAAAATGAAGTTGGGCCGTCTGGTATTTTTGGCGTAGTTCAGGCCGTACAGGATGGACCGCTTTTTGAAAATGGCGGTCTCCGGGGTGTTGAGGTATTTGGGGGTGGAGTCGTCCATCACCCGGCTGGTGAAGCCGATCACGTCCCCCCGCACATCGATCACCGGCAGCATCAGGCGGTTGCGGTATTTGTCGTATACCCCGCCGCTCTTCCCCGCCACCGCCAGCCCCGCGTCGATCAGGTCGGCCTTGCCGTACCCCTTGTCCCGCATGGCGGTGATGAGGCTGTCCCAGCCCTCCGGCGCGGCCCCCAGGCCAAACCGGGCGGAGAACTTGGGGCTGATGCGCCGCTTGTTCCGGATATAGGCCGCCACCGCCTCCCCCCTGGGGTCGGACAGCATGGAGCGGTAAAACCGGGCGGCCTCTTTATTCAGCTCCAGGATGCGCCTGCGCTTTTCCCGCCAGGCGCCGTCGCCGGGGCTGTCGTCGGGCACCTCCAGCCCCGCCTGCTGGGCCAGCTTGCGCACCGCCTCGGGAAAGGGCAGGCTGTCCATCTCCATCACAAAGCGGACGGGACCGCCCCCCTTGCCGCAGCCAAAGCAGTGGAAGATCTGCTTGGACTCATTGACGGAAAAGGAGGGGGTCTTTTCGTGGTGGAAGGGGCACAGCCCCCAGTAGTTGGCCCCCTTCTTGTTCAGGGGCAGATAGGCCGAAACCACGTCCACAATATTTACCCGGCTGTTCAGCTCGTCCAGAAACGATTCGGGTATGGCCATGGTCCCACCTCCTGATAATAGCCATTTTTGCCCTGTTTTATCACTGCCTTTGGAATTTAAGGAAGGGCTGATTAAATCGGCAAGAGCAATTCGCGAGAGATTTTTCGCCACAATGAGGCGGGATTTCGCAGGAATAATTGCGTTTATTTCAAGAAATCCCAACGAAGTTGTGGTGGAAAATATCCGCGAAGCGCCACAGGCGCATTTAAATCAGTGCTTCCTTAACGCTCCATTGGGGCCGCACGGAACGCCTCCCCCGCCTCCTGCGCCTCTATGGCGCCGGCGGAGGCGTCCAGAACGTGCGCCGCGAACTGGGACGAGCGCTCCTCCGGGATCAGCACGCACAGCAGCACGTCCGCGCCGTAGTCCACCCGCTCCTCCACGCCGCCGAAGCGGAGCACCTCCCGCCGCACCTCCTCGAGCTGGGCATAGGCGCACGGCACCTCCATAACCACCCACCGCCGCACCGCGGATACCCCGGCGGCGTCCAGCGCGTCCTTGGCGCTTCTGGCGTAGGCCCGCGCCAGCCCCCCCGCCCCCAGCAGAATACCGCCGAAGTAGCGGGTCGCCACGCAGCACACGTTGACCACCCCCTCCTTCTGGAACACGCCCAGCATGGGCTGCCCTGCGGTGCCCTGGGGCTCGCCGTCGTCGGAGTAGCGCACCGGGCCGTCCTTGATCAGGTAGCACCAGCAATTGTGCCGGGCGTCATGGTATTTCTTTTTCATCTCGCCGATGCGCACCCGGGCCTCCTCCTCCGTCTCCACCGGGAAGACGTGGCCGATGAAGGTGGAGCGCTTCTCGGTGAACTCCGTCTCAGAGGGACGCGACGGCACCAGATATTCTGTCATACTGATTCCCCATCTGCTCTCACGCGGCAAGGGCGGCCCGCGCCTACTTTTTTACCCATCCCTTCGGGATAAACAGTTCACCGAACTGCTCCGCCGCATAGGTATCCGTCATCCCGGCAATGTAATCCAGCGCCGCCCGCTCTTTCCCCTCCCGCATCAGGATCTCCTGGTATTCCGGGGGCAGCTTGTCCTCATGCTTTAGATAGTATTCGTACAGCAGGCAGATCATGTCCTCCGCCTTGCCCTCCTCCCCCTTGGCCCTGGGGTTGAAGTAGACGGACTGAAACATGAATTCCTTCAGCTCCTGCATGGCCTGGGCCACCGGCCCGGACTGGCGGATTGCGTCCTCCCCGGCGCTCTCCCGGATGATATCCATGGTCAGCGTCTCAATCCGCTCTCCGTGGGTGAAGCCCAGGACCTGGGAGATGCGGATGGGAATGTCGGTGGGATAGATGATACCCCCCCGCATGGCGTCGTCAATGTCGTGATTGATGTAGGCGATCTTGTCGGCAAAGCGCACCAGCTGCCCCTCCAGGGTATCCGCCATCGGCCCCCTGGTGTGGCAAAGGATGCCCGAGCGCACCTCATGGCACAGATTCAGCCCCTCGCCGCCGTTCTCCAGCCGGTCCACCACCCGCAGGGACTGCTCGTAGTGCCGAAAGCCACCCTCCACCATTCTGGACAGCGCCCGCTCCCCGGCGTGGCCGAAGGGGGTGTGCCCCAGGTCGTGGGCCAGCGCCGCCGCCTCGGTGAGATCCTCGTTCAGCCCCAGCCCCCGGGCCATGGTCCGGGCGATGCGGGACACCTCCAGGGTGTGGGTCATCCGGGTGCGGTAATGGTCCCCCTCGGGCTGCAAAAATACCTGGGTCTTGTGCTTCAGCCGCCGGAAGGATTTACAGTGTACCACCCGGTCCACATCCCGCTGAAAGCAGGTGCGCATGGGACAGGGCGGGATTTTCGTCGGCCTGCCCTTGGAATTGACGGACAGGCAGGCCCAGGGCGACAAGGTTTGGCGTTCCAGCGCCTCGGTGCGTTCCCGAATGGTGTGCTCCATACCGCTTCCCTCCTGTTGCTCAGCCAGAGGTACAATTGCTGTCTATTACTTATACCTCATCCATCGGAAAAACCCTTTTTTATTTTCAAAATTTTTTGCATATTTTTCTTTTTCCGCCCATAGTCTGCCTCCGGGGAGGGAGTGCCATGACCATGAGCGTCCATATGGCCCGCCTGCTGGTGCTGGCGGTGATCTTTGTCAACGGCTGGACCGACGCGCCGGGCGCCATTGCCACCGCCGTGGGCTCCGGGGCGATATCCTTCCGCCGGGGCGTGTGGATGGCAGCGGCGTGTAACCTGATAGGCGCGGCGGCGGCCTGCGTGTGCTTTCCCGCCGTGGCGGACACCGTAGGGGAGCTGGTGGCCTTTTCCAGCGCCCGCGCCGCCGTGGCCGCCCTCAACGCCGCGCTGCTGTCCATCGTGCTGTGGGCGGTGGCGACGTGGCGGTTCGGCCTGCCCACCAGCGAAAGCCACGCACTGCTGGCGGGCTTGTCCGGCGCAGCGCTGGCCCTGGGGTTCGGCGCCGCCCAGCTCAGCGCCGGGGCGTGGCTGCGGGCGCTTTCGGGGCTGGCGCTGTCCCTGCCCGCCGGGGCGGCGGCAGGCAGGCTGCTCCGGCGGCTGCTGGCGGGCCGGGTGCGCCGCCCGGCGGCGTGGCAGCGGGCGGGGGCCGCCCTCACCGCCCTGCTCCATGGGGTGCAGGACGGACAGAAGTTTTTGGCCCTGCTGCTGCTCACCGAAGGGCTGGGCGGGGAACAGGGCCTCTCCCGGCTATCCCTGGCCCTGCTCACCGCGGCTGTGATGGCCCTGGGTACCGCCCTGGGCGGAAAGCCCATCGTGGAGAAAATGGGCACCGAGCTGGCCGCCCTCTCCCCCGCCGAGGGGCTGGCGGCGGACCTGGGGGCGGGAGCCGTACTGCTGGCGTGCTCCGCGCTGGGCCTGCCCGTCTCCACCACCCACGCCAAGGTGGCCGCCATCTGCGGCGCGGGCCGGGGGGCGGACCGGCTGGTGATGGGCCAGATGGCGGGGGCGTGGGTCCTCACCTTTCCCGCCTGCGGGGGGCTGGCCTTCCTGCTTACCCGGCTCATGATGGGATGAAAACGGCTCCGGCCCGCACACATCGCGGGCCGGAGCCGTTCCATTTCCTTTACTTATTCCAATTGAGCACGTCCCGGTTCTTCACAAAATACTCCACGCCGGAGTACAGGGTGGTGGCGGCGATGACAACCACACACGTCCAGTCCAGCACCCACATGGGGATGGGCAGGATGGTGAGGTGCATCAGGCACAGGCACACCATGGTGGAAAAGGTCTTGACCTTGCCCGACCACCCGGCGGCAATGACCCGGCCATTATCCACCGCCACCATCCGCAGGCCGGATACGGCGAACTCCCGGGCCATGACAATGACCAGCGCCCAGTCGGGGAAGCGGCCCATGGCGCAGAAGCAGGTCATGGCGGTGAGCACCAGCATCTTGTCCGCCAGCGGGTCCATGAACTTGCCGAAGTCTGTCACCAGGTTGTGCTTCCGGGCGATGTAGCCGTCCAAAAAGTCGGTGAGGCTGGCCACCACAAACACCGCCAGGGCGGCATAATTGTTGCCGGGGAAATCCAGGTGCCACAGCACCAGATACACAGGGATCAGGATGACGCGCATCAGGGTCAGCTTGTTGGGTAGGTTCATGGTGTTCCTCCTTTATGTTCCGCCTGTTCTTCCATTGACTCCCGGGCGGCCAGCGCCATGGGCAGGCTGGCCGTCAGGCACACCTTCTCCGGCTTGCCGAAGTATTTGGTCACGCCGGGCCTGAGCGTCTTCAGCCCCGGCGTGGGTGAGCAGTGGTAGAGCGTCATTCCTCCATCTCCCCTGTCAGATCCCCGTCGGACACGCCGGTGATGCGCACCCACACGAACGTCCCCGCAGGGATCACCCCCGCCGCCGTGAACAGCACCCGGCCGTCGATATCCACCGAGTCGGCGTAGGTGCGGCCCGTGTAGCAGCCCGCCTCAGCGTCAAAGCCCTCGCACAGCACCTCCATGCAGGCGCCCAGGCGCTGCTCGTTATACCCGTCCATAATGCGGGACTGGAGGTCCACCACCAGCTCCACACGCCGGGCCGCCGTCTCCGGGTCCACCTGATTTTCCATGGCGGCGGCCAGGGTGCCCTCCTCCGGGGAGAACTGGAACACCCCCGCCCGCTGGAGCTTCTGCTCCCGCAGAAAACCGCACAGCTCCTCAAACTCCGCCTCCCCCTCGCCGGGCAGGCCGCAGATGAGGGAGGTGCGGATCACCACGTCGGGCATGGCCGAGCGCAGCCTGCCAAACAGCGCCTCGATCTCCGCCCTCGTGCTGCGGCGGCGCATGGCCTTCAAAATGCCGTCGTTGGCGTGCTGAATGGGGATATCCAGATAATGGACGATCTTCCTCTCCCGGGCAATGACCTCAATGAGCTCGTCCGTCACCGCCTCCGGGTACAGGTAGTGAAGGCGGATCCAGTGGAAGTCCAGCCTGCAAAGCTCAGTCAGCAGACCGGCCAGCGAAGCGCCTTCCTCCAGGTCCTGCCCGTAACGGGTGATATCCTGGGCAATGACAATCAGCTCCCTCACCCCGCTGTCCGCCAGCCCCTTGGCCTCCTTCAAAAGGGCCTCCATGGAGCGGCTGCGGTAGCGCCCCCGCAGCTTGGGGATGACGCAGAAGGCGCAGCCGTTGGAGCAGCCCTCGGCAATTTTCAGATAGGCCGTCCAAGGCGGGGTGGTCACCCACCGCTCCCCATCCTCAAAGGTGCGGTGGATATCGCCGAATAATTCCGGCCTCTCCTCCGCCATCACCTGCTCCACAGCGGACACGATATCGGTGTAGCTCCCCGTGCCCAGCAGGCCGTCCGCCTCGGGCAGCTCGGCGCGGATGCCGTCGGGGTAACGCTGGCTGAGGCAGCCCGCCACCAGCAGCTTTTTCAGCTTCCCCCGGTTCTTCAGCTCCGCCAGCTCCAAAATGCTGTCGATAGCCTCGCTCTTGGCGGACTCGATGAAGCCGCAGGTGTTAAGCACCGCCACGTCGGCCCCCTCGGGGTCGCCGGTGACGGTGTGCCCCGCCGCCCGGCACAGGGCCATCATCTGCTCGGTGTTCACCAGATTTTTGGCGCAGCCCAGGGATATAAACGCAACATTCAAGCTAAAAAACTCCTCACATTTTCATAAAAGCACAGCAGCCTATGTCCCGGTCCCGCCGGAACCCCAGAGACTGGTAAAATGCGGCGCTCTCCAGTGTGTCATCCGCAGCCAGCTCCATCTGGTACACCTCCGGGTAACGCTCCATCAATGCGCCAAAGAGCATCGTCCCGATTCCTTGACGCTGGTATGCAGGAAAAATCAGCACATCCTGGATAAATACGATGGAAAACCCGTCCCCCACCGCCCGGAGAAGGCCCGCCAGCCTGTCCCCATCATACGCCCCCAGCACCAGCAGGGAGTGCTCCAACGCGTTTTTCAGCATCTCAGGCCGGTCAGTGTAATTTGTCCAGCCCACAGCGGCATAGAGCGGCAGGATTTCGTCCATGTCAAACAGCGTCAGCTCACGTATTGTCCGCAGAGATTCTCCGTTCACCTTTTCTACCATTCCGATTCCTCCCGTATGCGGTCCAGCGCCGATGAAATCTCCTCCCAGCCGTATCCCCGCCGGGCCAGATAGTCGGACACCTTCTTCAAATTTTCCCTCGTGGGCTCCGCCCCCCGGAGCTTCTGCCGGGCCAGCTTGTCAATCTGGCCGCTGTCCGGCTCCCGCTCGTCCATGGCGTCCTCCCAGAACTCCCGGGGCACCCCCCGGCGGTACAGCTCGTCCCGGATCTTCCGGGGGCCGTACCCCTTGGCTGCGTAGTGGCGCACCACCATGCGGGCGTATTCCCCGTCGTTGAGCAGTCCCAGGCCGGCAAGGCGGTCGGCCACCCCCTCCGCCCGCTCCCGCAGGGTCTCCTTCTGCTGCTGCAAAAGCGCAGGGTCCGGGCCGCCGTCCAGCTTGTCATAGGGGTACTTCTCCCGCTTCTGACGGGGCGGGACGCACAGCTTATCCAGCAGCTCCTTCCGGGACATGGGCCGCTGGGCCAGCAGGCCCACCGCCCGCTCCATCAGCCGGGACTGCTCCCCGGCGGCGCACAGCGCCTCCCCCTCGGCATCGGTCAGCTCCCTGCCGGCATAGAGCCCCAGGGACACCACATCCCCCTCGCCCACCCGGACGATGGAGGCGTCGTCCAGCCACACCAGCCAACGGCCCTGCTTGTGCTGGGAGGGCTCCAGCTTTTCGATCCTCACGGATTATCCTTCGAAATCGTCGGCGGACACGTCCACCGCCCGACCCGCCGCCTTGGCCGCCGCCTGGGACTGGCGGCTCATCAGCTTATAGGCATTGGCCCTCACGTCGGCCTCCACCTGGGCGGCGATCTCGGGATTCTCCCCAAAGTATTTTTTTACCGCGTCCTTCCCCTGGCCCAGCCGGGTATCCCCCATGGAGAACCAGGAGCCCGACTTCTGCACGATGTCCAGCTTGACGGCCAGATCCACCAGCTCGCCCATTTTGGAGATGCCCTCGCCGTACATGATCTCGAACTCCGCCTCCCGGAAGGGGGGCGCCACCTTGTTCTTCACAATCTTGGCCCGGGTGCGGTTACCGATGATCTCGGTGCCGTTCTTGATGGCCTCAATCCGCCGCACCTCCATGCGCACCGAGGCGTAAAACTTCAGCGCCCGGCCCCCGGTGGTCACTTCGGGATTGCCGTACACCACGCCTACCTTCTCGCGGAGCTGGTTGATAAAGATGACGATGCAGTTGGTCTTGGAGATGGACCCCGCCAGCTTGCGCAGGGCCTGGCTCATCAGCCGGGCCAGCAGGCCCACATGGGAGTCGCCCATGTCGCCCTCAATCTCCGCCCGGGGGGTTAGGGCGGCAACGGAATCCACCACCACCACGTCAATGGCCCCGGAGCGCACCAGGGCCTCGCAGATCTCCAAACCCTGTTCGCCGGTGTCCGGTTGGGAGATGAGCATGGAGTCGATATCCACCCCCAGGGCCCGGGCGTAGGTGGGGTCCAGGGCGTGCTCGGCGTCGATGTAGGCCACCTCGCCCCCCCGCTTTTGTGCCTCGGCCACAATATGCAGGGCGAGCGTGGTCTTGCCGGAGGACTCGGGGCCGTAAATCTCAATGATGCGCCCCTTGGGCACGCCGCCGATGCCCAGCGCGATATCCAGCGACAGCGACCCGGTGGGAATCGCCTCCACCACGATATGGGAATTTTCGCCCAGGCGCATGATGGAGCCCTTGCCGTACTCCTTCTCAATCTGCGCGATGGCGGTGGACAGCGCCTTTTTCTTATCCGCCGCCGGGGCGGCGGGCTCAATTTGTTTCTTCTTCTCAGCCATGTACAATCATCCTTTCCCACCGGCATGATTTTGAAAGCCGCCGGCCTCTTCCTGCCCATATGCTACTCTTTTAAATGTCCCATAAACCGGGCCTTAATCCCACCCCCGCAGGGTGTTCCTACCAAATTTCCCTATCTGCGGCTTCTGATCAGGAACCGCTGCAAGCGCAGAAGCTTTCCCGTCTCTGTCTCAAACTCGTCCAGCCCCTCTTTTCGGTAATCGAACTTTTCCGCCAGCTTCATACTTCCAGCGTTTCGGATGTCCGCCTCAAATACGTACCACTCCTTGCGGTAGCTGCCGTCTACGAATTTCAACACACCTGCCAGGGCTTCCCAGCCATATCCCTTTTGCTGCTCCCCTTTTTTGATCCAAATCCCCAGCTCGGGATATTCCTCCCGGATGCCATGTACCTCAACGCCGCCCACAAACCCACCGTCCGGGGTCAGAATGGACAGGAACAGCATCTCGTTTCGGTGCATCAGATCCATAAACCCCTGCAGCGTCTCCTGGGCCGCCGCCACAGAGGCAAAGGGATCTGGATACTGATATTTTGTAATTTCCCCGTCAAATGCCGAGACATATTCCTCCAAGCGGCCCATCTCAAAAGGCACAATTTTAAGCCGGCCCGTCTCAATTACCACGCCCATTCCGCACCTCCGCTACTCCACATGATTGTACACCTCAATGCCCAGCAGCTTGACTATAACCCCCTCCTGAAAGGGCTTCTCCGCCTCCAAGCCGTTCAGGCGGCGGACCCTGGACACCGTGTACAGCACCGCCCGGTACTCCACCGTCCCACCGTCCTTCAAATGAAACGGCATCGGAAGCAGGCAGGCCAGCAGCAAAGCGCCCGCCGCTATGAGAATGAGCCTCTTTTTTATAGCACATCCTCCTTTACCGGCGTGTTCCTGCCCCTCACTGCGCTCCAAGCTCGTTCGCTGTCCGATTCTCCGCGCTTCCTTCCACCACCCGCCAGTGCATTCCCGGGTCCATGGTGGTCTGGATGCCTGTAAACCCGTTTTCCGCCAGTATGTACTCCACCGCCGGGGCCTGGTCGTACCCCACTTCAAAGGCCAGCTTGCCGCCCGGCTTCAGCGCCCGCTTCCACTTTCTGGCGATGGCGCGGTAAAATTTCAACCCGTCCTCTCCCCCGTCCAGCGCCATCCGGGGCTCGTAGTCCCGGACAGAGGGATCAAGCCGCGCCACCTCCAGGGTAGGGATATACGGGGGATTGCAGAGGATGAGGTCGAAGTCCCGCAAAATCCGCGGCGGCGGTTCCAGCGCGTCCGCCTGGACCGGGCTCACCTGGTCCGTCAGGCCGCACCGCCGGATATTCTGCCGGCACACCCGCAGGGCATCCTCCGACCACTCCGCCAAAAACACACGGGTATTGGGGCAGTTGTCCGCGATGGCCAGCCCGATACAGCCGCTGCCGGCGCATAAATCCAGCACACGGGTGCCGTCGGGCAGATCCCGGACATACAATATGCCCCGCTCCACCAGTGTCTCCGTGTCCGGCCTGGGGATGAGCACGTCCCGGCACACGTCCAGCGTCAGGCCGTAAAACTCCCACTCCCCAATGAGGTATGCCACCGGCTCCCCTTTCAGCCTGCGCTCCAGCAGGCCCCGAAACCGCTTCCCCGCCCCGTCGGAGGCGTACAGCGGCAGATCCCGGATGAATTCTTCCCGGCTCTTGCCGGAGGCAAAACACAAAAGCTCCCGGGCCTCCAGCTGGGCCTGCTCCACCCCAGCGGCTTTCAGCGCCTTGCGCGCATCCAGGTATAGGTCGTTATAGGTTGCTGGCATGAGCTCACCCTCTCTCTGCTTTGGTGGTGCTGTGATGGACCGCGGCTCCGCGCTTCCCCGTTGTCACGCTGCGAACCGGCCAGGGCGCTGGCTCCGCACCAAGCTCCCTCGCTGTACGCTTCTCCGCGCTTCTTTTTACCAGGCGTCGGCGCCCTTCTCCTCCGGCAGCACCCGCTTGAGCGCCTCAATCCCCACTTCAATCATGCCGTCGTCCGGCTCAAAGGTGGTAAAGTTCTGCATCCACATGCCCGGAGTCCGCAGGGCGCGGCACACCGGCCCGTCATGTCCGCCCACATAGCGGTTGAACTCATAGGTCACCCCCACGATGACGGGCAGCATCAGCAGGTGCAGGGCCATGCGTAAAAAGGTGTTCTCAATCTCCAGCGGGGTGAAGATTACGATGGACAAAAAGATGGACACCGCAATGACCACAAACAAAAAGCTGGTGCCGCACCGGGGATGGTGCCGGGGCTGCTTCCGCACGTTTTCCACCGTCAGCTCCAGGCCGTTCTCATAGCAGTAGATGGTCTTATGCTCCGCGCCGTGGTACTCAAATACCCGGTGGATCTCCTTCATCCTGGAGCACAGGAACAGATAGCCCATAAAGATGGCCACCTTCAGCACCCCCTCCAGCACCGAGCGCACCCACAGCGGCATGGTGGTCCACACCAGCCCGATCAGCCCCGTCAGCGCGGTGGGCAGCAAAATGAACAGCCCCACCGACATGGCGATGCCCAGCACCGCCGCCAGGGTGATGATGATGCTGACGGCCTTCTCCCCCTCGAAGTGCTCGCTGATCCACTTGTCAATGCCGGTGAGCTCCTCCTCTTCCATGGAGCCGTCGTCGGACAGTTCCGCCGAGCGCATCAGCGCCTTCATCCCGTGGACCATAGCGCCGCCAAATACAAACAGCCCCCGGATAAAGGGCAGCCTGGCCGGCCCCGACCGGGACTTGACCGTCTCCTCCTCCACCACCAGCTCGCCGTCCGCCTTGCGCACCACCATCGCCCGCTTGCCGGGGCCCTGCATGAGGATGCCCTCCAGCAGGGCCTGTCCGCCGCAGGTGGTCTTGAATGGGGTGCAGTTTCCGTCTTGTTTTGCCATGTTCTTCTCCTTTACCCCGCCGCATTTTCCACAGTATACCAGAGACGCCGGGAAAACACAAGGGTTTTAAACTTTTGTTCGATTTTTGCTGCTACACAACCTCCACCCCGACGGGCAGCCGGATGGTAGCCACACAGCCGCCGCCGGGCGCGTTGCCAATCTCCAACGTGCCGTTGTGGCTGTTGATGATCTCGTCGCACACCGCAAGGCCGATGCCGGAGCCGCGCGCCTTGGACGAGCCCTTGTAGAACTTGTACTTGATGAAGGGCAGCTCCTCCGCAGGCACGCCGGGTCCGTGGTCCCGGATGCGGATCACCACCCGGTCCTCCTCCCGGCCCACGGATACCTCCACCCGCCCGCCGGAGCCGCCGTGCTTGTCCGCATTGTCCAGCAGGTTGCAGAACACCTGGCGCAGCCGCTCCGGGTCGCCGCTGATGATGGGCAGCTCCTCGCCGCACTCGGTATAGTCCAGCTCCAACCCCTTGCGGCGGAAGAACTCCCGGTAGGTGTATACCGCATCCTCCAGCTCCGCCACAATGTCGATGGGCTCCACCGACAGGTTAAACCGCCCCGTCTCCATCCGGGAGAACTCCAGCAGCTCCTCCACCATGCGGGTCAGGCGCTGCGCCTCGGACACAATGATGGCCATCCCCTTCTTCACATCGGACGCGTCCCGGACCTCGCCGTTATACAGCGTCTCCGCCCAGCCGCTGATGGCGGTGAGGGGGGTGCGCAGCTCGTGGGACACGGAGGAGATAAACTCCGACTGGGTGCGCTCGGCCTGGTCGATCTTCATGGACATGTCGTTGATGCTGTCCACCAGCTCACCCATCTCGTCGTCGGTCTTTTTCTCCATCTGCACGCCGTAGCTCCCTGCGGCGATGCGCTTGGCGGTCTCCGTCACCCGAATCACCGGGTCCAGCACCGAGCGGATAAAATAGGACGCCATAAGCCCCATCACCAGCAGGATCGCCACCCCGATGGCGGAGGTGACCAGCATCATGCGCACCATCTGGGCGTGCACACGCCGCAGGGAGGTGGCCATGCGCACCACCCCCACTACCGCGTTGTTATAGATCACCGGGGCGGAGGCGGAAATCACCTCGTCCTCGGTGTCCGGGTCCTGGCCGATGTGGGTCCGCACCCGCTTCTCGCTGATGGCGGCGGCCACATCGGGGCTGTGGGCGGAGGCGCCGGATATGTCCATCATGGAGGACATGAGCACCCGGCCCCCGGCGCTGAGTATCTGCACCTCAATATCGTTTTTTTCCTCAAACTGGTTAATGAACTGCCGGGCAGTGGACAGGTAGGTGGTTTCGGTGTAATTGCGGAACATCCCGGCGGCAGTCTGGGCCTTGCTCTCCAGGGTAGCCAGAATGGTAGAGGTGTAGTAGCTGTACATGGCCAAAGAGAAGGCGCTCACCGACACGGCCACCACCACCAGGGTGACGGCAAGGGTGTTCAGCAGCCAGCGCCGGCGCAGCCGGCCCCGGCCCGGCTTTTTGAGGGGGGCCTCGGGCGGGCCGTCCTCCGCCGCCCGCTCGCGCTTCGGGCCCCTGGGCAGCATCCTGCGCCGCCTCTGGCGGTTTTCCTGATCCATCCTGAACTCCCCCTCCTTTCCCGGCTCCCGCCCCAGCTTATGCTTCCCACTCGTACCCATACCCCCAAACGGTGCTGATATGGGCGGGATTTTGGGGGTCATCCTCCAGCTTGATGCGCAGGCGGCGGATGTTTACATCCACAATTTTCAGCTCGCCCAAATATTCCTTGCCCCATACGGCCTCCAGAATCTCCTCCCGGGACAGCGCCTTCCCCGCGTTCTCCATAAACAGCTTCACGATGGAGTACTCCACCTGGGTGAGCTTCACCCGCTTCCCGTTCTTCTCCAAGGTCCGGTTGCGGGTATTGAGCAGGAAGGGCGGCTGGCTCAGCTCGTCCACATCCCGCACCGGCGCGCCCCCCGTGCGGCGGAACAGCGCGTCCACCCGGGCGGTGAGCTCCGCCGGGGAGAAGGGCTTGGTCACATAGTCGTCCGCCCCCGTCATCAGGCCGCTCACCTTGTCCATCTCCTGGGTGCGGGCGGTGAGCATGATGATGCCCACCTGGGGATTACCCGCCCGGATGCGGCGGCACACCTCAAACCCGTCTATCTCCCCGGGAAGCATGATGTCCAGCAGAGCCACCTGCACATCGGGGTTTTTCTGGATCAGCGCCAGCGCTTCCTCGCCGGTGCCGGCTTCAATGGTATCGTAACCCGCCCGCTTCAGGTTTATGACCACAAAGCTGCGGATGTTGGTCTCATCCTCCAGGACCAATACCTTACGCATGATGTTCGATTCCCTACTTTCTGTTTCATCTTTACTGCCGCGCTGCTCACCACGGCTGGGCACGGCCTGCCGGGGCCCCCGCAAAGCCTCCCTTTGGCTTTGTGGGGAAAGGAGGAGCAGCGGAATGACTGAGCTTTCGGCAACGCCGGAAGCGAAGGATATGGAGCTTGCGACAACGCTGTCACGCTTCGCCTGTTCGCGACGCACGGCTTCGCTCCGCCTCGGCCAAACCCCGCCCCCGCTTCGCGGCGGCCGCGCTTTTGTCCTCGCTCCGTTCCATCCGCGCTGCTCACCACGGCTCAGCGCTTATCTTTTGTCACGCTTCGCCTGTTCGCGACGCGCGGCTTCGCTCCGTCTCGGCCAAAACCCGCCCCCGCTTTCGCGGCCTGCTCAGTTTGCCCTCGCTCTGCTCCAAGCTCCCTTGCTGTCCGCTTCTCCGCGCTCATCTGTTTGACCACGCCGCCGTAATCAGCTTAAACCGCTGCGCCAGCTCCCCCTCGTCCAGGCCGCAGTCCCATACCCGGGTATCCAGAGAGGCGCAGTAGATGGCGCTGCTGTCGCTGAGCAGCACCGTGCGTCCGGGCAGCTTGGACCGGGCGGTTCGGTTGCTCCCGGTGAGGTAGTAAATGGTGAGGAATTTTTTTGGCTCCTCCTCTTCCCGGTCCGGCCAGTAGTAGAAGGACACGGCCCGCTCCCCCCGGTTGCTGGAGGAGTCGTCCCGGGCCACGGCGATATTGCCTGCGTTCCAGCCGTTGGGCAGTGTGAGGTACCACCCGTCGGTAAAGCTGTGGTAGGTGATGATACTGGTGGCTCCCGCCCCCTTGGAGTCAAACTGCTGCCAATAGATCAAATACTGGGGCGCGGCGGCCTCATCGCCCATCGGAGCCAGCCGCTGGGGCCGTGGGACCTCCGGCACGCCGTCGCCGTTGATGTCCGAGGTATATGCCTCCGTCCCCGACCAGCAAGTGGTCACGCTCACACCGCTCTCCGGGTCCCGGGTCACGTTGACCAATCCCCCCGGCTCCAGCGTGAGCACATCGGTGAGCCAGCCTGTTTCGATCTCCAGCGTGACATATATCCCCAGCCGCCCGTCAGACAGCCGCCCGGCTTCCGAGCGCACCACGTCCTTCAGCCCGTCGGACAGCGTTCCCGTGGACGAGAGCACCATCACCCCGTCCTGATAGTCGTAGTATTCCGCCACATTATAACCCTCGCCGGTGATATCCCGCTGGAACACGACCAGCTCCTGGCTGTTGTCCTCATCCAGGTCCACCGTCATGTAACCCTCGTTATAGGTGGCGCTCATCAGCTCGTTGGCGCTGCTCACGCCAACGCTGTACACAGACAGGCTGTGCACCCCCGTGCTCAGCTGCCAGCTGATAATGAATTCCCGGCTGCCGTCGCCGGTCAAATCTTCGTAAGCCACCGAATTGATGGAGGTGCCCGCCCCCTCCAAAATGGCGGACTGGTGATAGAGCTGGTCGCTCCCCTGCCGGAACAGGCACACCCGCATAGGCTTCTCCTCAGCGGAGGCCATCACCCGGAGGAACACCGCCGCCGTCTCCTGCCTGCCGTCGCCGTCCATGTCCAGCAGCTGTATGGTAGAGGTGTTGCTGCCGTAGTTGATGGTGGCGTATTCCGCCCCCAGCTCGCTCATGGTGGCGTCGATGGATGCCTGAAGGCCTTTATACTCCTGAGGCAGGGCGGGCAGGGCGTACAGCTTGTCCACCGGGTCAAACATGCAGCCGCTCAGGCACAGCCCCAGCACAGCGGTCAGCCCCGCCAGCAGCATCCGCTTTTTCACAGCGCCGCCCCCCTTCCCTCGTGTTTGCAGTCAGCGGGTATTATATCACAGATTTCGCGCCCTGCCTATGGATTTTTTGTAAACGCGAAAATTTTCTGGGCCTCCCTTTCCGTCCACGATATTTTTTCGGTTTCCCTTGACGGCGGCGGGGCCTTTGTGCTAAAATAACCTTCGTCCCACACCATACGCTGGTATAGCTCAGTCGGTAGAGCAGCTGATTCGTAATCAGCAGGTCGTGTGTTCGAGTCACATTACCAGCTCCAAAAGGAAAGACACGCTGAAGAGCGTGTCTTTCCTTTTGCGGTTTTATGCCGCCGGGCGGCTTCCAGCTTTACGGCGCACCGGCGCTGCCATCCACAAGGCCGTCGGAGCAGGTTCCGCACCTTTCAATTTACAAAAAGCAAACTTTTTCCCATTTCCCCTTGACAAACGAGAACGCCGGCTATATAATACTGCCCGTGTTCAAAGACAGTGGGTGCATCAGCGCTGAAGCGTGAACTGCGTAAATCCCGCCGAGAATGCAGCCGATACGTTATGATTGCGCTGTTTTCGTGTGGACACGAAAGCGGCTTTTTCTTTTTGAAACGCCGCCATCCAACCATTTCGGAGGTGAATTCAAACAATGCCTAACGCAAAGGTTCTCAGTGAGAAGCAGGCCATCGTGGCCGCCCTGGTGGACGATCTGAAGGCCGCCAGTTCCGGCGTCCTGGTGGATTACAAGGGCATCACCGTGGCCGAGGACACCGCCCTGCGCCATGAGCTGCGTGAGAATGGCGTGGAGTACGCCGTGGTGAAAAACACCCTGCTGCGCCGCGCCCTGGACGATGTGGATCTGGGCGAGCTGGACGAGGTGCTCAGCGGCACCACTTCCATGGCTATTTCCAAGGAAGATCCCATTGCCCCCATGCGCATCGTCAACAAGTATGCCAAGCAGATGGGCGACCGCTTCAACATCAAGGCCGGCTTCATGGACGGCAAGGTCCTTCCCCTGGACGACGTGTTCGCCCTGGCCGAGCTGCCCTCCAAGGACGCCCTGCTGGGCCAGGTCCTGGGCATGATGCTGGCTCCCATTACCAGCTTGGCCATCGTCATCAAGGCCATCGCCGAGAAGGACGGCCAGCCTGCCGCCGAAGCCCCCGCAGAGGAGGCCCCCGCCGCAGAATAAGCGGCTGTCCCACATGGGACGCAACATATTTAACATTTGAAAATTAGGAGGAATATCATCATGGCTAGCGAGAAGATCACTGCTCTGATCGAAGAAGTCAAGGCCCTTACTGTTCTGGAGCTGAATGACCTGGTCAAGGCTCTGGAGGAGGAGTTCGGCGTTTCCGCCGCCGCCATGGCCGCCCCCGCCGCCGGCCCTGCCGGTCCCGCCGTGGAGGAGAAGACCGAGTTCGACGTGGTGCTGGCCGGCTTCGACGCCGCCGCCAAGATCAAGGTCATCAAGGTGGTCCGCGAGATCACCGGCCTGGGCCTGGCCGAGGCGAAGGCCGCTGTCGAGGGCACTCCCAAGACCCTGAAGGAGGCCGTATCCAAGGACGAGGCCGAGGAGCTCAAGAAGAAGATCGAAGAGGCTGGCGGCAAGGTGGAGCTGAAGTAAGCAGCACAGTTGCTGTTCTCGTCTTTCCGGTCTTGAACATGTTTTCACTCAAATAACACCCCACAAAAGGGGCTCAGGAATTCGTTCCTGGGCTCTTTTTTTGCGTTTCTCCCCCCAGGCAATCCCCCGCCATCCCCTTTTTCTCTCCTTCGAGGGCTTCGGAATAGTTAAAACTTGTACAAAATAATCCAGAAAAACAAGGTTTTCCCAAGCAAATTCTCCCCCCTATGCCCTGTCCAACGCCCTCCGTTTGATTTTCACACTCCCCATGCCATCCCCATGAAAATCCCGAATAAAATCGGCGCGGGCGGCTGGAAATCCCGTCCTTTCTGAGAAAATAAAGTCGATTTTTGAGAAATTATTGAGTGTAGATTCCAAGCTGGATGTTTGACCCTGAAAAGTGCAGGAAATAGAGGAGGGTGGGGGGACTCCTGGAGAGGAAAAGAAGTCAGGTTAACTGGGCCAATGCGTGCGTTTCTCGTCAAGCGCTGACATAGTAGCTCGTTTTAATTGCACTTTTTCCGAGATTTTGTAGAAGAAATTTGCAAAAGCTCGTTTTAATTCATAGCTTGTTCATATTTACACCGCAAAATCTCCATTTAATTCATCCCAATCACATTCAAAAAGGATGTAGCGCGACAGGATATTTAAGAATTTCGGACAAGATAAATAAGAAAAAACAACGTGTTTCTTAGAAGCAATTCTAAGTCCGCCCATTTGCGGTAACGGCTCCATATGTGGAGGTGGCTTCCGTGATGGGCGGACATTATTTACCCCATTTACCCCTCCTCAGAGCAGCCTCCTAATCAACCCGATCCCACGCCCCAGGCAACGCACCCGGACTATGCACAGTGTTATCCGCCGAACAGCGGAACACCACGCCGCCCTCCAACACACACTCC
>CAJUKT010000064.1 GCA_910587255.1 uncultured Oscillospiraceae bacterium
CGCAAGGGCCTCCCCGTCCGCGGGCAGCGCTCCAAGACCAACGCCCGCACCCGCAAGGGTCCCAAGCGCACCGTGGCCAACAAGAAGAAGTAAGGAGGGATAAGTCACATGGCTGCTAACAAGAAAGTTATCAAGCGCCGCCGCGAGCGGAAAAACGTAGAGAAGGGTCAGGTGCATATCCGCTCCTCCTTCAACAACACCATGATCACCGTCACCGACATGCAGGGCAACGCCCTGTCCTGGGCTTCCTCCGGCGAGATGGGCTTCCGCGGCTCCCGCAAGTCCACCCCCTACGCCGCCCAGACCGCCGCCGAGACCGCTGCCAACGCCGCCATCGACCAGTGCGGCCTGAAGAGCGTCGAGGTGTACGTCAAGGGTCCCGGCCAGGGCCGCGAGGCCGCCATCCGGGCGCTCCAGGCTGTGGGCCTGGAGGTCACCCTCATCAAGGACGTGACCCCCGTGCCCCACAACGGCTGCCGTCCGCCCAAGCGCCGCCGCGTCTGATCTGGAAGGAGGAAAACCGATATGGCAAAGAATATGCAGCCCTACCTGAAGCGCTGCCGCACGCTGGGCATCTCCCCCGCCGTCATGGGCGTGAACAAGGAGTCCAACCGGAATCCCGGTCCCCAGCGCCGCCCCAAGAAGAGCGAGTATGCGCTCCAGCTCACCGAGAAGCAGAAGGTCAAGTTTGTGTACGGCGTGCTGGAGAAGCAGTTCCGCGCCTACTATGAGAAGGCCGCCCGCATGAAGGGCAACACCGGCGACGAGCTGATGACCCTGCTGGAGCGCCGTCTGGACAACGTGGTATTCCGCCTGGGCCTGGCCGCCACCCGCCGCGAGGCCCGGCAGCTGGTGAACCACGGGCACTTTACCGTCAACGGAAAGCGGGTCAATATCCCCTCCTACCTGGTGAAGGAGGGTGAGGTGATCGCCGTATGCGATAAGAGCCGTTCTTCCGCCAAGTTCAAGAAGATGGTGGAGGATGACCGTTTTGTGGCCGCTCCCAAGTGGTTGGAGAAAAACAAGAACGCTCCCCTGGAGGGCAAGGTGATCGCCATGCCCCAGCGGGACGACATCGACTTCGACGTGGCCGTTAACCTCATCGTGGAGTTGTACTCCAAGTAATGCCGGTTTCCCCTGGCATTCCTGGCGCTCCGCCGCGAAAGGGCGGCAGCGGGGCTGCGCGCTTTGGTGCGGCTCCGCGCGGAGCGTATGGCAACACACGCCACTGTTAAAGGAGGGTAACACACGACATGGTAGAAATCCAGAAGCCGCGCATCGAATGTATCGAGAATGTGGGCGACGAGTCCTACGGCAAGTACGTGGTCGAGCCGCTTGAGCGGGGCTACGGCACCACCATCGGCAACTCTCTGCGCCGCATTTTGCTGTCCTCTCTGCCCGGCACGGCGGTCACCGGCATCAAAATCGCCGGCGTGCAGCACGAGTTCTCCGTCATCCCCGGGGTGAAGGAGGACGTGACGGAGATTGTGCTCAACATCAAGGGCATCATCGCCAAGCTGTACAGCGAGGGGATCAAGACGGTCTACATCGAGGCCGCAGGCGAGGGGGAGGTCACCGCCGGAGACATTAAGGCCGACAGCGATGTGGAGGTGCTCAACCCGGAACACCATATCGCCACCCTGGGGCCCGAGGCGACCCTGAACATGGAGCTCACGCTGTCCCAGGGCCGGGGCTATGTCACCGCAGACCGAAACAAGCCTGCTCAGACCGTTATCGGCCTGATCCCTGTGGACTCCGTTTATACGCCCGTGCGTAAGGTGAACTACTTTGTGGAGAACACCCGCGTGGGTGACGCCACCGATTACGACAAGCTGACGCTTGAGGTGTGGACCAACGGCACCATCTCCGCACGGGACGCGGTGTCCCTGGGGGCGCGTATCCTGGTGGACCACTTTACCCTGTTTACCGACCTGTCCGAGACCATGGGCTCCAAGGCCACTGTGGTGGAGAAGGCGGAAGCCCAGCGGGACAAGGTGCTGGAGCTGACCATTGAGGAGCTGGATTTGTCGGTCCGTTCCTTCAACTGCCTGAAGCGGGCCAACATCAACACGGTGGAGGACCTCATCTCTAAGACCGAGGACGAGATGATGAAGGTGCGCAATCTGGGCCGCAAATCCCTGGAAGAAGTGATCAATAAGCTGGCTATGATGGGGCTGTCCCTGGCCAACGATGAGAACATCTAAAACAGCGCAGAGCGCTGTTTTAGATCCCCTGTGAATGTCCGGTGAAGCGGAATTCGCGGGGGAGAGGCGGCGCGGGAGTATGTAACGTTCCTGTCCGCGCACATATGGTATGATGTCCCGGAGGCTCCGGGCGTCTGAACGAATTTAATTGACTTCGCCACGCGAGGTCGAAGGAGTGCTTAAAAATGGCTAAGAACCGCAAGCTGGGCCGTCCCAGCGACCAGCGCCGCGCCATGCTGCGCGCCATGACCACCTATCTGCTGGAGAACGGGCAGATCAAGACCACCTACGCCCGCGCGAAGGAGGTCGCGCCCATCGCCGAGAAGATGGTTACCCTGGCCAAAAAGAACGACCTGGCCGCCTACCGCCAGGCCCTGAGCTACCTCACCAAAGAGGACGTGGCCAATAAGCTGTTCCACGAGATCGGTCCCAAGTACGCCGACCGCAACGGCGGCTACACCCGGGTGCTGAAGATGGGCCCCCGCCGCGGCGACGCGGCCGAGCTGGCTATTATCCAGCTGGTGTGATTTGAGAAAGCTCCCCCGCCAAGCAGGCGGGGGAGCTTTTGCATAGGACGATGGGGAATTTTCCCCTCAAAAATGGGCAATTTGTGGGGAAACACTTGACAAAATGGAAATTAGACGCTATAATTTTTGTATAATCCAAGTGAATACCGTTTGATAGAGGCGCGGACACCATGCGTACCGCGAAGCCAAGGCCAGGCAGCCGGTTTCGTGGGAGAGGGGTGCCCGCCGAAGGAGAACGGGCCTGCCTGGGCCCCTATCCTGGGCCGTGGGAGAAGATCCCCCGGACTGTCACGAGTTGTGGAGCGCTATCAATTCGCCGCCAAGCTGGTTGGCGGCGGGTTTTGTCCATGTTGGGCGCTTCCGCAGGGGGCGTCTCTTTTTTTATTCTTGCGGTGTCACTTGTAAAGAAACGCCCTGCCCGCGCGCAGCGAGCGGACGGGGCGTGACAACAAGGAGAGAATATCATGAGAATGAGAAGAAACCGTCTGGGCTTGATTGCGCTGATGCTGCTGCTGATCTTTGCCCTGACCACCACGGGCTTTGCCGCCTCCGCCGACCCAACCGAAGAGACCGGCACTAAGATGATTGAGTGTCCTGACTGCGGAACCCTGGGTGTGGTGCTGTCAGAGGCAGGGGAGGGTGTGACCTGCGAGGCCTGCGGGGGCAGCGGCTATATCCACTCTCCCAGCGGGTACTACAACACGCCCTGGGCCCTGCTGCCCCCGGTGATCGCCATTGCCCTGGCCCTGATCACCAAGGAGGTGTATTCCTCCCTGTTTATTGGCATTCTGATGGGCGGGCTGCTGTATTCCAACTTCAGCTTTGAGGGCACGGTGCTCCATGCGTTCCAGGACGGCATCGTGGCGTCACTGTCCGACAGCTACAACGTGGGCATCCTCATCTTCCTGGTGATTTTGGGGGCTATTGTGTGCCTGATGAACAAGGCGGGAGGCTCCGCCGCCTTTGGACGCTGGGCGCAGAAGAACATCAAAACCCGGGCGGGGGCACAGCTATCCTCAATTGTGCTGGGCTGCCTGATCTTCATCGACGACTATTTCAACTGCCTTACCGTGGGCAGCGTCATGCGGCCCATCACCGACAAGCACAACGTCTCACGGGCCAAGCTGGCCTACCTCATCGACGCCACCGCCGCTCCCATCTGCATCATCGCCCCCATCTCATCCTGGGCCGCAGCCGTGGCCGCCTTTGCCGAGGACGGCCAGGGACTGAACCTGTTTATCCGGGCCATCCCGTACAACTTCTACGCCCTGCTCACCATTGTGATGATGGTGGGTCTGGTGGTGCTCAATGTGGACTTCGGCCCCATGGCAAAGCACGAGAAAAACGCCGTGGAAAACGGAGACCTGTTTTCCGGCTCCAACCCCTATGCCATGATGGACGATGAGATTGACGAGTCCAAGGGCTCCGTGATGGATCTGGTGCTTCCCATTGCGGTGCTGGTGGTGAGCTGCGTGGTGGGCATGATCTACTCCGGCGGGTTCTTCTCCGGGGAGGGCTTCATCGCCGCATTCTCCAACTCCGACGCCTCCGTGGGCCTGATGCTGGGCTCCGCCTTCGGGCTGGTGTTTACCCTGGTGTACTATCTATTCCGCCGGGCCATGAGCTTTAAGGAGATGATGTCCTGCATCCCCGAGGGCTTTAAGGCCATGGTGCCCGCCATCATGATCCTCACCTTCGCCTGGTCCCTGAAGGGGATGACCGACTCCCTGGGCGCGAAATACTTCGTGCGCGATTTTGTGCGCTCCACCTCCGGCATTCAGGTGCTGCTGCCCGTGATCGTATTCGGGGTGGGCTGCTTGCTGGCCTTCGCCACCGGCACCTCCTGGGGCACCTTCGGCATCCTGATCCCCATCGTCCAGAGCGTATTTCCCATGGACGACCCCCTGGCCATCATCTGCATCTCTGCGTGCATGGCGGGCGCGGTGTGCGGCGACCACTGCTCCCCCATCTCCGACACCACCATCATGGCCTCTGCCGGGGCGCAGTGCGACCATGTGAACCACGTATCCACACAGCTGCCCTACGCCATCTCCTGTGCGGTGATCGCATCGGTGACGTACATTATCTCCGGGGTGCTGGCCTTTGTGGGGGCCCCCGGGCTCCTGGCCCTGCCCATCGGCGTGCTCCTGACGCTGGGCTTCCTGCTCCTCATGAAAAAGAAAACCGCATGACGAAAGCCCCCGCCGAGAGGCGGGGGCTTTTCATGCAACGTTGACTTTTCCGATCAAAACAGCGGCCGGGCCCCGGATTTGCGCAAAAATCTCCTCCGATTCGGTTGCCCGTGAACATACATCCCGCCCCCGTTATCCCTCCCGGATGGGAGGGATAAAAATATGCAACAGACAACAACCTACAAGCTCAACCTCATTGAAGCCGACGACGTATTTTCCCCGGAGCCGCTGAGCGAAAACGCCCGGAAGGTGGACGCCGCCCTGTCGTCCACCGCCTCGGCCCTGTCCGCCGAAACTGCGGCCCGGAAAAGCGCCGACACCGCCGGGACCGCCGCATGGCAAAGGGCTGTTTCCGACGAGGCCGCCGCCCGGCAAAAGGCCGTCACCGATGAGGCCGCCGCCCGGCAGAAGGCCGTCGCCGGCGAGACCGCCGCCCGGAAGAGCGCCGTCAGCGCCGAAGCCGCCGCCCGGCAAAAGGCCGTCTCCGACGAGGCTACCGCCCGGCAGAAGGCCATTGCCGCCGAAACCGCCGCCCGGCAGAGCGCCATCAACGCCGAGGCCACCGCGCGAAAAAACGCCGTCGCCGCGCTGGAGCGCCACAAGTTCGCCTGCGGAACCTACACCGGCAACGGCACGTCCCAGACCATCCAGCTTTCCTTCACCCCCAAAGCGGTAGTCATCCCCATTGCCAATACCAACGGCGCGCTGACCGGCGTCTGCCTGTGGGACAAGCCCCTCAACTCCATCAAAATCGTCACCGGCGGCTTTACCGTGAGCAATGTGGGCAGCTCACTAGCCCACTCCTATGAATACGCCAACACCAGCGGCGTCAGATACGCCTATCTCGCTTTCGCCTGAACAGTGCAAAGAAAGGGCCCCCCGGAAGTTCCGGGGGGCCCTTTTTGTGCTTGCTCGTGCAGAGCGCTGTTTGGTTTCGATTACGCGATGTTGGTCACGTAGATGTCAACCATGTTGATGCCGCTCCACACAATAGCCACGGACACCTTATACAGGTCGCCAGAGGTGCCGGCCTTGCCCATGGAGACCGCGTGGTTCAGCGTCTGGATATCGGTGATATTAACGCCGAACGGGAAGATAGCCCTGAACGCGGCATTGTCGTTATCACCCAAAGCCAAGGTCACGGTAGAGCTGGTCACCTTGAACACCTGCTTCGTGTTGTCGCTGAAGGTGATCTCGGCGGTGGACATGTCGTTGACCACAATGTAGTCATAGGTCGCGCCCACGTTGGTGCCCTTGGTGTTGGTCACCTTAACGGCCTTGTAAATGGTCTGGCCGTTGATGTTGTTCACCGGGGTCAGCTGGTAGAAGTCGCCCAGAGTGGCATTGCCGTCGGCAGTGATGCCGGAGACGCCCTCGTCAATCCAGTAGTAGCCAGCCTGGCCGCCGCTGTACAGCTTGTACTGGTTGATGGTGCTCCCGGTGTAGCCAGCCAGCTGCACGTTGGTCTTGGTGTTGCCGGGCTCGCTGAAGTACAGGGACTGAGCGGCGTAGTTGTTCAGGTTGCTGTCGCTCAGGATCACGGTGTCGATGGTAGCGTTATCGCTGGTGTCCACGTTGCCGTACCTGTCGGCGCTGGTCAGGAAGTACACGTTGTCCTTGGTAAACTTGCTGTTCACCGCATCCCAGCCCAGGTCGATCTCAGCGCTGCTGCCGTTGCCAACCAGCTCGGCGATGCCGTTGTAGGTCTTGACGGACAGGTCGGCGGTGCCGGAGCCGGTGACCACGATGAACTTGGTGGCGTTGGTCAGCAGGTAGGCGTTCTGGTTGCCGCTGGCGTTCGTGTTGTAAACGCGCTTGAAGCCGTTCACCGCGTCCTGGCTGGTGATCTGCCAGGTGTAGTCATTGATGGTAGCGCTGCCGTTGCTGACGATGCCCTGGCCATTATCGAAGCCGTAGAACTCGGTGCCGTACCGGCCGCCCACGTTACCATACCAGCTCATGTGGCCGGCGGGGTTCATCATGAAGCGGGTGTTGGCACCCTCCTTGATCTCGTTGCCGGTGACAGCGTTGCCCTGGTTCTTCATGGTGGTGGGCAGCAGGGTGTAGCCAGTGGCCAGCGTCCCGCTACCAGGATAAGTGGTCTCACCTCCAGTGTTCTCGTTGAAGCTGACGTAAGTGCCGTCATCGTAAATGGGCAGGGTGATGGAGGTGATCTGCTTATCCTTCACGATGTTGCCGTCCCAGTCAACGCCATAGGCATAGTAGCCGATGGTGCCGGTGCCCAGGTTGCCGATCTGGTAGTCAGCGAAGGTGGTGTACAGGAAGCTGTACTCAGTGGGAGCGCTCACGCCGATGAAGCGGCCCACCTCGTCGAAGTAGAAGGTGTAGGTCACGCCGGCCTTGGTGTTGCTGTTGGTCAGCTTGCCCAGGCCGTTGATGAGGTGCTCATAGGTATCAAAGGTCCAGGGGTCCAGGGAGCCGGTGATGCCGGACAGGTTCAGCACGGTGCCGTCGGCCAGGGTCACGGCGGACACATTGGTGTTGACCGCCTTGTAGGTGGCGATGGTGCCGGTCAGGCCGGGCTCCAGCTTGTCGGTCTGGTACATCATATCCTCGGGATTAGCCGGGGCGGCGGTAACGGGAGAGCCGGTCCAGTCCTTGTACGGAGTGCTGCCGGGAGTTGTGCCGTAGGCGTTGCCGGTCGTTTTGGCATCGTAATTAGTGCCCACGATCTGATGGGCGGTGACCAGCGTGCCCAGGGTCTTCACAGAGGCGCCGGACAGCTGGTTAAAGTAAACCATACCCTTGACGCCGGTACCGGCCAGCTGAGAACCAAAGTTGCTGGCGCCGGTGCCCAGGTAGATATACTGGCCGTTCTGGACAGTGGTGTTCACCTGGGTGATCTGAGCCACTTCCTGATTCAGGGCGATCACCACGTCAGCCGTCCGGCCGTCGTTGTTGGAGATGACCTTGTACATACCAACCTTGCTCTGGTTGGCAGCAGTGCCGCCGGAAATAGCGGTGAACTGGGCGTAACGGTCGCTCTCCACGCTGGGAGCGCCCCACTGGCCGAAGCCGGCGGCCACGGCGGCGGAGTGGATGGAGATCTTGCCGTCGGTGGAACCGCTGGTCTTCAGGTCGTCGGCCCACACGGTCTTCACCAGGGTGGCCTTATCCACAACCGCGTAGGTGGTGCGGTAAGCGGTGGGAACCTTGATGGTGCTGGTGGCAGTGCCGAAATCCACGCTGCCGCTGGCAGTGCGGGCGTCATACCAAACGGTGGCCTTGTGGCCGAAGTAGTCCAAGCCGGTATTGAAGTTAAAGGCCAGCATCAGCGCACCAGTATCGGTGCCGGTGAGGTTGCTCTCGGTCTTGTGGTCATAGTTCACGTTGTCGTTATACCACATGCCGGTAACATTGCCCGCACTGTTTATCTGGGCGGTGCCGGTGGAGCCCAGCAGGGTATAGCTCTCGCGAGTGGCCTGGTTGCCCACGATGGCGCCGGTGCGCTCCTTCAGGCCGAAGTACTTATAGCCCAGGGTGGGGTTCTTTTCGGAGCCGACCACGCCGCCCTCCATGCCGGTGTCCTGATAGCCGAAGGCCAGGGTGTACTGCACCATGGGCACATAAGCGGCGGTACGGAACAGCATGGAAGCGACCACGTCACGGCGGGAAGCCAGGTTCAGGGTGTCGCCGTAGTGGGTGGAGTCGATGTCGCGCAGGATGCCTAGCTCGGTGGCGGTGGAGCCAACCTCAACGCGCCAGGTGCCGCCGGTGAACTCGTCGTTCTTGTCGTAGCCCACAGCGCGCAGGATCATCGCCAGAACCTCATAGCCGGTCACGTTGCCGGCGGGGTTGAAGGTGGTGGTAGTGGTGCCCTTGATGATCTTGGCATTGTACAGGTAGCCCACATAGCCCGCGTACCAGGCGTCAGCGCGCACGTCGGTAAAGGGATGACGGGTGGTGTACAGGTCCATCTTGCTGGTGCCGGTGTCGCCGGTCACCAGACGGTAGATGATGGCGGCCACTTCCGCGCGGGTGATGTTGCTCGCGGGACGGAAGCTGTTGTTGTCACCCTGGAAGACGCCCATGCCGGTGAGCACTTCCACGGCCTCGCTGAACGCAGGAGTGACATCAGCTTCGTCACTATACTGCGTGCCGACATGGGCGGCGTTGGCGGTCATCATCATGGAGAACGCCATAACCATCGCCAGGATCAGCGCGAGGAACTTTTTCAAGTTTCTCATAGGAATTGTTTCCTCCTTTATATATTTGCCCGGATTTCGGAACTTTTCGGCGGAAATGAGATGGACAGGATAAGCCATCCTGTCCCGCAAAAAAGATGAGCAGATTCGGGTAAAAAATTATGTTGAAAGCACTTTTTCAAAATGTTCGACAGGATGTTTTTATCCCGTCCGCACAGCGCCGGGCACAAAACGGACGGATCATACCTTATTATATAAAAAGAACCGCGGGCCGCGAGAGCCCCCCGATGTATCCGAAGGGGCAACGAAAGGCTATGTTACAGTTGTGTTACAGTTGGGCTTGACCCATTGACTTGCGCAAAGAGCGTTGTTATAATGACCTCAGCCTGAAGGGAGGATGCTGGACGGCGGACGGGATGGCTTATCCCGTGCGATTCCAGAAATGCTGAAAAGCTCCGAAATTCTGGCAAATATATAAAGGAGGAAACAATTCCTATGAGAAACTTGAAAAAGTTCCTCGCGCTGGCTCTGGCGATGGTTATGGCGTTCTCCCTGATGGTGACCGCCAATGCCACCCATGCCGGCACGCAGTATGGTGACGAAGGCGACATCACCCCTGCGTTCAGCGAGGCCGTGGAAGTGCTCACCGGTATGGGCGTCTTCCAGGGCGACAGCGGCAGCTTCCGTCCCGCGAGCAACATCACCCGCGCGGAAGTGGCTGCTATCATCTACCGTCTGGCGACCGGTGACACCGGCACCGACAAGATGGACCTGTACAGCACCCGTCATCCCTTTACCGACGTGCGCAGCGACGCCTGGTACGCGGGCTATGTGGGCTACCTGTACAACGCCAAGATCATCAAGGGCACCACTACCACCACCTTCAACCCCTCCGGCAACGTGACCGGCTACGAGGTTCTGGCGATGATCCTGCGCGCTGTGGGCTACGACAAGAACAACGAGTTCACCGGCGGCACCTGGCGTGTTGAGGTTGGTTCCATCGCCACCACCCTGGGCATCCTGCGTGACGTGGATTCCACCCACTACGGCGACGACCTGGATCTGCCTTCCCGCCGTGACGTGGTTGCCTCCATGCTGTTCCGGACTGCCGCTTATGTGCCCATGGTGCAGTACACCCTGGCCTTCGGCTACCAGAACACCGGCATGACCGGCGGCGTGACTGGCTCCACCCTGAACCCCACCCTGGGCTGGAAGTACTTCGGTCTGACCGATGACACCGGCATCGTGGTGGGCAACCAGGAGACCGGCGAAGGCAGCACCCGCATGTCCTTCTCCAACATGCCCTATGGCGATGACATCTACTCCTACAACACCGCCATGTACGACCCGGCGGCCGGCACCTACGCCGACTACGACGCCGCCACCTATGACCCCAGGAACATGACCATTGCCAACCAGATCGCCACCTTCAATGTGAGGACCGGCCTGGATCTGTTCGGCCACAAGGTCAAGGTGTGGTTCGACGGCCGCGGCAGCTATCAGAGCACCGCCAACGTGCAGAACAACAACAATCTGACCACCTATGCCCACTTCGACAAGGCCACCAAGGTCTCTGCCGTGAAGGGCTGGTACGGCACCAAGGCTGCTCCCACCGCTCTGGATACTACTATTGTCAGTGCTGGCGCCAACAGCGTGGGCGCCGCCGCCAGCGGCAAGGGCTTCGGCGTGTGGGGCTCCATCGCCAACAGCGTGGCTTTCGGCCGCTTCAGCAAAAACAAGGCGGCTACCTCTGTCACTGCGGGCACCACCGAGCCTCTTGACAGCGTGTACCTGCTGATCTCCAACCAGGCCAGCGGCCAGCTGGACGTGGTTGTCTCCATGAACATTGAGACCGCCGTGATCAAGGGCGAGGACAATGTGAACAAGATCAAGACGGTTACCGTGCCCGAGCGCAGCAATGATTTCATTGACGCTACTAACGAGCTGGTCGGTGGCTCCGGCGGCTTCGTCCTGGAGCAGAACCAGCTGGTGGGCAACTCCGCCAAGACCCTGGGCCAGAAGGAAATCGGCGTGCACATTGAGGGCACCAACGGCAATGCTACTACCGTGTTCCAGTATAACCCCGCGCGCGGCGCTGGCTATGAGAAGGCTTGGTTCCTGCTGAAGCCCGTGACCGAGACCGTTTCCGGCAGGGTTATCGCCTACAACGACGTGACCGGCCGTGTGACCCTGGATAATGGCACCGTTCTCGAGCAGTCCGTGCTGTACGATACGGTTGTTGCCAACACCATTCCCCAGACCAACAGCTACAGCAACGCGACCTACGAGTTCTATCTGGACCCCGTGGGCAAGTACCTGGGTGCTTCTACCTCCAGCGACGCGAGCTTCATCTACGGCACCTACATGGATTACTCCACTGAGACCAGCTCCAGCGCGTTCAAGTACTTCCTGACTGGTATCAACCTGAACGGCGATAAGGTCACTGTGCCCGTGGTGACTGCGAACGGCGTTGTGATCAACGCGACCGACATCCTGAAGACTCCCTACCGCGCTGTTTGGAACCAGACTGACGCCGTGAACGGCATCGGCGCCGGCTTCTACAAGGGCTGGGCCTTCAACGGCACCAACGCTTGGGACAACGGCAACACCTGGAATGCTACCGGCATGGTGCAGGCCAGCACCACCCAGGGCAGCAGCGGCATCTTTGACGTGGATTCCTCCGGCACCGGCTACGGTCCCACCGGCAGGGGCACGGGCGATGTGGTCATCGGCAACGTGGAGAGCACTCTGGGCGCCGTGAAGGTCAGCAACAACTACAACGGTCGTGAGCTGTACTTCACCGAGAACACCAAGTTCATCCTGGTGTCCGGCTACGGCACCGACAGCGTGGCCTCCACCGTGTACAACGGCATCAGCCAGCTGAAGGGCACTAACGCCTGGGTCAACCTGGCCATGGCCGCTCTGGCGGAGAACGTGGGTCTGACTTCCAACACCAGCCAGGGCAGCCAGCACATCCTGGCGGGCTACTCCATCGCTGACATGACCTACTTCCACACCAGCCCGTTTGTGTACGCTCAGACCGGCACCGCTTCCCTCCAGGCCGACGTGGTGATCCTGCCCGCCAACGCCATGAGCCAGAGCGGTGTGAGCAGCCTGTACTACCTGGGCAACAGCTACTACGGTCTGCTGAACGCCTACGGCGCTCCCGCCTCCAAGTACACCATGTACCAGGACGGCGAGGTCAAGAACGTGTGGATTTCCGGCTACGCCAACGACTCCACCTTGGATGCCAACGGCAATACCAATGACGCCTACTATATCACCAACAACGGCCACGACAAGTTCTACAACCTGAAGGCTACCGGCCAGACCGCCAGCGATGGCGAGCCCATCTACAGCCTGGCCGACAGGACGCCCGTGGCTACCGGCAACCAGGTGATCAACAACACCCGGTACTCCGCCTCCACTTACAGCACTCAGACCGGCTCCTTCGTGGGCGCTGCTCCCGAGATGCGTAATGTGGCGAACGCCAAGGTGGTCAACGTGAACGCCACCAACTTTGGCCCCAACGTCATTTGGCCGAACATCGACAGCCTGACCACCCTGAACCAGGCCGGCTCCCTGTACGAGCTGAATTACGGCGGCGCTGACCAGCTGCGTGTCGCGGCGGTGCTGAATCCCAGCAACCCGCTCATCGTGGATGTTATCTACGTCTGCTTCGATCAGACGACTGCTCCCTAATCCACGGCTGAACGGATCAATACCTCAGCAAAAAAGCCCCCCGGAAAATTCCGGGGGGCTTTTCTTTGCGCCGGTCAGGCGTAGGCGATGTATGCGTACTGATGATTCTGATAGTTCAGAAAATAGTTGTAGCCGGCGGGGATGATGAAGCCGTTGGGCACGATCCTGGCGCGGGATGTGCTGGTTTCTCCCGGCAAGATCATGGCCGAATTGTGGTTTTCGACGAGGCCGTGGATGAAGAGCAGCCGCGGGGTAAAGCCGAGATTGACTTCGATGGGCAGCTTGCTGTCCTTGGCCGTATAGGTCCCGCTGGCGGCGCGGTGGGCCTCGAACACCTTGAGCCGCCTGTCCAGCGCGGCGTCGGCGCTCTGCCGGGCGGCGGTTTCTGCGGCGATGGCCTTCTGCCTGAGGGCGGCCTCGTCGGAGACGGCCTTTTGCCGGGCGGCGGCTTCGGCGCTGACGGCGCTTTTCCGTGCGGCGGTCTCGTCGGCGACGGCCTTCTGCCGTGCGGCGGCCTCAGCGGTGACGGCGCTCTGCCGTGCGGCGGCCTCGCTGGCGACCGCCCTTTGCCACGCGGCGGTCCCGGCGGTGTCGGCGCTTTTCCGGGCCGCGGTTTCGGCTGCCAGGGCCGAGGCGGTGGACGACAGGGCGGCGTCTACCTTCCGGGCGTTTTCGCTCAGCGGCTCCGGGGAAAATACGTCGTCGGCTTCAATGAGGTTGAGCTTGTAGGTTGTTGTCTGTTGCATATTTTTATCCCTCCCGGACGGGAGGGATAACGGGGACGGGATGTATGTTCAAGGGCAACCGGGGCGAGGGGGATTTTGGTGGAAATCCGGGCCATGGCTGCTGTTTTGATCGGAAAAGTCAACGTTGTACGCGGCGCGATTCCCTATTGAGAATCGGGCGGCGTTATGCTATAATGTGGCAAAGCGCAAAACGAGGAGACGTGAGAAATCATGAAATTAGGCATCGTCGGCCTGCCCAATGTGGGCAAGTCCACCCTGTTCAACGCCATCACCAACGCAGGCGCGGAGAGCGCCAATTATCCCTTCTGCACCATTGACCCCAATGTGGGCACCGTAGCCGTGCCGGACAGCCGCCTGGACTGGCTCAGCGACTTCTATAAGCCGAAGAAGACCACCCCTGCGGTGGTGGAGTTTGTGGACATTGCGGGCCTGGTGAAGGGGGCGTCCAGGGGCGAGGGGCTGGGAAACAAGTTTCTGGCCAATATCCGGGAGTGTGCCGCCATCGTCCATGTGGTGCGGTGCTTTGACGATGAAAATGTCATCCACGTGGAGGGCTCCACCGACCCTGTCCGGGATATGGACATCATCGACCTGGAGCTCATCATGGCGGATGTGGAAATGGCGGAGCGGCGCATTGACAAGGCCCGGAAGGCGGCGAAGGCCGACAAAAAGTTCAACCATGAGGCGGAGGTGTTCGAGGGGCTGCGGGACTGGCTCAACGACGGCAAGTCCGCCAGGTCCTACCTGGGAGAGGTGGACGAGGAGGATGCCGCCCTCATCGGCACCAGTGAGCTGCTATCCCTCAAGCCGGTGATTTACGCCGCAAACCTGGATGAGGAGGGCTTTTCCGATCCGTCCGGCGTACCCTATTATGGGCAGGTCTCGGAGCGGGCGGCGGGGGAGGGCGCCCAGGTGATCCCGGTGTGCGCCAAGCTGGAGGCGGAGATCGCCGAGCTGCCCGCCGACGAGAAGGCCATGTTCCTGGAGGATCTGGGGATCAAGGAGAGCGGCCTGGACCGTCTGATTAAGGCCAGCTATACTCTGCTGGGGCTGATCTCCTTTCTCACCAGCGGGGAGGACGAGTGCCGGGCCTGGACCATCACCCGGGGCACCAAGGCCCCCCAGGCGGCGGGCAAGATCCACACGGACTTTGAGCGGGGCTTTATTCGGGCGGAGACGGTGGCTTTTGAGGATTTGAAAAGCTGCGGCTCCATGGCTGCCGCCCGGGAGAAGGGGCTTATCCGCTCCGAGGGCAAGGAATACGTGGTGCAGGACGGAGATATCATCCTGTTTCGGTTTAACGTATAAGGCGGAGCGGGCCGAGAGGGAAACCTGGCGCAAATGGCAAGACTTCAAAATTAAATTTAAAAGCGTTTAATGCTCCGAAAACAGGGGCGCCGTACTGGGCGGCGTCCTTGTTTTTATCCTTTTGGCGCTGGGCAGGGCATAAAAGGTACAAAGAATATGACAGCATCCCTGGGCGTTCCGGCAGGGCCGCCTTGAAAAGCTCTTGCATTCCCGCAGCATATAGGGTATAATATATTGACATATTTTTTACACGGCTAAATTTTCAATAATTGGAGGACGATACCAATGGCAATGATTACAGCAGGCGATTTTCGCAATGGCGTAACCTTCGAGATGGAAGGCAAAGTGATGCAGGTGGTGGAGTTCCAGCACGTCAAGCCCGGCAAGGGCGCGGCTTTTGTGCGCACCAAGATGCGGAATGTCATCACCGGCTCCGTCACCGAGACCTCCTTTAACCCCACCGCCAAGTTCGAGCAGGCTTTTGTGGACCGCAAGGATATGGAGTACAGCTACAACGACGGCGACCTGTACTATTTCATGGACATGGAGAGCTATGAGATGACCCCCATCAATAAGGACGTGCTGGGGGACAGCTTCAAGTTCGTCAAGGAGAACATGACCTGCAAGATCATGTCCTACAAGGGCAGCGTGTTCGGTGTGGAGCCCCCCAACTTCGTGGAGCTGGAGGTCACCGAGTCCGATCCCGGCGTCAAGGGCGACACCGCCACCAACGTCACCAAGCCCGCCATTTTGGAGACGGGCGCGGAGATCAAGGTGCCCCTGTTCATCAATCCCGGGGACCGTATCCGCATCGACACCCGCACCGGCGAGTATCTGGAGCGCTGCAAGGGATAAGCGCGGGGCCCTCGTGAGCCGCGCGCTGCGAACAGGCGCAGCGCGTCAACAACAAAGCGTGGAGCCGTCGTGAACAGCGCGGCAATGACAAGGAGACAGTTATGACCATATCTGAAAAGGTGGCCTATATCCAGGGGATGTTCGTGGGTATGGAGCTGGACAAGTCCGAGATGAAGGTGGCCCGCGTTCTCTCCGAGGTGCTGGACGTGCTCCAGGAGATGGGCCAGCAGCTGGACGGCATGGACACCGCGATGGATCAGTTTGACGAGGAGCTGGACACCTTGGGGGACGCCGTGGCCGAGCTGGAAGAGGCCGTGTTCGACGATGAGGACGAGGCGGACTCCAATTTTGACGGCGGCGATGAGGACGAGGACTTCTTCGAAATCCCCTGCCCCACCTGTGGCGAGGACCTGCTGGTGGACGATGAGGCCCTGGCCGCCGGGGTGGTGGACTGCCCCGCCTGCGGGGGAAAGTTCGCCCTGTCCTTTGAGGATGAAGCGGACGGTTCCGAAGAGGAATAAACAAAAAGGGACGCCCCCGGCTTGCGCCGGAGGGCGTCCCTTCGTTTTACACGGGCGGCTCACGTGAGCGCCGCTGGTATTGTCCGCAGGGCGGACTTTAGGAGACTGTGAAGAAATGCGTCTGAGGTGGCTTTATTCCGACGGGGGCGGAAGCCTTCGGTACACCTCCCCATTTTCCGGCGTCTTTCCCCGGATGGCAAAGAGCTGCTCCACGGTGACAAAGTGGAAGCCCCTTGCCATCAGCGCGTCCACTACCTGAAGGGCGGTGTCCACGCTGGCAGGGTAGATGTCGTGGAGCAGGATGATATCCCCATCCTGGGTGTTGTCCAGGATGACGGATACCTGGCGGGCGGTGTCACGGTCGGACCAGTCCTCGGGGTCAACCGACCACAGCACAATGGGGGCGGCGGCCCGGGCCTGGGTGGCGGCGTTCATCATGCCGTAGGGGGGCCGGAGCATAAACTCCTCCCGGCCCACCAGGGCGGTGAGGGTGGTGCGCAGGCTGTCCACCTCCTCGTAAAAGCCGGCGGCGTTGAGCTGGTCCAGCATTTTGTGGTGATAGGTATGCAGGCCGATTTGATGGCCTTCCCCCTCCATACGCTGAAGGAGCAGCTCATTGCCCTCTACATTCTCCCCGATGACAAAGAAGGTGGCGTGCACCCCCCGCTGGGCCAGGCCGTCCAGAAGCACCGGGGTGGTGGCGGACTTTGGCCCGTCGTCAAAGGTGAGGGCTACATAGGGCCCCGCCGGGATTTTCGCCCCGCCCAGCGCCTGCCGTTCCCCGCCCTCCTGCGCCTGGGGGCAATAGGGGACAGCCGCCAGGGCCAGCGCCGCCAGCGCCAGCGCGCCCGCCCTCAGGCGCTTTTTCCAGTTTGACAAGCCCCTCGCCGCCTTTCCTCCGCTAATGTGGTCAGTATGCGCGGCGGGGCTTTTTTTATTCGGTAAAAACGAGGATTCCCATCCTGTACAGGTGGGAATCCTTTAAAAAATTACAAAATAATCAGCTGCTTCGGGGAGCGGGTGATGTCGATGCAGCCCTCGTCGGTGAGCATAATGACATCTTCAATGCGCACGCCGAACTTTCCGGGCAGGTAGATGCCCGGCTCGGCGGACAGCAGCGCCCCGGCGGGGATGGGTTTGTCCCAGAGGTTGCTGAACCGGGGATTTTCGTGGATCTCAATGCCCAGGGAGTGGCCGAAGCCGTGGCCGAAATACGCCCCGTACCCCGCCTCCTCAATGACCCTGGCCCCGGCGTTGTGCACATCCGCGCCGGACACCCCGGCCTTTGCCACGGCGATGCCCGCCAGCTGGGCCTTGAGGACGGTGTTATACACCAGCTCCATCTCCTGGTCGGGCTGGCCGACGGCCACAGTGCGGGTCATATCGGAGCAGTAGCCGTGCACCACGCAGCCGAAGTCCATGGTGACGAACTGGCCCTTTTGGATAACGGCGGGACCGGGGACGGCGTGGGGCTTGGAGCCGTTGGCCCCGCAGGCCACGATGGGGTCGAAGGAGTTGCGCTCCGCCCCCTTCCGGGCCATGATGTAGGTGAGCCGGGCGGCCACCTCGCTTTCCGTCAGCCCGGGCTTGATGAAGTTGAGGATCTCCAGCAGGGCCTCGTCGGTGACCCGCTGGGCCTCCCGCATGGCGGCCAGCTCGTCCGCGTCCTTCACCTGGCGCAGGGTGGTGAGCAGGTCGGAGGCGGGGATGAACTGGGCCTCCACCGCCTTTGTCCAGGCGGTGTGCTGGGCCACGGACATGTACTCCTCCTCAAAGCCCAGCTTGGCCACGCCATGGGCCTTGACCAGCTCGGCAATCTGCTTGCGGTAGCTGCTGTCCGCAGTCCACAGGATAACCTCCGCCCCGGAGATGAGCTGCCGGGCTGCCTCAATATACCGGGAATCGGTGTAGTACCAGCACTTGTCCGGGGTGATGAGGGCCGCGCCCTCGCCGTGAAAGCCCACCGCGTAGAACTCGCCCGGCTCGCTGGTGATGAGCATGGCGTCCAGGCCGTGGTCCTTCAACGCGGCGGCGATTTTTTCAAAATGGGTCATTTGAAGCATCTCCTTTATTCTGCAGATTGGAATTTATCACTCTATCACTAAATTCTCCATTGATTTCTGACCTGTAATTGTTTCGCCCAAACAGTTTGCCCACTTCTCTGTGTAAAAGGAAAAATAAGATAACCCCTCACGCTTCCTTTTTTGATTCAAAGCGGGTAAAAATCCCCATAACATAGAGGGTATTCCTATCACAATGAGATAAAGCGGCCCTAATAGAAGCGATTGTATCGTATGACCATACTCATGGACAAGAAGTCTCCGCGAAAGCTCTTCCATAGTATATTCATCCTTCAGCTTGCCATAAAAATATGGTTCGCTTGTGAGAAAAACAAACATCCCCAATGAAACGCTTGATTTGTCCTTCCATTCAGTGATAAGCGCACCATGATAAAAATAATGCTTGTCATGGATGTGTATGACAAAATTCAGCAGCCCCAATGCGGATTGCAAAAATCCCCATGTCCATTGCCATATACAATATAAAATGGCTCTTATCATATCAATCATCCCTGCTAACCGGCAATTATCCGTCCTTCTGCCCTTCATTTTGCTTATCCTGATAGATTTTCTTCATGGCCAGCGCGTCCTCCGCCTGGGTGCCCGCGCTCTCGCAGATGAAGGTGGGGCTCCACCCACGCCGCGCCACCGCCTCCGCCAAGGGCGCCCAGTCCGGGCCGTAGCCCCCGTCGTCGGCAAAGGTTCGGTGGCACTTTTCGCCCCCGTTGGGGGTGAACTCAATATGGGAGAAGTGGCTGTGGAAGCGGGAGGCCCGCTCCGGCCCCAAAACCGCCTCCATGCGGTCCAGGATGCGCTCCATGGCCTCCGCCCCCTGATCAGCGCCCAGCGAGCGGGCGTAGAGGTGGCCGAAGTCCACGCAGGGCAAAAGCCGTTCATCCAGCGTACACAGCTCCAGTACCTCGTCCAGGTCCCCCAGCTGGTTGATTTTCCCCATGGTCTCCGGGCACAGGGCGATATGAGCGAACCCGGAGGCGTCGCAGGCGGCGATGACCTCCCGCAGGGAGTACAGCGCGGTGTCCAGCGCCTCCCGCCGTGTGCGCTTCATCAGCGCCCCGGAGTGGATGACCACCCGGCGGGCCCCCATCCAGTCCGCCACCAGACACGCGCCGGTGATATAGCCGGTGGTTTTTTGCAGCGCCTCCCGGTCCGGGTTGGCCAGGTTGATGAAGTAGGGGGCATGGAGGGACAGGGTAACGCCCTCCCTTTGCGCGGCAAGGCCCACCCTCCGGGCGGTGTCCTCCCCCACGTGGACGCCCTTGCCGCACTGGTATTCGTAGCAGTCCAAGCCGAGCTCCCGCAGCCAGCGGGGCGCGTCCGC
Organism: uncultured Oscillospiraceae bacterium; assembly: GCA_910587255.1. Taxonomy (GTDB): domain Bacteria; phylum Bacillota; class Clostridia; order Oscillospirales; family Oscillospiraceae; genus Enterenecus. The sequence continues at coordinate 19,621 of CAJUKT010000064.1, forward strand.
CGAGGACTTATAGGGGAAATTTTCCGCGTTTCCCGCCGGGCCGAACAGGGCGCTCACAGCGCTCCCCCCCTTCCTGACAGCAGCCGGAAGGGCCACTCGGCCGCATAGCGCAGATACCGCCCCGGATTGCCCGCCAGCCGGATGGGCTCCACCAGGATGGTGGACACACCCGCCCGGTTTCCCCCCAGCACATCGGTGAACACCTGGTCGCCGATGATGGCGGTCTGCTCCTTGGTGACGCCCATCCGCTCCATGGCCTTCAAAAAGGAGGGCGTCCTGGGCTTGCCCGCGTGGCCGATATAGGGTACGTCCAGCGCCTGGGAAAAGATGCGCGGGCGGCTCTCGTGGCGGTTGTTGGACAGCACGAACAGCGTCACCCCATGGGTGGACAGGTCGTCCCGCCAAGCCTTCAGCCTTTCGTCCGGCAGGGGTACGCCATAAGGGACCAGGGTGTTATCCAGATCGGCCAGCAGCAGCCGGAAGCCCCGGCGCTCCAGCGCCTCGCCGGTGATCTCATAAATATCACGGGCCGTAAATCCGGCCCGGAGCCACGCCGTTGTCACGCTGCGGGACGGCCAGGACGTTCGGCCGCTTTCTTGGGCTTTTGGCTGTTTTCCGCTCCAGATTCCCCCGCTGTCCGCCTCTGCGCGCTTCTTCATAGTCCACCTTCTATTCCGCCCGGGACGAGCATAGGATGTGATAGGCACAGCTTGTATCTTATCACATATTTTTACCGTCCACAAGGGGGAGATCCCATGAAAGAATTGCTGCTGGCCCTGCCCGCCGGGCGGGAGACAGGCGGGAGAAGCTGCGGCCTCACCCCCGCCCACATGGCCTATCGGATCGGGGCGGGGCCCAAGCTGCTGGGCATCCGCCTGCCCCAGGGGCTGCGGGGCGGGGTAATGCAGCTGGACTGCGCGGGCTATGACGGGGCGGGCGACCCGGTGGGCTGCTGCCGCCAGATTTTGGGGGAGTGCCGCCGCCGTTCCTTCCGGGGCATCGTGTGCGACTTTGAGGGCCCGCCCACGGGCTGCCTGCCCAAGCTGGCGGAAATTCTGGACCGCAACTGCGCCGCCCAGGGCTGGGCGCTGTACGTCCCCGCCCCCTACGCCCCCCACGCTCCCCATGCCCGGGTGCTCATCCCCTCCGCCCTCGCCCACGGCACCCTGGAGCGCAGGCTGTGCGGGGCGCTGGAGCAGTACGGCAAGGAGCGGACAGCGCTGGCGGTGGAGTGGGTGCGGGAGGAATTTCCCCTCCCTGCCCGGGGCCGGGGGGAGCCCATGAACCAGGAACGGCTGGAGGAGCTGCTGCGGCGCCTGGAGCCCGCCGTGTTTTTCGACCGGGGGCTGTGCGCCCATTATTTCACGTATATGAAAGGGCCGCAGGCCCATTTTGTGCTCTTTGACAGCCCCCGGTCCATCCGGGAAAAGCTGGGGCTGGCCAACCGCCTGGGGGTGGCCGCCGCCCTGCTGCCCCAGCCGGAGGTAGAGCCCTACCTGGAGGATATCTTCGGTTCCGGCGCATAAAAAGCCCCGCTCAGGATTTCGGGGCGGCTTGTCAAGGATGGCGGCATGTGCTATACTTTTTATAACACTATCCTGCCGGAAGGAGACCCCGCCATGAACGCCAGCCAGCGCCGGGCGCACATTTTGGATTATCTGAGGGCCGCCCAGGCCCCCTTGTCTGCCACCGCCCTGGCCCAGCGCCTGTCGGTGAGCCGCCAGATCATCGTGGGGGACGTGGCCCTGCTCCGGGCCTCTGGGGAGGGGGTCACCGCCACCCCCCGGGGCTATGTGCTGGACCGGCCCCGGCCGGGGCTCACCCGCACCGTGGCCTGCCTCCACAGCGGGGCGGACATGGAGCGGGAGCTGACGCTGGTGGTGGACCAGGGCTGCACGGTGGTCAACGTCATTGTGGAGCACCCCGTATATGGCCAGCTCACCGGGCCGCTGGACCTTTCCTCCCGGTATGATATTTTGGAGTTTATACGAAAAGTTGAGGAAAACGCCGCCCGGCCCCTGTCTGCGCTGACGGACGGCATCCATCTGCACACCCTGCGCTGCCCGGACGAGAGGGCGTTTGAACGGGCGGCGGCAGCGCTGGCTGCGGAGGGGTTTTTGGTGAAATAGGGGGTGCGCGGTCTGTAGTCGTGCTGCGAAGCCTCCGCGACGGGGACTAAGTCCTCCGGCTGCGCCCAAACCCATCCGGCGCTGCGCGCCTGCTTGGGGTTTTGGCTCCGCTCCGGCCTTAGTCCCCTGCTCCCGGCTTCTTCGCAACCTGGAGCTGTGCTGCGCCTGCCCGCGACGCGCGGCTTCCCTCCGTCTCGGGCAAAACCCGCCCCCGCTGCGCGGCGGCTGGGCTTTTGCCTTCGCTTTGGTTCATCTGCGCTGCTTGCAACGGCTCCGCAACCCGTAGTTGCGGAAACTTCCAGTGCCTGCTGGTGGCGCGCAACCGGGTTCTTTGTTACCATAGGGCCATGAAGGAGGTGGCTTTCCATGAAGCTGAACGAAAAAATACTGCACTATCGAAAAGCGGCCAAGCTGTCCCAGGAGGAGCTGGCCGCCCAGGTCGGGGTATCCCGCCAGGCGGTGAGCAAGTGGGAGCTGGGCGACGCCACGCCGGAGGTGGACAAGCTGCTCGCGCTGGCGAAGGCATTCGGTGTGACCACCGACGAGCTGCTCAGCGGGGAGGAGCCCGCCGGGGTGCAGGGGTGCACTCCGCCGCCCCGGGAGGAGACGCCTGTGTATACCGTCCCCAGCGCCCCGGCAGGGGACAATTTTGACAGGGCCACAGGGCTCATAGGCCGGCTCATCCGGCGGTACGGCTGGCTGGCGGGGGTGTATATCGCCGTAGGAGGACTGCCGATTGCCATCATCGGCGCGCTGGCCCGCTGGGGCTTCGGGGCCATGTTCGCGGCGTCCAGTGATATGATGGACAGCATGGGCGGCTTCGGCGGGCTTGGCGGCATGGGGGGCGTGGAGTTCTCCCCCGGCACCCCGCCGGAAGTGCAGCAGGCGATTTTGGAGGAACTGGGCATGGTTCCCGCCGCGTCCCCCCTGGGCGGCGTGGAGGGCTTCTTCCTGGGCGCGGCCACCGTCGCCATGGCGGCGGGCGTGGTGATGATGATCGCCGGGGCGGTACTGGCGGCCTGGCTTTACCAAAAAGGGAACAAAAAGCTCTGAGGGGGCGTCACACCCGCCGGTTTAGGCAAAACGCCCATTGACATTTTCCCCCTGTCCTGTATAATGATCCGCACAGGTGTCTTGACACCTGTGCGGACTTAGAAGCCGTACCAATCGCCTCAGCACCCAGCTTTGCGGCCAAAATTGCCGCCGGCAATTTTGACGCGCGAATCTGAATACTTCGGCGATTGGTACAGCTTCTTATTTTTTGACAGTGGAGGGTGAGGGAATGGAGAAGCTCAGAGCATTTCTGAAACGCAAGGATATTGTGATCTCCGCCAGACGCTATGGCATCGACGCGCTGGGGGCCATGGCCCAGGGCCTGTTCTGTTCGCTGCTCATCGGCACCATCGTGAAAACTTTGGGGGAGCAGGCCGGGCTGCAATTTCTGGTGGACGTGGGGGTGTACGCCTCCGCCATGAGCGGCGCGGCCATGGCCGTGGCCATCGGCTGGGCGCTGAAGGCGCCGCCCATGGTGCTGTTCTCCCTGGCCACGGTGGGCTATGCCGCCAACGCCCTGGGCAGCACCACCCTGGACGGCGGCAAGGGGGCGGGGGGGCCGCTGGCGGTGCTGTTCATCGCCATCATCGCCGCCGAGTGCGGCAAGGCCGTGTCCAAGGAGACAAAGGTGGACATTCTGGCCACCCCCCTGGTGACGGTTTTAGCCGGCGTGGGCCTGTCCGCGCTGACGGCCCCGGCCATCGGCACAGCCGCCACCGCCATCGGCAATGTCACCCGCCTGGCCACCGACGAACAGCCCCTGCTCATGGGGATTCTGGTCAGTGTGGTGATCGGCATGGCCCTCACCCTGCCCATCTCCTCGGCGGCCATCTGTGCCGCCTTCAGCCTCACCGGGCTGGCCGGAGGGGCTGCGGTGGCCGGGTGCTGCGCCAACATGGTGGGCTTTGCCGTGCTGTCCTTTCGGGAGAACCGCTGGGGTGGGCTGGTGAGCCAGGGAATCGGCACCTCCATGCTGCAAATGGGCAATATTGTGAAGAATCCCCGCATCTGGCTGCCCGCTATTCTGACCTCGGCCATCACCGGGCCCATCGCCACCTGCGTATTCAAGCTGGAGATGAACGGCCCCCCGGTGTCGGCGGGCATGGGCACCTGTGGCCTGGTGGGGCAGATCGGCGTGTGGACGGGCTGGATCGCCCCCAGTGAAGACGCCGTTGCCAACGGCGCGGCGGCCATTGTCCCGGGGGCCTTTGAGTGGGCGGGGCTGCTTTTGATTTCCTTCGTCCTCCCCGCGGTGCTGTGCTGGGCCTTTGGCAATTGGTTTAGAAAAATCGGCTGGATCAGAGAGGGCGACTTGGCTCTGGACTGACCGGGGCTCGTTTGAAAACTGCCTACATGCCCCAACGGCGGGGCTTCTCCCGCCGCTGGGCAATCCTTCAATTTTCAAACAGCGCCTAGCCGGTTTTGCTTGACAAACCCCGGCCGTTTGCGTATACTGAACGGGTAAAAGGCTGGGAAGGGAAGCAGTACCCCTCTCCCTCCGCTTCAGAGAGCGGCCGTTTTGGTGCGAGGCCGCGCGGAGGCAGGGCGAAGTGGTCCCCGAGCCGCGGTGCTGAACGTTCAGTAAGCCCCGCCGTCCTCCCGCGTTAAGGGATTCGAGCGCCCCGTGCAGGGGAATTCGGGTGGTAACACGGACAACACGTTCGCCCCGGGCCGATTGGCCCGGGGCGTTTTTGTTGGGAGGGGAGATTTTTGTATTATCAATTCAAGCTGAACGGCTACACCATTCAGGATCTGGTGGTGCTGTGCCGCATTACGGCCAAGCGATACCGGCGGGGGCGCACTGCGGTGCACCGCACGATATACGTTCTCGCGGGACTGGTGCTGCTGGCTACGGGTGCGCTGCTCCTTCTGGAGGCCACCCTCCAGAAGGGGGATTCCCTCCTCCTGGGGGCTGTGCTGCTGGCAGCAGGCCTGCTGTACCTGGGTCTGGGCATCTTTTACCACCGGCTCACTGCGTGGCGCAGCCACCAAATACAGCTCAAGGATGTGGGTGAGGTCACCGTCACCCTGGACGACGCCGGGGTGCGGGAGCAGGGTCGGAAGGGGGAGGGCTTCTATCCCTACGCCAGCTTCATCGGCTGCTTCCACAGCCGGGGGCGGTACTTCCTATTTTTGGACAAGAAGCACGCCGTCATCCTGCCCGAGGCGGCCATGGCCGTGGGCGACCCCGCCGCCTTCGGCCCCAAGCTGGCGGAAAAGTTCGGCGGGACGGTGCTGGAGGTATAGCTGCGCCATTTGAATGAGACAGGACAACCGAGAAAGGAATGTGATTGGATATGAACAAGGAACTGCCCAAGGTCTATGAGCCCCATGAGGTGGAGGGCCGCGTCTACCAGGCCTGGGAGGACAACGGCTGCTTCCGGGGCGTGCGCGACCCGGACAAAAAGCCCTTCACCATCGTGATGCCGCCCCCCAACGTCACCGGCCAGCTCCACATCGGCCACGCCATGGACGACGCCATGCAGGATATGCTTATCCGCTATAAGCGGATGCAGGGCTATGCCGCGCTGTATCTCCCCGGCACCGACCACGCGGGCATCGCCACCCAGATCAAGGTGGAGGAGGAGCTGCGGGAGAAGGAGGGCCTCACCCGCCACGACCTGGGCCGGGAGAAGTTCCTGGAGCGGGTATGGGACTGGAAGCACAAGTACGGCAGCCGCATTGTGGAGCAGCAGAAGAAGCTGGGCGTGTCCTGCGATTGGGAGCGCTCCCGCTTCACCATGGACGAGGGTCTGTCCAAGGCGGTGCGCCACGTGTTTGTCTCCCTGTACGACAAGGGGCTGATCTACAAGGGCTCCCGCATCGTCAACTGGTGCCCCCACTGCGTCACCGCGCTAAGCGACGCGGAGGTGGAGTACCAGGACAAGCCCGGCCATCTCTGGCACATCAAGTACCCCATCGCGGGGGAGCCGGGGCGGTACGTCATCGTGGCCACCACCCGGCCCGAGACCATGCTGGGCGACACCGGCGTGGCCGTCAACCCCGCCGACGAGCGGTATCAGGATATCATCGGCAAAAAGTGCCTGCTGCCCCTGATGGACCGGGAGATCCCCATTGTGGCCGACGAGTACGTGGATCTGGAGTTCGGCACCGGCTGCGTGAAGATGACCCCCGCCCACGACCCCAACGACTTCGAGGTGGGGCTGCGGCACAGCCTGGACACCATCCGGGTGCTGGACGACCACGGTGTGGTGAACGCCAACGGCGGCAAATACCAGGGGCTGGACCGCTACGAGGCCCGCAAGGCCGTGATCGCCGACCTGGAGGCCCTGGGCCTGCTGGAGAAGATTGAGGACCACCAGCATAACGTGGGCACCTGCTACCGCTGCCACAACGATGTGGAGCCCATTATCTCCGCCCAGTGGTTTGTCAAGATGGAGCCGCTGGCCAGGGAGGCCCTCCGCGTGGTCAACGAGGGGGAGACCAGGTTCGTTCCAGAGCGCTTCACCAAGACCTACACCAACTGGATGGAGAACGTCCATGACTGGTGCATCTCCCGCCAGCTGTGGTGGGGGCACCAGATCCCGGTGTGGTACTGCGCGGACTGCGGTAAGATGACCGTATCCGAGGAGGACCCGGCGCAGTGCGCCCACTGCCGCTCCCAGAACATCACCAGGGACCCGGACGTGCTGGACACCTGGTTTTCCTCCGCCCTTTGGCCCTTCTCCACCCTGGGCTGGCCGGAAAACACCGAGGATCTGAATTATTTCTATCCCACCGATGTGCTGGTCACCGGCTATGACATTATCTTCTTCTGGGTAGCCCGGATGATCTTCTCCGGCTGCGAGCACACCGGGAAGCCGCCGTTCCATACGGTGCTCATCCACGGCCTGGTCCGGGACGACAAGGGCCGCAAGATGTCCAAGTCCCTGGGCAACGGCATCGACCCGCTGGAGATGGCGGAAAAGTACGGCGCGGACGCTCTGCGCTTCAACCTCATCACCGGCAACGCCCCCGGCAACGACACCCGCTTCTTTGTGGAGAAGTGCGAGGCCATGCGCAACTTCGCCAATAAAATCTGGAACGCCAGCCGGTTTGTGATGATGAACCTGACCATCCGGGAGTGCGTTTTGCCCGGCAGGCTGGAGCAGGAGGACAAGTGGATCTTGTCCAAGCTGAACCGGGTGGTGAAAGAGGTCACCGAGAACATGGACGCCTATGAGCTGGGGGTGGCCTCCGCCAAGGTGTACGACTTCATCTGGAGCGACTACTGTGACTGGTATATTGAGTTCACCAAGGCCCGCCTCCAGGGGGAGGACGAGGGGGCCAAGGAACAGGCCCAGCAGGTGCTGGTATACGTCCTCACCGGGACGCTGAAGCTGCTGCACCCCTTCATGCCCTTCCTCACCGAGGAGATCTGGCAGGCCCTGCCCCGGGAGGCGGGCTGTCAGGCCAGGTTCCTCATGCTGGACGCCTGGCCCGTGTACCGGCAGGAGCTGGACTTCCCCCAGGAGGAGAAGTCGGTGGGGCTTATCATCGACGCGGTGCGGGCCATCCGGGGCAAGCGGGCGGAGCTGAACGTGCCCCCCTCCAAAAAGGCCCACGTCACCATCGCCACACTGGAGCAGGACGCCTTCACCCAGGGCGCCGCCCTGCTCAAGCGGCTGGCCTGGGCCAGCGAAGTGTCCGTCATCGGCCATGCCGGCGCGGGCAGCAGCGATGAGATGATGCAGAAGGGGCTGGTGGAGCTTCAGACCTACGCCGCGCGCATCTTCCTGCCCCTGGCCGAGCTGGTGGATCTGGACAAGGAGCGGGCGCGGGTGGAAAAGGAGCTGAAAAAGAACGCCGCCGAGCTGGACAAGCTCACCGCCAAGCTGGGCAATCCCGGCTTTGTGGGCAAGGCCCCCCAGCATGTGGTGGAGGCCGAGCGGGACCGGGCGGCCAAGCTGGAGGTTCTGGTAAAGAAGCTGGAGGCACAGCTGGCGGCCATGTAAATTTTTCCTGCCCGCAAGCCCCCTTCGGCAAATTGTGACCTGTCAAATCCATTATAATGAGCGCGATACGGGAAATTCCCCCGTACCGCGCTTATTTTTTATACAAGGAAGGGACAAGCCATGCCCATCACCGTTTCCAGCCGGGACAGCGCGCTGACCATCGCCCTGTCCGGCGAGATCGACCACCACGCCGCCCGGGAGCTGATGGCCCAGCTGGATCAGGCCATTGCCGAGCGCCTGCCCGCCCATCTGGTGCTGGACCTGTCCGGCGTCACCTTCATGGACAGCTCGGGCATCGCGGTGCTGCTGCGGGCCAGGCGGCAGCTGGGGCACACCGGCGGGGCCTTGCGGGTGGCCAATATCCCCGCCCAGGCGAGAAGGGTGCTGGACGCCGCCGGCATCGGGCGGCTCATTTCCTTAGATTGAGGAGGGCTACATAGAATGAAAGCCATGGATCAGGTGACCGTCACCTTCACCTCCCGCTCCGCCAACGAGGGCTTTGCCCGGGCGTGCGCGGCCTGCTTCGCCGCCCAGCTGGACCCCACTCTGGACGAGGTGGCGGATGTCAAAACCGCCGTCAGCGAGGCGGTGACCAACGCCATCGTCCACGCCTATCCCGACTGCCTGGGGAAAATCACCATGCGCCTGCGGCTGTTTGAGGGCGGCGTGGTGGAAATCCAGGTGAAGGACTCCGGCGTGGGCATACCCGATGTGGACCAGGCCCGCACCCCCCTCTTTACCACCGGCGGGGAGGAGCGCTCCGGCATGGGCTTCACCATCATGGAGAGCTTTATGGACGGCCTCAAGGTGCGTTCCCAGCCGGGAAAGGGCACCACGGTGACCATGCGCAAGCGCATCGCCCGCCGGGCGGGCGGACCAAAGTGAGAGGGCTGGACGCTCCCGCCCTGCTGGAGGCCGCCAAGGCCGGTGATAACGACGCCTGCGAGCGCCTGCTGCTGGACAACAGCGGTCTGATCTGGTCGGTGGCCCGGCGCTACTACGGCCGGGGGGTGGACCCGGAGGATCTGTACCAGCTGGGCTGCCTGGGGTTTTTGAAGGCCGTCCGGGGATTTGACACCGCCTATGGAACCCAGTTTTCCACCTACGCCGTGCCCAAGATCGCGGGGGAGATCCGGCGGTTTTTGCGGGACGACGGGGCGGTGAAGGTGAGCCGGGGCACCAAGGAGCGGGCCATGGCGCTGCGCCAGCGGCGGCTGGAGCTAAGCCAGCGGCTGGGCCGGGAGCCCACGGTGGGCGAGCTGGCCCAGGCCACGGGGCTGGAGCCGGAGGATATCGCCGCCGCCGACACCGCCATGCTGTCGGTGGCCTCCCTCCAGGGGGAGAGCGGGGAGGACGGCTTTTCCCTGGAGACGGTGCTGGGGGACGGCGGCATTGAGGACGAGCTGCTGGAAAGGCTGGCCCTGCGCCACGCCATCGACGCTTTGCCGGAGCGGGAGCGGATGGTGATTTTGCTGCGGTTTTATAAGAATCTCACCCAGGACCGGGTGTCCAAGGTGCTGGGCGTGAGCCAGGTGCAGGTGTCCCGGATCGAGCGGCGGGCGGTGGCCCACCTGCGGGAGGCGCTGACGGAATAAAGCCCGGACGGAGGTTTGCGCTCCGTCCGGGCTGTTTTGTCTATTCAGAAATCACTGCTTCCGCTCATCCGTTATGATATGTTCAATCCCCAAATGCTCCCGGCTCAGGTAATCCTTCATAAAGCTCGGGAATGCCTTATAGTCATCCAAGCGGTTCACTGGAAGCCAGTGCATTTCTTCACGGACACCAAGTGTATAGCTTTCGCTATGGAGCGTCCTGGTGCCTCTGGGCTTCATCAAAAAATACAGGCATATCTCATGGCAGTCAAGCCCTTGTAGCGCCCCGCCGCTTTCACTGAAAAAATTTTCGTGGATCACAGCCAAATGGTCGATTTCATAGTGCACGCCGGTTTCCTCGAAAACCTCCCGAATCACGGCATCTTCAGCCGCTTCCCCCATGTGCACACCGCCGCCGATAGAATAGTAATAATCTTCACGCTCGTTTCCCGCAAACAGCACACAGCCATCCTCTACGATAATTGCGGCCGCCCGATACCGAAACCAATGATTTTCTTTCGTAAATCCACAATCAATCGGCATACCATTTTCCCCCTTTTTATCAATGGTAAAGAGCCCAAGCATTCCGCCTGGACTCTTTTGTGGTATTTACGGCTTAAAGCTGTCCTTCAGGCTCACCGAGCGGTTAAATACCAGATGGCCCGGCTTGCTGTCCTTACTGTCCGCGCAGAAATACCCCTGCCGCAGGAACTGGAAGCGGTCGGACGGCTGGGCGTCCGCCAGCCCGGCCTCCACCTTGCAGCCGGTGAGCACCTCCAGGGAGCCGGGATTCAGGCACTCCAAAAAGTCCTTGCCCGCCGCGTCCGGCTCGGGGTCGGAGAACAGGTTGTCGTACAGCCTAACCTCCGCGTCCACGGCGGTGGCGGCGTCCACCCAATGGATGGTGGCCCCCTTTACCTTGCGGCCGTCGGCGGGGTTGCCGCCCCGGCTGTCCGGGTCGTACTCGGCAAAGATTTCCGCCACCCGCCCTGTCTCGTCCGTCTCGCAGCCCACGCACTTGATGAGGTACGCCCCCTTCAGGCGGCACTCCGGGCCGTTGGGGCACAGCCGCTTGTACTTGGGGACGGGCTGGGTCAAAAAGTCCTCCGCATCCACCCACAGCTCCCGGGAGAAGGTGACGGTGTGGGTGCCCTCCTCGGGATGGAGGGGATTGTTTTCCACCTCAAAGGTCTCGGACTGCCCCGCGGGGTAGTTGGTGATGACCAGCTTCACCGGCCGCAGCACCGCCATCACCCGCCGGGCGGTTTCGTTCAGATCCTCCCGGAGGCAGTACTCCAAAAATGCGTATTCAATGGTATTGGCCGATTTGGTCACCCCCACCCGGTCGCAGAAGCTGCGGATGGACCGGGGGGTATAGCCCCGCCGCCGCAGGCCGCACAGGGTGGGCATACGGGGATCATCCCAGCCGGACACCCGGCCCTCCTCCACCAGCTGGCGCAGCTTGCGCTTGGACATAACGGTGTGGTCAATGCCGAGCCTGGCGAACTCAATCTGCCGGGGCTTGTGATAGGGGATGGACACGTTGTTGGCCACCCAGTCGTACAGCGGCCGGTGGTTTTCAAACTCCAGGGAGCAAAGGGAGTGGGTAATCCCCTCCAGTGCGTCCTCAATGGGGTGGGCGAAGTCGTACATGGGGTAGATGCACCACTTGTCCCCCTGGCGGTGGTGATGGGCGTGGTTGATGCGGTAGATCACCGGGTCGCGCATATTGAAGTTGCCGGAGGCCAGGTCGATCTTAGCCCGCAGGGTGTAGCGCCCGTTTTCAAACTCCCCGTTTTTCATCCGCTGGAAGAGCTCCAGCGACTCCTCCATGGGCCTGTCCCGCCAGGGGGAGGTGGCGGGCACGCCGATGGTTCCCCGGTGCTCCTTGAACTCCTCCGGGGACAGCTCGCACACGTAGGCAAGCCCTTTTTTGATGAGCTCCACCGCATACTCATACATCTGGGGGAAGTAGTCGGAGGCATAGAAGAAGCGGTCCCCCCAGTCGAAGCCAAGCCAGTGGATGTCCTCCTGGATGGCCTCCACGTACTCCACGTCCTCCTTGGAGGGGTTGGTGTCATCCATGCGGAGATTGCACAGGCCGCCGTACTTTTCCGCAGTGCCGAAGTCGATGGTCAGCGCCTTACAGTGGCCGATATGCAGATAGCCGTTGGGCTCGGGGGGGAAGCGGGTGTGGACAGTCATGCCCTGGTACTGCCCGCCCTGAGCGATGTCCTCATCGATAAAGTCGTGGATAAAGTTCTGGCTCATGGAAACGTTCAGCTCTTCTGCCATGTCTGTCACTCCTCGGTTAAATTAAGAACCTGTATTCACAGCCGAAACCGCCGGATGGCCGAGGGGGTTTTCCGACAGGCAAGGCAAATTTTCGCAGGAATAATTGGTTTTATTGCAAGAAAATTTAACGCCGCATGCCGGGAAAACACCCGGCCAGACGGTGAATTGAGGTTGTGAATACAGGTTCTAAGATTGGGTTCCGGGACAGGCCCGGAACCCAATTATTATATACGCTGGCGCAGGGAAAAGCAAGCTATTCTTCCGCTGCCGGAGGACCGGCCTGCGAGCCGTCCAGGGACTGGACGGTGGTATAATCCTCGCAGGCGGGGTGGAGCGAATCCGGCCACTCGTACCCCAGCTCGGTCAGTTCCTGGTCCGTGTAGAGCAGTTTTTCCGGCGGCGCGGGCTCCTCCCCCTCTTCAGCGGGATACAGCCCACGGGAAAGCAGATGGCGGTAGCCCCCGGCTGTGGACACGATGAGCCACAGCCCCCCCGCCGGGTTGGCCACCGGCTCCACCTCAATGGCGCACTGCTGGCACAGGTATTCCATGGCCATAAGCAGCCCTGAATCAGAGGCGGGTTTGCCGGCCAGGGCGTCCAGCGCCAGCGGACTTCCGCGGTCATCCGGGGGGCAGGCGGCGGTGCGGACGACGGCGGCCAATTCCTCCACGGTGTAGCCCTCCCCGGCGGGTGGGTTGGCCTCCAGCAGGGCGGCGGCCGCGTCCTCCAGCTGCTGGGCGTACTCCTTTTCCTCCTCTGCCACCGTCTCCGCGCTCTGGCTCCAACCCAACTTTATCTCTACCACCCGGCGCGTGCCCGCCTCGGGGTATAGGGTGATATCCATGTCCATAGCGGTGACGTCGTGGTGCCGGAACAGCTCCGGGGCGCCCATGCAGGCCAGGATCAGCAGCTCCTCCACCAGCGCCGCATCCCCGGAGAAGTAGGAGGCCAGGAAGGCGGTGGAGCTCTCCTGCCCGGTGACCAGCCGCTTCAGCTCCTGCCGCACCCCGGCAAGGCCGGTGACCTCCCGGAGGGAATTGACCTCCTGGGCGGTGCGGGAGTAGGTGATGCGCAGCTCCACCTCGTAATAGGTGAGGATGCGGGTGATATCATAGGTGAACCCGTGGATGGAGAAGGCCCCCAGGGGGTCCTGGTTCATCACCTCGTCCCGGGCGTTGGCCAGGTCGGCCTCCACGTCCCCGGTGTAGTTATAAAGGCGGATGGTGCCCCCCCGGCGGTGCCCATTGACAAAGTAGAGCATGGCGCTGACAAGCCCCTGGTAGGTCTCCGCCCGGAGGACGGACTCATCCTCGGTGACGGCATAATCCACGTGGGTGGTGACGGTCTCGTGTCCCCGCTCCAGCATGGCCGCGCAGCCTGGGAGGGGCAGCAGGGCCAGGGCCAAAACCAGGGCCAATACTCGTTTTTTCAACATAGACGCCTCCTCGCTTCGCTCCAAGCTCCCCGGCTGGCCGCTTCTTCGCGCTTGCCGCCGTCACGCTGCGAAGCGGTCAGGGCGGCCGGGGTGCTTTCCCTCCGACTCGGCCTGGTCTCCGGGCGGCAGTGCCGCCCTGCGCTCGGCCTCGCTCCGCTCCATGCTCCGTTGCCGGCCGCTTCTCCGCGCTTCTTGGTTGTCACGCTGCGAAGCGGCCAGGGCGCTCGGTCGCTTTCCCTCCAACTCAGGCAAAATACAGATTTGCTCCGCAAATCTTGGTTTTTTGCCTTCGCTCCAGTCCAAGCTCCCTCGCTGTCCGCTTCTGCGCGCTTCTTACAGATCATCCTTCTTATAATCCCGGAAGCCCTCGCCCAGTACCTCGTGGGCGTCGCACACAATGAGGAAGGCGGCGGGGTCCAGCCCCTTTACGGCGGCCTTGATGGCGGCGATCTCCCGCTGCTTGAAGGCGCACATGAGCACGTTTTTCTCGGCCCCGGTATACGCGCCCTGGCCGTGGAGGATGGTCACTCCCCGGTCCATCTGGTTCACCAGCATATGGGAGATTTCCTGGTTTTTGTCGCTGATGATATAGGCCACCTTGGCGTTATCCATGCCGTAGAGCACCCCGTCCATGACGATGGACGCGATATACAGCGCCACCAGGCCGTACATGGCGGCCTTCAGCGTGCCGAACGCCGCCGCTACCGCCAAAATCACCGCCAGGTCGATGCCCATGAGCAGCTTGCCCATGGGAAGCCACGCCAGCTTGAGCTTGAGGAGCCGGGCCAGCAGGTCGGTGCCGCCGGTGGTGGCCCCCTGCTGGAACACCAGCCCCAGGGACAGCCCCATCAGCACCCCGCCGAAAACGCACGCCAGCATGGGGTCCATGGGCTGCCAGGGGTACAGGGGGGTGAGTATGTCGATGAACACCGACGAGATAAACATGGCGTACAGCGACGAGACCAGCAGCCGCCCGCCGATGAGCTTCCACCCCAGGATGAACAAGGGGATGTTGAGCACGATGACGGTGACGCCCACGGGGAAGGCGGGGATCAGGTAATTGACAATCTGGCCCACGCCGGTGACGCCGCCAAAGGCGATGGCGTTGGGGGCGTAGCACCAGACGAAGCCCAAAGAGTAGCAGGCGGAGCCCAGGGTGATGATCAAAAAAGAGAACACGGTTTTTTTCATGCTTGCCATATGGCGGCCTTCTTTCTTGCTCTGCGCTCTTGCCGCGCCGCGCTTGCCCGCGGCGGGGCAATTGGGGTCCCGCAAAGCGCCGGCGGGGCTTTGCGGGGAGGGGAGGGGCGTAATGCGCGGGCCTCCGCGGTGGATGGAGTGCGGGCTTACAGCGGCCCCGCGCTTATTTCCAGCTGCTGCTCCCCGCGGTCTTCCTCCTTCAGCAGCGCCCCCGCGGCGGGCAGCGAGCGGGCCCGGTAGCGCCCGGCGTTGACGATGTGGGTGGCGGAGAGGGGGCGGGCCCATTCCAGCTTATGCCGGGCCTTCACGGCCATGACCCCCACCCCCTGGGTGTTCCGGGTGGTCTTGGGGGTGAGGGAGGCGGTGTGGAACACCACGCACCGCCCGTCGCTGGCCCCCACGGCCATCTCCTGGTCCTCGGTGAGCAGCAGGGCAGACACCAGGGGGAATTTATCGCAGTAGGCCCCGGTGAGCTTGCGCCGCCGGGTCTGGGTCTGGTAGGCGGACAGCTCAACCCGGGCGGCCTTGCCGTTGTCGAAGAAGAACAGCAGGTGGGCGGAGTAGTCCCCCGGGGCGCAGGCCCAGACAAACCGCTCGTCCGCGTCCATGCCCAGCTTAGTGGGCAGGTAGTCCCCCAGCACGCTGGCCTTGGCGTCGTCGAAGTCGGACAGCCGTGTTTTGTAGCACTGCTGTGCGTCGGTGAACACCAGCAGCTCGTCGGCGTTGGTCCCCTCCCACTGGAGGAAGGGGCCGTCCCCCTCCTTGTATTTCTGTTCGCCGCTCATCCGCAGGGACTGGGGGGTGATCTTTTTGAAGTACCCCTCCCGGGAGATGAACACGTTCACCGGGTAGGCGGGGACCTCCTCAATGGCCGCGGCGGCCTGGGCCTCGGCCGCCTGCTGGTGCTCGTAGACAATCTCGGTGCGCCGGGGGGCGGCGTACTTTTTTTTCACGTTTTGCAGCTCGTCGGTGATGATCTTTTTGATCCGGGCGGGGGAGGAGATGATGTCCCGCAGGTCGGCGATCTCCCCCTCCAGGCTGGCGGTCTCGGCGGTGCGCTTGAGGATATACTCCTTGTTGATGTTGCGCAGCCGGATATCCGCCACATACTCGGCCTGCACCTGGTCGATGCCGAAGCCGATGATGAGGTTGGGCACCACCTCGGCCTCCTCCTCCGTCTCCCGGATGATGCGGATGGCCTTGTCAATGTCCAGCAGGATGCGCCCCAGGCCCTTGAGAAGGTGCAGCTTTTCCTCCTTGCGCTTACAGATGAAATAGGTGCGCCGGCGCACCCCGTCCATCCGCCAGGCGGTCCACTCCGCCAAAATCTCGCCCACCCCCATCACCCGGGGCATCCCGGCGATGAGGATATTGAAATTGCAGGAGAAGGTATCCTGAAGGGGGGTCATCTGGAACAGGCGGGCCATCAGCTTGTCCGGGTCGGTCCCCCGCTTCAGGTCGATGGCCAGCTTCATGCCGTTGAGGTCGGTCTCGTCCCGCATGTCGGAGATTTCCTTGACCTTCCCCCCCTTGACCAGCTCGGCCACCTTGTCCAGGATGGCCTCCACGGTGGTGGAGTAGGGGATCTCGTACACCTCGATGAGGTTATCCTCCTTGACATAGCGCCACTTGGCCCGCAGCCGGAGGGACCCCCGGCCGGTGCGGTAAATACCGGCCAGCGCCGCCCCGTCGTACAAGAGCTGCCCCCCGGTGGAGAAGTCCGGGGCCTTTAAAATGCCCAGCAGGTCCACGCCGGGGTCCTTCATATAGGCGATGGCGGCGTCGCATACCTCCCCCAGGTTAAACCCGCACAGGTTGGAGGCCATGCCCACGGCGATGCCCTGGTTGGCGCTCACCAGCACGTTTGGGAAGGTGGTGGGCAGCAGGGTGGGCTCGGTGAGCTTGCCGTCGTAGTTGGGCACGAAGTCCACCGCGTCCTGGTCGATATCCCGGAACAGCTCCTGGCAGATGGGGTCGAGGCGCACCTCGGTGTACCGGGAGGCGGCCCAGGCCATGTCCCGGGAGTACACCTTGCCGAAATTGCCCTTGGAGTCCACCAGCGGGTGGAGCAGGGCCCCATAGCCCCGGCTGAGGCGCACCATGGTGTCGTAAATCGCGGCGTCCCCGTGGGGGTTGAGCTTCATGGTGGCCCCCACCACGTTGGCGGACTTGGTGCGGCTCCCGCCCAGCAGCTTCATCTGGTACATGGTGTACAGCAGCTTGCGGTGGGAGGGCTTGAAGCCGTCGATCTCCGGGATGGCCCGGGAGACGATGGCGGACATGGCGTAGGGCATGAAATTGACTTCCAGCGTATCGGTGATGGGCTGCTCCAGCACCTGGGCCCGCAGGCCCATGACGTTGGGGTTGTTCACCTTTTTGGGGCCGTTTTGCTCGGGAGTTTTTTTCTTAGCCAAATGAATCAATCCTTATATCAGCATTGAAGGGGGACGCGCGGGGAAATTATTCCGGCTCAATTTCTACGACTAAAAATTCCACGCCGCCGGAATCAAAATATTCTTCCCCCCGGTATTCGGCAATCTCCATGCCTTCTTCGAACGCGCCGCCGCACTGGCTTGCGTAGGCTTCCGCGTCCTCGCGGGCGTCAAATATGACATCGTCAAGGGTTTCTATGACGGCCCCGGTATAGTGGTTTACCATCTGCACAACGTACCTTGAATGCTCAGCGTGGGCATCCTTTTGGCCCTGCCTCATGTTCCGCACCTCTCATCCGTTTAAGAAATATCCGCCAGGTCCAGGTACTTATACCCTTCGTCCGCGATGTGGCCTTTGCGGCCCTGAATGTCGTCGCCAAGCAGCAGGTCAAACACCTGGGCGGTGCGCTCCACGTCCTCCGGCATCACCTTGATGAGCCTTCTGGTGTCCGGGGACATGGTGGTCAGCCACATCATGTCCGGCTCGTTCTCACCCAGGCCCTTGGAGCGCTGCATGTCGAACTTCTTTCCCTCCAGGGAGGCGGCGATCTCGTTGCGCTCCTTGTCGGAGTAGGCGAACCAGGTTTTTTCCTTATAAGTGATCTCGTACAGGGGGGATTCCGCGATATATACGTACCCCTTCTCAATGAGGGTGGGGGTGAGGCGGTAGAGCATGGCCAGCAGCAGGGTGCGGATGTGGAAGCCGTCCTCGTCGCCGTCGGTGCAGATGACGATTTTGTTCCAGCGCAGCAGGTCCAGGTCGAAGGCGTTGAGGTCCTTCACGTGCTTGTCCTTGACCTCCACCCCGCAGCCCATCACCTTCAAAAGGTCGGTGATGATCTCGCTTTTGAAGATGCGGGCGTAGTCCGCCTTGAGGCAGTTCAAAATCTTCCCCCGGATGGGCATGATGGCCTGGAACTCCGCGTCCCGGGCCAGCTTCACCGCCCCCATGGCGGAGTCGCCCTCCACGATATAGAGCTCCCGCCGGTCCACATCCTTGCTGCGGCAGTCCTGGAACTTGGACACCCGATTGGAGATGTCCACCGAGCCGGACAGCTTCTTTTTGATGCCCAGCCGGGTTTTTTCCGCCGTCTCCCGGGAGCGCTTGTTCACCAGCACCTGCCCGGCAATCTTTTCCGCGTCCATGGGGTTCTCGATGAAGTAGACCTCCAGCTGGGCGCGCAGGAATTCGGTCATGGCGTCCTGGACGAACTTGTTGGTGATGGACTTTTTGGTCTGGTTCTCATAGCTGGTCTGGGTGGAGAAATTGCTGGACACCAGCACCAGCGCGTCCTGTATGTCGGCCCAGGTCACCTTGGCCTCGTTTTTCTGGTACTTGCCGTTCTGCTTGAGCCAGCCGTCGACGGCGGACACAAAGGCCAGCCGCATGGCCTTTTCCGGCGAGCCGCCGTGCTCCAGCCAGGAGGAGTTGTGGTAGTGCTCGATGAGCTGCACCCGGTTGGAGAAGCAGAAGGACACGGACAGCTTCACCTTGTACTCGCCCTTGTCCGCCCGGTCCCGGCCCCTGCGCTCGGACTGCCAGAACACCGGCGCGGTGAGGGAGTCCTCCCCCGCCAGCTCGTGGACGTAATCAATGAGGCCGTTTTCGTAGCGGAAGTCGGTGGTCTCGAATTTCCCGCCGGCCTGGTTGCGGAAGCGGAAGGTCACCCCGGCGTTAACCACCGCCTGGCGCTTCATCACGTCGGCGTAGTAGTCCGCGGGAATGCTGATATCGGTGAATACGTCCAAATCCGGCTTCCAGCGGAACCGGGAGCCGGTCTTTTTGCGGTCGGCGGGCTCCTTGCGCATCTCGCCCACGATCTCGCCCTTCTCAAAGTGGAGGGTGTATTTGAACCCGTCCCGGTAGATCACCGCGTCAAAGTACTCGCTGGCGTACTGGGTGGCGCAGGAGCCCAGGCCGTTGAGCCCCAGGGAGTACTCGTAGTTGTCCCCGGCCCCGTCCTTGTACTTGCCTCCGGCGTACAGCTCACAGAACACCAGCTCCCAGTTATAGCGACCCTCCGCCTCGTTCCAGTCCACCGGGCAGCCGCGGCCGAAGTCCTCCACCTCGATGGACCTGTCCTCGTACCGGGTGACGGTGATGAGATCGCCGTGGCCCTCCCGGGCCTCGTCGATGGCGTTGGACAAAATTTCAAAGACGGCGTGCTCGCACCCCTCCAGCCCGTCGGAGCCGAAGATGACGCCGGGGCGCTTGCGCACCCGGTCCGCCCCCTTCAGGGAGGAGATGGAGTCGTTGCCGTACTGCTGCTTTGGTGTGGATTTTGCCATAGCTGCACCTCTTCATGCTCAGAAGCTGAACCAATAGACCCCAGCACACATCCTTGCGAGCCAAACTGCCGCCAGGCTGTGTTAAAAAATCTTGAAATACACAAAGTATTCCTGCGATTTTTTGCCTGGCCGGCGGCAATTTTTCCTCGCAAGGCTGCATACTTCGGCTATTGGTACAGCTTTTCATTGGTGGGCGCGGGGGACAGCCCCGGCCCTAACAATCTAGTATACCGCACACAGGGCCGTATCGTCAAGGGAGGGGACGAAAAAATGTTCGCCCGCCGTTGCCGCAGGGCCCGGACTGTGCTATAATACCGGCATCGGGCCGCGCGGCGCGCGGCGGCTCCCGGCTGGGCCGGGGGGAAAAACGGAAGGAGGCGGCGCTGGATGGACCGCGGGGAAATTTGGAGAATTGCTATGGAGCAGTCCGCGCTGGAGCTGGGGTGCGCGGCGGAGGACTTTTTGCGGGAGGAAAACGCCGTCGTACCGCTGGGGCTGGGCCCGGGGTCCCGGAGCTACTACGAGCAGCCCATCGGCTGCACCCTGGTCTCCTACGGGAATAATATCGTGGCCGGGACGGAGGAGGGCTGCCGCCGGGCGGTGGAGGAGTACCTGTCCCGGTATGAGTTTTACCACTGCTTTGAAACGCCCAACCTGCACTGGCTGGACGGCAGGCTGAGGGCCGTGGGGCAGCGGGTGTGCTTTATGGCGGAGTACTACCTGCCCGATTTGGAGAAGCTGCGCCCCCTGGGCTGCGGCTATGAGCTGCGGCTGCTGGAGCGGCCCGCCTTTGCGGGGCTGTACAGGCCGGAATGGGGCAACGCGCTGTGCGAAAAGCGGGCGGCGCTGGACGTTTTGTGCCTGGGCGCCTACGACGGGGGAAGGCTGGTGGGGTTGGCGGGCTGCTCCGCCGACTGCGAGGGCATGTGGCAGATCGGGGTGGATGTCCTGCCGTCCTACAGGCGGCGGGGGATCGCCGCCGCCCTCACCAGCGGCCTGGCGGCGGAGACGCTTCGGCGGGGCAGGGTGCCGTTCTACTGCTCGGCCTGGTCCAACCTCAGGTCGGTGCGCAATGCCCTGAAAAGCGGCTTTGTCCCGGCTTGGGTGGAGATGACCGCCAAACCGGAGGGCTTTGTGGAGGAAATGAACGCCTGCCCCAGATAGATTAGGGGATTGCCATTTCCCTGCGCAAAGTATATAATAAGAATTTGAAATTGATCCGTCACAGGAGGTACGACCATGAAAAATCTGCTCCAGCTCTTGGAGGATGACTCCACCCTGACCCACGCCCAGCTGGCCGCCATGACCGGCATGACCGAGGCGGCGGTGTCGGAGGCGGTGGCGCAATATGAGAAGGACCATGTGATTTTGGGCTACAAGACCATTGTGGATTGGGACCGCACCCAGCAGGAGTCGGTGACCGCCCTGATTGAGGTGAGCGTCACCCCCCAGCGGGGGGAGGGCTTTGACCGGGTGGCCCAGCGCATCTACCAGTACGACGAGGTGGAGAGCCTCTATCTCATGTCCGGCGGGGCCTATGACATGACCGTCACCATCTCCGGGCGCACCCTGAAGGAGGTGGCCCAGTTCGTGGGGGAGAAGCTGGCGCCCATCGAGGGCGTCACCGGCACCGCCACCCACTTTATTTTGAAGAAGTACAAGGAAAAGCACCTGATCTTCCCCGTGCAGGAGGTCCAGGAGGAAAGGTTCGTGTTTGAATGATGGACTACGGCAAAATCATGTGCCGGCGGGTGCAGGATATCCAGCCCTCCGGCATTCGGAAATACTTCGACCTCCTCCAGGGGATGGAGGGGGGCATCTCCCTGGGCATCGGGGAGCCGGACTTTCCCACCCCCTGGCACATCCGGGACGCGGGCATCTTCTCCCTGGAGAAGGGCTTCACCAAGTATACCCCAAACGCGGGACTTTCCGACCTGCGTGCCGCCGTCTCCCGTTACCTCAAGCGCCGCTTCGGCCTGGAGTACGCCGCCGTGGGCCAGATCCTGGTCACCGTGGGCGGCAGCGAGGGGCTTGACCTCACCTTCCGCACCCTGCTGGAGCCGGGGGACGAGGTGATCATCCCCACCCCCTCCTTCGTGTGCTACGGCCCCCTGGTGTCCATGGCCCATGGCGTGCCCGTGCTGGTGGAGACAAAGGAGGAGCACGAGTTCCGCCTCACTCCCGAGGAGCTGCGCGGGGCCATCACCCCCAAAACCAAGGCGCTGGTGCTGCCCTTCCCCTGCAACCCCACCGGCGGCGTCATGGGCCGGGAGGATCTGGAGGCCCTGGCGGACGTGCTGCGGGGCACCGATATCATGGTCGTCTCCGACGAGATCTACGCCGAGCTCACCTACGGCGCCCGGCATGTGTCCATGGCCAATCTGCCCGATATGGCGGAGCGCACCGTGGTGGTCAACGGCTTTTCCAAGGCGTACTCCATGACGGGCTGGCGGCTGGGCTACGTGTGCGGCCCCAAGCCCATCATCTCCGCCATGACCAAGCTCCACCAGTACGGCATCATGTCCGCCCCCACCACCAGCCAGTATGCCGCCATCGAGGCCCTGAACCACGGCGATGGGGATATTGAGGCCATGCGGGAGGAGTACGACGGCCGGCGCCGCTTCCTGGTGGACGGCTTCCGGCGGCTGGGGCTGTCCTGCTTTGAGCCCCTGGGGGCGTTTTACACCTTCCCCTGCATCCGGTCCACGGGGCTGAGCAGCGAGCAGTTCTGCGACCGTTTCCTGGCGGCGGAGAAGGTGGCGGTCATCCCCGGCTCCGCCTTCGGCCCCGGCGGGGAGGGCTATGTCCGGGCTACCTACGCCGCGTCCATGCACGACCTGGGGGAGGCGCTGGAGCGGCTGGAGCGGTTCCTGGGCTCCCTCTGACCCGGTGTTTCACGTGAAACATTAGTTTTAGACTGAGAGGAGCGTTTGCATGAACATCGTCTGTTTGGATATGGAGGGCGTGCTGGTGCCCGAGATCTGGATCGCCTTTGCCCAGGCCAGCGGCATCCCGGAGCTCTCCCGCACCACCCGGGACGAGCCGGACTACGACAAGCTGATGGCCTGGCGGCTGGGGGTCCTGCGGGAGCACGGCCTGGGGCTGCGGGAAATCCAGGCCGTCATCGCCAAAATCGACCCCCTGCCCGGCGCAAAGGAGTTCCTGGACGAGCTGCGCACCATCACCCAGGTGGTGATTCTGAGCGATACCTTCGAGCAGTTCGCCAAGCCGCTGATGGCCAAGCTGGGCTGGCCCGCCCTGTTCTGCAATACCCTGGAGGTTGGCCCGGACGGCGCGATCACCGGCTACAAAATGCGCTGCCTCCATTCCAAGCTCACCACGGTGAGGGCATTGCAGTCCTGCGGCTTTGACACCATCGCCGCCGGGGACAGCTTCAACGACCTGGCCATGATCCAGGCGGGCAAGGCGGGCTTCCTGTTCAAGTCCACCCCGCAGATCAAGGCGGACTACCCCCACATACCCGCCTTCGAGGAGTTCCCCGCGCTGCTGGACGCCATCAAGGGGGCCCTGTGACCCGGGCGTCCGTATACAGAGGAAAACACAACCCCGCCATCCCAAGCCCCATTTCAGAAAGGAGTTTCCGACATGGCAAACACTTTCGATAACCTCCCCTTCAAGCCCGCCGATATCCTCCTCCCCCAGGGCTGCGACTACGACAAGTGGGCCGTGGTGGCCTGCGACCAGTATACCTCCCAGCCCGAGTACTGGCAGCGGGTGGAGGAGCGGGTGGGCCGCGCGCCCTCCGCCCTGCGCCTCATCCTGCCCGAGAGCAGCCTGGACGGCCCCCAGGTGGAGATGGATATCATGGACATCAACGCCACCATGTCCCGCTACGTCCGGGAGGGGCGGTTCAAGACCCTGCCCGGCGCCATGGTCTATGTGGAGCGTACGCTGTGGGACGGCAGGCTCCGCCGGGGGCTGGTGGGCATGGCGGACCTCACCGCCTACGACTACGAGCCGGGCTCCGACGCCCTCATCCGGGCCACGGAGGGGGTGGTCATGTCCCGCATCCCGCCCCGCATCGCCGTGCGCAAAAACGCCCCCATCGAGCTGCCCCACGCCATGCTGCTGTGCGACGACCCCGGGCGCACCCTCATCGAGCCCCTGTCCGCCCAGACGGGGCAGATGGAGCTGCTCTACGACTTTGACCTGATGGAGCAGGGGGGCCATGTGAAGGGCTGGCTGCTGGGCGGCAGGCAGCTGGACCAGGTGGCCGCCGCCCTGTCCGCCCTGGCCGACCCCGCCGCCTTCAACGCCAGGTACGGCGTCCAAGACCAGCCCGTCATGCTCTTTGCCATGGGGGACGGGAACCACTCCCTGGCCACCGCCAAGGAGTGCTACGAGCGGCAGAAGCGCCTCGTCCCCCCGGAGAGGTGGGACGCGCTGCCCGCGCGGTATGCCCTGTGTGAGCTGGTGAACCTCCACGACAAGAGCCTGGAATTTGAGCCCATCCACCGGGTTGTGTTCCACACCGATCCCCAGGCGCTGCTGGACGCGCTGGTACGGGCCTATCCCGGCGCCCGCAGGGACAAGGCGGCCGGGAGCGGGGGCCTGCCCCTGCGCTATGTGTGCGCCGGGAGCGAGGGGGCGGTCACGGCGCCCGCCTCCGCCGCCCGCCTGCCGGTGGGGGCCCTCCAGGGCTTTTTGGACGATTACCTCATGGACCACCCGGGGCGGGTGGACTACATCCACGGCGAGGACGTGGCCCGGGAGTTCGCCGCCCGGCCGGGGAATATCGCCTTCCTGCTGCCCCCCATGGACAAGCAGGCGCTGTTCCCCTCGGTGATCCACGACGGGGTGCTCCCCCGCAAAACCTTTTCCATGGGCGAGGCCCACGACAAGCGCTTTTACCTGGAGGCGCGGAAGATCCGCTGAGCGGGGGAAGGGCATACCGCCGGTGCGCCGCCCGGGCGGATATCACGGCACAATGAAAAAAGACCGCCCGGCCACAGGCCGGGCGGTCTTTTTTGCGTTTACAGCGCGCCGTCGTCGAAGTCGTCAAACTCGGCGGGCTCGAAGCAGCGGTCGGCCCGCTTCTCCTCCACCTTGTCCATCACGGTGTCAATCAGGTCCATGATCTGGTCCCAGAAAGCCGCCACAGCGCACACCACGGCGGCCACCGCCATGGCAGTGGCCACAATCTTCAAAATAAAGCCCAAGGTCTTTTTCATGTTCATACCTCCTCTGGTCAGTCGGCGTCCCGAAGGGACGCGCACAGGTGGGCCACTACCGCGCAGGCCACCGAGGCCGCCGCCAGGGCCACCGCCGTGGTCTTGAGAATAAAGCTGGCAATTTTCATGAGCTGTCCCTCCTGGTAATGGATGGCTTTAGTGTACACGATTTTGAAGGAAATTACAATGGGTATTTTGAGACAAAGGCGGCGGGACGTAAAAAAGCAGCGCCCCGGGAGACCGGGACGCTGCTTTCGTCCATCAATAAAACTTCTTGCTGCGGTTCTTGCGGGCCGCCTCGCTCTTCTTGCGGCGCTTGACGCTGGGGCTGTCGTAGAACTCGCGCTTGCGCACCTCGGCCAGCACGCCGGACTTGGCACAGCTGCGCTTAAAGCGCTTGAGTGCGTTCTCCAGAGACTCGCCCTCGCGGACATGAACTTCGGACATCTATATTTCCCTCCCTCCGAGGCATCCGGTTATCTCCAGGATGCTTTAAGGGCCACTTGGCTATGGCTTCAACAGGATTATTATATGGGAAAATACCCGGTTTGTCAACCGCAAAATATGGGGGATTTTACGTTTGCCGCCCCCACCCGCTGTCCGGCGGCGTCAACGCTCCTGAAACAGCTCCACGCTCTCCCCGGCGGGCCCCCGGAAAAAGGCGATGCGCACCGGGTAGTCCTCCCCCAGGCACTTGTCCGCCGGCTCCATGGTGATCTCACAGCCCGCCCTGCGCACCCGCTCCACCGCGCCGTCCACATCGCCGGTGCGCAGGGCCATGTGCCGGTATGCGCCGGAGGGCAGGGGCTGGGGGGCGTCGGCGAAGATCTCCAGCAGGCAGTTTCCCAGATCCACCATGGCGCCGCTGCCGGCCCCCTCCCCCCACGTCCGGACCAGGGGGAAGCCCAGCGTCGAGGTGTAGAAGGCCACAGTGTCCTCCCATGCCGCCCGCCCCGCCGCCTTCAGGCAGAGGTGGTGCAGTCCTGAAACGCCGCTCATTGGGGCTTCACGATGAGGTTCACCAGCCGCTTGGGCACCACAATGGTTTTCGCCAGGGCCATGCCGCCGGTGAACTTCTGCACCTTGGGGTCGGCCTGGGCGGCGGCGATGACGGCCTCGTTGTCCGCGTCCGCCGGGACGATGATGTTGGCGCGCACCTTGCCGTTCACCTGCACTGCCATCTGCACCGTGTCCGCCACCGTCTTGCTCTCGTCGTAGGCGGGCCAGGGCTGCCGGCACACAAAGTCCTCGCCGCCCAGCATCTCCCACAGTTCCTCCGCCACGTGGGGGGCGAAGGGGGAGAGCAGCGTTACCAGCGTCCGCATGTCCCCCCGGGAGCAGCCGTTCTTCTGGAACTCGCCCACCAGGGTCATCATGGCGGCGATGGCGGTGTTGAACTTCATGGCCTCGATATCGTCCGCCACCTTCTTGATGGTCTTGTGGACGGCGGCCTCGTTGGCGGGGGTGTAATCCAGGCTGTCCGAGCAGCCCTCCGCCAGGTTCCACACCTTGTCCAAAAAGCGCTTGCAGCCCTTGACCGCCTGGTCCGACCACACCGCCGCCTGCTCAAAATCGCCGATGAACATGACGTACAGGCGAAGGGTATCCGCGCCGTAGGCCTTTACGATATCGTCCGGGTTGACCACGTTCCCCCGGGACTTGGACATTTTCTCGCCGCCCTCGCCCAAAATCATGCCGTGGCTGGTGCGTTTCTGGTAGGGTTCCTTGGTGGGCGCCACGCCGATGTCGTACAGGAACTTGTGCCAGAACCGGGAGTAGAGCAGGTGCAGGGTGGTGTGCTCCATGCCGCCGTTATACCAGTCCACCGGGGACCAGTACTCCAGCGCCTCCTTGGAGGCCAGAGCCTGATCGTTGTGGGGGTCCATATACCGCAGGAAGTACCAGGAGGAGCCCGCCCACTGGGGCATGGTGTCCGTCTCCCGGCGGGCGGGGCCGCCGCAGCAGGGGCAGGCGGTGTTCACCCAGCCGGTCATCTTGGACAGGGGGGACTCGCCGTCGTCGGTGGGCTCGTAGGACTCCACATCGGGAAGGAGCAGGGGGAGCTGGTCCTCGGGCAGGGGCTGCCAGCCGCACTTCCCGCAGTACACCATGGGGATGGGCTCGCCCCAGTACCGCTGGCGGGAGAACACCCAGTCCCGCAGCTTGTAATTGACTTTTGCCTCGCCGATGCCCTTTTCCTCCAGCCATTTGGTGACGGCGGGGATGGCGTCCTTGACGGTGAGGCCGTTGAGGAAGTCGGAGTTGACCAGGATGCCCGTTTCGTCCTTGGCGGTGAAGGCGGCCTTCTGCACGTCCTC
>CAJUKT010000065.1 GCA_910587255.1 uncultured Oscillospiraceae bacterium
TCTGTTCCCGGCTGGTGGAAATAATGGCTCTATCATCGCCCATTGGCTGTCGCTTAAATCGCTCGCATAGCCGCGTCGCTCATTTTTCTGTATCATTCCCTCATTATACTACTTTTCCCTCTATTGGTACAGCTTCTAATAAAAAACAATATGTGGCTGACTTTGAAATGCTAATTAACATTCCAAAGCCAGCCGCATATCAGGTCAGCCAATAAGAATACGGGTCACCTTTCTGCCTCCCGCAACCGTTCCACAATGGTGCGGCGGCTAACGGAACGGTACGTCAGCAGGGGGATCAGAACCCCCAGAATCAGAAACAGCGGTATGACCGCCAAAACCGGCAGGACGGTAAATTGATAGGTGAAGAACCAAAAGACAGAGCAGAGTGATCCCACCAGCGGCCCCAGCGCGGCGCTCAGGACCAGGGAGAGGGCGGCGGACAGCATCGTGTAGTACAGCCCTTCGTACACCAGCATGGTATTCAGCTGCTTGCCGGTCATGCCCACAGATTGGAGCATTGCCAGCTCCCGCTTCCGGGCCAGTATGCCCGTCAGCACGGCGTTGATAAAGTTGAGCACGCCCACCAGGCCGATGATCCCCGCCAGCGTGCCGCCCATAGTCAGGATCATATTCCGAAAACCCTCAAACTCGGCTGTCTTGCTCTGTTTGCTCTCGTAGTCATAGGTGGGCTGGACGGACGCTGTGTATTCCTTCAGAAACTCCTCCATAGCGGCGTTGGACTCCCCGGCGGTGTTGAACGCGTAAATCATCACGGAACTCGTACCGGTATCCTGCTGGAACAGCTCCGCACCCATCGCCAGTTCGCTGGCCCCAAGGGTGGCGTATCGGTAGCTGAGGGCGCTGGGGATGGAGATTCGGGCGCAGACGGTGTACTCTTTTTCCTCATAGACCTTGGCACGGGGAGCATAGTTCGCTTCACCCCGCGCCCAGCGGGCTTCTATCTCCTCTGCGGAGAGTTCCTCCCCGGTGTCCATATCAACATTCACCCACTCCTTTACATAGCGCAGGGTCACGGTATCCCCTACTTGGAAGCAGTTTCCATTCTCAGCAATCACCCCATGCTCATCCGCGGAATAGACGGCGGCAATGGCGTTCCGGCCAGGGTCGGACAAAGGCGTGATATCCCCGTCCAGCACAGTTATCTCGCTGAGAATGAAGTCCTCCAGACCATAGAGCTGGGCAAAGCCCACGACGGCACCCCCGTTCACATGCTCCTGGGAGGCGACGATGCTGTCCAGCACATCTTCGGAATAGTGCCCGCCGTAGTCCTGTCGGAAGTACTCCTCCGGCAGAAGGGCCTGGATTGACCGCTCCTGACCATAGACCCGGCCTCCCTCGGTGACACCGGCCTGGGCGCTGACCTGGGCAATGACCTCCTCTGGAAGCGCCTGGTCCGCCGAGCGGAAGTTGGCGCCGGTCTGAAAGTAGTCGGCGTGGCCCAGGACAAAGTCGGTGACTACTTGACCGGAGAGATATTTCTCCATATCAAAGCCGTTGGCAAACGTATACACCAGATTCATCAGCACCACCGCCAGGGTCAGCGAGATGACGGTAACTACCGTTTTACTTTTGCTCCGGCCCAGGTTGGCCCAGGCCATTTTCGGCAGGGATGCGCCGGCGGCGCCGGTCTTGACTGCCCGATTGCCGCCTTTTTTCCCGGGCTGCCGTC
Source organism: uncultured Oscillospiraceae bacterium (assembly GCA_910587255.1). Classification (GTDB taxonomy): domain Bacteria; phylum Bacillota; class Clostridia; order Oscillospirales; family Oscillospiraceae; genus Enterenecus. The sequence continues at coordinate 1,691 of CAJUKT010000065.1, forward strand.
CGCCTTCGGCATAGCGCACCGCCTCTACCGGGGAAACCCTGGCGGCAATCCGCCCGGGCCGCGCACAGGAGAGGGACACCGTCAGCAGGGAAAATGCCGCCGCGCCCACAAAGATCCAGGGGTTGAAGGAAACAAAGGCGTTCTTATAGCTGAGCTGGGCCATGATGACCGGGGTCAGCTTGTTGCCGATCACGAAGCCAAGGAGCAGGCCCACAGGGATGCCCACCAGACTGAGCAGCAGCGCCTGCTGGCGGATCACACGCTTGAGCTGTTTCCCAGTGGTGCCGATGGTTTTCAGCAGGCCGTAAAACCGAATATCATGGGTGACGGAGATCTGGAACACATTGTAGATGATGAGATACCCGGTGAAAATGATAAGCAGGAGGATTACGGCAATGGCTGCGAACGTCATGGGATCAAAATTCCCGGAGATCCGCTCCCCGGTGTAACCCCAGTTCACGCCGGTGTCCAGGTAGTTCTCCGCCCCTGGCTCGGCGTGCTGATAGCCGTAATTTCCCAGTACCGCGCCCAGGTTTTCCCGGATGCCTACCGCGCTGTGAAACATCACGTTCAGGCTCCATTTCCCCGTCATAGAGTTCTGTTCCCCGTTGGACAGGGCGCAGATCTCCTCGGCGGCGGACCGGGGCAGAAGCACGTGGTTGGCGAGCATGGCGCTGTCGTACTCCCACCAGCCGGAGAGGGTGAAGGTCCGCTGGATTGTGTGGGGCTGGGTGGTTTCATCGTCCAGAGTAATGGCCATGGTAAATTGTGCGCCTACCCTGGGCTCGACGCCCAGCAGGGCAAGGACGTGGGTATCCGTCGCGGCCTCGTCGGTGCCCTCCCGGGGGAGCGCGCCCTCCACAGGGGTGCAGAAGCAGTGGGACGCGCCGTTGGGTTCCATGTAGCTGACCTCCACATGGGACTTGTTGAAAGGCGGGTCGTGGGGCATTCCCACAAAAAGGCGGCACCAGGAATCCTGAATCAGAGGGTCCCGGCGGAGCTGCTCCGCCTGCTCCCAGGTGATGTCCTTGAAGGAGCCATGGGCGTCGCTGCCGGCCCGGCGGAAGTTTTCCTGCTGGTAGGAATAGTTGATGGACGCGGCGATGGTAAACAGGGAGGTGAACAGCACTGTGGTCAGGGCGATGGCCAGCGCCGCGACGGTGTTCCGGGCCCGGGCCGCTTTCATGGAACGAAATCCAAGGCGCCGGACACAGCTTCCGTTGGATACTTTGATCATGCCGTTCACCCCCGCGTCACGATGCGGCCGTCCTCAATGCGGATGATGCGGTCAGCCATCTGGGCGATTTCCTCGTTGTGGGTAATCATCACAATGGTCTGGGCAAAGCGCTGGCTGGTGACCTTCAGCAGGCTCATGACATCCTGGCTGGTGCGGCTGTCCAGATTCCCGGTGGGCTCGTCCGCCAGGATAATGGCGGGCTTGGCCGCCAGGGCACGGGCGATGGCCACCCGCTGCTGCTGGCCGCCGGAGAGGTTGTTGGGCAGGTTTTGCAGCTTGGATTCCAGGCCCAGGGTCTCGATAATCTGGTTCATGTATGCCTTGTCCAGCTGTCCGCCGTCCAGTTGGATGGGTAGGACGATGTTTTCGTACACGTTCAGCACCGGCACCAGGTTATAATTTTGGAACACGAAGCCGATCTTCCGCCGCCGGAAAATGGTGAGGGCCTCGTCCTTCAGGGTGGAAAGCTCCCGCCCGTCCACGGTGACGGTGCCGGATGTGGGCCGGTCCAGCCCGCCCAGCATATGCAGCAGGGTGGACTTGCCCGAGCCGGACGTGCCCACAATGGCGGCGAACTCGTCTTTTTCCACCGCCAGGTCCACGCCGTCCAGGGCCCGGACCTCCGTGTCGCCGGAACCATATATTTTCCGCAGGTCATGGGTCTCCAAAATGGCCATAAAACGCACCTCCATAAGGTTAAAGTCTGTACCGTTTCTCGACGATACAGACTTTAACACAGAAATCTTTCCAGGTTCTTTCTGAAATCTTACAGTTTGGAAAGATTTCAGCTCCGGGGCAGATAGAGGGAGAAGCAGCTCCCCCGGCCCGGCCGGGAGGACACCTTGATATACCCACCCTGCCCCTCCGCGATCTGGCGGGCCAGGTACAGGCCGATCCCCACGCCCTCGGTCTCGTAGGCGGCGGGGGAGCGGTAGAACCGCTGGAACACCTTGGCCCGCTCCGCCTCCGAAATGCCGGGGCCGCTGTCCGTGACGTTGACGCGGCAGAACATCTGGTAGGGGATGACCTCGACCGTGACCATCCCGCCGGCGGGCGTGTATTTTACCGCGTTGTCCAGCAGGTTGCAAACGGCCTCCGCGGTCCACCTGGGGTCAAAGACCGCTTGGGCGTCCGTGGCTGACAGCGTCAGGGTAATCCCCTTGTCCGCCGCTTTGGGGGTAAACTGGCTGGCTGCGTCTTCCAGCATGGGCGCCAGCGGCCCCGCCCTGGGGTGCAGGGCCAGGATGCCCGCCTCCAGCCGGGAGGTCTTCACCAGCGCGTCCACCAGGGCGCGCAGCTTTTCCACCTGGCTCTCCAGGGCTGCGGCGCAGTCCCGGCCCTCCGGGGAAAGCTCCTGCTCCGACAGGAGCTGGGCATACAGCAGAATATTGGCCACCGGGGTTTTTGTCTGGTGGGAGATATCGGCGATCAGGGTCTTGATCTTGTCCTTTTCCTCCTGGAGCTTCTGGGCGGAGACGGCGTTGGCGGCCAGGTAGTGGGCAAAACGGGACTCCACGGCGGAGAGCAGGCTTTCGTCGAAGTCCTGCTCCAGAAAGGTCCCCGCCATGGCCGCGTCCAGCATACGGCTCAGATTTTTCATGACGCGCCTGGCGTGAAGGCGGTTCCAGACAGCCGCCGCCAGCGCGGCCGCCGCGAAAATGGCGATGACGGCAGTACTCCATGTCATATCAATTCACCGCCCAGGTATAGCCGATGCCATAGACCGTTTTCAGAAAGCGGGGCCTGGCGGGTGTGTCCTCCAGCTTGTCCCGCAGGCGCTTGACGGTGACCGACAGGGCGTTCTCCTCCACGTACTGTGCGCCGCCCGGCCACACCCGCTCCAGCAGGGTCTCACGGGACAGAACGAGCCCCCGGTTTTCCACCAGTATCCGTAGCAGCCGCTGCTCCGTTTTGCTCAGTTCGATGAGCTGGCCGTTTTTGTGAAACTCCATCCACTCAAAGTCGAAGGAGAAGCCGTCCAGCTCCACCGCCGTTCCCTGGGTCGGCGTACCCCGCCGCAGCTGGGCGTTGACCCTGGCCCGCAGTACCGCCAGCGAGAAGGGTTTGGTAATATAGTCGTCCGCCCCGGATTCAAGGCCATAGACAATGTCTGCTTCCAGGTCGTTGGCGGTCAGCAGGATGATAGGGACGGCGCTGGTTCGGCGAACCTCCCGCAGCAGGTCCAGCCCGCTGCCGTCGGGTAGGTTGATATCCAGGATGAGCAGGTCAAAAGAACCAGCCTCCAGCGCACTGCGTCCCTGGGCCAGCGTCTGGCATAAGCGAATCTGGACAGAACTGTCCTTCAGTGTAAGGCAGATACCCTGCCCCAAGGCTGCGTCATCTTCCATCAGCAGTATTTTTTGCATGATCGGCCCCCTGCTTCTCGGATTCATTGTATGATATTTTACTGTTATTCTGCCTGGAATGTCAATCCCTGTATTTCCGCGCCAAATCGCCTTGTCTGGCGAAAAAATCCCTTGCCGATGGGCACATCGTCAATTTTCAAACAGCGCCTAGGCTTTTGAGAAATAAAGCAGCTTTGGCTTTCGGTGGGTGAAGGGCTCCGCTTTCAGAATTTGGAGATGTGATAATCGGCAGGACGCATAGCAACAAGGGGATATCTATAAATACCTGCTCCCGGAAAAACCGCGCCCGCAAGGCCACATACATCAAGGCGCATTCTCTCAAAAGCAGTAAACTAACAGTAAATTTAGTTTGAAGTTCGGTTTGATGATCCTTTTTAGCTGCCACATTGTGGACATGGCACTCTCTCTTGTTCGGCGCATAATCATAGATTTCCAGCCTGAAACGCAGTGGCGGCATTTCCACCAAACCTTGATGCTGGCATGATTGGTGACCAGCTTAGGACTAAGATCTTTGTTTTTTCTTTATCCCATTCAGCAGCAATTTGCGGACTGAGTGTTTGAAGCGAGTTTTCTTCGCATACTCTCTTTCCTACGCAGCATGGGCAACCTCCAATTCCGCTGCAGCGCACACTGATATTCATTTGCCAGCTGTGCCCTCTATCACACCGCCACCAAACACGCTTTCGGGTTTTAACCGTTACATCATGTGGAGAAAGGAAATCATTTTTTGTGACATCCCATTCCCGGGCCAAGTCTGAATGGAGAGCTACCAAAGAGTTATCTTTGCAAGCCAACCGACCGCTGCAATAGGGACATCCCTGCGAGTTGATTTCATAGGCTATTTTTCTTCTCCATTCATGTCCACGTTCGCACTGCCACCAAACGGCTTTTGAGGAATGAGGCGCAACGTCACGCGGAGTCAATATCCCATTTTTTGTAGGATGCCACTCCAGCATTAACGAGAAGTACAGAACAGAAAAATTGCGTTCCTGTGTTGGACGTTTTCCGAAACAGTAGGGGCAGCCATAACCTAAATGACTTCGATTGCTGACACGCTCCTGCCACTCATGTCCTTTTTCGCACCGCCACCATACCCTTTTCCCAGAACCGAAAGAAATGACGGCAGGTGTCAGAAAACCGTTACGCTCGGTATGCCATTCTTGAACTAGATGAGGCGCCATCCGCTCCAAACTTTTTTCTCTGCGCCTGGACATATAGTTAGACAAGATCGCTGCACTGTCCCGCTGGATGTCTGGGCAGATAACCAACTGGAGACCATAACGCTTATTCAGCCACGAAACGACCTTCCACGTGATTGTATCTAGAAATAGATAATTTTTATAATTTTGTACAGGACACCAAAGAATAGAATCAGACAAAAAAGCTGGAGCATCAACAGAAATTTCCTTGATACGCAGTACCGACAGATAAGCAGCCTTTAATTGCTGGTTTTTTTCTCCTCCTTTTCCTGCCTGCTCAATTGGTCATGATAATAGTAACCGTCATATTCAATCGCTAATTTCAAAGAAGGGAGGTAAATGTCGGTCTCCGCTCCCTGAATTTCACTCCGATTTTCAGCGTCTTCAAATAAGAGTTTGAGATAGTAATAAAGCGCATGTTCTGGGAAAGAAGTTCCCCTCTCTTTTTGACAAATGGGGCATTTGCCCCCTTAACACGCATACAGAAATCCGCAATAGTTATTAAACTAAGGGAAAAATGTGAATGAAGCGTAAAAAAATCGAGAAAATGTTGAAAGTTCTTATGGAATGTGCTACCCTGTAAGCAGTCGTCGTGACGGACGGTCGCATGGAAATTTTCAGATGAACCACAATAACCACATTTTCATTAAGTTTACAGAATTTGATTTTGTTTGATATTTTAAATTTATATATCAGGAGGTTTCAAATGTCTGAAAGTAAGGTTTCTTATAAGATTCCAAATGGAAAGGGAACATATGTGTTGAGTTTTAGGCATCCGGTTGTCAAGGATGCCCACGGTTATGGAAAGAAAGTGCAAAGAGGTACTGGTACTTCAAACCAAGAAAAAGCCAAAAATCTTGCCGAACAGTTGCGGGAACTGCTCAATGACGAAAAGTGGCATGTAAAAGGTACGAAAATCGAGGCTTTAAAGCGGTATGATAGTATAGTGGTAGACGCTTTCTATAACTGTATCCCAGATGTGATTGAGAGTAATTATGCATTAGATTCCATACCTATGAAAACCCTGGGCGATGATTATCCGTAAGCGTCAAATAGGGCTGAACCTACACCCCCTATGGTAGAATAGGAAGGAAGGGGGTGAAGGGTGGATGCCGGAAGAACTGAAGTGCCAAAATTGTGGAAAAGGGTTTATCCCAACGTGCCATATAACACGGCAGAAA
>CAJUKT010000066.1 GCA_910587255.1 uncultured Oscillospiraceae bacterium
TCTGTTCCCGGCTGGTGGAAATAATGGCTCTATCATCGCCCATTGGCTGTCGCTTAAATCGCTCGCATAGCCGCGTCGCTCATTTTTCTGTATCATTCCCTCATTATACTACTTTTCCCTCTATTGGTACAGCTTCTAAGTTCTTAAGTTGTTTCTTTATCAAATTACTAAGCCGTGATTTCTCACCCCCAAAAAACAATTTAGGTTTTAACGGACAGTGGATTGCCGAACCATCAGGTTTGAAGTCGTGACATAGGTCTGCACCTGGGTGTTGGGATTGCGGATCATATCCAGCAGGAACTTCCCCGCCTGACCGCCCATCCCCCGCACATCAATGTCCACTGCGGTCAGCGGCGGCTCCATGATCTGGGCAAAGGGGTGGTCGTCAAAGGTCATGACGGCGATCTCGCCCGGTATCCTCATTCCCCGCTCCTGGATCGCGGAGACGCACCCCAGAGCGATATAATTGTTGGCGCACACTACCGCGTCGGGCAGCGGCTCCCGGCTCAGGAGCTTGCGCGCCATGCGATGGCCGTCCGCCCAGGTGGAATCCCCCTGCCAGATGTGCTGGTTGTCCAAAGACAGCCCGGCGTCCTCCAAGCCCTGGCGCACACCATCCAGACGGTGGGCGGAGATACGGTCATGATCCTGCCCGCCCAGAAAAGCGATCCGCTGGTAGCCCTCTCCGGCCAGATGCGCCGCGGCGATGATGCCGGAATAGACGTTGTTGATGTCGATCCAGCACACCTGGCTGTCAAAATTGGGCAGGCCCAGCACGATATGGGGGAAGTGGGTGCGCACCAGCAAGGCGGCCAGCTGGTGGGTCATCACCGACACGTGGACCGCCAGGGCATCCGCGCTGCGCCGGGAGATGAACTCCTCCGCCATTTCGCAGGCGGTAGAGGACTGGGCCCCGCACAGGGTCAGGCGGTAGTTCCGGGCGCGCAGAGTTTCCTCCAGTCCAGCAATGATCTCAAACATATGGGGGTTGGAGAACGCGGCGTTGGGCCCTAAATCAGCCAAAACAATTACGCTGCGGGTAGAACCCTTAGCAAAGCTCTGGGCGCTGGCGCTGGGGTAGTAGTTCAGCTCCCGGATCACCTGTCTCACCCGCTCCTGTGTCTCCTCCGAGATGCTGTAATGGCCGTTGAGCACCTTGGATACGGTGGAAATAGAAACGCCGGCGGCCCTGGCCACATCATTGATCGTCACACCCATGGCACGAGCTCCTTTCATCGAATATCTCAATGATAGAGCAATCAGGCCTGTCCGTCAACCAGCACGGCAAAACCGAAGCCTGTCAATGCGTTATTCTCCAGCCCCTCGGCCCAGTAGACCCTGCCTGGGCAGGCGGGCAGCCGCGCCGCGTCCGGGGCGCAGTTGAGGGCCGCCGTGACGGTCTGTCCTCCGTAGCGCCGCTGAAATACCAGCAGCCCGGAGCCCGCTTGTGCGGACAGAACGCGGAAATCCCCCCGGCGCAGGGGCGCCAGATCATGGCGCATGGCGATGGCGCGTTTGAAAAATTCCAACAGCACTGTGTCGCCTCCCTGCCAGGGCATGGGGGCGCGGTACTCCGCCTCCAAAACGCCCCGCACTCCCAGCTCGTCCCCATAAAAAATGGTGGGCATCCCGATGAAGGACATCAGGAACAGGACGGCCAGCCGGTAAGATCGCGCGTCCCCACCGCACAGGGAGAGGAAGCGGCTGACATCGTGGCTGTCCAGCAGGTTGAGCTGGGCGGGGAGCAGCTGTAGCCGGTAGCGGGTGAGCATATTGGTGAGCCGCCCGGAAAACTCCGCGGCGTCGATGGAGCGCCCCCCGAAAAAGCGGCGGCAGTGCTTGCGGAAGTCGTAGTTCATGGTGGAATCAAACATATCGCCGCCCAGCCAGTGACCGGCGCTCTCCCACACCTCGCCGATGAGCAGAGTGTCCGGGTTCTCCCCCTTCACCGCCTCCCGGAAGGCCCGCCAGAACCCGTCATCCACCTCGCTGGCCACGTCCAGCCGCCAGCCGTCGATGTGGAATTCCCGCACCCAGTAAGCCCCCACCGCGGCAAAGTAGTCCCGTACCTCTGGGTTGGCGGTGTCCAGCTTGGGCATCATCCGCTCATAGCCAAAGCAGGCGTAGGCGGGGTATGCCTCCGGGTCATCCGGGCGGATTACGGGGAATTCCAGGTGGTAAAACCAGTCCTTGTATTGGGACCGTTCCTGATTGCGTACCACATCATCAAAGGCGAAGAACTGCCAGCCGCAGTGATTGAACACCCCATCGATGATGACGCGGATACCCCGTTTGTGGAACTCGTCCACCATGGCCCGGAACGCATCGTCCCCGCCGAAGCAGGGGTCCACGTGGTAATAGTCCAGCAGGTCATACTTGTGGTATTCCCCCGCCGCGAAAATGGGGTTGAGGTAGACACAGTTGACCCCCAGCTCCTGGAGATACCCGGCGTTTTCCGCCGCGCCCCACAGGGTGCCGCCCAGCCTGCCCTTCACGGGCACGCCGTTGTAAAGCTGCTCTGCCGGTTGTAGGGAAATGCTTTTCTCCCCGCTGGCAAAACTGTCTGGGAAGATATTGTACACCACCGCGTCATACACCCAGTCCGGCACCTTGGCGATATCCGCCCGGTGGTTAAAGGGAAGTTTGAAATATTCAGACCGGTCGTCCACCAGGTGGTCGGTGAACACATCGCCGTAGTAGAGGAACGTTCGCTCCCCGTCATCCAGCTCGAAGTAGTAGAACAGGCGCTGGTAGGGGCTGTCCAGAATGAGCTGGTAGTAGTCATGGCACTGGTCGCTGAGCACCAGCTCCATGGGGGCGGGGGTGAACAGGATAGGGGTCACCCGGCAGGCGGTGTCTCCGTAGTAGAGGGTGCAGCGCTTCAGATCCCCCCTGGCGCAGCGCAGGCGGAACACGATGCGGTTCTCATCCAGGCCGTGGGCGTACTCCGACATGGGGATATGCAAAATAGCGTCCAGCTTCATCCCTTTACACCTCCTGCGGTCAGCCCGGAGGTCATGTGCTTCTGGCACAGGAAGAAGATCACCAGCACCGGCAGCGACACCGTGATGGACGCGGCGGCAAACACCGGCCAGCTCCCGGTCATCTCGGTAGCCTGGAGGGCGTACAGCCCCGCCGCCAGGGTATAGTTCTGCTCCCCCGTGAGGAAGGTGGTGGCGTAAATGTACTCGTTCCACACATAGATGAGCACCATCAGCGCCGTCACCACGATGCTGGGCTTGGCCAGGGGCAGCACGATCCGGGTCACCACCTGGAAATTACCCGCCCCGTCGATGCGGGCGGCCTCCTCGATCTCGGTGGGGATGGTGTCAAAATAACCCTTGGTGTTCCACAGGCTGAACACCGCCATGGTGCCGGTATACACCAAAATCAGCCCAATGCGATGGTTGATCAGCCCGAAAGAGCGCAGCAGGCGGTAGATGGCGAACATGGACAGGATGGCGGGAAACGCGTTGAGCAGCACCAGGCATTTCAGCATGGCCCGCCGCCCGGGGAACCGCCGGCGGGAGAAGCAGTAGGCTGCCGGGATAGCCACCGACAGGGACAGCGCTACGGTGGATGCCGCCAGCAGCACCGTATTGCTGAACCAGGCGAGGATGTCCTCCCCAAACAGCACCTCCCGGTAGTTGTCCAGCGTGAACTCCTTGGGAATGAAGGAGAAGTCGGAGCTGAGCAGGCTGTTCTGGCCGTTAAAGGACACGCTCAGGGCGTAGAGGATGGGAATCAGCGTGACAAAGCACAGCGCGATGAAAAACACATTCAGCGCGGCCAGCCCCACGCGCTCCTTGATTTTCTTTTGGTTCACAGATCCCCCTCCTCTCGTAGCTGGAACTTGGCGGAGAACACGATAAGCAGGATGAAGATGATGATGGAGATGGCTGAGCTGTAACCGTAGTTGTTGGTGATGAAGGCGTTTTCGTAGGCGTAGGTGAGGATAGTGTGAAAGCCGGAGCCGGTTTTGGCGCCTGCCTGCTGGGTAAGCAGGTACACCACATCGAAGGTTTTGAAGGTTGTGAACACCGTATTGATGACCGCGGGGGTGATAATGGGCCTGATGGCGGGCACGATGATGTACCGGGTGCGCTGGAACCAGTTGGCCCCGTCCAGCAGGGCGCTCTCCTCATAGCTGCGGTCGATGCTCTGCATGGCCCCGTCCATAATCATAATCATGAAGGGCAGCGCCAGCCACAGGTTCACCACCGTGCAGCAGATGAAAGCGGACAGATCGGAGGACAGCCATCGCACAGCCTCCAGCCCCAGCTTCTCCATCCACTGGTTGAGCAGGCCAAACTGGGTGTTGAACATCCCAGTTTTCCACAGCAGGATAGACACGTAGCCCGGCATGGCCCAGGGGAACATAAGCAGGGTCTTGTACAGCTTGCGCAGCCGCAGCTTCTGGATATTGAGCAGGGATGCCAGTACAAAGGCGATGATGAGCTGAAGAACCATATTCACCGCCGTCCACAGAATGGTGGCCAGCAGGGCGGATAGAAACCCGGAGTCGAACACAAACAGGGCGCGCAGGTAATTGTCCAGCCCCACGATGGTGAAATCGAACCAGTGGTATACGTTCATGTTGGTGAGGGAAATGTACCCCGTGTAGAGAATGGGGAACACCACCATCAGCGCGATGAGCAGCAGGGACGGTGTGGACCAGGCGTAGGAGTAGAAGATCCCCCTCCGGCGTTTTTTCGCCGCCTCATTCTTTTCCCTTTTTTTCATATGCGCACCTTATTTCATGGCGGCGATGAGCTCGCTAGCCTTGGCAAGGGCCGTATCAAAGCTTGCGCCCACATCCTTGCCGGACAGGTTCACGTCGGTGAGCAGGTTCCCCACCACCGTCCACATCACATCCATCTCCGGGATATTAGGCATGGGGACGGCGATCTCCGCGGTGGCCCGCATGGCCTGTACCAGTTCATCATTAGCCACGGAGGGGTCGTCGTAGCATTTGACATTGGCCGGGGCACAACCACTGGCCAGGGCCAGAGAGACGCCGATGGCGGGGTCGTTGAGGGCAACCAGCAGCGTCTTGACCGCCTCCGCTTTCCCCTCGGCGGCAAATTTCAGCACATGGATACCTTGGACGCCGGAATAGGGGGCCAGGGGTTGGCCGGTGGTATCCACTGTGGGCATGGGCGCGATGCCCAGGTCGATGCCTGCGTCCCGGGCGGTGGGCACCATCCAGGGCCCGCCGATGGTAGCATCCGCCTTGCCTTCCAGGAAGAGGGTGTTCACCGTGCTGTACTCCGTCTCCCCGGGCATGAGGGCCACAAATTGCAGGTGGTAGGCCAGCGCGTCCCGCACCGCCTGGGCATCCGGGAAGGGCGTGCCGTCCTCATCGATGATGGAGCCGCCAAAGCCGTGGATCCATGCGGCGCTGTAGTAGGCAGTGCTGTGCTGCTCCACGAAGCCGTACCGGCCCCGGCCGGTGTTGCGCCCCATGTAGTCCAGCAACTCCCCGGTGGTGGCGGGCGCCTCGCTGTCCTGCATATAGCGGCGGTTGTACATGAACAGCAGGGTCTCAAAATACAGCGGGAGCTGGTAGAGCGTGCCCTTATAGGTGGCGGCGGACAGGGTCATGGGCAGGTAGTCCGCCAAGGCGTCCTCCCCCAGCAGCTCCGTCACAGGGGCCAGAATACCCATCTCGGCAAAAACGCCGATCTTGTCATGGGCGAAGATGAACAGGTCGGGGGCGGCGGTGGGGTCGTTGCCCACCAACTTGAGGGAATCGGTGAGGCTGGTCTTTTTTTCAAAGACTATCTCCAGGTCGGGGACAGCCTCTGCCAGATAGGCGGATAGCGCCTCCACCACGGCGTCCTCCTTGTCGTGCCAGACCACCAGCTTGTTCGCGCCGGCATCAGACGGCTTCGGCCCGCCGCAGGCGGTCAGGCCCAGCAGCATGACCAGGGCCAGGAGCAGTGCGGTCAATCGTTTCATGGCGATACCTCCTCGCTGAAATGGCGTTCTGCGGATACGCGTCCGCCGCGCACCCGCAGAACAGCGGAATTATTTCTTCTTTTTCTTGGACACGGCCAGGGCCGCGCCGCCACCAACGGCTACCGCGGCCACGGCCACGCCGCCTACGATCAGTCCGGTGTTACTGCCCCCAGCGGGCTCCGGCTCGGCGGTGGGGGCTGGTTCCTCGGACGGGGCAGGCTCCGTTGTCTCAACAGGGGCGGGCTCGTCCGAGGGCTCCTCATAGGACACCACGGCGTCCTCCGGGCCGTTCACCACCACCCAGATGTCCTTCCCCGGCTCCACCGACAGGTCGGTGGTTTGCACCGAGCTCTCGTTGGCGTTGACGATGACGGAGTTGATCCAGCCGGGGGCCTGGATGGTGTACCAGTCCCCGTCCTGAACCAGCGACTCGCCGGGCCAGGAGGCAAAGGCGTTGGTGCCGTCCGGCGCGGACCAGGCCCACAGGCAGGGACCGGCCCAGTCAGCGGGAACCTTGACACGAATGGTGATGTCCTCGGCAGTCTTGTTGGGATCCTCGTACACCAGGTCATAGGTCAGATCATCATAGACTGTGATCCAGAGTTCCTTGCCTTCCACGGACACATCGTCGGTCTGGACAGCACCTTCGTTACCATTGACGATGATGGAGTTGATCCACACGGGGGCTTTACCGGTGAACCATCCATCCTCCCCTTCTTTCAGGGCCAGACCGGGCCACGCTTCATAGGCGTTGGTGCCGTCTGGCGCGGACCAGGCCCACAGGTTGGCGGTTTTCCAGTCCAGCGGGACGTAGGCGTGGACGACAAACTTTTCCACGTATTCCGGGATCTCGATCCGGGCCTGGGATTCATAGGCGATCTCCGCTGTGGCATCCTCACCGATGGTGAGCCATACCTCCTTGCCCGCCTCCACCGCGATCCCCTCAGTCTGCACGGGGGCCTCAGCGTCATTGTTGGCGTTCACGATGATATTCTGCACAAAGCCGGGGACGTAGGCGTAGTACCAGCCGCCGTCCAGGGGTTCCAGCTCCTCGCCGGGCCATGCGGCGAAAGCGTTGGTGCCGTCGTCCGCCCACGCCCACAGGCAGGGGGCTTCCCAGCCCTCGGGAGTTTTTACCACCACGGGTACCATCTCGTCCGTTTCGGCGGCAAGGGCAGCGGACGGCAGGCAGAGCAGGCACAGGATCAGCGAGAGTAGGATCGCAAGCTTCTTTTTCATGGTTTTCCCTCCTAATTTTTGGTTTATGTTTATACTATATCGTCAAAGGGAAAACACGTCAACAGAAAAAGAGGAAAGTGCTTTTCTGTCTGCTCTTTATATATTGCACAGTATATCCGTTTAGGTTTTGGCTATATTGACTATATAATTTTTTCTATTCGACAAAAAGGGAGCATGAAACCGCCCTTGCCTCAAGCCATCAAGGGAAAGCGCTTTCTTAACTTGTGATTCGCGATTGTTTTATTACCTATTGTGACTTTTGTATGCCGTATAGATAAGCATAGGATCTTCCTCCGTTTGCACATGGACCCAAGTCACAGGCATCCCGTGTAATGTATATTCCAAATGCTCCATGTTACGGCTCACCTCCAGAACCCAATAAAATCTGTCCCGGCAGCCGGGGTGACAGTTATCATGTGTTCCGGGGAGCCTTCCAGCTCACGATCCTCCACCCCCAACGCATACAGGAGCAGGCCAAGGGTGTCATGAAGCCCGGCCTGTTCCTGTGCGTTGCAGCCCAAGGCATATCCGGGCTGATGCTCCCAGATGGCGTTCATCAACTCGGGTTTACGGATCAGGCCGGTATCGGTCAACTGCGGGCGCACCCATAGAAGTTCCCAAATCGCAACACAAGCGGTTTCCCTTAGAAAGTATATGTACTCCATTTCGCCCTCGATATCCAGCTTCCGCCCCACACCCCGCAGCCCTTCCGACAACTCCCCATCCCCAATTGGGTAGCACACTGCCAGCCCTTCCTTGCAATGGCCCGTCTCTATCCAGTAGATCCCATTATCCAGCGGACGGTGGCGGAGGGTGTGCCCCCAAGGTGTGAGGAACGGCACAGGATATGCCCCAAAATAGTCCGGGCACAGTTCGGTACCATATAAAACGCGGCCACACGCAGAGACTTGCCCTCAGGCATAGGGAGGCCATGCGCCGCCTTATACCGCAGAACTTCGTATTCTACCGCTGCCCAGACGCCGTCCTCCGTCCCCAGACGGCAAACCCAAGCTGGAACGCCCTCCGGCCTGCAGCCCATGGCGCGAGCCTTCTGGGTAATGGGCGCCCCCTCCAATACGGCGTAATACTGCCCACCCTTCTCAATGGTGGGCAGAGCACTCAGGTAGTACACACTGGGGCACTCCTCCTCCCAGCAGTGTACTTCGCCCAGTTCATAGGCCAACAGGTCAAGCGTCTCTCAATGCATTAACTTCCCTCCAGACCAGTTAAGGCAGACAGGCGGAGCATAGGAATTGAGATTGCATAAACAAAAGGACAGTCCCGCCGAGCGGCGGGACTGTCACTCTTTCGGGTCAAGCCCTGTGAAAAAGTCATCGTAGGTACACCCGTAAATCTTCCGCAGTTCAATCAGCACGCTTGCCCGGATATTTAGCTGGCCCGCCTCGTATTTTGCATACGTTGTCTGACCGATATCACAGGAGCGCCGCTGCAGCTCCGCGCACAATTTCTCCTGGGAGATGTGGTGTGCCTCCCGGAGCCGTCTCAAGTTGTCCCCCATATTCCTGTCACGCCTGATTTTTTGCTCCATATCCGCTGACTCCACATAATTTCTGACCAATATTGGTTGCAATTATGATTAGTTTATGATATGCTAAGCAAAAATATTGTCCGCGATATTGGTCAGCAGTAAAATTTCA
>CAJUKT010000067.1 GCA_910587255.1 uncultured Oscillospiraceae bacterium
CGTTCTTTGGCCTGGATCAACAATTCCCGCCGTCTTTCCAAAGACTATGAAGTGTCTGTCCGTTCTGCACAAGCTGTTTGCACCATTGCTGCTTTCAGCACTTTACTCAAGCGGTTTTAGCCTATTGGTACAGCTTCTCAGTGTGGAGGACATTGCTGATACCCTCGCCATTGGGCGAAATAAGGCGTATAGCCTTGTTAATTCAGGCGTTATCAAGGCGCTGAAAATCGGCCAGCACTATCGGATTCCCAGAGATGAGTTTATCAAGTTTGTCAAAAATGGTGTGCAGAACGCCTGAATACCGGGGACTGTCCGCTGCTTAAGCGGCGGACAGTCCTGACTCTATCACAAGGAGGCCGCTATGTCTATCAGAAAGCGAGGTAACCGCTACCAAGTTACTTACCGTGTTCCCGGCGAGGCCACGCCACGGACGGAAACCTTCAAGTCGGAGGATGAAGCCTTGATTCGGGAAGCTCAGATTAGACTTGCCAAGAAAAACGGCACCTTTGAACCGCCTGTACGGCTTGCCAAAGGTAAGATTGCACCAAAGAAGGATGTTACCGTCAAAAAGTTCTTGGACGAGTATGTAGAGGTCTACGGGCTGAAAAAGTGGGGTAATTCCTTTTACACAGCGAACCTGGGCCTTATCAGGAACTACATCATTCCCTATATCGGAGAACGCTACGTCAGTTCCATGACTACCAAGGATATGGATACCTACTATACCATGCTTTTGGAACAGCCCGCTGTAATCGTTTCTGGCCACCAGGACACTGGGGCAAAGGTCAGTGCCCATACGGTGTCCAGAGTCCACAAACTGCTGAAAAGTGCCTTCGGAAAAGCGGTAGCTTGGGAGTATATTTCGACTAACCCCACTCTTGGCGCTACTCTGCCGGAACGGCACAGTAAAGAGCGGGCCGTATGGTCAGGCGATGAAGCGATCGAGGCCCTGAATGTGTGCGAGGAGCCAGCTCTGCGCACCTGTCTCTATCTGGCGTTGGGATGTTCCCTTCGGCTGGGAGAAATCTTGGGTTTACAGTGGGCTAATATCCACATTGATGGCCCTCATGACTCCGCTGAAGAGGCACATTTGAGGATAGACCGCGAGCTTCGCCGCTGCTCTAACGAGAGCATTGAGGCCTTGGAAAAGGTTAACCGCAGTACGATTATGTTCAAATTTCCCAAGGTCATGCCCAAAAAGGCCACGACCAGTCTTGTCCTAAAGGCTCCTAAGACGGAGAGCAGCAACCGCACCATCTATCTGCCTCAAGCTGTAATTGACGAGCTGCGTACCGTTAAGGCCCAACAGGAGCAGTACAAGGCCATGCTGGGCGAGGAATACCAAGACTATGATTTGGTGATCGCTCAGATCAACGGACGGCCCTATGAGCAGCGTATCATCGACAAGATGTTTTACAAGCTGATCGAGGAAAATTCTCTGCGCCCCGTGGTCTTTCACAGTCTGCGGCACAGCAGTACATCCCTGAAGTTGAAACTGAGTAAAGGCAATATCAAAGCCGTTCAAGGCGATACAGGTCACGCTGAGGCCAGAATGGTCACTGATACCTATGCCCACGGTTTTGACGCTGACCGTAAACTGATTGCGCAGGAAATGGATAGGGGCTTTTTCTCCAAGGTGGGAGCCGAGCAGAGGTCAGCGGAAACCGACAGTGCGACCATGGAGCTGCTAAAACAGTTGGTACGGCAGCACCCGGAGCTGTTAACTGAATTGCTGAGAGAGGCCAATGGGGAGCGGAAATAGTGGGTTGAAATTGGTTAAATGTAGGCAAGTGTAGGCAAAATGCTGCTTTTCAGCCTCAGAATGCCGAAAATTTGTAGGCAGAATATTCGTCAGAATGGATTAATAACCACTCGGGTCGGTAAAATGTAATGCCGTAAAAAAGTTGTAAAAACGCCCGATATTTTGCAATATCCGGCGTTTTGGCACCCCGAACTGGATTCGAACCAGCGGCCTGTCGCTTAGGAGGCGACCGCTCTATCCATCTGAGCTATCGGGGCCTATCACTTAATTGTGCCCCTATTGTACTCAATTTTTCCGCTCCTGTCAATGCGGCGCAAGAAAAAAATAAAACTATTGCAATTAGCGCAAAGCAGATATATAATAATAAGCCGTATTTGAAGGAAAATCCAGATTGAGATAGAGGGTACGCATATGCAGAACGAGAAATTACGCAACATCGCCATCATCGCCCACGTAGACCACGGAAAGACCACCCTTGTGGACGAGATGCTCAAGCAGGGCGGTATCTACCGTGAGAACCAGGCCACCGTGGACCGGGTGATGGACTCCAACGACCTGGAGCGGGAGCGGGGCATCACCATTTTGGCGAAAAATACCGCCGTCCACTACAAGGACACCAAGATCAACATCGTGGACACCCCGGGCCACGCCGACTTCGGCGGCGAGGTGGAACGCATTTTGAAGATGGTCAACGGCGTCATCCTTCTGGTAGACGCCGCCGAGGGCCCCATGCCCCAGACCCGCTTTGTGCTCTCCAAGGCGCTGGAGCTGGGACATAAGGTCATCGTGGTGGTGAATAAGATCGACCGGCCCGACCAGCGGGTCCATGAGGTGATGGACGAGGTGCTGGAGCTGCTGCTGGATCTGAACGCCACCGACGAGCAGTTTGAATCGCCCACCCTGTTCTGCTCCGGGCGGCAAGGCACAGCCAGCTACTCCCCTGATGTGCAGGGCTCCGACCTGGTGCCATTGTTCGAGACCATTTTGGACTATATCCCCGCCCCGGACTGCGATGCGGCCGCCCCCTTCCAGATGCTGGTGTCCTCCATCGACTACAACGAATTTGTGGGCCGTATCGCCGTGGGCCGTATCGAGCGCGGCACCGTGAAGCAGAACCAGGAGATCGTGGTGTGTAATTACCACAAGCAGGACGAGCCGCCCAAAAAGGCCAAGGCCACCGCCCTATACACCTTTGACGGCCTGGCCCGCACCCCTGTCGCCGAGGCCAGCGCGGGGGAGATCATCGCCATGAGCGGCATTGGCGACATCACCATCGGCGATACGGTGTGCGCTCCGTCCGCCCCTGCACCCATTGAGTTTGTGAAAATCTCCGCCCCCACCCTGGAGATGACCTTCTCCGTCAACGACTCCCCCTTCGCCGGGCGGGAAGGCAAGTACGTCACCAGCCGTCAGCTCCGGGACCGGCTGTTCCGGGAAACGCTGAAGGACGTGTCCCTCCGGGTCACCGAGGTGGACAATTACACCGACGCCTTCAACGTGGCGGGCCGAGGGGAGATGTCCCTGTCCATCCTTATTGAGACCATGCGCCGGGAGGGGTACGAGTTCCAGGTGTCTCCCCCCCGGGTGGTCTTCCAGGAGGTGGAGGGCAAACGGTGCGAACCCATCGAGCGGGTGGTCATCGACGTACCCGCCGACTGCGTGGGGGCCGTCATGGAAAAGCTGGGCAGCCGGAAGGGCGAGTTCCTGTCCATGGACCCCATTGGCAGCCGTACCAAGCTGGAGTTTTTAGTCCCCTCCCGGGGGCTGTTCGGCTACCGCAACGAATTTCTCACCGACACCAAGGGCGAGGGCATCATGGCCTCCGTCTTTGAGAAGTATGCCCCCTTTAAAGGGGATATCCAGCGCCGGAACACCGGCTCCCTGGTGGCCCACGAGCAGGGCGATTCCGTGACCTACGGCCTCTTTGCCGCCCAGGAGCGGGGCGCGCTGTTCATTGGCGCGGGGGTGCCCGTGTACGAGGGCATGGTGGTGGGCGTCTGCCCCAAGATGGAGGACATCTCCGTCAACGTGTGCAAAAAGAAGCAGCTCACCAACATGCGGGCCAGCGGCTCCGACGAGGCGCTGCGGCTGGTGCCCCCCAAGCAGCTCAGCCTGGAGCAGTGCCTGGAGTTCCTGGCGGACGACGAGCTGCTGGAGGTCACGCCGGAAAACCTGCGCCTGCGCAAGCGGATTTTGAACCACGAGAAGCGGATGAAGGCCCTCAAGGGCGGGAAGGCGTAAATAAAGAGGAGCGGCAGGGCCAAACGGCCTGCCGCTCCTCTGTTTGTTACAGCTTCTTGTTGTTTGCTCTTGTTTTGATAAAGTCAGAAACCGAAGTATCGGAGCGGTTAGAGAGAAGCTGTTCAATAAAATCTACAGGGATTTTTTTCATAGAATCAAAAATAAACCAGGTTTTATGAAACTCATCTTTATACCGCTCAGGAGAATACTGCCTGAATTGATCCGGGAGGTGGGATTGCTTAAAGGCGTCTGGGTCATACTTATGATCCGCCACATGACAGAGATAGCAAATGTCATCTACATTTCCCAACACAAGCAATACATATGCGGGTTCGTCGGAAACAGCGGCATCCGTGCTGTAAGAAACCTTTCCGTGGGTTTGGTAGTGCCCCAAATGGATAAACAAAATTTCATCGCTGCTTAGGGTTTCATACCGATCCGACAGCTTTAGAAGTCTGATCATAAAAGCGCCTCCCCGCTTATAATGTCATGGTGATGCCGCCCTCATCGGACAGCCCATCCTTCTTGAGCATATTCTCCAGCACCTCCACGTCGGAGGTGATATCCATGGCGTCGTCCTGGAACAGCTTATCCAGCTGCTTCTCAAAGCCGGATACCACCTGGTCCATCATGTCCTCAATGCGCTTCTTGGCGGCGGAGATGTTCTCCCCCTCAATGCCCTGGGCGTCCAGCTGGGCGTAGGCCCGGAGGATTTTCAGGGTGGTGGGCAGGTAGTAGTTCAGGAATGTGCGCAGCTGGCCCTCCTTGTTGGGGTGGGCCTTCTGGAAGTTCAGGATCTTCCGGGTGATCTCCTCAATGCGGTCAATTTTGGCGCTCATCACCTCGTCGGGAATCTCGTCGTTCACCTGCCGGATCTCCCGCAGGATGTCGTCCTCCCGGGCGGCGGCCTGCTGGGGGGTCTCCTCGGCGGGCTCCTCCCGGCGGACCTGGGCGTGGTAGCCCATCTCGGTGAGAAACAGCTTGCCCTCGGCCAGATCAAGGTAGCCGGTGGGCAGGATGCCCCGGGCCAGCATCCGCCGCAGGTCCTTGCACAGCTTGCCCACGGGGACGCCGAAGCTGGCCGCCATGGGGGCAAGGGCCACCTCCCGGTTTGCGCCGATGTATGCCAGATAGTTCAGGTAGCGCTCACTGCGGCGGTTTTTGCCGATGCCGGAGGCCAACATACTGAAGCCGCCGGTCATAAACATCAGGCAGGCAACGATGGGAATGAGCAGAGGGTACTCAAACTCACCCAAAAACACGGGGGTCATACAGGTCAGCGCACCCAGGCCGAAGATACCGGCCAGGATGCTGCCCGCGATAATGAGCCCGGTGCCGCCGCCCTCTTTTTTTGCCCGCTTGCGCTTGTTCTCCGCCGGGTTACGTACGTTCCATCCATCGGGCTGGGGCTTGGACTGCTGCTTTTGGGGCCGGGCCTGCGCCTGGGCGCGCTGGGTCTGACCCTGCGGCTCCCCCGCCCGGGCCTGCTGCGCGTCCCGGGCCGGACCGGACGATGGAGCGCTCCCCGCCGCTTGTCCGGCTCCCGCAGCCTGCTGGAAGAAGCTCTCCGCGGCCTCCTTGGCGGTATGGGCCGCCCGCTGGGCCTCCTGGCGGTAGCGGGTGCGCTGCTTGGCATCCATGTCCAAAATCTTGCTCACCGCCCAGACGATGGCGACAATCTGGGTAATACCGGCGGCGGGGATGCAGAATAGCAGCCCGATCCAGATCCAGTCCTTCCAGCTGTCGGAACTTCGCGGGGGCCTGGGCGGGCGGTTTGGCGGGACTCCCCGCCCGGAGCCAAAGCTATAATTATAGCGGTAGGTATAATTGCTGTTTGGATTTTGCTGGCCGCCATTTTGCTGGCCGCCGCTCTGAGGGCCCCTGTCCCCGGGGCCGTAGCTGTCCGCCATGGTCCTCCCCCTTCCGCGAAATGGCACTAACGCATTTATTATATACTCTTTGTGCCGGGCTGTAAAGGCGCTGAATGGTTAATTTTTTATTTAGAAGCTGTACCAATAGAGGGAAAAGTAGTATAATGAGGGAATGATACAGAAAAATGAGCGACGCGGCTATGCGAGCGATTTAAGCGACAGCCAATGGGCGATGATAGAGCCATTATTTCCACCAGCCGGGAACAGA
>CAJUKT010000068.1 GCA_910587255.1 uncultured Oscillospiraceae bacterium
CCACGCGGTTGCGAAGCTCATAGGAAATATTGTTTTTCATTTCAAAAACTCCTTGTATTTTGGGGGCCTGTGCGCGGGGCGCAGGCCCAATTTGTTTGCCGGCCATTCGTGTGCCCTGTGTCAAGCCGCGATGACCCGGTATTTCAGCGCCAGCTCTCCCCGAACATTCTTGTCAAAGACGAACTCCCGCCCGGTGACTGGGTCGATGTTCCTGCGCCGGTCATGGATCAGGTACTCATAGCCCCTACTTCCCCTGTGGCGGCGGGCGTTCTGCCGTCCGGAGCCACTGGGAAAGCTGCGAAAAAAGCCCACCATGCTCCAATATCCGGCGTTCGGGGATTGGGCCGCCTTGCGGTCCCAGCCGTCCATGGCCTCCTGTTCGTCCTCCGTGGCCGGGCGAAACCCGCCGTTGTAGACGGAGAGGATATCGCCATCCAGCTCAAATCGAGCAGACCGCTCCACCCGCAGCTGGGACGTTTTCTGATTGGGATCGTTCAGTCCTTCCGTGGTGTTGAGTGCCAGGTCAAAGCCATAGCTGCGCACGGCGGCGATGCGGCGGGGGCCCCGCAGCCAGGGCGCAAAGCCAGACGTTTCCCCGTTGCGCCAGAGCAGCTCCAGGAAAACGGGCCGCTCCTGCGCCATTCGCTTAAATTCGTTCAGCGTCATATTCAGCTTCCTTTCTTTAAACTCTTTGGTGCTTTTTCAACGATCTTCCAGCAGAAATTCAAAATTACTCCCGCAGGCAGGGCCTTAAACTTCTCCTGTCGCTCTGGGGAAAGGGCGCTATACACCTGACAGACCACGTTAGCCGTCACAGCGTCCAGCCAGGTCCAGCCCTTCTCGTTTTCAAAAGGCTCGCACAGGTCGTACTGCCCGGACACATCGCCGCTGGGGCGTATCATGCGCAGGCCCCCGGATCGCACGATCTCGCAGCACTCCAAAAACGTCAGGCCATTCCTCGTTCCAGGCTCACACATGGCTTCCGGCCTCCCCGGCGTCCTTTTGCTCCATCTGCCGCCGGTGCTTCGCGTCCAGCTCCTTTTGCGGAGTATAGCGGTGCAGGTTCTGATTGACATATTCGCCGGCGTGGTGCATCAGCACACCGCACAGCTCGCCCATGATTTTGGCGCTCTCCAGGTCCCGTCTCAGCGTTTTCAGCGTGCCCACATGGAGGGAGCACCGCCTGGATTCATCAAACTTTCCCTTCAGATAGCAGTCGATGTAAATGCCCTCACAGCCATAGTTGACGATGGGCACAAAGTCAAATTCGTAGGCGGTGAGCTTCACCCCTTCGTGCCTGCCCTCCTCGTGCTCACAGGGCAGGTAGTAGTCCAGGATGGCCTCAGCCCTGTCGAAATCGCCATTTGCCTTTGCCCTTCGGATCACGCTGCTGAACAGGCTGCCGCCGGTGTCCCGGAATACCTCGGTGTGCTTCTCCGGCGGGAAGTTCTTTTCCAGCCAGATCCGTACCTGCTCCCGATCCCAGTCATTGAACAGATCAAGAAATTGCCGGCTGCGCCGGAACTGGTGCTGCTCATCCCGGCTCGCATAAAACTTGCTGCGCTCCTCACAGCGGCCGTAGTACCCCACCTGCGTTGAAAAACTGTCATAGGGATGGGCGGTCTGCACCGTGTCATAAATGGCCTTCAGCAAATCGTCCCCGGTCAGGCCCTTCTGGATCGGGATGACCTTCTCCAGCTCGCCG
>CAJUKT010000069.1 GCA_910587255.1 uncultured Oscillospiraceae bacterium
GTGCTTTTTCAACTGGCTTATTCGCTTAACTGACATCCAGTCCGCCTCCTTGGTCCGCTCCTTGTCGGGCCTGCTTTGTCATATCTTTGGCCGCATTGCCGCCGCTCTTGCCAAGCTCTTGTTCAACTCTTGATTCGCATCTTTTATCTAAACGTCAGATGCTTTATCAGCAGTATATGTGATATCTGAAATTATTTCAAGTGAAAACATATAAAAGTAGTTTTAGAAAAAATACTCTTGACTTTTCCCCTGCCGCCCTGTAGCCTTAAGATGAACAAATTTGCCGGAGGTGCGTCATGGCGAGTTTTACCCAGGCAGCCATCAAAGAAGCATTCCTGAAGCTGCTCAACCAGCGGCCCTTGAATCAGATCACCATCAAAGACATTGTGGAGGACTGCGGCATCAACCGCAACTCCTTCTACTACCACTTTGAGGATCTGCCCGCCCTGGTGGAGGAGCTGGTGGCGGAGCAGGTACAGGCCCTCCTCCAAAAGCACCCCACCGTGTCCTCCGTGGAGGAGTGCGCCGACGCGGTGATCGAGTTGGTGATGGAAAACAGGCGTGCCGTCTACCACATCTATCACTCCCTGAGCCGGGACGTGTTTGAGCGGCACCTTATGGACGGCTGTGGCAGTATCGTGTCCACTTACTTAAAGACGGAGTTCGCCGGAAAGCCCATCGACCCGGCGGACCTGGACGCCCTCATCCGGCTGCACAAGTGCGCCTGCTTCGGCTCGGTCATCGACTGGCTCAACGGCGGCATGAAGGACGATATCGCCGATTATTTCCGCCGCGTGTGCGCGCTGCAAAAAAGCGGGTTGGAACACCTGGAGCATTAAATGATACCCTTTTCAACACGGAACCCCTCTGCACCCAGTTTTTAGGCACAGAGCCGCCCCGTGTCTGAATTTCAGCCAGCGCAGTTCCCGTGCCTAAAAAATAGGCACGGGAACTTTTTTGCCCATGGTAAGCCCGCCGCCCCCTGCTATACTCACCATCACAAGGAAACGCAAGGAGGTGTGAATCTTGAAAACCCGTTCAACCATTCCCATGTGGGTGGCCAAGTCCGGCTACATCGTCATGTCTCTGGTATTCTGCGCCGCCGGGACCGCCTGCATCGCCAACCCCGGCCTGTCCGCCACAGTCATCGGCCGGGTGCTGGGCGCGGCCATGATTCTGTTCGGGGCCGTCAAGCTGGTGGGCTATTGCTCCCGGGACCTGTACCGGCTGGCCTTCCAGTACGACCTGGGCTTTGGGTTGCTGCTCATCGCCCTGGGGGTGCTGGTGCTGCTCCGTCCGGCGGAGGTCCGGGACTTCCTGCTCACTGCCCTGGGGATCGCCGTCCTCACCGATGGGCTGTACAAGGTGCAGATCGCCGTGGACGCAAAACGCTTCGGCGTCTCCGCCTGGTGGCTGACCCTGGTTCTGGCCGTGGCTGCCGGGGCGGTGGGACTGGCCCTGGTGTTCCGGCCCTGGGACAGCGCCCGGCTGCTCACCATCCTGCTGGGGGCCGCCCTGGTGGCGGAGGGCATTTTAAACCTGTGCGTGGCGATCAGCACAGTGAAAATCGTGAACCATCAGCGACCGGACGTGATTGAGGTCACCTCCTACGAGGTGGAAGATGAAACATTGTGAACTGTGAAAGGACGTATGCTGTATGAAATTTTCTAAAGCGGTGGTCAAATGCCGCATCCCTATCCTGATCCTGGCCCTGCTGCTGATGATCCCCTCGGTGCTGGGCATGGCGGCTACCCGGGTCAACTACGATATGCTCAATTATCTGCCCGAGGACATGGACACCGTCATCGGCCAGAACGAGCTGCTGGACGATTTCCACAAGGGGGCCTTCTCCTTTCTCATCCTGGAGGATATGCCCGCTAAAGACGCCGCCGCCCTGAAAAAACAGGTGGAACGGGTGGAACACGTGGACACCGTGCTGTGGTACGACAGCCTCATGGACCTGTCCGTCCCCATGGAGCTGCTGCCCGACAAGCTCTATGACGCATTCAACACCGAAACGGCCACCATGATGGCGGTGTTCTTCGACACCTCCACCTCTTCCGACCTCACCATGGACGCTATCCGGGAGATTCGCTCCCTGGCGGGAGAGCAGTGCTTCGTGTCGGGCATGTCCGCCCTGGTGACGGATTTGAAGGACCTGTGTGAGGCGGAAGAGCCTATCTACGTGGGCATCGCCGTGGCCCTGGCCTGCGCGGCCATGCTGCTGCTTTTGGACAGTTGGCTGGTACCCTTTATGTTCCTGGCCAGCATCGGCATGATGATATTGATAAACCTGGGCTCCAACTACTTTCTGGGGGAGATCTCCTATATCACCAAGGCCCTGTCGGCGGTGCTCCAGCTGGCCGTCACCATGGACTACTCCATCTTCCTGTGGAACAGCTACAACGAGCAGCGGCAGCGGTATGACGACAGCAAAGAGGCCATGGCCCACGCCGTTCAGGCCACCCTCACTTCCGTGCTGGGTTCCTCCATCACCACCGTAGCGGGCTTTATTTCCCTGTGCTTTATGTCCTTTACCATGGGCCGTGATCTGGGCATTGTCATGGCCAAGGGCGTGCTGCTGGGGGTACTGGGCTGCGTCACCGTTCTGCCCGCCCTCATTCTGGTGTTCGACAGGCCCCTGCAAAAGACCCGGCACCGCTCCCTGATACCCAATATGGACCGGCTGGCCGGGGGCGTAGTGAAGGCGTTTCCCGCGTTCCTGGTGGTCTTTGCCCTCATCGTGCCCCCCGCCCTGTATGGGTATAACAAAACGAACGGCGAGGTCTACTACGACATGGGCCAGTGCCTGCCCCAGGACATGGAGTACGTCATTGCCGAGGGCAAGCTCCGAAATGACTTCAATATCGCCTCTACCCATATGCTGCTGGTGGACGCGGGCCTGCCTGCTAAGGATGTGCGAACCATGGTGCATGAAATGGAAGGCGTAGACGGCGTGAAGTACGTGCTGGGCATGGAGTCCGTGGCGGGTTCCCGCATTCCCGAGGAATTTCTGCCGGAATCCGTTACATCCAAGCTGAAAAGCGGAAATTGGCAGCTGCTTCTGATTAACTCGGAATACAAAGTAGCCAGCGACGCAGTGAACGCCCAGATCGGCGAGCTGAACGGCATTTTGAAACAGTACGACCAGGGCGGTATGCTCATCGGCGAGGCCCCCTGTATGCGGGACATGATCCAGACCACCGACCACGATTTCAAAATGGTGAACGCTGTGTCCATCATTGCCATCTTCCTCATTATCGCCCTGGTGGAAAAGAGCTTCACCCTTCCCTTCATCCTCATCGCGGTGATTGAGGCCGCTATCTTTGTCAACCTGGGCTTGCCCCACTACCTGGGCCAGAGCCTGCCCTTTATCGCTCCCATCTGCATCAGCACGATTCAGCTTGGCGCTACGGTGGACTACGCCATTTTGATGACGACGCGCTACAAAACGGAGCGAATGGGCGGCGCGGACAAGAAACAGGCGGTCCACACCGCCCTGACCACCTCCATCCCCTCCGTCATCGTGTCCGGCATGGGGCTGTTCGCCGCCACCTTCGGCGTGGCCCTCTACTCCGAGATCGACATCATCAGTTCCATGTGTATGCTTATGGCCCGGGGGGCCCTCATCAGCATGGCGTCCGTTATCTTCACCCTGCCCGCCCTGCTGCTGCTGTGCGACAAGCTGATCCGCGCCACCACTGCGGGCATGAAGCAGCCAAAGCACCCCAAAATTTCCAACCAGGAGGCTTATGTAAAATGAAAAAGTCCATTGTGAAGGGCATGTCCCTTACCCTGTGTGCAGTTCTGGCCCTGGGAGGACTGGGCGGCACGGTATACGCCATGAATACCGCCGGAACCCCCGCCCCCGAACAATCCGTTCCGGCAGAACCCGGTGCTGAGGCCGTCCCCGCCGGGGATCGGAACGTCAAAGACGAGACTGTCTACGTGCTGGCCCGGGCGGATGGTTCGGTGGAGAAGATCATCGTCAGCGACTGGGTGCAGAATACCCAGGGCGGCGATACCATCCATGACGTGACCCGGCTCACCGATATTGAAAATGTGAAGGGCCGCGAGACCTGCACCCTGGGCGGGGACAATACCTGCGTGTGGGACGCCAAGGGGAACGATATCTATTACCAGGGCTCCATCGACCAGGAGCTGCCCGTGTCGGTGGCGGTGTCTTACACCCTGGACGGCCAGCCCGTCTCCCCGGAGGATCTGACAGGGAAAAGCGGCCGTGTGTCCATCCGTTTCGACTATACCAACCGCCAATACGAGCTGGTGGACATCGGCGGCAGACAGGAAAAAATTTATGTCCCCTTCGCCATGCTCACCGGGGTAGTGCTGGACAACGACGTGTTTTCCAATGTATCCGTATCCAACGGCAAACTTGTGAACGATGGCGACCGCACCATTGTGGCGGGGCTGGCCCTCCCCGGCCTCCAGGACAGCCTGGGGCTGGACCGGGACACCCTGGACCTGCCCGAGTATGTGGAAATCACCGCCGACGCGGAGGGCTTCGCCCTGGAAAACACCGTCACCCTGGCGGCCAACGGCCTGTTCAACGATATAGCCTGTGAAGCCAATGAACTTGACAGTATGGGCGAGCTGGATAACGAGCTGGACCAGCTCACCGACGCCATGGATCAGCTGATGGACGGCTCCTCCCGGCTGTACGATGGGCTTTGCGCCCTGCTGGACAGCTCCAAAGAGCTGGCGGCGGGCATTGACAAGCTGGCGGCAGGGGCCGCCCAGCTCAAGCAGGGCGCGGACGGCCTGTCTGCCGGGGCGGGCCGTCTCCAGACCGGGGCCGCCGCTTTGAGCCAGGGCCTGGACGCCTTGGCCCAGCAGAACGCCGCCCTGAACGGCGGCGCGGCCCAGGTGTTCCAAACCCTGCTCAACACCGCCGACGCTCAGCTGGCCGCAGCGGGCGTGCAGGCCCCCAAGCTCACAGCGCAGAATTACGCCCAGGTGCTGGAGGGCGTCATCGCCTCCGCCGGGAACTCCCCCGCCGGACAGCAGGTGTCCGCGCTGAAAGCCTCTCTGGACAGCTACAACAGCTTCTATCAGGGACTTCAGCAGTACACCGCCGGGGTGTCCCAGGCCCAGGCTGGGGCCGGAGAGCTGAACGCCGGCATGGGTACGCTGAAGTCCGGCGCGGACAGCCTGAGCGTTGGCGCGGGCCAGCTCTATGACGGCATCCTTACCATGCGGAACAGCTCCCCCGCCCTCATCGACGGCGTGACCCGGCTGCGGGACGGGGCCATGGAGCTGTCCGACGGGCTAAGGGAGTTCAACGAAAAGGGCGTGCAGAAGTTGGTGGACGCCTTCGATGGCGGCCTGGGCCAGCTCATGGACCGGATGGACGCGGTGAAGGCCGTGTCGGAGCGGTACGCCTCCTTCTCCGGCATCAGCCCCAACATGGACGGACAGGTCAAGTTCGTGTGGCGCACCGAGGCGGTGGATACTCGAGATCAGTAACTCTATCTATGCAGTATAACGTGTAAAAACGGAAGCGGGGTTGCTTTCAATGGCAACCCCGCTTTAGCTATAGTTTATAGATAGCTCAGGTGCTGTTTGAAAATTGGAAATATGCCCAACGGTGAGAGATTTTTTCGATAGGCGAAGCCACGACGCAGGAATACTTGGTGTATTCCAAGGAAGATTGGCAAAGTATGGCGGAAAAGTGCCGCCGTTTAGGTATGTTAACAATTTTCAAAGGAGCCCTAAATGAGCAAATTCAAAAAGTGTGAAAAAGATCTTCGAAGAGATGAATGCCGGTGGAAGGGAGATCCTGTCTCGTTCCTCACACGTGATATTATCTGCTGATAGGAGATATTCCATCAGATTACCGATTCCAACTATATCCACAGGATTGAGTTTTTTCTCTGCCACATGTCTCGCTTCTTGTAAACTATTGTAAGAGATATTGGGGAGATTGTAAATAAAAATTATATTTGGAGCATAGAAGGCGAAACATAGCGGGTTGATCTGCGGGACAAACCTGCCTTGTCGTAGTCGACATTACAGCGGGCGGATTTTTCAAACTGCACATCCGCGAAGGACTCAAAGCCAACAATGGAAATGTGTTTGGAATTAGAGAGAACGTGGTCGACTGCGGCACGGGTCCATTTTGCTTTCCCGGTTGGGGAAAGGATATGTTTTTCGTAAAGCATATCTACAACCTTTCCTAAACTGGCCCCAGCGAGGTAGTAGTCAAAAATCAGACGGACAGTTTCAGCTTCATTTTCATTGATCACAAGGGTGCCGATGGAAGTCAGGTCAAAACCATATGGTATTCTCATGTTTCATTCTCCTTAAAATAAAATTTCCCATGTCCTTATCTCCAGGCAGAAGATAAAACATAGGAATATGGCATGAATCGTTTGCTGCTTGTTGTTATTTGGTATAATAGCTCGACAGGTGTTTTGTGCATTTTGCCGGAGAAATAGCAAACCCGAGTATAGTCGTGCTATACTCGGGTTTTGTCTAATTTGGTGCAATGTGGCAAAATTGCTTTTCATAAAAACGATGTAACGCAGTTGATTTTGAACTTTGAGCTACCAGTTTTACTTGCTTGCTTTGGCGTAGTGGCGCTCACGCATTAAGAGAAGCCAACTGGAATTCCTCACGGGCTGGGTGTGGTAGGAATTAGATTCACCAGCAGATTGGGGATATCCTTCACCGTAACCCAAATTGGGCAGATATTGAAGCGGCTCCAATAGGCTGCCCGACAGTTCAGGACG
This sequence comes from uncultured Oscillospiraceae bacterium, assembly GCA_910587255.1. GTDB lineage: Bacteria > Bacillota > Clostridia > Oscillospirales > Oscillospiraceae > Enterenecus. The sequence continues at coordinate 6,750 of CAJUKT010000069.1, forward strand.
TACCGCAGCAACAAGGTCGCCTCCTTGGCAATTCCATCCACTTCGGGTTCCGTCAGCTTCCCGTCGCTCTTCCAGGCCCGGGCACGGCATACATCGGCATATACATCCCCGATCCAATCATCAATCGTCATGATTAAATAGTGCCAATGCCGATGCTTCTCACCATCCTCTAATTTGTCCCCCATCTGCCGGAGAATCCTCCGAAAGTTGTAATCATCGGCAGAAAAACCCACAAACACACAGTGATACCGATTCAAAAAGTAGGACTGGATGCTGCTGGACCAGTTATAGGCTTCTTCCCGCTCAATGCGGTAGTAGCTGTCTTCAGACAAAACCAGTGGGCCGGATTTGTTGGGGAATACACGGTCGCTACCCCTGGCCAGCTGGCGCTCTCCGGGTACAAAGCCGTGGACATGGTACAACTCACGCACACCGTCGCCTCCCTTGTGTGTTCCCCAGAGGCCGGGATGGGTAAGCAACTGCGTCTCGTCCATCCTGTACAGGTCAAGCATATGTTCTTGAACCAGGGGGTCATAATTATAGCTCATGGCGCAGTGAATCCCATGCTCTTCCGCCATCAGATAAGACACCGCAAACATCGTGTTCCTGGCCGCCACTTTGCGCGGGCCAGCATCATCGACCACCTGCGCAGCTGTTTTTCCACCGGCAATCTCGCTGCCAGCACCTGGAAGTCCATCCTCGGGGTCTTGCAGCAGATTCGTGGGCGACAGGCTGTTGTCTACCAGCTGCTTCACCATTCCGTGAATGGCCTCCTCCTCCAACTTCCGCCGGATTCTGGCACTGTCCACCCTGGTGTCGAACAACTGAGCCACATACTCCGCTGACTCCAGTGTATTGACCTTGCCCAGCAGTTGCAGATCGCCATCTGTCAGCTCCCTGGACAGCTTCAGCAGGCTGGCGCGTTCTGTCGCCCCTGAGGTTTTTACGTTGCTGAATTCATGTTTGCCCAACTGGTCGTATTGGATGGCATAGCCCATCATTTTGGAAATCAGCCCACCCCACAGGGGCATTTTGGATGGCTTGCTGATTCCCGCCCCCAGCACTAAGGCCGCCTGATCCTCCCGGATATGCTTTTTGATACCAGCTATGTAGCGTTCCTGACTGTCCTTTTGGTCGTCGTTAAGAATCGCGTTGACTGTTGGTTTGATGACGGCGGATTGGCAGCCGCAGGGCTGTGAGCTGCTTTGACTGCATTCGTGGCGGCCGTCAGGACATGTCTGCCATTTCTCGCAAACCAGTCTCTGTGATGGGGCCATCGTTATCCCTCTATTCTTTTAGCAACGTTTTATACATTTCTACCAGCCGCTCGTGGACATTTTTGGCCCTTGGATTCATGTCCCACAACCGAAGCTTCTTAAAGGAGTCGGAAAATTTCTGTAAGTCCTTCCGAACCGCCTGCCTTGAATAGTAGTCCCGGCACATCTCCAGATAGTGCAACAGAGGCTTACCCACCCGTGCATTCTGGCAGAACAGCCCCAGCAGCTCGTTGATCCGAAGGCACAGCGCATCCGCATTTACCCGTCCCTGCGGCATTCCATGGGCCTCCAACTGGGCGACCGCTGTTTTCACCCGATTCTGTGCCGCATCCGTCAGCCTCTGCTGCCCGTCCTCCAGGCCGCTACTGTAGCACAGACGCAAAACGGCGGGAATACGGTAAATATAGTTCATCTCAATGGCAAGGGCACTGTCTACATTCCAGTCCTCGTAAACGTGCATCAGCAGGTAGTCCTCGAGATCAGCCTCTAAAATAACACATGCCGTCATGTCCGCGAACGCCTCGGAGAACACATCTGTAGCGCCCTGCAGAACCGTGTATACATTGGTGTGCGCCAGCCGGAAGTAAGGGAAAGCGTGGTTCCATTCGTCCACCACCGTCCCATCCTCACCGGTGGGCATACCGCTGGGCGTTTCCGAAAGCAACATCCGAGACAGAACCATCTGGACGTGGTGTTCCAAGGCGATATCCTTGGTGTAGTAGCTGCGGGAATCCCTTTCTCGCAATAGATCCAGACGCTTTGCCCCAAAATCGAATATCACGGTGGTAATTTTATACTCCCTGCACAGTCTGTCGCAATCCGTGAAGTACGCTACCCGTGCCTCCATCGTGGCCTTGCACATACAGGCGGCGAGGCCATTCTTGCGCAGCTTGGGTGTGCCGTCCTCAGTAGCGCTGATCTCATGCCCGGAAAACGCCTTAAACAGAACGTTATACGCCCATGCCTGCACGTTTCGGGAAACGTAGTCCCACTCATTCCAGTCCGCGAACACCTCGTCCGGGAAACAGATCCAGAGCTGGTCATGAATTGCCTGGGCCAGGCCATTCAGCGCCTGCAGGCAGGCGGTGCGGAGCTTATCTTGCAGTTCGCCCTTTTTGTCCAAGGACAGATGCTCTGCCAGCGTTTCCAGCACACCCAGTGTATTACACAAGTAAAGGTCATCGAACTCCAGTAGCGTGTCCGCCATCTGGTCGGCCAGCAGTGTGATGACAAAGTCCAGCAGGTACTTTATCCGTTCCCGCCGCTTCCGTTCACCCGCATAATGCATACACTCATGCACAGTCCGCAGAATAGTTCCAGAAAAATCGAACAAACTCATCTCCGACATCTGAGTCACCAAGGGGAGCTGCTCATAGAGCTGATCCCGCGCCATTCCCTCGACCTCAGGCTCCAGGAAATAGAAAGCGTCCAGCGTTTGCGTCTGATCCCGCCCGCCGCAGGTCACCAGGAATGCGTAGTCGCAGCGGCTCTCCTTCTGGGTCGCGTTCCGTACCGCGTCCGTGAACTCGTTTAGCCATCGGTTGTAGGCAATGAGCAGACCGGTGGCTGAACTGACCGACGTGTGGTTATACTTTTCACGCTCCATATAGAAGCAGTCGGATCGGGACAGATCCTCCAGGAAGCTGCTTACCACGCCGCTGAACAGGCCGATGTGCTCCTCCATCTCGTCCGGGTCGGGTCCGTTCTCTCGCTCCAGATATCCGGCGCACTTTTCTACACACTGCGAAAAATTTATCATAAGATCCCGCAGTAAACTCCGCAGAGCCCCAGCATGGGGCTGTAGGCAAATGTTTTGGACGATAGCCGCCAGCTCCCGCAACGAGTTTACCTGGCGGAGGTGACGCCCTTTCGCTATGGCCTGCGTCTCGTAGGCTTCGATGGCCGCCTTGAACGCATCAATACTCTGCTGGAACGACTGTATATCCGGAGACTGTTCGCTGCGATCCCAGCAGGGGGAATTCTCCTTCTCTTCCGGTTCCAACCGCAGCTGAAGTGCGGAAGCCATATCCACCACGAAGTTCCGCTCTTTGTCCGCCATCAGCACATCCATCATCTTGTAGGCCTGCCCGTCTTTGGCCCAAAGCAGGCAATCTGTTCCCCCGGAGGTCCGATATGCCTCTACGCCGTCCAAGTGGCTGGCCAATTGCCGAGTTGTCACGCCGGGACGCAGGCTGACACGTACCGCCAAGTCGATGCCCGTGAAGTAGCCGTCAGAGAATTTCTCCTCCGGTTTGCCTCCCTTCCTGGGGTGACAGACAGGCATCATATAATCAGTGGACAGCACAGGGATTCCAGGCATTTTCTCGTCCTTTATGGTGAGACTGTGCAGGCGCTCTACCAGCCTCAAGGCTGGTTCCCAGTTTACACCTGCCATCAACACGCATAGATCTGAGTAGCCCAGGCTGGGAAGCACACAGCAGTTCACCTCAGCCAGCAGTTCCGGCCGGCAGCTCTCCTGCAACAGGCCCAAGAAGCTGTTTAGCTGATCTTCCCCGACCAGCTCCTTGTACGCATCCGTCAACGTCAGCAAAACCACTGTCATGCAGGGGTTCTGCTCCAGAAGCGTCTCGTGGTGTTTCCACGCCTCATAGGAAAAGCCGACTGGATCCCCCGGCTCTCCCCAAGCGGGGAACAGCAACTTAATAGGGTAATGGGTGGCCAGCATTTCGGCCTTTTTCAAGTTAGGGGGCTGTTGGTTGCTGTCCCAATCCACGCGGGGGGAAAACTCCAACCACCTGTATATTCTCCGTATCGTGAGACTGTCATAGTGCCCCAGGATGGTATCGGCTTTTATATCCTCATCGTTAAGGGGTTTGCCGACGCTGAATTTCTGGAGTTGGAGCGTTAGCCCAATGACCATCGGTTCGCCTCCGCCGCCCGACTGACTCTCTTTCATATATGTACCCACTCCTGTCATAACAAAGCCGCGAGTCCTGTTTTGTCAAAAAACAGGACCCACATTACCTGGCTATTGGGTAAGACTTTACGATTGACCACAACGTCAATCCCTCGTTTCCGCACTATTCAGTTCCACCCGGTCAGGCACGTTTACCACGACATGGTTTGGGCAGCCCGAATTCATGATGACATTTTGCCCCAGGGAGACGCGGAGCTTTGTAGTGATGAGCGGGATGTGTACTTTGCCGTGGTACGAGGAATAGGCCGGCCCAAGCACCTTCTTTTTTGGTTTGTTCATACTTCGAATCACTCCTAAATTATTTGTGGTCTGCAACGGGCTTCCGGGCATCTGCTGCCAAGTCAGTATGTCCAAGCACCCGTCCTGCTATCCACTGTTTTCAATGGCCTGGGCTCTCCCGCAACAACAACAAAAACCGCCTGCCTGCCGGGACAGACGAGTCTGCTTTGATATTCACCAATCATAGGCAACACACTGGTCGCCGGAGGTACAGCATCCGACGCCTTTCGACACACTTCCACAGAGTTTTCAACAACACCCACTTCATAAAGGACAAGTACTATTGTACACCCCTTCGACAAGGCTGTCAAGGAAAATCTGCTCTTCTAAGCCGCTTTCTGCGTTTATTGAGAGGTTCCCCTGACTTTAACGCTTTCTCATCCCCGATTCCTTTTGCTCCTCCTGGCTTGGTACGTTTTTACAAATTTCTACAGATTCTTGAACCGCATATTGCTCCTTGGTGCTTAGGCGTTACATGGCCTGCTTCGATAGAGTGTAACAAAGAGCTTCATCTCTCACCTAAGACTATGCTGCGCAAGCGGATTTGTGAACTGTTTTCGTGCACCGCTCCGGAATCGGGGAAACCGTTCAGTTGATATACTGCAAACGATTGCTGGGGACTGGTTCATCCTATCCGGCGGTGCCATAGCCGCAGTGTTCCCTGCCGAGCATCTGGCCAATCTGGCTGACTTTCATTAACACGGACTGCACGGAGTTGACAGGGTGAGGTGTGCCCTGGAATGCAGGCCGCAGAATCGCACTCTGGGCGGCCTTTCGAACTATGATGAACCCCCATTTGCCTGACACGGCGGTCAGCCTTGACGTGGAGCCGGTTGTCCTGGTGACTATTTGCCGTCCACCGTTCCCGTAAGAAGAACATTGGAAACGGTTTCGTTGCAAATCGTTTCGAATATTTATTCAAAACGGTAGCTGAATGACGGAACAGTTTTTGGACAATTTGTTCGCCGCAGCTTTTCCTCCTGCACAATCCGAAATATCTCGTCAGCGATTATGGCCTCATGGGAGTCAGAATAGAGATACCGATTCATGAAGCCATCGTTTTTTATTTTGAAACTGCCCACGCTGATAGTTTTCTGGAGTAGCACCCGGCCCGTATACTTCTCGTTGGACAATAGTTTATTGAGAGCCTCCCGGCTCCACTTGGGCTTGCCCGTGGGAGAAAGGATTCCCTGCTCCTCCAACCCAGTGGCAATCTTGCCCAGACTGTCGCCGTTGAGGTAGCATTCAAAGATCCAGCGGACGATGGCAGCCTCATCTGGGTTAATGACCAACTCACCGTCCGGGCCGGTATCGTAGCCGTAGCACCTACGCTGGGCCATCTTAGAGGTACCATTCCGAAAGCCTTTCTGCAAACCAGCCCGGATAGACTTGCTTTTTTCGATGTTCCTCATAAAAATTACTCCTTTTCAAAAGTAAAAGCCACAGTGACAAAAATCACTGTAGCTTACTGGATTTATGAACTTTATATATAAAATTGACAGGCCGCCTATTTTGGTGGCCTGTCAACCCATCATGGTCGGAGTGCGGGGACTCGAACCCCGGGCCTCCTGCTCCCAAAGCAGGCGCGCTACCAACTGCGCAACACCCCGATATGATATCTATCCAAACTTTGCCCACAAGCAGGCCGTGTGTAAAAAAACAAATACTGCATAAACCAGATACCGGCGCGGAAATATGTTTCGCAGAATGACCACCAGACATGACATACCGAATGCTTTGTCTCACCTTCGCTTGCTTGGCGGCCATCGCTATTTCGCTGTTCGATGCAAAATTCTTCTTTTCAAACAGCGTTTAACTATATCCCTTATTAACCTTGTTCTGCCCCTTTATTCAAAATCGCACATACTCATACCATATCAACACCGGGAAATCTTCCATATAATATATTTTCTCTACCAGTGCAGTTCACATTTGTTCTGTCTCCATGGAATCTGCCCACATGTCTGACCCAACCAGTGCAGGAATCCAGTGTTGCCCTGTCTGCATCTTTCCCTGGTCGAAATACACACAAAATTGCCTGTATGCTTTTTGATACCGCAAGACCTTTGATATACAGAAGATACATCACAGTGCAGAATAGCAATATGAAGAAGCATATCCACCAGTCCATGGCACGTCCTTCTCTCAAATTCTGCTTTATACAGTAAATTAGCCGATCATTCACTTTTTGACAACGCAATACGCAAAATAGATGTGGGACTTAACTATTATACTTGATTGCCTTGCATTTTGCAAGTACCCATGATAAAAAGAAAGAAAATGTGGAGGAAAAATGCCCCGCATAGACCATAGCACAGCAAGATGGTACGCAGAATTGCCCAAGAAACCGACGCACACCATTGCGGGCCTGCCTTTTTTACCTCCTCCCTTGCTATTTTACATGTTTCCTCCATCATTTTCTTGCATTTTACCACTGGCAATGACACTCCCCGCCCTTGTGGGCAGGATTTCTAACTGGGCTGAATCGGCGATGGAACGCCCTTCGGCCGGCGGCGCTTCCCCATGCGGCCACGGGCATTCCACTCAGGCGTGATAGCAGCCTCCGCCGATGAACTCGCGCATCAGGGATGTCTTGGGGATGTTATCCGCAGGAATGGGCAGGAAATAGTTTAAAAATTTCAGCAGCCTTTTGGCCTCGATGTACTCCTCACTGTCCCGGGGAACGCCAAAGAGCAAGGGCTGCACATAGGGCTTCAGCAGGGCCGTCTCATAGATCAGCGCCGAGTTGAAGATCATATCCGCGCTGTCCTGGAATGGGAAGATATTGTTCTCCTCACCCCGCCGGACGGAGGGCCACATTTTGATGGTGGCCTGGGCGCTGTAGCCCCGGGTCCGGGCATCCCGCTCGATCCGACGCAGAAGGCGGGCGTCGGTGGAGGGGATGCGGTTGTGGTCGTCAATATTCAGCGTGGTGAGGCAGCTGATGTAAACCCTGTACTTGCTTTCCTTGGGAAGCGCGTATGTGAACTGATCGTTAAGGCAGTGGATGCCCTCAATAACCAGGACATCCCCTTCCCCCAGGGCCATGAAATTCCCATTGTACTCCCGGATTCCCTTTTTGAAGTTGTAGGTGGGAATCTCCACCGTCTCGCCGTTCAGCAGCCGCACCATGTCTGTGTTGAACTGCTCCACATCCATGGCCCCCAGGCCCTCGAAATCGTATTGTCCGTTTTCGTCCCGGGGGGTCTTATCCCGGTTTACAAAATAGTTGTCCGTGGCGATGGCGTGGGGCCGGAGGCCGCAGGCCCGCAGCTGGGTGGACAGCCGGTGGGAGAATGTGGTCTTGCCGGAGGAGGACGGCCCCGCGATCATGACAAAGCGGACCTGCCTGCGGGCGGCGATCTCCGCGGCGATATCGCCGATTTTCTTTTCCATCATGGCCTCATAGGTCAGGATAATCGGCGTGGCCCTGCCCTGGGAGACGGCGGTATTCAGCTCCGCCACATTGGAAATATTCAGCGCCTCGGCCCGCAGGTTGGAGTCGTACAGCTCCCGGAACACCTTCATGGCCGGCTTGAACTCCCCCAAACGGCCGGGGTCCTTCCGGGTGGGCAGGCGCAGGACAAAGCCGCTTTCAAACAGCTCCAGGCCAAAGCACCTGATATATCCGGTGTCCGGCACCATATAGCCGTAGAAGTAGTCCACAAAGCCGTCCAGCGAGTACACGTTGACATGGGAGTTGATGCGGAAGCTGAGCAGCTGCGCCTTGTGCACCAGCCGCTCCTGCTTGAACAGCTCTATGGCGTCGTCGGTGCTGATGGAGCGTTTTTCAATCGGCAGCGCCTGGGCGGACAGCTCCCTCATCCGCTCCTCCACCCGGTCCAGCAGGGCCTGGTCCAGGGTAAAGGCGCCCAGCGCACGGATAAAGAGGGCCCGGCTGAGGGAGCACTCCACACAGATGCGCTCCACGTTTTCCCGGCCTGCCACGTCATAAAACGCCTTCAGCATCAAAAAAACCGCGCTGCGCTCATACGTCTGGATGCCCGGAATATCCTGGGCGGTGACCATCTTCAGCGAACAGTCCCGGTCCAAGGACTTGTGGAGCTCACACAGCTTTCCATCCCGGTTCACCAGCAGGATATCATAGGGGAAGCGCGGCTGGACATCCGCCGCGATGGTGCGGTAGGGCGTCCCTTGGGGATAGGCATATTCCACACCGTCTACCATGACCTTTATCATTCTCTTTTCTTCCATATGGCAGCCTCCTAACATATATGTATCGCTCCGCTTCTTTAGAAGCTGTACCAATAGCCTTGGCACGGCTTCTCAGACCTGGGCCGCCTCAGGGGACGCCTCTCCCCCTGCGGCCGCGCCCTCGACGCAGGCGCTCCCCTGCGCCCCACAGGCCGCCCCGTCCCGGTCCTCCTCGTCCAGCACGCTCTCGCAGTCCTCGGGGTCCGGGTTCTCCCGGCGCATGGCCATGGCCAGCTTATAGCCCTCCGGGTCGTTGTTCATCAGGTACGCCATATCCTCCGGCGGCACCCGGTCCCCCCGCATGATGGACGCTGCAATTTTCTGGCACTTGCTCATCACCTTCAGCTTCTTCTCCATCGCGTCCAGCTGGTCCTTTGCCGTATCCAGGGCGCTGAAGCTGTCGTCCATGCGGCTGTGCCGCCGCTGCTCCCGCTCCCAGGCCAGGCGGCTCTGCTCCTGTAAATAGCCCAGCGCCTGACGGGACAGGGTGAGCTTGTCGGCGGCCTGACGGGCGGGCTTGGGCTGGACAGGGGCCGCAGCGCCCTTCCCCTCCTTCTCCTTGACCATCGCCTTGGTAAGCTGCTCGTTCCGCCGCAGCTCCCTGGTGGTGCGCAGCTCCATGTTCCACACTCCTCTCATACTATATTACTCTATGGAATATATCGGCAAATTTCCCGTTTTTGTTAACAGGACGGAAAAATTTTGAATCGGGACGGGGCCCAGCCTTGCCAGGTGCTGGACGGCCTCCCTCACAGGGGAAAAAGAGCCCCGCGCACCGCGCGGGGCTCTTATCCTATCATTTTCACCGTCCCGGAGGACACCACATGCCGCTTTCCATCGTCCCCGTCCACCGCCAGGGCGAATTGGCCATCCACACCGGCGGCGGTGCCGGTTTGAACCGTCCCCTCCCCGTCGAAGGACACCCTCCGCCCCAGGGTGATGCAGTGGGCGCGGTAGCGCTCCAGGTAATCCCCCCGTTTTTCCGGGAAATCCCGCACCAGCTTATCCAGCGCCTCCAGCAGGCACACGGCCAGATGGTTTTGCTCCACGGGCCAGCCCTCCCCCGCCAGGGAGGCGGCGACCCCCTCCAGCCCCTGGGCGCGGAAGGTTTCGGCGCTCTGGTTCATGTTTATCCCCATGCCGGTCACCACATAGTCCGGCTCCCCGCTCTCCGCCAGCAGGGCGAACTCGGTGAGGATGCCGCACAGCTTTCTGCCGTTGAGGTACAGGTCGTTGAGCCACTTGATGTCCACCGGCGCGCCGCTGGCCCGCTCCACCCCTTCCCGGGCAGCCACCGCCACCCACCCCGTCAGGGTGAGCAGGTCGGCCAGCTCCACCCGGGGCCGGATGAGCACCGACAGGTACAGCCCGTCCCCACGGGGGGAGTGGAAGGAACGCCCATGGGTGCCCCGGCCCCCGCTCTGCTCCTCGGCCAGCAGGGCGGTCCCGGTGGGCGCGGCGTGGGCCAGCGCCTTCAGCCGGGTGTTGGTGGAGTCCACCAGCGGCTCCACCGTAATTTTCCCGGCAAACAGGCTGCCGGGGCCCAGCCGCGCGCTGATGTAGGGCGCGGACAGCGCCGGGGGCGGCCCCGCCAGCCTATACCCCTTCCGGGTGGACGACTCAATGGGCCAGCCCGCCCCCCGCAGCGACTCGATCTCCTTCCACACCGCCGCCCGGGTCACCCCCAGGGCGCGGCTCATCTCCTCACCGGAGAGGTAGCCCTGGGCCCCGGCCAGCAGGGCGGCCACTTGATCCCGTTCCATGGCCCGCCCCTCAGTCCTGCTTCAGGCTGTCGGTCAGGGCAAAGGAGATTTCCATCTCCTCCCCGCCCCGCACCACCGTACAGCTCAGCTCCACCCCCGCCCCGGTGCGGTAGAGCACCCGCCGCAGCTCCACCAGGGTGGCCACCGGCACGCCGTTGGCGGAAACGATGAGGTCGCCCTTTTTCAGCCCCGCCTCCCTGGGGGCATCGCCGGTGACCTCGCCCACCTGGATGCCCTTGCGGCCATCCACCTGGACGGCGCTGCACTGTATGCCCATGGCGGGCCGCCAGCTCTCCCCGGTGGCAAGAATGTGGTTGACAAAGGGGAGGGCGTCGGAGATGGGGATGGCAAGGCCCAGATTCTCAATAACGGCGGCATCCTCCACCGCTTCCCCGTCCTCCCGGGACAGGCCGGTGATTTTGGCGCTGGTAATGCCCACCACCTGCCCCGCCTCGTTGAGCAGCGCCCCGCCGGAGTTGCCGGGGTTGAGCGGCGCGTCGGTCTGGATCAGGCCCAGGGCGCTGCCCGACTCCTGCTCGTCCCGGCCCAGGGCGGACACGATGCCCGTGGACATGGAGCCCAGCAGATAGCCCATGGGATTGCCCACAGCGTACACCCGCTCTCCCACCGAAAGCTGGTCGGAGTCCCCCAGCCGGGCGGGGGTGAGCCGCACATCGCCGGGGTTAAATTTCAGCACGGCCAAATCAAATTCCTCGTCAAAGCCGATGACCTTTGCGGTAAAGTAGCGGTTGGGATCGTCCAGCAGCAGCACCCGGACGCTGACCGTCTCATCAATGATGTGATAGTTGGTGAGTACATAGCCCTCGGCGGACACCACCACGCCGGTGCCCACGCTCACCCCCCGGAACTGGCTGGAGTGGGCGGCCTCCACGCACACCAGGCTGGGCCGCACCGCCTCATACACCTCCGGGCCGGTGACGGCGGGGCCTGCGGGCTGGGCGGACAGGGTGACGGACGGGTCCGGCTTCCCCCAGGGCAGGTCGTCGGGGGTCCAGTCGGAATCCCGGGGCGCCTCCCAGCTGGGCCAGGGGCGGGGGTCGCCGCCGGGGTCCTCATCCGGCCCGGCGGGCTCCATCTGCGCCAGGATATTGGCGATGCCGTTCACCGCCCAAAAGCTGGCCCCGCCCAGCAATGCCAGGCACAGCACCACGGCCACCGTGGGAATCAGCCAGCTGCGCGCACTCCACTTGGCCTTGCGCGGAGGCGGGAGCGGCCTGTCGCTGGGCACCGGGGGCGGCTGGACGCCGGGCCCTTTGGGCCAGCGGTAGTTGAGGTAATTGTCCACAGTGGATTCCTCCCATCCAAAAACGTTGGCGCTATGCTCTTGTCATGGTAAAAATAAACTTGGTCACCCCATCCTCGCTGACACAGGAGATGGTCTCCTTGTGGCTGTTGAGAATAGTTTTGACGATATACAGCCCGAGACCCACCCCGTCCCGGTCCGCAGAGCGGGAGTGGTCGGTCTTGTGGAAGCGGTCGAAGATCAGCTGCTGCTCCCCGGGGGGGATGGTCTCGCCCTGGTTGCTGATGGTGACGGTGGCCTTGGCCCCCTTCACGCTGACCCCCAGCCCCAGCACGCCCCCCTCCTGGGAGAACTTGATGGCGTTGTCCAGCAGGTTATAGCACACCTGGGTGATGGCGTCCTGGTCCCCCCACACGGGGACCGGCTCATCCTGGGGCAGCTGGGCGTCCACCTCCAGGCGCTTGGCGTTCACCTTGCCCTCCAGGGTGACCAGCGCCCGCACCAGGGTCTCACACAGGTCGAACTGCTGCTGGGCGGCCCGCTCGTCGGACTGCAGCCGGGACAGGTCCAGCATGGAGCGCACCAGCCGGGACAGCCGCCGGGTCTCGGAGGAGATGATCTGGAGGTAGTGCCGCTCCTGGTCGGGTGGTATGGTGCCGTCCAGGATGCCGTCGGCAAAGCCGGCGATGGAGGTCATGGGGGTCTTGAGCTCGTGGGACACGTTGGCGATGAACTCGCTGCGCCGCTGCTCGCTCTTGGCCAGCGAATCGGCCATGGCGTTGAACGCCTCGGCCAGCTCCCCCACCTCGTCCCGGCGGCTGCCCACGTCCACCCGCACGTCCAGCCGGCCCAGGCCGAACTGCCGCGCGGCGGCGGCGATCTCCTTGATGGGCTGGGACTGGCGCATACTGGTCACGGAGCTGATGATGGCCGCGATGAGAACGACGGCCAGGGCGGTGACCAGCAGGATGCCGGACAGGTCCCGCCACACCCCGCTGATGTTGGACGCGGAGGCCGACACCAGCACCAGCCCCTGAAGGTAGCCCTTGTCGTTGGTGATGGGCAGGCCCACCAGATACCGGGGCTCCCGGTACAGTCCGTCCAGCTGGTCCATCCCCACCCGGGAGCCGTCCACAATGCTGGCCACCGTGGCGGGCGACAGCTCGGCATACTGGAACTCAATGAGGTCGGCGCTGCCGCTGGTGGCGTAGACGATGACCCCCTCCGGGGTGGCCACCATCACGTGGGAGTCGGACACCTTGGCCACCGAGCTGAGATATTTCTGGAACGCCGGGGTCTGCCACACCAGCTTGCCGCCGGACTCCACCGAGTCGGAGGTGAACTGGGCGATATACCTGGCGTTGCGCTCCAGGGTGTCCTTTTTTTCCCGGATCGTATACTGGTAGCTCAGCGTAGCGAAGGACGCGCCCAGCATGAGGAAGGACAGCAGCACCATGCCCACCATGGTGGCGAACTGGCGGCCGTACATGGTTTTCATCCGTTGGCAACCTCAAACTTGTAGCCCACGCCCCACACGGTTTTCAAACTCCACTGCTCGGAAACCCCCTCCAGCTTCTCCCGCAGGCGCTTGATGTGTACGTCCACCGTCCGGGAGTCGCCGAAGTAGTCAAAGCCCCACACCTCGTCCAAGAGCTGGTTGCGGGTAAACACCCGGTTGGGGGCGGCCGCCAGGTGGTAGAGCAGCTCCAGCTCCTTGGGCGGGGTGTCCACCCGCCTGCCGTCCACCAGCAGCTCATAGGAGTCCAGGTTGACCACCAGCTTGTCGAAGCTGAGCCGTTTTTCCGGCTGCTCCTCCTCGCCGAAGCGGCGCAGGACCGCGTGCACCCGGGCCAGCACCTCCTTTGTCTCAAAGGGCTTGGTGATATAGTCGTCCGCCCCCATTTCCAGGCCGGATACCTTGTCCTCCAGCTCCCCCTTCGCGGTGAGCATGATGATGGGCACCTTGGAGGTCTCCCGGATCTTCCGGCACACGGACCAGCCATCCATGGAGGGAAGCATGATGTCCAGCATCACCAGGTCGGGCTGGACGGCGTGGAACTTCTCCAGCCCCTCCAGGCCGTCCCCGGCCACATGGCAGACCATGCCCTCCTTTTCCAGGTAGAGCCGGATCAGGTCGGCGATGTTCTTGTCGTCCTCAACGATGAGAATACTGCGGGGCATACCATACACCCTTTCTTTGAATATGCGCGGAGCCGTTGTGAGCAGGCGGACAAAAGCCCGGCCGCCGAATTCATACTCCTGTCATTATAAGCCGAACTGCGGGGAAATTCCAGAGGAATTTGTGAACAAAGCGAAATTACAGCACATGGGAGCGGTCCACCCCGATGGATGGGCGGCAGTCCGGCTCCCGCTGGGCCAGCTTTTCCGCCAGGGACTCCCGCACCTGCTGGTCGGACAGGGCCACGCCGTAGGGCACCACCACGTCGAAGGATACCTCCCCCCCTCCGCCCCGGCGGAAATCGTGGATGGTGGCGGCGCTGTCCAGCTCCCGGGCCAGCTCCTCCGCCAGCGCCCGCAGCCGGTCCGAGCAGGGGTCGCCTGCGTCCACCGGGTCCAGGTGAATCACCGCTTCCAGCCCAAAACGCCCCATCAGCTCCCGCTCCGCCCGGTCAATGACATCGTGCAGCTCCACCAGCGAACCGTCGGCGGGCACCTCGGCGTGGACGGACATCATCCGCCGCCCGGGGCCGTAGTCGTGAACCACCAGGTCGTGGATGCCCAGGATCTGGCGGTAGCCCAACACCAGCTTTTCGATATCCGCCACTATAGCCGGATCGGGGGGCGTGCCCAGCAGAGGGTCCAGCGTATCCCGGGCGGCCCCCCAGCCGGTGCGCAGGATGAGAGCCGCCACCAGCAGCCCCAGCCAGCCGTCCAGCTGCACATGGAAAAAGTGGGACGCCGCCAGCCCCGCCAGCACCGCCGAGGTGGCCAGCACGTCCGACCGGGCATCCGCCGCAGCGGCGGCCAGGGTGGGGGACTGGGCCCGCCTGCCCATGGCGGCGTAAAACCAGCCCATCCACAGCTTCACCCCGATGGACAGCCCCAGCAGCGCCACCGCCAGCACACTGAATACGGCGGGCTCCGGGCGCAGGATCTTCCCCACCGACCCCTGGACCAGCTCCACCCCCACCAGCAGGATCAGCAGGGACACCGCCAGCCCCGCCAGGTACTCGATGCGGCCATGGCCAAAGGGGTGGCGCTCGTCCGCCCGCTGGGCGGCCAGCTTGAACCCCGCCAGTGTCACCGCCGATCCGGCGGCGTCGGACAGATTGTTGAAGGCGTCGGCGGTCACCGAAATAGCCCCGGTGAGCAGCCCCGCGCACAGCTTGACGGCGAACAGCAGCAGGTTGAGCCCCAGTCCCACTCCCCCAGCCAGCAGCCCGCAGCCCTTCCGGGCCTCCGGGTCGTCCGGCTGTCCGTAATGGGGGATGAGGCGGCCCAGAATGGCGTCCAGCATGAAAGAACCTCCCATGATTGATATCTGATCAATATACGCAAAAACGGCGCGGATCATAACCTCCGCCCGTCAATTCCCCTCCATCAGCTCCCTGGCCTGCTTGCCGGTGACCTGCTCGGGGACCAGCTCCACCATCAAAAACCGCTCCCAGGAGCCGTCGATCTCCGCCGCCATGGCCTCGGGGAAACCGGGACGGTATTTCTCTGCCAGCGCCTCGATGGCCCGGCGCTTTTCCGCCGGGTCCCCGATCACCCGCGCCCGGCCAAAGACGATCACCGAACGGTAATAGGTGGTATACTCCTCCGGCACCACCTGGTCCCGGTCAACCACGCAGAAGGACGCCCGCTCCTCCCGCCGGACGGCGTCCAGCTTGTGGCCCGCCAGGGCGAAGTGGAACAGCACCCGCCCGTCCTTCCACACGTAGCTCAGCGGCACGGCGTAGGGCCAGCCGTCCTCCCCGGCCACCGCCAGCACGCCGGAGGTCCCCCGGTTCAAAATCTCATGGCACTGCTCCCGGGTCAGGGCCTGCTTAAACCTGCGCATCTCTCTCATGGTGTTCTCCTCCACGGATTTGTATTTTAAAGGAAGCGCCGCCTTAGAAGCTGTACCAATAGCCTCAGCACCCAGCTTTACGGCCAATCTGAATACTTCGGCTATTCGTACAGCTTCTGAACCTGCCCGCGCCGGTCAGGCGCTGTTTGAAAATTGACGGTGTGCCCGGCGGCGGAAGGCGCCGGACAAGGCGGTTTGACGCGGAAATACTTTGTGTATTGGGGTCAAATCAACAACATATGGCGGAAAAAGGCCCGCCGTTGGGGCATGGCGGCAATGTTCAAGCAAGCCCAGCCAGCCCTCCCTGGAAAGACTGCCTGGACGGGACGCCCAGGCAGTTTTAGGGTGTATTCACGCTCCCATTGGCCGCGCGGCCGGGAAAATAAGTCCTCCGACTCCGGGAAAAACCAACCGGGGCGTACCGCCCCTCCCCCGGTTTTTCCCTGCGCTCCGGCCTTATTTTCCCTGCGCGGCTATGGGTCGCGCTA
>CAJUKT010000070.1 GCA_910587255.1 uncultured Oscillospiraceae bacterium
GCCCTGATTTATCAGCTTGTTTCAGGCTTGACGGACGAAAACGGCAAGTATAATTATGCAAAGGCTGTACACCATTACCCGCCATTTTTCGACATATCCTGTTCGGCGAAAAACTACAAAATCGCATCGGCGCTGACACCCTACCCCCTAAAGGGGGAGAAAGGACATAAATGCAGAAAAAGAAAACCGAAATCATCACCGCCAGGATGACCCCGGTAGATAAGAAAGCCATCCACCAGCGGGCCAAGGCCGCAGGCATGACCGTCACGGATTACCTCACCACCTGCGCCCTCGGCAAGGAGATTGTCCAGGTGGATGGGCTGGACGATTTGCTCTCTGAACTGAAAGCCCAGGGCCGTAACCTCAATCAGCTCACCACACTGGCCAACATGGGACGGATCACCGTTCTGCGTGGTGATTACCTCGTCCAAGAGTATGCTCAACTGTGTAACGCAGTGAGTGCGCTGGTTCAGGAGGTGCGCTGATGGCTACCTTCACCGCGATCCAGTGCAAAAAGCAGTCCGCCAGTTCCATGCGCGGCGTGATCGACTACGTGGAGCAGGAGGAGAAAACCCGCTGGGGTGATGCGTGGCTGGTTACTGGCAGCGACTGTGTTCCCCAGTCCGCCTTCATCGAGATGCAGATGACCAAGGAGCGTTTCCAGAAAACAGGCGGGACGCAGTTCTATCACTTCGTCCAGTCCTTCTCCGCGGAGGACGACATCACACCCCAGGAAGTCAATGCCATCGGCCTGGAGTTCGCTCAGCGGCAGTTCCCAGGCTTCGAGGTGGTGATCGCCACCCATGTTGACACAGGTCATCTGCACAACCACATGGTGGTGAACAGCGTCAGCCACAAGGATGGACACAAGCTCCATCAAAGCCCCGGCGACCTTCTGGCGCACCGCAAGGTGAACGATGAGATTTGTCTGGCCCACGGTCTTCGGGTGCTGGACGAGTGCGAGCTGTGTACCAAAAAGAGGCGCATGAAGCCCGGCGAGTACCAAGCGGGTCTGCGCGGCGACAGCTGGAAGCTGGATCTGATTCAGGCCATCAACGAGGCGCTGGAGTATTCCATCACCCGCGAGGACTTTATCACCAACATGGAGATGGAGGGTTACGAGGTTTCCTGGTCGGACACCCGGAAGCACATCACCTTCACCTGTCCCAATGGACGCAAGTGCCGGGACAGCAGCCTCCACGATGAAACCTTCCTCAAGGAGAATCTGGAGGCGCTCCTCCTCTACCGCCAGGCCACCGGCTTCCGTCCCACCACGCCGGAGCCGGACGAAGGCTGGATGGGGGAGCTGGCCTCCGGGTGGTTCCAGGTTCTGGCCGACCTGGAACGCGATGACCAATGGCAGCTCCCCGCGCCACCCACCTGGACGGACAGCAAGCAGCGCCGCCGGGAAGCAATCAAAAAGTTGGCCATGGGCCAAAAGTTCAGCGGCGATCAACATTGGGAGCAAACTATGTGACCTCAATTAAAATCTGCGCCACAGAAAACAATAAGAGACCTGCTCACTGTGCAATCTGCTTCGTTCGTGCCCCTGTTATTCTCCACGCCGAACTCTGATTGTGCTTGACTTCCCAGCAATCCTTCGGCATGGTTGTGTTTGCCAAAGGCACAACACAACTGAAAGGGGAATCATCATGAACAGAAAACGGGAAGCGATCTTCATGGGGCTCGGCATCCTCACCGGCCTTGCACTCAGCGGCCCCGCCGCCCAAGCGGCCACCGGAATCACTGCCAGACCCAGCACCCAGCCCATCTACGTGGACGGCCAGCGGATCAGCATGACCGCTTACAACATCGGAGGAAACAACTACGTCAAGCTCCGGGACATCGGCAGGGCGGTAGACTTCGGCGTGACCTACAACACCGCCACCAACTCCGTCTATGTCCACAGCACCCAGCCGTACCAAGAGGAACTCCCCGCCGCACCATCCGGCCCCACCGAGGAAAGCGTCCAAGCCGCCCTGCAAGCCCTCCGCAAGCAGTATCCTCACGGCTCCACATGGCCCGCGCCCTACCGCTCCACCAGCAACGGGCCCTACTACAGTGGCATGAACTGCGCAGGCTGGGCCACCCTGTGTTCGGATGCCGCGTTTGGAAATCTGCCCTGGCGGCGGGTGGACAATCCGAGCTGGAATCAGAAGCTGTACCAATAGAGGGAAAAGTAGTATAATGAGGGAATGATACAGAAAAATGAGCGACGCGGCTATGCGAGCGATTTAAGCGACAGCCAATGGGCGATGATAGAGCCATTATTTCCACCAGCCGGGAACAGAA
>CAJUKT010000071.1 GCA_910587255.1 uncultured Oscillospiraceae bacterium
GATGTTCGCCGTAGTGACGTTGGTGCATCTGGCGGACAGCAAGGAGGAACTGGACAGCGACACCGATGCCCTCCAGTCCGCCGCCCGGAAGCACCTGTGCCAACTGGCCACTCTGAACTGGCAGCAGGCGGACGGGCTGGTGACGGCGCTCCCCCTGGGCCTGCGGCGGATCGACGCCCTGCGGACACTAACCACCGAGGCCCTGGCCGTCCTCATGCCCTTCAAGGCCCAGGAGGTGCGGGATCAGGGCGGGGTGTATTACGGGCAGAACGTGATCTCCAAGAACCTCATCATCGCCAATCGGAAGGAACTGCTCAACGGCAACGGCTTCGTGCTGGGCGTGTCCGGCTCCGGCAAGTCCTTCACCGCCAAGCGGGAGATGGTCAATCTGGCACTCTCCACAGACGATGACATCATTATCATAGATCCCGAATCGGAGTACCGGCCCCTCATCGAAGGGCTGGGCGGCGAAGTGGTGAATATCTCCGCTACCTCCCCCAACCACATCAACGCCATGGACATGGAGCAAGGGTATGGTGATGGGGAGAACCCGGTGGTGCTGAAGTCTGAGTTTTTGCTGTCCCTGTGTGAGCAGCTCATGGGGGACCGGATGCTGTCCGCAAAGGAAAAATCCATCATCGACCGCTGCACCGCCAGCGTCTACCACAGCTACATCAAGGGCGGCTACCAGGGCAAAGCCCCCACCCTCCAGGACTTCCACGCCGAGCTGCTCCGCCAGTCCGAGCCGGAGGCGCGGGATGTGGCCCTGGCAATCGAGCTGTTCACCGAGGGCAGCCTCAACACCTTTGCCAAGCCCACCAACGTGGACACGGACGCCCGTATCCTGTGCTATGACATCCGAGATCTGGGCAAGCAGCTTCTTCCGGTGGGGATGCTGGTGGTGCTGGACAGCGTGTTTAACCGGGTGATCCGCAACCGGGCACTGGGCCGGAACACCTGGGTCTATATCGATGAAATCTACCTTCTTTTCCAGCACGAATACAGCGCTAATTTCCTGTTTACCCTCTGGAAACGTGTCAGAAAGTACGGGGCCTGCTGTACCGGCCTCACTCAAAACGTGGACGATCTGCTCCAGTCCCACACCGCCCGGACCATGCTGGCCAACAGCGAGTTCCTGGTCATGCTGAACCAGGCGGCCACAGACCGGGCGGAGCTGGCGCGGCTGCTGAACATCTCGGACAACCAGCTCTCCTACATCACCAACGTGGACTTCGGGCGCGGCCTCATCAAGTGCGGCAGCGCCATCGTGCCGTTTGTGGACAACTTCCCCAAGAACCGGCTCTACCGCTTGATGACCACCAAGCTGAGTGAGACCAACGTCGCCTGAATTTCCGGTTTTATTTTCTGTTATTCGTATGCCAGGGACACCAAATCATGTGGTCGTCCACCATCCCGACAGCCTGCATAAACGAATAGACAATGGTGGACCCCACAAATTTGAAGCCCCGCTTTTTCAAGTCCTTGCTGATCTGATCGGACAACGGGGTGGATGTAGGCAGCTCCGCCATGCTGTGTGGGGCGTTGATGATAGGTGTGTGATTGACATAGGCCCAGATGAATCGGTCGAAACTGCCGTATTCTTTTTGAATTTCAAGGAATGCTTTTGCGTTGCCAATAGCTGCGTTGATCTTGCCCCGGTGTCGGATAATCCCGGTGTTCGCCATAAGGGCTTCGATCTTTGCGTCATCATACAGCGCGACCTTTGGGGGATCGAAGTTGTCAAAAGCGGCACGAAAGGCTTCCCGTTTTTTCAGCACGGTGATCCATGCCAGTCCGGCCTGCATCCCCTCCAAGATCAGCATCTCAAACAGCTTATTATCATCGTGGAGGGGCTGGCCCCACTCGTTGTCGTGGTAATCAATATATATTTGGTCGGGGCCGGCCCATTCACATCTGCGAATCTGTTCCATGAACGCTCCCTCCTTTGGGAGACAGTGTAGCATAAAATGCCGAAAAATGCAAAGTGAGGTGATAGAGTATCGCAAAAGTCAAAGAAAAACGCACAATAAAGGGCAAATTAAAAGAAAAAGCTAAAGCTGCGCCGAAACAACTTATTCGCCGTGGGCTGGATGATGGTACGGAACGCCTGCGGGGCCAGTTCCGTGAGGCCGCCCAGCGTGGACAGGCCA
>CAJUKT010000072.1 GCA_910587255.1 uncultured Oscillospiraceae bacterium
TACTTGGCGCTGACCAGGCAGCACAGGTCGATGAGCCGGTGGAAGGTGATACGGTACCACTCCCGCATATCCTCCGTCTCCCGCTCGATCTCCTCCAGCTTCTCCTCGGGGTAGTAAATGAGGGTGGCCAGCTGGTCCCGGTCGGAGCGGGGGACAGTGGAGCCCAGCAGCTCGTCGATCTTCACCCGCACCACGCCGGAGGCGGAGTTGAGGATGTGTTGGAAGGCCTCGTACTCCCCGTGGACGTCGGACAGGAAGTGTTCGGTGCCCTTGGGAAGGTTCTGGATGGCCCGCAGGTTGATGATCTCGGTACAGGCGGCCTGGACATTGGGATAGTGCCGGGCCAGCAGCCTCAGGTACTCCAGCCGCTCGGGGGGAAAGGTCACGGTGGGCTTCATGGCGCGTCCTCCTTTAAGTGGATATTTTTGTCTGTCCCTATTATGCCATAGATCCGCAAAAAAGAAAAGAGGAAAAGGCGCAGAAACGAAAAAATTTCCGTCTCTGCGCCCGTTTTTTGTTAAAATTGTGTCAAATTACAGTCATGCGCTCCCTGCCGCGCCGGGGTCCCCCTCACAGCAGGTAGTTGTTTTCCCGGTCCGCCACCTGCAGGGCCTTCAGCTTGTAGGTGGCGAAGCCCTCCAGCACCAGAGGCTCCCGCCTGCACAGCTCCTCCGCCTGCTCATAGCTGTCCGCCCGCAGGATGTACATCCCCGCCACGCCGGGATAGCCCTTGAACACGCCGCACAGCTCCAGCCGCCCCTCCTCGTCCAGGGCCTTGATGTTGGCCACGTGGCGCTCCACGGCGGCCTTGGTCAGCCGGTTATAGGTCTTGGTCTTTTCAATGAACATCACATACAGCCATTTTTCCATAAAATCCTTCTCCTTTTTGAAATGGTTGCGATATCCCCTGCGCTCCTCCGCCGCCTGCCCGCCCCACATGGCCGGAAGGAACGCCTTGCGGACACCCTATATCTCCCTGCGGCCTTCCATGGCGCGCATCAGGGTGGCGTCGTCGGCGAACTCCAGGTGGCTGCCCACCGGGATGCCGTAGGCCAGCCGGGTGGTCTTGACCCCGAAGGGTTTGAGCAGCCGGGACAGGTACATGGCGGTGGTCTCCCCCTCGGTATCCGGGTTGGTGGCCATGACGGCCTCCTCAATCTCCCCGGAGGCCGCCCGCTCCACCAGCTGCTGGATGCGCAGGTCGTCCGGGCCCACGTGGTTCATGGGGGAGATGACGCCGTGGAGCACATGGTACACCCCCCGGTACTCCCGGGAGCGCTCCATGGCCACCACGTCCTTGGGGTCGGCCACCACGCACACCAGGGAATGGTCCCGCTTGGAGGAGGCGCACAGGGGGCACTCCCCCTCCCCGTCGGTGAGGTTCTGGCACACCGGGCAGCAGCCGATGCTCTTTTTCGCGTCCAGCAGGGCAGCGGCGAAGTCCCGGGCGGTCTGCTCGGGCTGGTCCAGGATGTAAAAGGCCAGCCGCTGGGCGCTCTTGCGGCCCACGCCGGGCAGCTTAGCGAACTGCTCCACTAAATTTTCCAGCGCCGCAGGGAAGTAGTCCATGGTATCAACTCCAGAATAAAGTTACGCGTCCCGCTCGAAGGTTACCACGAGCCCATTTTGGCTCCATGCGGTGGATTTGACCTGCCAGCCGTCGGCCGCCATCTCGTTCATCATGGCCTCCGCCCGCTTCAGATCGGCAGACACCTGGATTCGATATGTTTTCATCCCGGTCCCCCCTCCTTCCTCAAATCCTCAATCGCTCTGGACGGGTCCTCCGCGCCATACACCGCCGAGCCCGCCACCAGCACCGTGGCCCCGGCCTCCATGACGGCCTTGGCGTTGGCGGGGCCCACCCCGCCGTCCACTTCCAGCTCACAGGCGGGGTTATAGCGGTCAATGAGCGCCCTTACCTCCCGGACGGTGTCCAGCTGGGAGGCCATGAACCTCTGCCCGCCGAAGCCGGGCTCCACCGTCATCACCAGCACCATGTCCAGCCCCTCCAGGTAGGGCAGCACAGCCCGGGCCGACGTGATGGGCCGCAGGGCCACCGCCTTTTTCACCCCGTTGGCCTCCATGGCCCGCAGGGCGTCGGCGATGCGGGCGGGGTGGTCGGCCTCCAGGTGGACGCTGAGCAGGTCCGCCCCCGCCTTGCAGAACTGGCCGATATACCGCGCGGGCTTGTCCACCATCAGGTGCACGTCCAAAAACATGTCCGTATGCCTGCGGATGGACTCCACTACCGGCACGCCGATGGTGATGTTGGGGACAAACATGCCGTCCATCACATCCACATGGAGCCAGTCGGCGGCGGACACCCGGCCTATATCCCGCTCCAAATTGCAAAAATCCGCCGAGAGGATGGAAGGGGCGATCTTAACCATAATTTTTCCCTCGTTTCCCAAAATATCCGCTTTGGGGACAGGCCCGGGCCGGGCCGGAGGGCGGCGCGCCCGCCGCCCTGCCGCATAGGATAGAGCACGCGGAGGTCGCCGCCGGAGCCGGCTGGGCGGTTCCCCCACGCCCCCGCTCGCGCCCGGCTGTCTCTCCGGCCGGCGCGCCGCACCTGAATACCCCCCGCCGCCCTGTGCGGCGGGGGGAGTTGTAATGTCCGGGCAGGCCCGCAGGGGGCGCGCAGCCGGAGGAGGCTTTGCCTTTCCCGGCGGAATTATCCCGTGATGGTGCCGCTGGGCGGCACCTCCCGCACCTGGTAGCCCGCCTGGCGCAGGGCGTCCAGGATTTCCGCTTTGTGGGACAGGCCGAAGGCCTCCATGGTCACCTTCAGCTCCACCCCCGCCTGGCGGTTGATGTTGACAAACTGGTTGTGGTCCAGCTTGATGATATTGCCGTTGAGCCCGGCCACCAGGCCGGCGATGCGCAGCAGCTCGCCGGGCCGGTCGGGCAGCTGCACCGAGAAGGTGAAGATCCGTCCCCGGTTGATGAGCCCGTGCTGCACCAGCGACGAGATGGTGATCACGTCCATATTGCCGCCGGACAGCACGCTCACCACATTGCAGTCCCGGCAGTCCAGGTGCTTGAGGGCCGCGATGGTAAGCAGTCCCGCGTTCTCCACCACCATTTTGTGCTTCTCCATCACGTCCAAAAAGGCGTCCACCAGCTCGCCGTCGTCGATGGTGATGATGCCGTCCAGGTTCCTCTGGATGTAGGGGAACACCTGGTCGCCGGGGGTTTTCACCGCCACGCCGTCGGCGATGGTGGTCACCTGGTCCAGCGTCACCACCCGCCCCGCCTCCAGGCTGGCCTTCATGGACGCCGCCCCGGAGGGCTCCACCCCGATCACCTTCACCGAGGGGTTAAGCAGCTTGGCCAGGGTGGACACCCCCGCCGCCAGCCCGCCGCCCCCCACCGGGACCAGGATCACGTCCACATCGGGCAGGTCCTTGAAAATCTCATAGGCGATGGTGCCCTGGCCGGTGGACACGGTGAGGTCGTTGAAGGGGTGGACGTAGGTGAGCCCCTCCTCCCCGCTCAGCTTTGCCGCCAGCGCCGCCGCGTCGTCGAAGGTTTCGCCGTGGAGCACCACCTTGGCCCCGTAGTCCTTGGTATTGTTCACCTTTACCAGGGGGGTGGTGGTGGGCATGACGATGGTGGCCGCCACCCCCGCCGCCCGGGCGGCGTAGGCCACCCCCTGGGCGTGGTTGCCCGCCGAGGCGGTCACCAGCCCGCGCTCCTTCTCCTCATCGGAGAGGGCGGAGCACTTGAAGTAGGCCCCACGGATTTTATATGCCCCGGTGACCTGCATGTTTTCCGGCTTGATATATACCTGGTTGCCGGTGGTTCTGGTGAAAAAGGGGCTGTACATCAGGTCTGTGCGGTGAAGCACGCCGTCCAGCACCCTGCGGGCGGCGCGGAAATCGTCTAATGTCATCATGTGGGGACAGCTCTCCTGTCGTATCTAAGATATCGACCCATTTTACATGAAGAAATTGTTAAAGTCAACCGTCCCGGCCCCCTTCTTCTTGACAGGGAGCTTGTCCGGGGAGTAAAATAGAAGCCAGAATTCCAGAAAGGGGGCAAGGGCCTTGTCCTATGTGAAAAAGCGCAGCGTTCTGCCTATCTACTTTGTGGGGCTGACGTGGCTGGCGTGGGCGTGGCTTCTGGGCCTGCCGCTGTACCGGCCCACCCATTATATTATCGTGGCGCTGCTCTCCGTCATCGCCTACCACGCGGGCAAAATGATTTTCCCTGACCGGGGATACGAGGTGCAGGACGCCCCGCCGTCCGCCCACCAGGCCCAACCCCGGCCCGAGCCGGAAACGGGGGGAAAACCCAAGTCCACCGGCAACCCCGAGATCGACGCGCTGCTGTCGGAGCGGGACAGGGCGGTGGGCGAGATGCGCCGGCTCAACGCCTCCATTGAGGACCCCAAAATTTCCGCCCAGATCAGCCGCCTGGAGGAGACCACGGGCAAAATCATCGACACCGTGGCCGCCAGCCCCTCCAAGCTGCCCCAGATTCGGAAATTCATGAGCTACTACCTGCCCACCACCCTGAAGCTGCTCAACGCCTATGACCGAATGGATTCCACCGGGGCGTCGGGGGCCAACATCGACGGCACTAAGGGCAGAATCGGGGACATGCTGGACTCCATCTGCACCGCCTTTACCCGCCTGCTGGACGATCTGTACGGAGACGAGGCCATGGACATCTCCGCCGAGATCACCGTGATGGAGCAGATGCTGGCCCAGGAGGGACTGGGCGGTATGACCCTGGGCGGCTCGTAAAGGGGCCGCCATGAAGAAGAAAATCACCAAAAAAGGCTACCGGGTGCTGGCCGTGGTGTGGACCCTGGCCGCCGCGTCCATGGCGGTGGCCTTCGTGCGGCGGCTGGCGCAGTTCAGCCTGCCGCTGCTGGCGCTGACGGCGCTGAGCATACTCGCAGCCAACAACTTCTGGCAGTCCTACCGCAGAACCCCGGAGGAGACCGCCGGGGACCCCTTCGCCTCCCCGCCCAAATTCAGCGGCGACCCGGTGCTCTTTGACGACGACCCGCCCCGCTTTGACCACCTAAATAAAGATTCGGAGGAAAACACCCATGAGTGACGAGATGAACACGATGCCCGAGCTGACCCTGGACCCCACCGGCGCCGCCGCCGCGGCCCAGGCCGCCAAAGAGGCGGAGGCCGCCGTCCCCAAAGCCCCCGAGGCCCCGTCCCTGACCCTGGAGAACAGCGTCACCCCAGAGGACGCCGCCGCCGTCCAGGCCGCGCGGGACGCCCAGGCCATCCAACTGGACGAGAGCCAGCTCAGCGAGGCGGAGCGCAAGGTGGTCAACGACTTCGCCCAGAAGATCGACATCACCGACTCCACCCAGGTGCTCCAGTACGGCGCGGCGGCCCAGAAGAACATCGCCGGGTTCTCCGAGAACGCTTTGAACAATGTGCGCACCAAGGACCTGGGGGAGGTGGGCGAGGCCCTGTCCTCCCTGGTTGTGGAACTGAAAACCTTCGGCCAGCCGGAGAAGAAGGGCATCGCCGGCTTCTTCCAGAAAAAGCGCAACGAGCTGACCGCCATGAAGGCCAGCTATGACAAGGCGGAGGTCAACGTGGACAAGATCGCCTCCATCCTGGAGGGGCACCAGGTCACGCTGATGAAGGACATCGCCATGCTGGACCAGATGTATGAGCTGAACACCAAGTACTACAAGGAGCTGACCATGTATATCCTGGCGGGCAAAAAGGCGCTGATGAAGGCCCGCAACGAGGAGCTGGAGGCGCTGCGCAAGAAGGCGGCGGAGACCGGCTCCCAGGAGGACGCCCAGAAGTATAACGACTTCGCCAACCTCTGCAACCGCTTTGAGAAGAAGCTCCACGATTTGGAGCTTACCCGGATGATCTCCATTCAGATGGGCCCCCAGACCCGGATGATCCAGAACAACGACACACTGATGCTGGAAAAGATCCAGTCCTCTCTGGTGAACACCATCCCCTTGTGGAAGAGCCAGATGGTGCTGGCCCTGGGGCTGGAGCACTCCCGCCAGGCCACCGCCGCCCAGGCCGCCGTCACCAACATGACCAACGACCTGCTGAAAAAGAACGCGGAGATGCTCAAGATGGGCACCATTGAGACGGCCAAGGAGGCGGAGCGCTCCATCGTGGACATCGAGACCCTCCAGCACACCAACCAGCAGCTCATCTCCACCCTGGACGAGGTGATGCAGATCCAGAAGGACGGCGCCCAGAAGCGCCGGGAGGCCGAGCTGGAGCTGGGCCGTATCGAGGGCGAGCTGAAGCAGAAGCTGCTGGAGCTGCGAGGCTGAGCGCGAGCTTAGGCGCACCGCCCCGGATGGACCGAAGCGAGGGCAAAACGGAAAGCCCGCAAAGCGGGCGGCGTTTTGTCCGAGTCGCAGGGAAGCCGGGGCGAGAGTGCGCCCAAAGCGAGCGTGACAACACCGCGTCCCGGTCAAGCTCCCAAAGCATTCGTGACAACGTCTGCGTCCAATCCGGGCGCAGACACATCGCGGTAGAAAGGATTTTCCTATGTCACCTGTATTCCCAATCAGAACGCTTTTTCTGCTGGTTATCCCGGTGGCCATCGCGGCAATCATCCTTGCCGCGGCGGGCAGGCGGGGGGCCGGCGTGTTCAAAAAGCAGGGCGTGGCCTGGGGGCTCACCGTGCTGATGGTGTTCGCCGCCATCGGCATCGGCTACGCCAAGGCCCCCGTCAAGCCCTCCGCCAACGGCCCGGAGCCGCCTCAAACCAATGCCCCCGCCGCCTATCCTTCTGATTCCCCTTCCGATTCCTTTGTATGGGATAACGCCAACGCCCTGTCCAGCCGGACAGAGCAGGAGCTGGACCGGCGCAACGAGCGGCTGTGGAACGCGCACAGCGTCTCCATCGGCGTGGTTACCTGCGACAATGAGAGGGACCTGGGGGACTATGCCCTGGCGTGCGCCGAAAAAATGGGCCTGGGCGGCTATGACTTCCTCGTGGCGCTGGATATCGCGGGGGAGAACTATTGGCTGGTCCAAGGGGATGATATCCGCCGGGTCTTCACCGACGACGACTGCTCCGATTATGCCTATGACTGCATGGAAAAGCATTTCGCCGCGGGCGATTACGACAACGCCGTTCTCAAGCTCACCAAAGCGCTGGAGGACTGGTATGGAAACTACTATGGCTGACGCGGGAAAGGAGGCGGCTTGATGGGAGGTTTTTCCGATCTGATCGCCATCATTGTGCTGGCGGTGATCCTGCTGCTGGTGATTGAGGGCTCCCACCGGCGGCGCTGGCGCAGCGGCTGGTACGGCCCCACCTATGTATACCGGCCCTTCTATATCTTCCGCCCCCGGCCTCCCCGGCCCCCCAGGCCGCCCAGAGGCCCGGGCTTCGGTCCCGGCCCCGGCGCGGGCTTCGGCCCTGGTCCGGGCGTGGGTGCGCGTCCCGGCCCCAGGCCCGGCGCAAGCCCCCGGCCCGGCGGGCCATTCGGCGGTTCCCGGCCCGGCGGCGCAGGCCGTCCCAATCCCGGCCCCAGGCCGGGCGGCGCCCGGCCCGGAGGCCCCTTCGGCGGCGGACGGCCCATGGGCGGGCCCCGGCCCGGCGGCTCCTTTGGCGGGGGCCGTTCCTTTGGGGGCGGCGGACGGCCCGGCGGCTCCTTTGGGGGCGGACGCTCCTTCGGCGGGGGCGGGCGGCCCGGCGGCGGCTCCTTCGGCGGGGGCCGCGGAGGTGGGCGGCGCTGACCCCGCTTTGTCCCCTTGTCTCCCTGTACGCAAGGAGGCGGGCTTCTGCCCGCCTCCTTTTTTGCGCTCTGCGGCGGGGCTCCCCTCCACCCGCGCCCGCTCACCACGGCTGCGCGCTTCGCTCTCTGTTTTATCCAAAATTTGACCTGTGCTCGTGAAAATTTAGACAACTTTGGAGAAATTGAAAAAAGGAGAGAAATCCCCGCAAAGGTATGCTATAATAGCCTCGTTCGTATGCAGTCAGCAACCGCGGGGCGCACCCGCGAGAAGGGACGAATGACATGGGTATTGCGGACATCATTTCCCTGCTGGGCGGGCTGGCCTTCTTCCTGTTCGGCATGACCCTGCTGGGGGACGGACTGAAAAAGGTGGCCGGCAGCAAGCTGGAGACCGTGCTGGGCAAGCTCACCTCCAACCCGGTCAAGGGTGTGCTGCTGGGCGCGCTGGTGACGGCGGTGATTCAGTCCTCCTCCGCCACCACCGTCATGGTGGTGGGCTTCGTCAACTCGGGCATCATGCAGCTGGGCAACGCCGTGGGCATCGTCATGGGCGCCAACATCGGCACCACCGCCACCGGCTGGGTGCTCACCCTGGCGGGCGTGGAGGGGGAGGGCGGCTTCTCCTCCGCCACCGTATTCGCCTTTATCGCCTTTGTCGGCATCATCTTATATTTTTTCTGCCGCAGGCAGGGGCAGAAAAATGTGGGTCTTATCCTGCTGGCCTTTTCGGTGCTCATGAGCGGGATGCAGGCCATGAGCTCCGCCATGGACCCGCTGAAAACCAACGAGGCCTTCCTCCAGTTTATCTCCGCCGCCTCTAACCCGGCGGTGTCGCTGCTCATCGGCCTGCTGGTAACGGCGGTGATCCAGTCCTCCTCCGCCTCCATCGGCATTTTGCAGGCCCTGTCCATCACCGGGGCCATCAGCTATGAGGTGGCCGTGCCCATGGTGCTGGGCATGTGCATCGGCGCGTGCGTGCCGGTGCTGCTCTCCGCCATCGGGGCCAACGCCAACGGCAAGCGCACCGCCGTCATCTACTTATACTTCAACATCGTGGGCTCCGCGCTGTTCATGATCCCCTTCTACCTCGTCCACGCCTTTGTGCCCATGCCCTTTATGGCCCAGCCCGCCTCCGCCTTCGGCATCGCCGTATTCAACACCGTGTTCAAGGTGGCCGCCACTCTGGTGCAGCTGCCCGTCACCGGGCTGCTGGTCAAGCTGGCGGTGCTCACCGTCAAGGAGGAGGCCGCCGAGGACGACGAGCAGTTTGAGGAAAACCTGCTGGACGAGCGCTTTCTGGACTATCCCCCCCTGGCGCTGGAGCAGAGCGGCCACACCGTAGAGCGCATGACCGCCGCCGCCGTGAAAAACCTGAGCCGCTCCATCGAGCTGTTCACCCGCTTCAGCCAGGAGAAGTATGAGAAGATCATGAGCCGGGAAAACGCGGTGGACCGCTATGAGGACAAGCTGGGCAATTACCTGTTTCATCTCAACAGCCGCGGCCTCAATGAGCGGGAAACCCTGGTCAGCTCCCACTACCTCCACTGCCTCACCGACCTGGAGCGCATCTCCGACCATGCGGTGAACCTGGCGGAGCTGGCCCGGGAGATGGACAGCAAGGGCATCGCCTTTTCCCCCGACGGCCTGGAGGACATGGCCCGGGCCAGCAGCGCGGTGCTGGAGATCGTCTCCCTGGCCCAGCAGGCGCTGGAGCAGGAGGACACCGGCCTGGCCCGGCAGGTGGAGCCCCTGGAGGAGGTCATCAGCACCATGCTGGAGGGGATGAAGCTGCGCCATATCCGGCGGCTGCAAAGCGGCATGTGCACCCTGGAGGTGGGCTTCATCCTCAACGACTGCATCAACAATTTTGAGCGTGTGGCCGGCCACTGCTCCAACGTGGCCTTGGCGGTGCTGGAGCTGCGGTACGCCGACCTCCAGTTCCACGACTACGCCCGGGACGTGCGCCAGGGCGACCAGCCGGAATTCCGCCGGTGGCTGGCCTTTTACAAGGAAAAATACCTGGGCCCCGCCCCGGTCTGAACAAAAAACCGCCCCGCCTGGAGTTCAGGCGGGGCGGTTTGGCTTTATCACGGTTCCGGGTTCCGGGCCACGTCCAGAATGAGCTGGGCGCACCGCTCCACCCCCACCAGGCTGGAATCCAGGGACAGGTGGTAATTCTGGCCCATCCCCCAGTCCCGGTTGGCGTAGTGCTTATAGTAGGCGCGGCGGCGCCTGTCCTTCTCCTCCAGGCGCTTTTCGGGGGACTGGTCGGACTCGCCGTACAGCCGCACCACCCGGTCCGCCCGGTAGGGGATGGGGGCGTGGATGAACACATTGAGCACGTCCTCCCGGTCCCGCAGGATGTAGTCGGCGCAGCGGCCCACCAGCACGCACGGCCCCTTTTCCGCCAGATCCAGAATCACCCGGCATTGGATCACCCACAGGAAGTCGGCGGTGGACAGCCCGCTGTTTACCGGGTGGCGCAGCCGTGCGCCGGGGAAGGCATAGGACAGCAGGGACTGCCAGGGGGAGGCGTACTCCCCCTCCTGCTCAATGAATTTCTCGTCGAAGCCGGTCTCCACCGCCACCTGCTCCACCAGCTTTTTGTCGTAATAGGGTACGTCCAGCAGTTCGGCCACCCGCTTGCCCACCGACCGGCCGCCGGAGCCGAACTCCCGGCTGATGGTGATAATCTGCTTGCTCATATACAGCCCTCCTGTTCCGCTGGGCGGACCCGCCGCCCCGTATGGTACGGTACACCTATATTATAAATGCGAATCAAGGTTTAAAAGCAAGAGAAGGGGGTAGAAAAACAGCGCAAAAGAGTAGAGAATGTAAGTATGTGGCAAACAAATCTCATAACACTCTATTGCGCTGTCTGCGACAATAGTAGCATAATCGAAGCGGTAA
>CAJUKT010000073.1 GCA_910587255.1 uncultured Oscillospiraceae bacterium
CTCTTTGCAAGAGAAAAAATACATAATATTTTCTTGCCTTTTCTTGACGGTTGTGGCCGTCTTTCATGAGTATCTGTAAGCGCAGATTGTCGGTGCGTATCCTTAAATGAATTACACTTCGGTGTAAAAGCCAACCTTGAGATAGTCCCGCCCGAAGCGGCTCATGTCCTTGACGATGATCGTTGCCACGTTCCCGGCCTCCACCTCGGCAATCATGGCCTTGAAGCCGTCCCGGTCGAAGGTCGTGCCGCTCACTCCATCGTCCGTGAAGTGGCGGACATTGGTGAAGCTGTTCCGTTTGCAGAAGTCCTCCAAAAATGCCTGCTGATTCAGAATGGAATTGCTGGGGCCTTGTAACTCATCGTCGCGGCTTAACCGCTCATAAAGTGCTGTAATCTTAGTGCTGTGCGCCATGTTCGCCACCTCCTGTTGTTGTGCGGATTTCTCCACCCTTACGATATTAACCCTTTCTGTGCCATATTGGAGCGTACCACCTCAATGACGGTAATACCGCTTTTTTCCTCGGAATTTTCCTGCACCACATCAAAGTAGACAGGCTCGGAGTTAAGGACATAGCCGTAAGGGGCTTGCACCTCAACGAGAGAATAGCCCG
Organism: uncultured Oscillospiraceae bacterium; assembly: GCA_910587255.1. Classification (GTDB taxonomy): domain Bacteria; phylum Bacillota; class Clostridia; order Oscillospirales; family Oscillospiraceae; genus Enterenecus. The sequence goes on from CAJUKT010000073.1 coordinate 614, forward strand.
TGCCGTATTCCAAGGTCTGGGGAGTGATAAGCTCGCCGTCCGCCGTGGTGTAAAAGGTGTCGATGGTGGTTACTTCGGGATAGGTGAAGGTCATGCTTACAAGGTTTCCGCTTGGGTCATAAATCTGGAAGCCCGCACCTGCATACGGAATGGTGTTGCCCGTTTCCGCATCTTTCTTCACGATTTTGATATAGCTCTCAAAGTTGGCATTGTTGATAAGATAACGGTAGGTGTTCCCGTCCTTATTGATAAACACATCAAAGGGCTTCATCAGCTCACGCCCCTCCCATCCAGAGGTCTGCTTCACGGTGTAGATGCCGTAAGGCATATCCTTGGTCTGGGCGAAGCCGTTTTCATCGCAGGTCAAAATGTCACGCTCGGTTTCCTTGGCGGCTTCATAGCTGCCTGCGGATTTGAGATAGACTTCAAAGGTCGCTCCCGTTTCGGGTGTTTCAATCTGGGTTTCCCCGTCATCGGTGTGCTTGATAACGGCGATATTGCCCTTGATGACCTGCTCGGTCACATCGTTAGCGGTGCTGTTACGCTCCACGGTATAAAGCTCTGGCTCTGCACCTACCTTGTGAACAGTAGTGTCAAGCAAATATCCCTCGGACGGGCTGATTTCTCGGATAGTCCAGTCATAGCCGCAGATATAATACTTGGTGGTGAACTGCCCGTTTTCATCGGTGGTATAGGTGTCAACAAGCTGCCCGTCATTGTAAATTCCGTAGACCGCACCTGCGAGGGACGCATCGCCCTGTGCCGTGCCTGCCTCATAGTCGCTCTTGGTGACGGTGACATTGAACTTCTTTAAGATGTTGGTAAAGCTGCGGCTCGTGACCTTTTTCCACTCAATCGGTGCGGTCTGGGAAGCGGGGACGACATAGCGGATGGCGGTATCCACTTCCTCCACGGTGTACGGGGTGCTGCCGCTGATAAGCACATTCTGGAACATGGCAACGCCCTGTGCATCGGTCACGGCGTACTCGTCCACGGGCAGACCGCTGAGCGAAGTGCCGTAAAGGTGGAACTTCACGCCCTCCACAAGATTGTCCTCGGAAGTCTTGATAACCTTCAAGTCGCCACGCTTCAGCACATTGTTAAAGGTGACGGTAGAGGTGTGACCGCTGACGATTGTCACCCTCTGGACGCTCTGCGGCTCATAGCGGTCAATGCTCTGCTCGGTGACGGTGTAAACGCCCGGCATAAGCTGAACATCCACCGTGCCGTCCGCCTTGGTGGTGACGGTCTGGTTTACGCCGTTCCCAGAGATGTTGAACTTGATGCCAGATACAACGCCGTCCTCGGAAGTCTTTTGGATATGACCTGTGCCGTAGGTTTCGGTGTCGATTTTCAGATAGAAATACACGGGGTCAGAAGCTCCAGAAGCCATTGTCTGCTTGCCTACGCAGCCCCAGATGAGCATATCATCGCAGCCCGTGTTGACATTCTTCTGTGCCGTCACCGTCACGGGAGAGGTAATCATCCTGTCGCTCGTAAAGGTGTACTGGTTGCCGTTTCTGGATACGGTGATGCCGTTTGCGGAAAACCTCATATCGGACATGGTATTGTTGGTGTCCGTGAGGGTAAGGCTGTATTTCTGGGTGTCGGGGTTGTATTTGAGGGTATAGGTGCTTGCCCTGCTCTGGCTTCTTGCGGTAAAGCTCGGAATGGTGTAATGCTGTGCCATCTGGGATAAAATCCAGTTGTAGCACCTCTCGGCGGGTCTGCCTGCAAGGGAATAATGGTAGGTGTCGCCGTCAATGCCGTTGGCACTGTGCAGGTCAGAGGGGCTTGTTCTTAACTGCTGCTGGTATTCCCAGATAATCGTCTGGGTGGCAAAGGCATAATCGTCCGCATTTGTCCCCGCCACGGGAGAGGATTTCCCCTCGTGCCATCCGTACATCAGAGCCATCATGATGCCGAACTGTGCATCGGTGGGCAGGTTGCGGAAATAGGAGCTGTTGTTGCCGTTCTGGGACACATAGCTGTTGCCCGTATTGAAATCTATGCCAGACTCAATACAGTAAACTTGGTGTGTGCCGTTCCCGTCATTCATCAGATACTTTCTTTTGGCGTTTCCCGCATTGATTGTCCTTACGGAAATGCCGCCGCTGCTGTCGTAAGCAATAAACGAGTAGGAAGATTTGCTGTAATAGTTCTCGCCGTCCGAGCCGACATACTTATCGCCAAACGAGGAAGTGCAGCTCTTTCCCTCCTCGCCCGTCCATGCAAAGGCACTCATCGGCAAGGCGGTGACTGCCATCAGCAGGCAGAGCAGGGCGGACAGGACACGCCTGCCGCTTAACTTAAACTTTGTTTTCATAGGCTGAAAAACCGTCCTTTCTTGATTTTGGGCATAAAAAAATCCCCCTGTCGGTTAAAACAGAGGGACATACCCGTTGTTTGGTTTTGGCTGTTACGCAAAGAGGAAATATATGAGATATTCGCCGTTCCCCCTTGCTTCGCAGTAGATGTTAAAATCTTTGATTTCATCCATTCCGTATGAGCCAAGGTTGGCGGCTGTGTGGAATGTGATATAGCTCTCAAGGCTCTGCTTTAGGGCTTCGCCTTGGCAGCTCTGGGATGCCGTAACGGGATTCCACCATGCGGCGTTGTCTGGGGTTAGGGAGCTGTCCAGACTAAGCCCCATCGACTGCCCGATGCCGATGCAGTCCGCCTTGATTGCCGCAATGTCAAACTCATAGTCATAGGCTGTTTTCGGCTTGATTTCTTCGGGGGCTGCCGTGGGCTGCGGCGGTGCAGGCGGCGGGGTTTCCGCTATCGGCTGTTGTGTTTCCTGCGGCTTTTGCTGTGCCGCTTGTGGCTGCTCCGTGGGTGCGGGCGTTGTTTCCGCCGCAGGCTCTTTACTTTCCGAGGACACGGTAGCCGCAGACTGCCCATTCTCCTTTGGCGGGATTGCCGCCGCAAGCTCTGGCGTTTTTGCATTTTCCTCCACAATCGGCTGTGACTGTTCGGGAGCTTTCGTGCTTTCGGGTTTTTCCGTTTCCTCTGGGGTTTTGCCCTCCACGGGAGCGTCCGTTTCCTTACTTTCCGAGGGAAAAATGCTGTCCGTACTTTCTGTTTCGATTTCCGCTCTGGTTTCCTCTGCAAGCTCATTTATCGTTGTGGGTGCTGTTGAAACAGCAGAGCATCCGCTTACCGTCAGCACCAGAAGCATCATTCCTGCAATCATCTGTTTTTTCATAAGCAATCGACCTCCTTTGTGGCTTCATTATACGGAAAACCGCTAAAAACCGCAAAGGTGGGAATTTCAGCCCTAACAGGGATTTGCAGATATTCTTTTTCTCGGATAGTTACTGGCAGTATCAAGGGGGAGAGGTGTGGAGAGGGGGAAAGCGACAATGTGGCTATCCACCCATGCCGCAAAAGGGCAGACCTCGCCCTCGGTGTGCGGCTATCTCTCTTGGCTTCGCTGCCGTTGCAGGTGTCGGTTGTAGAACTCCAACGCCTTGACAACAAAATCGGTTTCCTGCCCTCTGGGAATTGACCTCGGTATGAGCTTGGTTATCCTCTCGTCCTTGAAGGCGGGCTTTTCTTTCTGGTTGGGCTTTTCCTCCTGCATGATGCTCTGGATAACCTCGTCTGTGAGCTTGCCGTCCTGCATAAACTTTTTCATTTTGATAGCCTGTGCAAGTGACGGCGTGGCATCGTTATACTCCATAGCTTCAAGCAGGGTGTACTGCTGTTCCTCGGTGAGATAGGAGATTTCCACCGCAGGGCGAAACGCTATCTGGCGGTCATCTACCATTTGCAGGATTTCGGGGACAAGCTCGGTTAGGCGGATAAAGCGGCGTATCTGGTCTTGGCTTTCCCCGACAAGCTCACCTAATTTCTCACGGGAAGTTTTGTTTTCCGACTTCTGTGCCACTGGCACAGAAGTTAAATCGCTTCTTTGTCCTTGCCTGTTCATTGCTTCAAGCCGCATCTTATACGCAAAGGCTTTCTCACTCGGCAGGATGGTGGTGCGTTGGAGATTGCTTTCCACCATGACAATAATCGCTTCGTCACGGGTCAGCTCCTTGACCTCGCATTTGAGCGTTTCAAGCCCTGCAAGCTCGCAAGCCTTTTTCCGCCTGTGACCGCTGATAAGCTCATACCGCCCGTCCTCTTTCAGACGAACAGTAGCAGGGGTCATCACGCCGCTTCGCTTGATGCTATCGACAAGCTGCTCCATGTCCTCGTCCATTAAGACCTTAAACGGGTGGTCTGGAAACTCGTCAATCTCCGCAAGAGGAATATCCCTTATCTTGCTGAGTGCGGCTTCTGCACGGCTTTCATCTGTTTCAAACAGGTCATCGTATGCGGTCAGCTCGATTTTGCTTTCTCTGCTTTTCGCCAAGCTCTGCCACCTCCTTTCCGAACTGTTCATAAGCTGCGGCTACCTTGCCGCCTTTGTCGTAGGCAAAGATGCTTTTCCCCTCTGCGGTGGCTTCCACGGCACGGATGGAGTGTGGTATCTGGGTATCGAACACCTTGATTTTCTGCCCATAGGCACTTCTCACCGTGGCGGTGATTTCCTTGGAGATGTTCGTGCGTGGCATTACCATCGTCATAAGGATGCCGTCAATCCGCAGAGGGGGATTGATTTGCCGTCTGACTTTCGACACGGAGCGAAGCAACAGCTCTAAGCCTTTGGCAGAAAGATAGTGGGGCTGTGTGGGGATAACCACGCTGTCAGCCGCCGCCAGTGCGTTGATGGTGAGCATACCAAGGCTCGGCATACAGTCCACGAGTACATAGTCGTAGTTCTTCCTGACCTCGCTTATGCAGGTTTTCAGCACGCTTTCACGGCTTATGGCGTTAATCAGTCTTACTTCCAAGCCCGACAGCTCGATGTTGGACGGGAGCAGGTCAACGCCCTCACCGTGGTGCAGGATGCCTTGGGCGACATCAACGGATTTATCGTCTATGATGTCCTGCATGATGGTGGAGAGAGTGACCTGCAAATCGTCTGGTCTGTGGTAGCCGAGGGACATGGTTAGGTTTGCCTGTGCATCGGCATCAATGAGCAGGACTTTCTTGCCCTGCTGTGCCAGAGTTACGCCCAGATTCACCGCCGTGGTGGTCTTGCCGACACCGCCTTTCTGGTTGGTTAAAGCAATTACTTTGCAGTTTGACATAGGGTGCGTCCTCCTTTCGCATAGATTTAGCCGCTTTGTCAAGGCGGCTATGTAAAATGCTATACTAAACCACACACTTTTGAATCCATCAATGATGTGATTTTATAAATGGCAGGGCGCAAAAAAGCCGCTTACTCTTAGTTGAATTAAGAATAAGCGGCTTCATAACGATGCGCCTTACATATATTCAATTTTTACTTTCTTTATCGGGGCATTGGCTACCTTGAAGATAAGCTCGTCAACGCAGTCCCCATATTTGCCCTGCTGTATGAGCTGATTTTTCAACTCCACAAGGCTATGTAAAAGTAATGATTTTTCCCTGCTGTCTACATATAAGTGTGTTTTCTTTTCCCTCATACCGTCCACCGTCCTTTCTTGGGTCTATTATAATCAAAGACGGCTTGATATTCAAAGATGCAAACGAGTGAAAAAAATAAGCGTACCACTATTTCTAATGATACGCTTATCCTAATTCAGTTCTTAATCAAGGTCGATATATACCGTTACGGTAGTTTCTCTCCATTGATTTTTCCTTACATACTGTCCGTTAGCCTTTCGGTAAGCTGCTGCCTGCTCGAAAGACAGCGGTAATTCAAAGGAAAGAGAACTCCTACCTACTTTTGATAGCCGCCTGAGCGGCGGCCAGCCGGGCGATGGGCACACGGAAGGGGGAGCAGGACACATAGTCCAGCCCAATCTTGTGGCAGAACTCCACGCTGGCGGGATCGCCGCCGTGCTCACCGCAGATACCCACATGGATGTGGGGGTTGGTGGAGCGGCCCCAGCGGGCAGCGTTGGAGATGAGACGGCCTACGCCGTGCTGATCCAGCTTGGCGAAGGGATCGTTCTCGTAAATCTTCTTGTCGTAGTAGGCGTCCAGGAACTTGCCGGCATCGTCCCGGCTGAAGCCGAACACCAGCTGGGTCAGGTCGTTGGAGCCAAAGGAGAAGAAGTCGGAGATGGGGGCGATATCATCGGCGGTCATGGCGGCCCGGGGAGTCTCAATCATGTTGCCCACCTTATAGGTCATGCTGGAGCCCGCCTCCTTCAGCAGCTCATCGGCCACGCTGGTGACAATGCTCTTGACGTAGGAAAATTCCTTCAGTTCGCCCACCAGGGGGATCATAATCTCGGGAACAATCGTCCACTCAGGATGGCGGGCCTGAACGGCCAGGGCGGCCTTGATGACGGCCTTGGTCTGCATCCTGGCGATCTCAGGGAAGGTGACGCTCAGGCGGCAGCCGCGATGGCCCATCATGGGGTTGAATTCGTGGAGGCTGGCGATGATGGCCTTGATATCCTCCACGGACTTGCCCATCTCCTTGGCCATGGCGGCGATGTCGGCCTCCTCGGTGGGGACAAACTCGTGCAGGGGGGGGTCCAGGTAGCGGATGGTGACGGGGCAGCCCTCCATGGCCTCATAGATGCCCTCGAAATCGCTCTGCTGCATGGGCTCCAGCTTGGCCAGGGCCTTCTCGCGCTGCTCCACGGTGTCGGAGCAGATCATCTCCCGGATGGCCTGGATGCGGTCGTCGTTGAAGAACATGTGCTCGGTACGGCACAGGCCGATGCCCTCCGCGCCGAATTTCTTGGCCTGAGCGGCGTCGTGGGGGGTGTCGGCATTGGTCCGAACGCCCAGGCGGCGGTACTTGTCGGCCCAGGCCATGACCCGGGCAAACTCGCCGCCGATGGTGGCGTCCACGGTGGGGATGGCGCCGTCGTAGATCTTGCCGGTGGAGCCGTCCAGGCTCAGCCAGTCGCCCTCATGGAAGGTCTTGCCCTTGAGCTCAAAGCGCTTATTCTCCTCGTCCATTTTGATCTCGCCGCAGCCGGAGACGCAGCAGCGGCCCATGCCGCGGGCCACCACGGCGGCGTGGGAGGTCATGCCGCCGCGCACGGTGAGGATGCCCTGGGCGGCCTTCATGCCCTCGATATCCTCGGGAGAGGTCTCCAGACGGACCAGCACCACCTTCTCGCCACGGGCGGTCCACTCCTTGGCGTCCTCGGCGGAGAAGACGATCTTGCCGCTGGCGGCGCCGGGGGAGGCGCCCAGGGCGGAGGCCAGCATGGGGGCTTCCTTCAGGGCCTGGCCGTCGAATTGGGGATGGAGCAGGGTGTCGAGGGACCGGGGCTCGATCATGGCCACGGCCTTCTTCTCGTCGATCATGCCCTCGTCCACCAGGTCGCAGGCGATTTTCAGCGCGGCGGCGGGGGTGCGCTTGCCGTTGCGGGTCTGGAGCATGTAGAGCTTGCCGGCCTCCACGGTGAACTCCATGTCCTGCATGTCACGGTAGTGGTCTTCCAGGGTCTTGCAGACGCCCTCGAACTGGGCGAAGGCCTCGGGGAACTTATCCGCCATCTCACTGATGGGCATGGGGGTGCGCACGCCGGCCACCACGTCCTCGCCCTGGGCGTTGGTCAAAAACTCACCGAACAGCTTGCGCTCGCCGGTGGCGGGGTTGCGGGTGAAAGCCACGCCGGTGCCGCAGTCATCGCCCATGTTGCCGAAGGCCATGGACTGCACGTTGACGGCGGTGCCCCAGGAATAGGGGATGTCGTTGTCCCGGCGGTAGACGTTGGCGCGGGGGTTGTCCCAGGAACGGAACACGGCCTTGATGGCGCCCATCAGCTGCTCCTTGGGGTCGGAGGGGAAGTCGGCGCCGATTTTGGCCTTGTACTCGGCCTTGAACTGGCCGGCCAGCTCCTTCAGGTCGTCGGCGGTGAGCTCCACGTCCTGGGTGACGCCCTTCTTCTCCTTCATCTGGTCGATGAGCTGTTCAAAATACTTCTTGCCCACCTCCATAACCACGTCGGAGTACATCTGGATGAAGCGGCGGTAGCAGTCCCAGGCCCAGCGGGGATTGCCGGACTTGCGGGAGAGAACCTCCACCACGTCCTCGTTCAAGCCCAGGTTGAGGATGGTGTCCATCATGCCGGGCATAGAGGCCCGCGCACCGGAGCGGACGGAGACCAGCAGGGGATTTTCCTTGTCGCCGAATTTCTTGCCGGTGATTTCCTCCATTTTGACGATATACTCCATGATCTGCGCCTGGATGCCGTCATTGATTTTCTGCCCGTCCTCGTAGTACTGGGTGCACGCCTCGGTGGTGATGGTAAAGCCCTGGGGCACGGGCAGGCCGATGTTGGTCATCTCGGCCAGATTGGCGCCCTTGCCGCCCAGGAGCTCGCGCATGTTGGCGTTGCCCTCGGAGAACAGGTAGACATATTTGTGAGCCATTGTACATTCCTCCAATTTTGATTCGGATGTGCAGGGTAAGCGCGGGGATAGGGTTTCAATGGCAATATTTTAGCAGAATACACAAGTACGGTCAAGTAAGACTTGCCTGTCTTTTCAGATTTTCCCAAGGAAACCGCCGCGGTTTTCGCAATGTGATATTTTACAAAAAGCGGGATTGCTATGCGGTAAAACATGTTTTGTACTATGAAATTTTGCGGATAAGGAAAAAGCTGTTGACAAAAAGCGGCTTTATGCTATGCTGAAAGCGGGAAATGAAAAATTTGACGTTTTAAGCGGCGCGGGCCGGGCCCTCCGCCGCAGGAAAGGGGAAACGAGCCATGGGCTATACCAAAGAGGATATTATCCGCATCGTGCGGGAGGAGGACGTGAAGTTTATCCGCATGCAGTTTACCGACATATTCGGCCAGCTGAAAAACGTGGCGATCACCGCCTCCCAGATTGAGAAGGCGGTGAATAACCAGATCATGCTGGACGGCTCGTCCATTGAGGGCTTTGTGCGCATCAACGAGTCCGACCAGTACCTGTACCCGGATCTGAACAGCTTTGTGGTTTTCCCCTGGGAGCCCGAGGAGGCCAAGGTGGCCCGGCTCATCTGCGATGTGCACAACCCGGACGGTTCCTCCTTTGTGGGCGATCCCCGGGGCGTGCTGGAGCGGGTGCTGGAGCGGGCCAGGGCCATGGGCTACGACACCTTTAATGTGGGGCCCGAGGCGGAGTTTTTCCTGTTCCAGACCGACGGGGAGGGCAAGCCCACCACCAAGACCAACGACGAGGCGGGCTATTTTGACCTGGGGCCGCTGGATCACGGCGAGCCCACCCGGCGGCGCATCTGCCTGGCCCTGGAGCAGATGGGGTATGAGATTGAGGCGTCCCACCACGAGGTGGCGCCCGGCCAGCACGAGATCGACTTCAAGTATGCCCCCGCTCTGGACTGTGCGGACAAGATCATGACCTTCAAGCTGGCGGTGAAGACCATCGCCCAGCGGGACGGCCTTCACGCCACCTTTATGCCCAAACCCATCTACGGTCTGGCGGGCAACGGAATGCACACCAACATGTCGCTGTTCCGAGACGGGGAGAACGTGTTTTTCGACGAAAAGGGGGACAAGGGGCTGTCCAGGGAGTGCTATTCCTTCATCGCGGGCATCCTGCGCCATATGAAGGGGATGGCGGCCGTCACCAATCCGCTAGTAAATTCCTATAAGCGGCTGGTGCCCGGCTATGAGGCCCCCTGCTACATGGCCTGGTCCGCCTCCAACCGCTCCACCCTCATCCGCATCCCGGCCAGCCGGGGCCAGGGCACCCGGGTGGAGCTGCGCTGCCCAGACCCCGCCTGCAACCCCTATCTCTCGCTGGCGGTGTGCCTGGCGGCGGGGCTGGACGGCATCGCCAAGAATATGACCCCGCCCCCGGAGGTCACTGAGAATATCTTTGCCATGACCCCCGCCGCCCGGAGGCGCCGGGGCATCGAGGCCCTGCCCGGCTCCCTGGAAGAGGCCCTGGCCGCCATGAAGAAGGATAAGCTGGTCATGGCCACCCTGGGCCAGCACGTCACCAGCCAGTATATCGCCGGCAAGGAGGCGGAGTGGGACGAGTACCGCACCCGGGTGTCGTCCTGGGAGCGGGATAAGTATATCATTAACTACTGAAAGAGGAGATCTTTCATCTGCCGGAAGAATTCACGATTCGCACGGAGTTCGAATAGCCCGCCGCCTCTGGGCCGTCCGCGCCTCCGGCCTCATACTGCGCCGGCAAAGCGCATACGCTTTCCCATAAGGAGGGGAGCGTATGCGCTTTACCAAAATGCACGGCCTGGGGAATGATTACATTTTTATCAACTGCATGGCCGGTACGCCGGACGGCCTGCCCGAGCTGGCCCGCCGCCTGTCGGACCGGCACTTCGGCGTGGGCGGGGACGGCATCATCTGTGTGTGCCCGTCCCAGCGGGCGGATTTCAAAATGCGGATGTTCAACGCCGACGGCTCCGAGGGGGCCATGTGCGGCAACGGCATCCGTTGCTTTGGCAAGTACGTGTACGACAAGGGGCTGACAAACAAGCGGCATCTCGCCGTCGAGACCGGGGCGGGGGAGCGGGAGCTGTCCCTGCTCATCCGGGACGGCGCGGCGGCGGGGGCGGCGGTGGGGATGGGCGTGCCCGTGGTGCAGCCGCCCGTTGCGCTGGCCATCGGGGACAGGGAGTACGAAGCCGTCCCCGTGTCCATGGGCAATCCCCACGCGGTAATTGAGGCGGACGCTCCCGCCGCCCTGGACTTGACCGCCCTGGGCCCGCAGGTGGAGCGCCATCCCGCCTTTCCCGGCCGGGTGAACGCGGAGTTTGTCCGGGTGGTGAACCGGCGGGAGCTGGAGATGCGGGTGTGGGAGCGGGGCAGCGGGGAAACGCTGGCCTGCGGCACCGGGGCGTGCGCGGCGGCGGCGGCCATGGCCGCCCTGGGAAAGCTGGAGCGGGAGGCGGTGGTACACCTGGCCGGGGGGGATTTGCAGGTGCGCTGGGAGGAAAAATCCGGCCAAATGTTCATGACCGGCCCCGCCGCCGCCGTGTTTGATGGCGAAACTGCCGATTGACCGGGACGGGGACTTGTTGTAAAATAGTTTAACTCAATAAAGTAAGGAGTGGTCCCCATGGCCCACATCAATCAGAATTTCCGCAAGCTCCCCGGCGGCTACCTGTTCCCGGAGATCGGACGCCGCGTAAGGGCCTTTTCCGCCCAGAACCCGCCCATGCCCCTCATCCGACTGGGGATCGGCGATGTGACCCAGCCCCTGGCCCCCGTGGTGGTGGAAGCCATGGTGAAGGCGTCCCGTGAGATGGGGGTGAAGGAGACCTTCCGGGGCTACTGCGAGGAGACCTGCTGCGCCTACGACTTCCTGCGCTTTGCCATCCGGGATTCCTACCGGGAGCGTGGGGTGGAAATCGCCGACGATGAGATTTTTGTTTCCGACGGGGCCAAGACCGACTGCGGCAGCATCGGCGATATCTTTTCCTCGGACAACGTGGTGGCGGTGTGCGACCCGGTTTATCCCGTCTATGTGGATACCAGCGCCATGGCGGGTCGTGCCGGGGACTTCGACGGGGAGAGGTGGACAAATCTTGTATACCTGCCCTGTACGGCGGAAAACGGCTTTTTCCCCAGCCTGCCTGCGGGGGATCGGGTCCCCGACCTCATCTACATCTGCTCCCCCAACAACCCCACCGGGGCGGCGGCCACGAAGGAGCAGCTCCAGGTGTGGGTGGACTACGCCAACGCCCACGGCAGCGTGATTTTGTTCGACTCCGCCTATGAGGCGTTCATTACCCAGCCGGACGTTCCCCACAGCATTTTTGAGGTGGAGGGAGCCAGGACCTGCGCCATTGAGTTCCGGTCCTTTTCTAAGTCCGCCGGGTTTACCGGCACCCGCTGCGCCTATACGGTTATCCCCAAGGCGCTGGAGCGGGAGGGGGTGTCCCTCCATGCGCTGTGGAACCGCCGCCAGGGGAGCAAGTTCAACGGCGTGCCCTATGTGGTCCAGCGGGCGGCGGAGGCGGCGCTGTCCCCGGAGGGGCGCGTCCAGAACCAAAGCGCCATCAGCTATTATTTGAATAACGCCAGGGTCATCCGGGAGGGGCTGAGCGCCGCCGGGCTCACGGTGTACGGCGGGGTGAACGCGCCCTACCTCTGGGTGAAGACCCCCGGCGGCATGCCGTCCTGGGATTTCTTTGACCTGCTGCTGAAAAGGGCCTGTGTGGTCACCACCCCTGGCGCGGGCTTTGGCCCCAGCGGGGAGGGCTACATCCGCATTACGGCCTTTGGGGACGCCGCCGCCACGGAAGAGGCGGTCCGCCGCATCGTTTCCGTGCTGGATTAGCAAGTACCAAATAATATAATATAAAAACAAACCCGCCCGCCGGAGCTTCCGGCGGGCGGGTTTTCGCTTTGTCCCGGCCATGCTGGAATATTGTGGGACACGCCCTCATAGGATTGGGGTAACAAAGGCGGTGAACGGTATGGACGAAAGAAAACCCTGGCGGCAGGCGGCGGCGGTGCTGCCGCCCCATCTGCGGGACGGCCTGCACGCTCTGGGGGAGGACAGGCTGGACCGGGTGGAGGAATTCCGCCTGCGCCGGGGCTTCCCCATGACGGCGCTTGTGTCGGAGGGGGAGGTGGAGCTGGACACGCCCCCTGTGGGCGAGGACGGGCTGCGGCAGGTGGTGGAGAACGCCACCCAGTCTTCCGCCCACACGGCGCTGGACCGGGTGCGGCAGGGCTTTGTCACCCTCCGGGGCGGCCACCGGGTAGGCATGTGCGGATCGGTGGTGCGGAAGGAGGGGCGGATCGTCACCCTTCGGGAGCTGTCGTCCCTGTCAATCCGGGTGGCGCGCACCGTGCCCGGGCTGGCCGGGCCCCTTCTGCCGGAGCTGACGGAGGAGGGGCGGTTTGTGAGCACCTTGATTGCCGCCCCGCCGGGGGCGGGCAAGACCACCCTGCTGCGGGATCTGGTGCGGGCGCTGTCCGATGGGGAGGCGGGCGCACCCCTGCGGGTGGCGGTGGCGGACGAGCGGGGGGAGATCGCCGCTTTGTGGCGGGGGGAGCCCCAGCTCTACGTGGGCCGCCATACCGATGTGCTGGACGGCTGCGCCAAGGCGGAGGGGCTGTCCATCCTCATCCGGGGAATGAATCCCCAGGTGGCGGCGGTGGACGAGCTGGGCGGCGGTGAGGACGCCCGGGCAGTGGCGGAGGCGGCAGGGTGCGGCGTGGCCGTGGTGGCCACCGTCCACGGGACGGGGGTGGACGGCCTGCGCCGCCGCCCCGCCTGCCGGGCGCTGCTGGAGCTGGGCCTGTTCCGGCGGCTGGTGGTTCTGGAGCACCGGGGCGGGGTGCGCACGGCGCGGGCGGAGGCGCTGCCATGATGCGGCTGATGGGAGCGGCGCTGGTGGTGGCCGGGTGCGGGGCGCTGGGGCTTCGGGCGGCCGCCCGGCTGGAGGGCCGGGTAAGGGACCTGGGGGAGCTGGCGGCGGGGCTGGATACCCTGCGCCGGGAGCTGGGCTGGCGTCTGAGCCCCCTGCCCGACGGGCTGGAGGCGGCAGGCCGGGCGCTCCACGGCCCGGCGGCGGATTTCTTCGCCCAGTGCGCCCGGCGGGCCCGCGCGCCGGACGGACAGGCGTTTCAGGAGGTGTGGCGTGCTGAGCTGGACGCCGCCCCGCTGCGGCTGAAGCCGGAGGACCGGGCGCTGCTGGAGCGGCTGGGCCCGGTGCTGGGCCGGTATGACGGGGACAGCCAGCGCCTGGCGCTGGAGGAGGGGGCCGCAGGGCTGCGTGCCCTCCAGGGCGCGGCGGCGGACGAGCGGAACCGCCTGGGCCGTGTGTACGGCGTGCTGGGGGTGACAACGGGGCTGCTGGCGGCCATCGTGCTGCTTTGACGGCGCGCCCCGCGGAGTTTTAAGAAGCTGTACGAATAGTCGAAGTATTCAGATTCGCGAGCCGAAATTGCCGGTGGCAAGGCGAAAAATCGCGGGAATACTTGGTGTATTTCAAGATTTCTCAACGCAGCCGGCGGCAATTTGGGCCGTAAAGCTGGGTGCTGAGGCTATTGGTATAGCTTCTAAATCTACACAGGAGGACGGATGATGGACGTGGACCTTATCTTCAAAATTGCGGCAATTGGTATTTTGGTGTCGGTGCTCAACCAGGTGCTCACCCGCTCGGGGAGGGATGAGATGGCCACCATGACCACCCTGGTGGCGCTGGTGGTGGTGCTGATGATCGTGGTGCAGCAGATCAACGACCTGTTCACCCTGGTAAAGGATCTGTTCGGGCTGTGAACGGGATGCTGAAAATCGCGGCGGCGGCGGTGGCGGCGGCGCTGTGCGCCGTGGTGGTGCGCAAGCAGTCGCCGGAGATCGCCCTGGTGCTGGGGGCAGGAGGGTGCGCCCTCATTGTGCTGTACTGCTCCGGGGCGCTGGCGGCGGCGGTGGAGCTGGCGGACAAGCTGGCCGAGACCGGGGGGCTGTCCGTGCAGGTGGTGGAGCCGGTGCTCAAGACGGCGGGCATCGCCATCGCCGCCCGGCTGGCCTCCGGGTTCTGCAAGGACGCACAGGAGGAGGGCCTAGGCGCGGCGGTGGAGCTGGCGGGGACGGCGCTGGCGCTGGCGGCGGCGCTGCCGCTGATGACGGCGGTGCTGGACGTGCTGGCCCAGCTGCTGTGAGGGAGGGGACGGTAATGAAACGGAAATGGGGGGTTTTGCTGGCTCTGGTGCTGCTGCCCGCCCTGTGCCTTCCCGTCCGGGCGCTCTACGGCGGGGGGACGGAGGATCTGATCGACGTGGACAGTCTGCGGCGCGCGGCGCAGGAGAGCGGCGGCACGGCGGAATATGGCGCCACGCTGGACGAGGGGCTGGAGAGCCTGCTGGACACGGGCACCCGGGAGCTGAGAGGGGCGCTGAAAAGGGCGGGCAGGTCGGGGGCGCTGCTGCTGGTGATCCTGCTGTTCTGCGCCCTGGCGGAGTCGGTGGGGGGGACGCAGCGCGGGAGCGTCAAGGCGGCCTCCCTGGCCGGTACGCTGGCGGTGGCGGCGGTGGCGGCGGCGGACGTGAACTCCCTGTTGGGCATGGGGACGGGGAGCATTGAGCGGATGACCTCCTTTGCCAACGTGCTGCTGCCCACGGCGGCGGTGCTGACGGCGGCCACCGGGGCGGTCACCGGGGCGGCGGCCAGGCAGATGGCGGCGGCGCTGTTCTCCGATGTGCTCATCAGCCTCATCAACGCCCTGTTGGTGCCCCTGCTGTACGGGTATATCGCCGCCTCGGTGGTCCAGGCGGCGCTGGAGCGGGAGGAGCTGAAACGGATGGCGGATTTGCTGAAGTGGGCGGTGACCACCCTGATCACCATTGTAATGACGGCATTTGTGGGCTATCTCACCGCCAGCGGGGTGGTGGCAGGGGCGGCGGATGCGGCGGCGGTGAAGGCCGCCCGGTTTGCCATCTCGGGGGCCATCCCGGTGGTGGGGGGCATTTTGTCCGACGCGGCGGAGACGGTGCTGGCCTCGGCGGGGGTGCTGCGGGGGACGGTGGGTGTGTTCGGCATGGTGACGGTGCTGGGGGTGTGCCTTGCGCCGCTGCTTCAGATGGCGGTGCACTACCTGGCCTATAAGCTGGTGGCCGCCCTGTCGTGCGCCTTTGGCGGCGGGCCGGTGTGCACGCTGGTGGACAGGCTCAGCTCCGCCTTCGGGCTGGTGCTGGGGATGACGGGGGCGTGCTGCCTGCTGCTGCTCATCGCGCTGGTGTCCTGCGTGTCGGTGGGGGCGGCGTGATGGGGGTGGTGCGCAGCTGGCTGCTGGGGGTGACGGCCGCCGCCCTGGTGGTGGCGCTGGCCGAGACCCTGGCGCCGGAGGGAAGCGTGAAGAAGGTGTGCCGCCTGGCGGGCGGGCTGGCCCTGCTGCTGGCGGCGCTCAGGCCGCTGGCCGGCATGACCGGCGGGGAGCCGGCCGCCCAAACCGCCGGGGGCTGGCGGGAGCGGGCACAGCGCTATGAGCAGGAGCTGGCGCAGGAGAGCGGGCAGATGTATCTGGCTATCATAGAGCGGGAGACCGCCGCATATGTTATGGACAAGGCGAAGGAATTCGGCTTTGAATGTGCGGTGGAGGTGACCTGCGGCTATGACGAGCAGGCCGTACCCTGCCCTTGGGAGGTCACCGCCCGGGGGAGTTGGACGCAGGAGCAGCGCTCCCGGCTGGAGCGGCTGCTGGAAGAGGAGCTGGGCGTGCCCGTCCAGCGGCAATATTACGAGGAGATACTGCCATGAGGGTGCAATGGAAGCCGGAACAGCTGTGGAAGCTGCTGGACAAGTACAAATACGTGCTGCTTATCCTGGCGGCGGGGGTGCTGCTGTTATTGTGGCCTGCGGGAGAGAAGGCGCAGCCTGCCCCGGACGCCTCGCAGGGCGCTGCGGAGGCGTTCGACCTGGCGGCGCTGGAGGAGAAGATCTCCCGCACCCTGTCCCAGGTGGAGGGGGCGGGAAAGGTGACGGTGACCCTCACCCTCAAAAACGGCATGGAGCAGGTGCCTGCCACAGACCGGTCCACCTCCGCCGGAGAGCGGGAGAACCGGGTGGAGGAAAAGACGGTGGTGGTGAGCACCGGCTCAGGCCAGGAAGCGGTGGTGCGTATGCAGCGCTACCCGGTTTTTCAAGGGGCGCTGGTGGTGTGCGAGGGAGCGGACCAGGCGCAGGTGCGTCTGGCCATGACCCAGGCGGTGTCGGCGCTGACAGGGCTGGGCTCGGATCGGATTACGGTGTGCAAAGGAAGCGCTGAGCCGTCGTGAGCAGCGCGGATGGGGCGGAGCGAAGGCGGAAACCCGGCCGCCCCGCAGCGGGGCGGTTTTCGTCCGGGCTATAGCCAACAGGCGAAGCGTGGCGGCGGGGCACGAGGTGGAACTGATGTTTCACGTGAAACAAAACATGAACTGGAGGGCGGAACAATGAGTGTGTGGAAACGAAACGCGGTTGTGGTGGCCATTGTGCTCTTTGTGGGGGCGGCGGTCTATCTGAACTGGTCCTATGGCAGGGAGGCGGCGGCCAATAACGGCGGCACCGACTCGGATGGGAGCGGGAAGCTGCTGGGTCAGGCGGCCCTGGTCAACGGCAAGGAGGACGGCAAGCAGGGGGAGGACGGCCAGACGGGGGCGCAGCCCAGCGCCGATCCCAGCGCCAAGCCCAGCGCGTCGGGGGAGCAGACAGGGTATTTTGCGTCCGCCCGGCTCAACCGCCAGCAGGCCAGGGACAGCGCCCTGCAGCTGCTCCAGCAGGCGGCGGCGGACGCGGGGGCCCAGCAAGATATCATTGACGAGGCCAACGCCTCGATTCAGGCCATGGCGGCGCTCACCATGTCGGAGGCCAATGTGGAGAACCTGATTACCGCCAAGGGCTATGGCGACTGCGTGTGTTTTATCAACGACAACAGCGCCAGCGTGGTGGTGTCCTCCACAGAAAACGGCCTGAGCGAAAACGATGTGACCAAGATTATGGAGATCGTCAAAAAGGAGACCGGGCTGACGGCGGACAAAATCACGGTGATTGAGAACGAGCCGTAAATAGAATCGCGGAGGATAGCCGCGCAGGGGAGCTTGGAGCGGAGTGAGGACAAAAGCCCAAGGCCCACGCAGTGGGACTGGTTTTTGTCCGAATCGAAGGGAAAGCGACCCGGCGGCGCGGCGAATCCGCAGCGTGACAGCGAAGAAGCGCACAGGACAGCCGCGGGGCAAAATAGGCATTGTAATTTAGGGGACAGGGTGCTATAATAGCTTCAGCATGAGTGAAGGAGCGTGAGGCTTTATGGCCGACGGCAAGGAATATATCTCCCGTGAGGGTGAGCTGGGCAGCGTGAGCATTTCTGAGGAGGTGCTGGCCGTCATCGCCGCCGCCGCGGCGGTGGATGTGGAGGGCGTGAGCTGCCTGGGCAACGGCGTGGGCCGGGATCTGGCCGATCCCGCCAACCGCAAGGCGCTGACCAGGGGCGTGCGCCTTTGGGTGGAGGACGAGCGGGTGAGCGTGGATCTGCCCATTTTGGTTCGGTACGGCTATGTGGTCACCGATGTGGCCCGGGCGGTGCAGGACGCAGTGTTCAGCGCCGTGGAGAACACTAGCGGGCTGGAGGTGGCCCAGGTGAACGTCACGGTGGTGGGCGTGAGCTTCCAGAAGTGAGAGGCTGCCGCCAATGGCCGGGGCCCGGCTGCGCTGTCCGCAGCGGCTTTTGCCGTGAGGATGCGTGCCGGGGCGATTGGTACGCTTTGGAAAGGACATGACCGGGAGCCGGGGCTTTGTGCCCCGGCTCTTTTCGCGTTGGGCGGGGCGGCGGCATAGAAAAAAGGGGTTTCTTTTTTGGAGCAATTCGTGTATAATAGGGCGAATATACAAAATGGGCCGGTGTGCCCGTCAGGATACATACCGGCGGAAGCCCCGCCGGGGAAGGAGGAGCCCCATGAACAGAAGTACAGCCCGGGAGATCGCCGTCCACTTTGCCTTTGAGCTGGCCTTTTCCGACGAGCGGGCAGAGGCGCTTTTGGCGCGGGAGCTTACGCCGGAGGCATTTGCCCTGCGGGGCAGGGAGGAGCCCATCTATGCCCAGTTCCCCGGCGAGGGGGAGCTGGACTACATCACCCGCCTGGTGCGGGGGGTGGGCGGCCACGGCGCGGAGCTGGACGGCTATATCGACAAGTACGCCAAGGGCTGGAAGTTCTCCCGCATTGACCGGGTGGCCTCCGCCATCATGCGGGTGGCCATGTACGAGATTTTATATATGCCCGACGTGCCCGACAAGGCGGCCATCAACGAGGCAGTGGAGATTGCCAAAAAGTACGTGGACGACGACGTGGTGAAATTTATCAACGGCATTTTGGGCTCCTTTGTGCGCACCGAGCTGCCGGAGCAGGGGTGAAAGGAATGGACGCACAGTGCCTGGGCTTTGATACCAGCAATTATACCACCTCCGCCGCGGTGTTCGGCGGGGGCAGGGCGGAAAACCGGGGAAGGCTGCTCACCGTGCCCGAGGGGGCGCTGGGCCTGCGGCAGAGCGACGCTTTGTTCCAGCATGTGAAGCGGCTGCATCAGATGGTGGAGCAGCTGCGCGCCGATGGGGTGGTCGGAAGCATTGCCGCCGTGGGGGCGTCAACCCGCCCCAGGGAGGTAGAGGGGTCATATATGCCCTGCTTCCTGGTGGGCGAGGGGGAGGGCCGGGCGCTGGCGGCAGCGCTGGGGGTCCCCTTTTATCCCTGCTCCCACCAGCAGGGCCACGTGGCCGCCGCGGCCTGGTCGGCGGGTCGGGAGGACCTGCTGGACAGGCCCCACCTGGCCTGGCACCTGTCCGGCGGCACCACGGAGCTGCTCCGGGTGGAGCCGGAGGGCCACAGCGTCCGGGCGGAGGTGGTGGGAGGCACCAGCGACATCGCCGCCGGCCAGCTCATCGACCGCACGGGGGTGCTGCTGGGCCTGCCCTTCCCGGCGGGCAAGGCGCTGGACGCGCTGTACCCCGAGGCGGACGCGGCGCTGGGCTTCCGCGTGAAGCTCAACGGGCTTTCCTTTTCCCTGTCCGGCATGGAAAACCAGGTGAAGGCGCTGGCGGAAAAGGGGGAGAAGCCCGCCAATATCGCCCGCTTCGCACTGGACACCATCATCGGCGTGGTGATCCGCGCTACCCACGAGGCGCAAAAGCGCTGGCCTGGGCTGCCGGTGCTGTGCTCGGGGGGGGTGGCATCCAATCGGCAGCTGCGCGCCGCCATGGAGCGTGCGTGCGGCGCGGTGTTTGCCCAGCCCCAATACTCCGTTGACAATGCCCTGGGGGTGGCCATCCTCACCTGCCGGGCGCTGGAGCGGGGGGCAGGGGAGTGAATACCGCCGGCGTTCCGGTCTATACTGTATCTCAGGTCAACGGCTACGTGAAGGACCTGATGGACGACGATCCCCTGCTGGCCGGGCTGCTGGTGCGGGGAGAGGTGTCCAATTACAAGTGTTATCCCTCCGGCCACCACTACTTTTCCCTGAAGGACGAAAACGCCTCCCTGCGGTGCGTCATGTTCCGGGGAGAGGCGGCAAGGCTGCGCTTCCGCCCCGCCAACGGGATGCGGGTGGTGGCCTTTGGCCGGGTGTCGGCCTTTCCCCGGGACGGGCAGTACCAGCTCTACTGCGCCGAGCTGATGCAGGACGGACGGGGTGCGCTGGACGAGGCGTTTGAAAAGCTCCGCCGCCGCCTGGAGGCGGAGGGCCTGTTCAGCAGGGAGCATAAACGGCCGCTGCCCCGATATCCCCGGAAGATCGCGCTGGTCACATCACCGGCGGGGGCGGCGGTGCGGGACATGCTGCGCATCCTGGGGGCCCGGTGGCCGCTGGCCCAGGTGCTGGTGGCCCCCGTCCGGGTCCAGGGGACGCAGGCGGCGGGGGAGATCGCCGCGGCCATCCACCGCCTCAACAACCGGGCGGATATCGAGCTCATCATCACCGGGCGGGGGGGCGGCTCCAGGGAGGACCTGTGGGCGTTTAACGAGGAGGTGGTGGCCCGGGCCATCTACCTGTCCAACATCCCAGTGATCTCCGCTGTGGGGCATGAGCCGGACGTGACCATTGCGGACTATGTGGCGGATGTGCGCGCGGCCACCCCCTCCAACGGGGCGGAGCTGGCGGCGCCGGACCAGGCGGAGGAGCGGGGGCGGCTGGCCCAGCTGTCCGCCCGGCTGGCCCGGGCGCTGGCGGGCCGCCTGTCGGCGGCGCGGCGGGAGCTGGCCAGGCTGCAAAGCAGCCGCGCCCTGCGCAGCCTGAAGGCCCCCATTCAGGACCGGCGGCTGGCGGTGGACGCGCTGCGCCGGCGGCTGGCGCTGGCCCTCCGGGGCGAGGCGGACGGAGGCCGGGGGGCGCTGGCGGCGTGTCAGGCCCGGCTGCCCATGGCGCTGCGGGCCCAGAGCGTGAAAAAAAGGGCCGCGCTGGGCCGCCTGTCGGCGGGGCTGGACGCGCTGAGCCCGCTGAAGGTGCTGGGCCGGGGGTACGCCATCGCCCGGCGGGGGGAGGACGTGGTATCCTCCTGCGCCCAGGTGGAGGCCGGGGACCGGCTGGACGTGCTGGTGGCCGGCGGCGTGCTGAACTGCGTTGTAAAGGACAAGGAGGAGAGGACATGGCGGTGAAAAAGCAGTCCTTTGAGGAGGCCATGGGCCGCCTGGAGGCCATCGTGGCCCAGCTGGAAAAGGGCGAGTGCGGCCTGGACCAGTCGCTGAAGCTGTTTGAGGAAGGGGCCAAGCTGGCGGGGCAGTGCGAGCAGTTGCTGGACCAGGCGGAGCAGAAGGTGAATCTGCTGCTGGCTGACGGCCGGGAGGTTCCCTTCGAGGGGGAGGAAGACGATGGAATTTGACAGGGAATACCGGGAGGCCCTGGACCTGGCGGAGGGGGAGCTGAAGGGCTGCTTCCGGGAGGACGGGCCCCAGCGGGAGCTGCTGGACGCCATGCGGTACAGCCTGCTGGCCGGGGGGAAGCGGGTGCGGCCCGTGCTGGCGCTGAAGTTCTGCCAGGCGCTGTGCGGAGAGATGGAGCCGGCGCTGGACTATGCCTGCGGCGTGGAAATGCTGCACACCTATTCCTTAATCCATGACGACCTGCCCTGCATGGACGACGACGGGCTGCGCCGGGGCAAGCCCACCTGCCACGTGAGGTACGGCGAATGGCTGGCCCTGCTGGCGGGGGATGCATTGCAGGCGGCGGCCTTTGAGCGGCTGGCCGGCTCCAAGCGGACCAGCTCCGCCGCCAACGGCAGGGCCTGCGCCATTTTGGCCAGGGCGGCGGGCTGCGCGGGCATGTGCGCCGGACAGTACCTGGATATCGTCAATGAGGGCCGGGAGCTGGACGGGGAGGCGCTTGATCAAATCCATGGGTGGAAGACCTCCGCGCTGCTGGAGGCGGCCTGCCTGCTGGGGCTGACGGCCTCCCCGGTGGAGCCGTCCCCGCAGCAGTGGGCAGCGGCGGAGCGATACGCCCGCCGGCTGGGGCTGGCCTTCCAGATCCGGGACGACATGCTGGACGTGGAATCCACCGAGGAGGAGCTGGGCAAGCCCATCGGGTCGGACGCGGAGAACGGGAAAACGACTTTTGCCGCGCTGTACGGCCTGGACAAGTGCCGGGAGCTGGTGGAGACGCTGACGGAGGAGGCCAAACAGAGCGTGCGGGGGGCTTTTCCGCGCCCGGCGTTTTTGTGCGGCCTGGCCGACTTGATGGCACAGAGAAAAAATTAAGGGGGGAACGGCGGACGCCCGCAGCTCCCTGCGACCAAGGAGAAATGTGTGATGTTCCCGATCTTGTTGATTGCCATATCCGCCTGGGCGGTGGCCCAGGGGCTGAAGCTGCTCATTACCACTGCGGTCTACCGAAAGTTTGATATCAGCTATCTCACCAGCGGAGGCGGTATGCCCAGCTCCCACTCGGCGCTGGTGTGCGGCGCCGCCGTGTCGTGCGGCATGAGCGCCGGGTTTGACTCGGCGGTGTTCGCCATATCGGTCGTGATGGCTTTTATCGTCATGTACGACGCCGCCCACGTCCGCCGGGAGACGGGGGAGCAGGCCAAGGTGCTCAACTATATTCTGCACAACTGGGAGCAGTTCAAGCCGGAGAACTTTGAACGGGACCTGAAGGAGCTGATCGGCCACACTCCCCTCCAGGTGGCGGTGGGCTCGGTGCTGGGCATCGTGGTGGGGCTGGTGGGCAGCCTGATTGCCTTTGGGCCGTGAGGACAGACGAACCGACAGGAGAGGAGGGGCGGCCATGGGTCCCGAACAGCTGAATACCCTCACCGACATTCAGGCAAAGCTGCTGTGCGACCAGCTGCGGGGGCAGATCATCTCCAGCGTGTCCCGCACCGGGGGGCATCTGGCCTCCAGCCTGGGGGTGGTGGAGGCCACGGTGGCGGTCCACCGGGTATTCAATCTGGAGACAGACCGGCTGGTGTTCGACGTGGGCCACCAGTGCTATGCCCACAAGATTTTGACCCAGCGGGGGGATCAGATGGGCACCCTGCGCAAGCTGGGGGGGCTGTCCGGATTCCCCAAGCCCCGGGAGCACCGCGCGGACGCCTTTATCGCCGGACATGCCTCCAACGCGGTGTCGGTGGCCCTGGGGATGGCCCGGGCCAGGACGCTGAGCGGGGAGGATTATTCCGTGCTGGCCATGCTGGGGGACGGGGCCATGACCGGCGGGCTCGCCTATGAGGGGCTGTCCGACGCCGGGCAGAGCAGGGAGCAGCTGGTGGTCATCCTCAACGACAACGGGATGTCCATCACCAAAAATGTGGGCGGGGTGGCGCAGCACCTGGCCCAGCAGCGGCTCAAGCCCCAGTACCTGCAATTCAAAAAGTTCTATCGCAGGGTCACGGGCGCCACGGCGGTGGGCCGGGGCCTGTACCGCTTTACCCACAGGGCCAAGCAGGCGGTGAAAAACGCCGTGCTCCATTGCAGTATGTTCGAGGACATGGGCTTTACTTACCTGGGGCCGGTGGACGGACATGATGTGAACTACCTCACCCGGCTGCTGCGGTACGCCAAGGAGCTGAACAGCCCGGTGCTGCTCCACATCAAGACCATCAAGGGGAAGGGGTATGCCCCGGCGGAGAGGGAGCCGGACCGTTTCCACGGGGTTGGGCCCTTCCGGGTGGAGGACGGCGCGCCCCTGAGCCCCGGCGGGGAGAGCTTCTCCTGCGTGTTTGGGGACGCCCTGTGCCGGCTGGCCCGGGAGCGGGACGATGTGGCCGCCATCACCGCCGCCATGCCCGACGGCACGGGGCTGACGGGCTTTGCCAGGGAGTTTCCCAGCCGCTTTTTTGATGTGGGTATCGCCGAAGGGCACGCGGTTTCCATGGCCGCGGGGATGGCCAAGCAACGCATGATCCCGGTGGCGGCCATCTACTCCACCTTTTTGCAGCGCGCCTACGATATGCTGATTCATGACGTGGCCATTCAAAACCTCCATGTGGTTTTCGGCGTGGACCGGGCCGGGCTGTCCGGCGAGGACGGGGAGACCCACCACGGCGTATTCGACATAGCCTACCTGAGCTCCGTGCCCGGAATGAAGATCTACTGCCCCGCCAGCTTTGAGGAGCTGCGCGCCATGCTGCGCTACGCGGTGGAGAAGGTGCGGGGCCCGGTGGCGGTGCGCTATCCCAGGGGGGGCGAGGGGAAGTTCCGCGCCCTGTGCGGTATTGAGGGGGCCAGCGTCATCCGCCCGGGCACGGACGTGACCATCGCCGCCTATGGGACGATGGTGAACGAGGCGGTGGAGGCCGCCCGGCTTCTGGAGGAAAAGGGGAGGTCCGCCCAGGTGGTGAAGCTCAACAGCATTTCCCCCCTGGACGTGGACACCGTGGCCGCCTGTGCGAAAAAGACCGGGCGGCTGGTGGTAGCGGAAGAATGCGTGGACGCGGGATGCGTGGGGCGGCGGCTGGCCGCCGAGTTGGCGCTCCGGGGCGTGGCTGGGCTCAAACTGGCCTTGGTGAACCTGGGGGACCGTTTTGTCCGGCAGGGTACCGTGGCGGAGCTGCGTGCCCTGTGCGGTATTGACGGGGCGTCCATCGCCCGGCGGGCGGCGGAGGTGATGGACGGTGGCTAAAAAGCGCGTGGATCTGCTTCTGGTGGAGCGGGGACTGGCGGACACTCGCCAGAAGGCCCAGGCCGTCATCATGGCTGGACAGGTGTACACCGGGGAGCGCCGCTGCGACAAGCCGGGCCTCACCTTGGAGGAGGACGCCCCCCTGGAGGTTCGGGGAGGGCTGCGCTATGTCAGCCGGGGTGGGCTGAAGCTGGAAAAGGCCATGGAGGTTTTTCCCATCACCCTGACCGGCTGTACCGCCGCCGACATCGGTGCGTCCACCGGCGGCTTTACAGACTGTATGCTGCAAAACGGGGCGAACCGGGTATACGCCGTGGACGTGGGCTATGGCCAGCTGGCCTGGTCCATCCGAAACGACCCCAGGGTGGTGTGCCTGGAGCGCACCAACGCCCGGTATTTGACCCGTGAGCAGATCCCCGAGCCGCTGGGCTTTGCCTCCATTGACGTGTCCTTCATCTCTTTAGGGCTGATTCTCCCTGCCCTGCGGCCGCTGATGGCCCAGGGCGGACAGGTGGCCGCCCTGGTGAAGCCCCAGTTTGAGGCCGGCAGGGAGAAGGTGGGTAAAAAGGGGGTGGTCCGGGACCAGGCCGTCCATTTAGAGGTGCTGGAGCACTTTCTGGACCACGCGGCCCAGGCGGATTTTGCGGTGCTGGGGCTGGACTTCTCGCCCATTCGGGGGCCGGAAGGGAATATTGAGTACCTGGGCTTCCTCCAGGCGGGGGCGGGGGAGCGGGCCGCGCTGGACCTGAGGGAATTGGTGGAACGCTCACACCAGGCGCTGAAAGGGTGAGGGAAGCATGAAAATCGTACTCAGTCCCAATCCCTTCCGGGACCGGGGGCTCCGGGCCGCCCAAGCCGCCCAGCGCATTTTGGAGAACGCCGGGGCGTCCACCGCCATCTGCCTGCCCTTTGAGGTGGAGCAGGGGGGACGGCTGGAACTGCCCTCCAATGTGGCCTTGGGCAATTTGGAGGCGGAGCTGTCCGACGCGGACATTTTGACATGCTTCGGCGGGGACGGCACCATCCTCCACGCCGCCCATGAGGCCAACGCCAGAGGCATCCCGGTGCTGGGCATCAATCTGGGCAGCATCGGCTTCATGGCGGAGCTGGAGCACAACGAGCTGTCCCTGCTGACCCGGCTGGCCGGGGGGCGGTTCAGCATTGAGCGCAGAATGATGCTGGACGTATCCGTACGCAGGGAGGGGCACAGCGTTTTTACCGAGCAGGCGCTCAACGACGCAGTGGTTACCAAGGGCGCGGTGGCCAGGGTGCTGGATCTGGAGGTGACGGGGGACCGGGCGGTTATCTCGTCCTTTGCCGGGGACGGGCTGGTGGTGTCCACCCCCACCGGCTCCACCGCCTACTCCATGGCGGCTGGGGGGCCCATCGTGGAGCCCACGGCGGAGAACATCATCATCACGCCCATCTGCGGCCATTCCCTGCACGCCAAGCCCTTTGTGCTGGGTGCGGGCCGGTCGGTGGGCGTACGGCTGACGCCGGGGGGCAAAAAGACGGCTTACCTGTCGGTGGACGGGGGAAGGGCCTTCCGCATTCAGCCCGGGGACTGGGTGGAGTGCCGGCGCTCCAAGCAGGCCACCCAGCTGGTGAAGCTCACCGGGCGCAGCTTTTACGAGCGGATCAATCAAAAACTGGGAAAGGCGTGAGGGATTTGAAGGGCAGGCGTCAGGCGGAGATCCTGCGGATCATCCGGGAGCAGGATGTGGAAACCCAGGAACAGATGCTGAACCAGCTGGGCCGGCGGGGAATCCGGGCCACCCAGGCCACCATTTCCCGGGACATCAAGGAGCTCAATCTGGTCAAGCAGCCGGGGAGGGACGGGAACTACCGCTACGTGTGCCCTGCCCCCAAGCCGGCGGAGCACAGCTTTGCCGGGCGGCTGAAAAACATCTTTAAAGAGGGGGTGGCCTCCTGCGAGGCGGCCCAGAACATTGTGGTGGTCAAGACCATGCCCGGGCTGGCCCCCGCGGCGGCGGCGGCTCTGGACGGCATGGAGCTGGAGGGCTTTGTGGGCTCGCTGGCGGGGGACGACACCGCCATTCTCATCATGCGCACCAGCCGGGTGGCGGAGGAGCTGACCCGGGAAATCGAATCCATGCTGGAGGGGTGAGGTTACGTGCTCAGTTTGCTGCATATTGAGAATATCGCGGTGATCTCCCAGGCGGACATCACCTTTGACCAGGGGTTTAACGTCCTCACCGGCGAGACCGGCGCGGGCAAATCCATCGTCATCGACTCCATCGGCGCCATCATGGGGGAGCGCACCAGCCGGGATCTGATCCGAACGGGGGCGAAATCCGCCCGGGTGTCCGCCCTGTTCCGGGATCTGCCTGCCCTGCCCTGGTTTGAGGAGCAGGGGATGGGTCCGGACAAAAACGGGGAGCTGCTCATTGAGCGGTCCATCCAGGCGGACGGGAAAAACGCCTGCCGGGTGAACGGCCGGCCCCTGCTGGTTACACAGCTGCGGGAGCTGGGCCAGCAGCTGGTGAACGTCCATGGGCAGCATGACGGCCAGCAGCTGCTGGACGAGGAGTGCCACCTGGGCTACCTGGACAGCTTCGGGGGGACACAGGACGTTCTGGAGGCATTTTCCACAGCCTATGCCCAGGTGCGGGAGCTGCGCCGGGAGCGGGATAAGCTCCAGATGGACGATGGGGAGAAGGCCCGGCGGATGGACACCCTTACCTACCAGATTGAGGAGCTGGAAAAGGCGGAGCTGCGGGAGGGAGAGGACGAGGAGCTCTCCCAGCGCAGGGAGGTGCTGCGCAACGCCGAGCGGCTCACCGATGCGGTGGACGGGGCCTGGCAGGCCCTCACCGGCGGGGAGGACGGCGAGGGGGCGGTGTCGCTGCTGATGGAGGCGGGGAACCGCCTGGCCCAGGGGGGGCGGTACAGCGAAGGGCTGCGGGAGCTCTCGGAAAAAGCGGAGCAGCTGCGCTGCGATGCCGACGACCTGGCGGAGCTGGTGCGGGATCTGCGGGGAACGCTGGACTTCTACCCCGGTGAGCTGGACGAGATTGAGGAGCGGCTGGACCGGCTGTACCGGCTGAAAAAGAAGTATGGTGGCACGGTGGCGGAGATGCTGGCCTACCTGGATAGGTGCCGGGAGGAGCTGGACGCCATCCAGTTTTCCGAGGATCGGATAAACCGGCTGGACAAGGAGCTGGAAAAAGCGCTGGCCTGGGCGGTCAAGGCGGGGGGGGAGCTGTCCGCCCGGCGGCATAAGGCGGCACAGGAGCTGGCAAAGCGCATCCAGTCGGAGCTGACCCAGCTGGACATGCCCAAGGTGCGCTTCCAGGTGGAGTTTGCCCCCAAGGACGCTCCCGACGGCATGGACGCCACCGGCATGGACACGGTGCGCTTCCTCATGTCCGCCAACCTGGGAGAGGCGCTCAAGCCCATCAACAGGATTGCCTCGGGCGGCGAGCTGTCCCGGATCATGCTGGCGCTGAAAAATGTGCTGGCGGAGACGGAGCAGGTGAGCACCCTCATTTTCGACGAGGTGGATACCGGCGTGTCCGGCCGGGCGGCGGTGAAGGTGGCCCGGAAGCTGTTCGAGGTGTCCAAGGGCCGGCAGGTGCTGTGCGTCACCCACCTGCCCCAGATTGCCGCCATGGGGGACGTGCACTTCTCCGTGGAGAAGGGGGAGGCCGACGGGCGCACCTTCACCCGGGTGGAGCGGCTGGACCGCCCCCGGCGCAGGGAGGAGCTGGCACGGCTCAGCGGCGGCCAGGCCACGGCGGTGATGCTGGAGGGGGCCGAGGAGCTGCTGGCCACAGCCCAAGATTACAAGACGGGAGCCAAGAAGAAACGATGATCAAAGCGGTATTTTTCGATATAGACGGGACGCTGGTGTCCTTTGCCCAGAAGTTTCTGCCCGACGGGCTGATGGCAGACCTGAACGCCCTGCGGGAACGGGGAATCAAAACCTTCCTCAGCACAGGCCGGGCGTTGCAGGATTTGGAGACCACCGGGATGCTCCGGGGGGCGCGGTTTGACGGCTATGTGACCATCAACGGGCAGTTCTGCTGCGACGGAGAGGGCGTTCCCTTCCGGGATCGGCCCATTGACCTGGCGGACATGCGGGGCGCCTATCAGGTGCTGCGCAGCAACCCTGAGATTCCCGCTCTGCTGGAGGGGAACGGGGAGAGCTATCTCACCCAGATTAACGACCGGGTGCGGGATATCTATCGATTTCTCCATACCACGCTCTACCCGGTGTGTCCGCTGGAGTGGATGCTGGAGGGGAAGGTATACCAGTTTGTCCCCTTCGTCCCGCCAAACGAAGAGGGGGCGTTTCTGGATGCCATGCCGGGCTGCACCTATACCCGCTGGCACCCCCTGGGCATCGACGTGATCCCCAGGGACGGCGGCAAGGACGTGGGCATCCGGGCGGCCATGGAGCGCTATGGCTTGGCCCCGGAGGAGGTCATGGCTTTCGGCGACGGGGAGAACGACATGACCATGCTGGCGCTGGCCGGGACTGGAGTGGCCATGGGCAATGGAGACGAGGCGGTAAAGGCCATGGCGGATTATGTCACCGACACGGTGGACAACGGCGGCGTGTCCAAGGCGCTGCGGCACTTCGGGCTGCTGCCGGAATAAATAATTTGACAAAGCGTGTTTGCTGTGATATGATCCTAATCAACGTAAGGATGAGGACCAGTAGCCAACAGGTTTTCTGCCCAGAGAGCCCCCGTTTTGGTGGAAGGGGGACAGAAACGGTTGGCGAATACCCCTCGGAGCGGCCGCCTGAACGGGAGTTTCCCCAGTAGGGCCGGACGGGTGCGCCCGGTACAGCGCCGGGGTCCTGCTGGGGACTCCCTGAGGCCGTCTCTGCGAGGGGACGGCAAAACAGAGGTGGTACCGCGAGCTTTCGCCCTCTGTCCCAAAGGGACAGGGGGTGATTTTGATTAAGGGCGAAATACAATTGAAAAAGGTTCCGCTGGAAGAGGCGCAGCAGTTTTGGCAGATGCAGAGGCTGGCTTTTTCGGAGCTGCTGGAAAGGTATCAAGATACGCAGACCAACCCGGCCTGTGAAACGCTGGAACGCGTGCGAAGCAAAATGGCGCAGCCGGGCTCCTTCTTTTACTGGATCAAATGGGGAGAAGAACCAGTTGGAGGTATTCGAATCGTTGCTCGAGAGAATGAAAGCAAACGAATTTCTCCGCTGTTCGTTCTGCCGGAATACCGCAACCGGGGGATGGCTCAGCAGGCGATCAGGCTGGCAGAGGAGCTGTACGGGGGCGAAAACTGGGAGCTGGATACGATCCAGCAAGAAAAGGGGAACTGCCATCTGTATGAAAAGGCGGGCTACCGCCCAACTGGGGAGACGCGAGAGATCAATCATAAAATGACATTGATATATTATAAAAAATAAAGGAGAACTGATCATGACGCTTTACGACGAACTTGTGGCCCGGGGCCTGGTGGCCCAGGTCACCAGCGAGGACGAGGTGAAAAACCTCATCAACAACGGCAAGGCCACCTTTTATATCGGCTACGACTGCACGGCGGACAGCCTGACGGCGGGGCATTTTGTGACCCTGACGCTGATGAAGCGGCTCCAGCAGGCGGGAAATAAGCCCATCGCCCTCATCGGCGGGGGCACCACCACCATCGGCGACCCCTCCGGCCGCACCGACATGCGCAAGATGCTCTCCCGGGAGGACATCGACCACAACGCCCAGTGCTTCAAGCGCCAGATGGAGCGGTTTATCGACTTTGGCGACGGCCCCGGACAGGCCATGATGCTCAATAACGCCGACTGGCTGCTCAGCCTCAACTATGTGGACCTGCTGCGGGAGGTGGGGGCCTGCTTCTCGGTGAACAACATGCTCCGGGCGGACTGCTACAAGCAGCGCATGGAAAAGGGGCTGTCCTTCCTGGAGTTCAACTATATGATCATGCAGTCCTACGACTTTTACCACATGTTCCAGACGGTGGGTTGCAACCTCCAGTGCGGCGGCAACGACCAGTGGAGCAATATGCTGGGAGGGACCGAGCTCATCCGGCGCAAGCTGGGGAAGGATTCCCACTGTATGACCATCAACCTGCTCACCGATTCCCAGGGGAACAAGATGGGCAAGACGGCAGGCAACGCGGTGTGGCTGGACCCCAACAGGACCAGCCCCTATGACTTCTACCAGTACTGGCGCAACGTGGGGGACGCGGACGTGATGAAGTGCGTGCGCTGGCTCACCTTCCTCCCCCTGGAGCAGATCGATGAGATGGATCAGTGGAAGGACGCCCAGCTCAACCAGGCTAAGGAGATCCTCGCCTGGGAGCTGACCAGCATGGTTCACGGCAGGGAGGAGGCGGATAAGGCCCAGGCCGCCGCCCGGGCGCTCTTCTCCAGCGGCGGGGACGCGGCCGATATGCCGTCCACCGCGCTGTCCGGGGATGATTTCACCGGCGGCTCCATCGGTGCGCTGACACTGCTGGTAAAGTGTGGTCTGGCGGGCTCCAACGGTGAGGCCCGGCGACTGGTGCAGCAGGGGGGCGTGATGGTGGCGGATGAGAAGGTGTCCGACCCCGCCGCCCAGTTCCCGAAGGAGCGCTTTGCCGGGGAGGGCGTCATCATCAAAAAGGGCAAAAAGGTATTTCACCGGGCGGTGCTGGCGTAAGAAGCTGTACCAATAGCCTCAGCACCCAGCTTTGCGTCCAAAATTGCCGCCGGCCGCGTTGAAAAATCTTGAAATACACTTGGAATCCTTATTCCGCAAAGGACCAGGGGAGGAATGGCACATGACGGCATATGAGAGATTTCAGGCGCTGGAGCTGGATCGATCCTGGCTGGGGCTGGAGCGGGGAGATACGCGCGGGGACTACTTCTGCACCCCGCTGGGGGCGCAGGTCATCGGCTGGGCGGGGGTGGACGGCATCCACTTTTGCTTTGTGGAGGGCTTTGGAGAGATGGTGTTTGCCGTCAGCCCCGCCAACCTGCCGGGGGACTATGTGCAGCCGCTGGCCGGGAGCTTTGCGGATTTTATCCGCCTGGTGCTGGCCTGCGGCGGCATAGACGCGGCGGAGCAGGCCCACGGCTGGAGCCGGGTGCAGTTTGACGAATACCTGGCGCAGTACCCGCCGGACGGGGAGCGCCGGGCGGCCCTGGACGCGCTGGGGGACGGGATGGGGCTGGCTCCTATGGACGACCCCTACGGGTATATCAAGGGAATACAGTCCTCCTTTGACTACGGCGCGTTACGCTTCGGGGAGGACTACTGGGACTTTGTGGGCAGACCGTCTCCGCCGCCTCAGGCCCCGGCATGGCGGGTGACGTACGGCGGAGGCGGGGGCCGGGAGAGGCCGGGGCAGGAGATCCCGGTGGACAAAACCTTTGAGTGGGGCGGCAGCGTCTGGCATGTCCCGGCGGTGTACCTCTGCGGAAAGGGACTGGTGGCGGATCTTTGCATGGAGATTGAGCCGGAGCGGATGCGGGAGTTCTGGGAGAAGTGGCGGCCATGGATGGAGGAGGGCCGGGCCCTCACCCCGGAGGAGAGTGACCGGCAGGAGGCGGACAACCCCATGGGCGTGAGCTTTGACATCGAGGCGTGTGTCAACGGCAGGGCGCTGCGGCAGGAAAGCGGCTCCGGCTTTGGCTGGACGCCGCCGGACTGCCGCCCGGACTGGGAAGGGCAGGGGGAACGGAACCAGCAGAACTATGAGGGGCTGTGGGTGCTGGAGCACTATGGTCTGAATCAGGAAAAGTGCTGGCTGTTCTGGCGGGCGTGCTTTCCCTGGGCGACAAAAACAAAGCCCAAGCTGAAAAGCCTGACGCTTACCCTATCCCAGTCCCCCGCCGCGCAGCCAGGGCCCCGGTTTGCTGTGTCCGGGGTGGGGGAGGAGTTCCCGTTTACCCATCCGATCACAGGGCGGGAGCACATTTTACACGTGGAGGAGTACGAGCAGCGGGTATTGGATACGAGCTTTGACGATGACGAGTGGGAATATCCCACCCACTTCACCGCCATGACCTACGCCGTGTGGCCGGAGCTACCCCAGGGGGCGGTGGACATCCGGGATTGCGGGGAGGGCGACCGGCCCCGCAGAAAAACGCCCCCGAACCCTATGGGGCCGACGGCGTTCAACGCGGTGGCCTTGGGGGTGATCGGGGGCGCGGACGGCCCTGCGGCGGTGGTGCTGGCCAATGGGGGGAGCGCCCGGCGGCAGGCTGCCTGCTCCGCCCTGCGCTTCCA
The DNA here is from genome assembly GCA_910587255.1 of uncultured Oscillospiraceae bacterium. Taxonomy (GTDB): domain Bacteria; phylum Bacillota; class Clostridia; order Oscillospirales; family Oscillospiraceae; genus Enterenecus. Next base: position 33,349 of record CAJUKT010000073.1, read on the forward strand.
GCCAGGAGGGCCGGCGGAGTGGCGGATGGTGTTTTATGAAAAGAGCGTGGAGGACACGCAGGTGTATATGATACCTTGAAAGGACGGCGGGCCGCAGGGCTGTGAGCATCTCTCACGGCCCTGCGGCCCGGCCTGCCTATTTTATTCCAGAGTGACCTCAATAATCACCGGGTTGTGGTCGGTGTATTGAAATTGGTGATCCAGCGTTTCCACCCGGTCAAGCCTGACGTTGGGAGAGAGGATAAAGCCGTCGATGATGTAGAATTGATTGCCTGCGGGGTTTGGGTCATAGGGGTGGTTGAGCAGGCGGCAGCTGGGGGTGGACAGGTCGCAGGCAAACTGCCAGCCCTCGGGGAGAATGGCGTTTTCCAGCACGCCGGGGGTCCACAGGGACGGGTCCTGGATGGGGTAGGCGTCCAGCGCGCCGGGGAAGGTTTGGTTGAAGTCGCCGCCTGCAATGACGTAATTGCCCTTCGCGTACTCGCCGGTGAGGAAATCCATAAGCATTTTTGTCTGGGCGGCCTTGCCCTCGCCGTCGTCGTAGGCCTCAAGATGGAGGTTGACCAGCACCAGCTGTTTGTCCGAGCCCTCCAGCGGCACATAGTTCACCAACAGGCACCGCTTCAGGTTGGCGGCGGACACCGGCCAGGAAAAGGGGCAGGGCAGGGCGATGCGCTCCGCCTTGTCCACATTGAACCGGCTGAGGGTTTGGAGGCCGCTGTGAACCTTGCCCAGCGGGGGCCAGGGGAAGGGGACGAAATCACAGGAGTAATTCAGGGCATAGGAAGAGGAATAGCACCGTTCGGAGGATTCGTTGAGGGTGTGGAGGTAGCTCTGATTCACGCCGTAGGTGCGGGAGGAGCCGGTGTCCACCTCCTGGAGGAAATACACGTCGGCCTGCTGCCCGGCCAGCTGGCCGGAGAGGCCCGCCAGGTTGGCCTCCATCTGCTCCCGGGTGGGGGCTACGTCCGCTCCGCCGTCCATGAAGAAGTCGGAATCCGCACCCAGGCCGGCGTAGCCGGTGTTTTGGGTGGATACGGTGAAGCTGTCCCCCGGGGCGATGGCCTGATTGGCAAAGGCGGCGATCTCCACACCCTCCACCGCATCCGGCTTGTATTCCCGTATGGTGAGCCAAGCCACCAGGACAACGGCGGCCAGCACCACCGCGCCCAGGGCAAGCCCCACCAACTTTAGTATCTTCTTGGCCATGACGATCCAACCTTTCCAAATTCTTTCTGTGCCCAGCATAACACAAAGGCGGGGAGTTATCAAGCCTCATCCAGTGGGAACTCGATGGCGCCGGGCTTGTTATGATTTGCTGCCTGATGCATGCAGCAAGCCTTTACGGCCTGTACCGCGCCTTTCCACACTTGCATTCCCCCGTTTTTTATGCTATAAATAATTTGATAACATATGTAACGGCATGTCGGGCATAAGGAGCGTTTTTGTGGAATCTAGTCTGGAAAAGCAAAAGAAGCTGGCCTATGTGGCCAGGCGGTATTACCTGGAGGATCAGAAGCAGAGCGATATCGCCCAGGAACTGGGGGTGTCCCGTCCGCTGGTGAGCAGGATGCTGTCTGAGGCCCGGGAACTGGGGATTGTGGAGATCACAGTTCATGAGCCGGGGGCGCAGACCACCCGGCTGATGGACCGGCTGCGTCTGTCCGGATCCATCCGGGGCGGCGTGCTGGTGGAGGACGGCGAGGACAACGACGCCACAAACCGGCTGCTCTCCCAGGGTGCGGTGGAGCTGCTGGGCCAGCTGGGCACCCGGCGGCTGGGGGTGGGCTGGGGTTATCTCATCGGCCAGCTGGTGACCTGGCTGGAGGAAAACCCCCGGCCGGACAGCGCCGTTACCGACATATGCCCACTGGTGGGCAATGCCAGCATCCCCGCCCGAAACTACCAATCCAACGAGAATGTCCGGCTGATGGCCCAGCAGCTGGGGGCTACGCCCCATTTTCTCTATCTTCCCGCCCTGCCCGACAGCCTGGAGGAAAAACAGGTGCTGTGCTCCACCGAGGTCTACCGCCAAATTTACCAGCAGTGGGAGGGGCTGGACACGGCGCTGGTCAACATCGGCGACTACCCCTCCAGCCCCGATTTCGCCTCCCTGGTGCGGTACGGCAGCCTGCTCCAGCGCCAGCGGGCCTGCGGACGGATGCTGGTCTATTACTTTAACGAGGCAGGCACGGTCATTCAATCCGAGCAGGATTTTGCCATTCAGATTCCCATCGAAACCCTGCGGCAATGTCCCAATATCATCGGGGTGTGCTCTGCCAACACCAGCGTCAAGGCGCTGGAGGGCGCCCTGAGAACCGGGATATTCACACACCTGGCCGCCCGGTCAAAGCTGGTGAAGGCCCTGCTGGACAATTGATAACATTTGTAACTCCCCAAATTGGCCCTCCAATTTGGGGAGCCTTTTTCTGTGCATTTCACACAATTTTAAGATGCAGATTCTGTATAATTCAGGGAAAAGCGATTTACTATGTTGACTTATGTAACATGATATGGTATTGTGTTTTTGCGAATGTAACAAATGTGAATGCGGAGGAGGTGAAACAGGATGACAAAGACCGAATTCGCCGCGAGGCTGAAAAACGCCTGCGGGGCGGTGCTGTCGGCGGAGGAAGAGCTGACGGAAATTGATTCCCGGTTTGGTGACGCCGACCACGGCTTAACCATGGCCAAGATCGCCGGGGCCATTGGCCGCGCGGTGGAGCAGCCGGGAGGCGGCATCCAGTCCATGCTGGACGATGCGGCCATGGCCGTTATGACGCTGAACGGCGGCAGTGCGGTCCCCCTGTGGAACACTTGGCTGGACGGGATGCAGGAGGGGGCCCCGGAGGGGGACGAGATCGACGTGGCGGGCCTGCAGGCCATGTTTGCCCGGGCGCTGGAGGAGCTGAACGATATGTCCGGCGCAAAGGTGGGGGACAAAACCATGATGGATGCTCTTATCCCCGCTAGCGAGGCCATCGCGGCCTACGAAGGGGCCGATGAGAGCGGCCTGTTTGAGGCTGCTGCCCGGGCTGCCGCCCAGGGGGCGGAGGACAGCAAGCAGTTTGTGTCCAAATTTGGCCGGGCCAAGAGCTACGGTGAGAAGACCATCGGCACCCCGGACGCCGGAGCGGTGTCTATGTCTTATTTCTTCCAGGGCCTGGCGCGGGCCTGAAATACTGTAAGGAGATGGATTCCATATGAAAATGAAGAAGTTTATCAACGCCCCCGAGACCATCACCGACGAAGAGCTGATTGGCCTGGGGCTGGCCTATCCCGACATTCTGGATGTGGACGGCCATCTGGTCATCAGCAAGGATCTGGCCGGCGCGGACCGGGTTACCATCGTTACCTACGGCGGCTCCGGCCACGAGCCCGCCCAAGCCGGGTTTGTGGGCAGGGGGATGCTGGACATCCAGGCGGTGGGCGATATCTTTGCCGCCCCCAATGGCCAGCTGGTGTTCGACGCCATGAAGCTGGCCGATAAAGGCCATGGCGTGCTGCTGCTCACCCTGAACTATGCGGGCGACCAGCTGGCGGGCAAGCAGGCCATGAAGCTGGCGCAGAAGGCCGGTCTGAACGTGCGTCAGGTAGTCACCGGCGAGGAGATCCAGTACGATCCCAACGGCGAGGACAATAAGCGGGGCCTGGCCGGGGCGGTGGCCCTGTATCACATCGCGGCGGCAGCGGCCAAGGAGGGCAAGAGCCTGGATGAGGTGGCCGCCATCGCCCAGCGCTATGCCGACAGCATGGCCTCCGTTACCGTCAAGTCCACCGACGCCACCCACCCCCAGAACGGCATGTCCTTCGGCGACCTGGGCGATACCGACCTGATGGAGATCGGCGCGGGCCAGCACGGCGAAGGCGGCGGCGTGCGGGTGCCTATGATGTCCTCCAAGGATACCGTGTCCACGGTGGCGGACGCCCTGTGCAAAAAGCTGGAGCTGAAGGCCGGAGATAAGGCGTTTGTCATGATCAATGGCTGCGGCGCTACCACCATGATGGAAATGCTGGTGCTGTTCAAGGACACGGTGGAATTCCTGAAGGCCAGGGGCGTGGAGGTCGTGGCCAGCATGGTGGGCGAGATCCTCACCGTCCAGGAGGCGGGCGGCTTCCAGATGAACATCGCCAAGTGGGACGAGGAATTTATCCGCCTGTGGGGCGCTCCCTGCCACACCCCCGCCTACAGCAAGGAGTGAGCCATGGCTGACAACATCGGCAACAAGGCGGCCCACGACTACCATTTGGACGTGCCCGCCGCGCAGGAGGGCTTTTACGTCAAGGGGAACGCCCACTGCGCCTGGGGCATGAAAAACCGGCTGGCCCGGATGTTCCGCCCCCAGTCCGGCAACACCGTCATGCTGGCGTTTGACCACGGCTACATCATGGGGCCCACCGCCGGGCTGGAGCGAATCGACCTGGTAATCCCGCCCCTCATCCCCTATGTGGACGTGCTCATGGGTACCAGAGGGACTATCCGCTCCTGCGTTTCCCCGGCCGCCCCGGCGGCAAAGTGTATCCGTGTGACCTATGATTCCACTGTTCTCTATGACGACATGTCCAACGGCGGCGGCATCGCCTGCGACATCAACAGCGCCATTGAGATGAATGCCGACTGCATGGCGGTGCAGACCTTTATCGGCGCCCCCGGCGAGAGCCGGTCCCTGGAACTGCTGGCCCGCACCGCCGACGCGGGGAGCCGGTACGGCATCCCCACCCTGGGGGTGGTGGCCGTGGGCAAGGAGATGGCGCGCACGGAAAAGTTTTTCCTGCTGGCCACCCGGGTGCTGGCGGAGAACGGGGCCAATGTGGTGAAGAGCTACTACTGCGAGGGCTTTGAGCGGGTGGCTGCCGCCTGTCCCGTCCCCATTGTCATCGCAGGCGGCAAGAAGCTGCCGGAGCTGGAGGCGCTGGAGATGGCGTATAAGGCCATTCAGGAGGGGGCGCATGGGGTGGATATGGGCCGCAACATTTTCCAGTCCGATTCCCCCGCCGGCATGGCCCAGGCCATCGGCAGGGTGGTGCACGAGGGCTTTACCCCCGCCCAGGCATATGAGGTCTATCAGGAAGTGAAAAATCAGCGGTAACTACATAAATAGGGAGGGCCCGAAGGGCCCTCCCCGCAGCGCGAAAGACCAACGCCGCTCCCATCGGGCGAGGATGGGAGCGAAGTCCCTCGCGGCAGTTATTATACACCATCGGCTCCAAAATTGCAACGCGGGGGACCCATTTTATTTTGAGAAAGGGGTCCGTCCCATGAACGCAAAAAAATACCTGCCCATCGCTCTTTTTATCGGCCTCCAGGCATTTGCCCTTCAGGCCCTCGATCAGGCAATCTGCGCCAACATCCCGCCCCTTGCCGCCGGAGGCGGCTGGATCTCCTTCCAGGCCTGGGCCATGTATTTCCTGGGCGGCTGTACGCCCAAGGGGGGCGCGCGGGCGCTGATCGGCTATGGGATCGGTATGGCCGCGTCCATCGCCATCATGGTGGGCGGCGGCGCGCTGGGGGCGCTGGGCTTCTGGGCCATGCCCGTCATCCTGCTGATCCTGGTGCCCATCATCCTATATCTGGATATCGCGCCTGAGATGGTCAATTTTGTTCCCGCCGTGTTTGTGGGGGCGGGCGTGTACTTCGGCGTGATGAGCTATATTCCCGGCGCTGATTTTGTCAACGCATTTATCTCCGAGGGAGTGTACTGCGTGATCGGCCTGCTGTTCGGCTTTATCACCATCACCTTCCGGGGCTGGTACGAGAAAAAGTACGTCAATCAGTAAGAAACTGTACCAATAGCCTCAGCACCCAGCTTTACGGCCCAAATTGCCCACCGGCTGCGTTGAAAAATCTTGAAATACACCAAGTATTCCCACGATTTTTCGTCTTGCCACCGGCAATTTTGGCTCGCCAATCTGAATACTTCGGCTATTGGTACAGCTTCTAATTCACAGGCTCTGCCTGTTATTAAGGAGGAAAAACCATGTCCGCTGAGTATATGCACATCGGAATCCCCATCACCAACCGCAAGCCCAACATGGTCTACAACGAGGGGGCCAAGTTCTGGGTGAGCAATGTGGACGACTACGACTACAAAATCGAGTACCTGAAATTTGAGGAGGGCACCCCTTTTCCCGAGGAAATCCACCGCCACCCCCATGTAGCCTATAAGGTGGACGACCTGGAGAAGTACATCGCCGATGCGGACAGCGTGATCTGCGGCCCCATGGAGGCCAACGAGAAGGGCGACCGGCTGGCTTTCGTTTGGAAGGATGGAGCCATTCTGGAGCTGTATCAGGAGGCGTAAGCCGGTATTGTAAAACTGCATATGCAGGGGCAAGGGTGTGCGATCCCGCATACCCTTGCTTTGTTTTCCGGCACTTCAAACACGGCGTTTCCCAGGCTGGTATCCCGCGCCTTCGGGCAGTACCGGCGTTAAAGCCTCCTGGCGCCGGGGGTTTCCAGCAGGCACAGCTCACAGAGCGTTTCTAGCTCCTGCATGTGATCCTCCTTTGGGTCGTCGTATTCCAGACAGGCCGCCGTTTGGAGAACAAAAGCGTCCTGGCCATATTGTGTCCAAAGGGCTTGCAGCCGTTTATTGGGGCAGCTCCCCGCAGAGAGCTGAAAGCGGATACGGTTGAATTTTGCGGGGATATCTGCGGCAGGCATTAAAAATATCTCACCGGCAGGGCGGCAGTGGAAGGAGATCACCCCCATCTCCGGGCGGCGGTCCTTGTAGGCATTCAAAAGCTCTTTTTTTCTTTCTGTGACCATATTTCTCACCTCGCAAGACATTTTACCCCATTCAGCCCGCAAAAACAATCTACGATGCGTTGATTTTTGCCGCTGAGGACTTGCCAACAGCCATTACGAAATTCTTGATATATAGAAAAAAATGAGCTATACTACCCGTTGGAGATGGGGCTGGATTCGCTGCGCGGCTTTGGCCCCGGGAATTTGGAGGGCGCCGTGCCCAAAACCTTTTCCGATGGAGGAAGTTTTCATGGGATTTATAGAAAACAAAAAACTTGCTGCGCGAATTGGGATTGCTACAACCGTTATCACTCTGGTGGGGATGGCGCTGCTCTGGCTGGTCGTATCCACCAACGCCGCTTCTGTGGTCAAAAACGATATCACCAACCAAATGACTGACGCCGTGGAATCCAGAGCCGCTATCATTGACGCATACGTGCTCTCCGCGGAAGAATATATGGCCGCCTTTGCCCTGGGCAGCGAGGTTCGTGACCTGCTTCTAAACCCGGACGACCCGGCCCTGCTTGCAAAGGCACAAAAGTATACGGAGGATTTTGCGGCAACCAAAGGGGTGTTTGAAGGGCTGTACATCGCCACCCCGGTCACCCATGTCCTGACCCACACCTCACAGGGGGCTATCGGGATGACCACCCGTACGGGGGATTCCCTGAAAACCTTTCAAGACACCATTCTGGCCCAGCAGCGGCTGACCAATCTGGGCATTATGCAGTCCCCGGGCACAGGCAGTATGATTTTATCCATGTACTACCCCATTTTTGAGGGAGAGCGGTGCATCGGCTACGTGGGGGCGGGTGTCTATGCCAGTCACCTGATGGACTCGCTGCTGAATCTGGATATCAAGGGCCTGCCCGACAGCGAATATGTATTCCTGAATGTGGATACGGGCGTGTATCTGTACCATGAGGACGATTCGCTTTTGAATACTGAAACCACCGACGCCGGATACCGGGAGATTATCAAGCGCATTCAGGCGGACGGCAGCACCCAGGCCAATACATATTCCTACCGGGGTGAGGATGGGGTCCAACAGCTGGTGGTGTATAAGTTTCTGAAGGACCGAGGCTGGGTGTTTATGGTTCGAGACAACGCAACCGAGGTCTACGGCACTGTGACCAACGTACGCATTTTGGTGGGTGTGCTGTGCGCGGTGACTGCCGTGGCCGTCATCCTGCTCACCCTGCTGCTCCTGCGCCGGGAGGGCAGGGAGCTCATGGTGGTGGAGCGCGCCATTGGGCGCCTGGGGGATCTGAACCTATCCGCAGACCAGGAGCTGGAGCCATTCTATGGCCGGTCGGATGAGATCGGCATGATCGCCCAGACCACTCACCGGGTCTGCGGCTGTCTGAGGCAGACCATTGACGATGTGGGACGCATCCTGGGTGAGATGGCTGATGGTAATTTTGCCGTCGATGTTACCGAGAACGAGTCCTATTATATTGGGGACTTCAAGGTTTTGTCCACCAGCCTGCAGTCCATCCACGCCAATCTGGTGAACGTGATCCGTGATATTTCCCAGGTGGCCGGCGAAGTGGGCGCCAGCGCGGTTCGGGTTTCTACGGACGCGCAGGCCCTGGCCCAGGGTACAACGGAGCAGGCCGCCTCGGTTGACGGCGTCGTGACAAATGTGAGCGCCATCACGGCCCAGATCCAGACCAGCACCGTGCGATGCGGCAGCGCCAGCGCGCTGGTGGATCAGGCCACTGGCTACGCGGCTGAGGCGGACACAAAAATGGAGCAGCTGACTGCGGCCACCAGGAACATCGACCAGTCCTCCGCCCAGATCGGAACGATTATCAAGACCATCGAGGACATCGCGTTTCAGACCAATATTCTGGCGCTGAACGCCGCAGTAGAGGCCGCCCGTGCCGGAAGTGCGGGAAAGGGCTTTTCTGTGGTGGCGGATGAGGTTCGCAATTTGGCCGCTAAATCCGCTTCAGCCGCGCAGAATACCAATGAGCTGATCAGCCGGTCCATCCAGAGCGCCAAATCTGGAACAGAATCTACAGATCTGGAAGTTTCTGCCATGCAGGATATCGATAGCTGCATTCAGTCTATCAAAACCTTGATGGATGAGATTGCCGCCGCCAGTGTTCAGCAGTCGGAGATGATCTCGCTGGTGGAAACAGGAATTAAGGAGATCTCGGCGGTGGTGCAGGATAACTCTACCGCCGCGGAAAAAAGCGCCGCAGTCTCCAAGGAGCTGTCCCAGCAGGCACGGACCCTGAACAGTCTCATCAGCCGGTTCCGAATTCAATAAGTGAAAACCGGCCTGCCGTCCCCACCCTCTGAAGGTGGGGACGGCAGGCCGGTATCTTTTCGCGTAAAAAACGAAGATATCGCCTCAAAGTTGAGAACAGCTAAAAAGTCAGTTCCGCCCTAAACGCCAGGATCTTTTGCTCATTCGCCGTGATGGTCGTGTTCGTGACAACAGGAGCAGTCGCCACTGCAGAACTGTTCAGGCTCGTAGGCAATGCCGTTCTTATCGTAATAGTCCTTGATGGCGGCGCGCACCGCTTCCTCAGCCAGGACGGAACAGTGGATCTTATGGGCGGGCAGGCCGTCCAGCGCCTCCACCACGGCCTGGTTGGTGAGGGACAGGGCCTCGTCCACCTGCTTGCCTTTGATGAGCTCGGTGGCCATGGAGCTGGTGGCAATGGCACTGCCGCAGCCAAAGGTCTCGAACTTCACGTCCACGATGATTCCGTCCTCGATTTTGAGGTACATTTTCATGATATCGCCGCACTTGGCGTTACCCACCTCTCCTACGCCGTCGGCATCGGCGATCTCGCCTACGTTGCGGGGATTACGAAAATGATCCATCACCTTTTCACTGTATAACATAGCTGCGCTCTCCTCTCTGTAAAGATTTCCAAACGGGAGACATATCCCGCAGATAATTGACCACCTCAGCGGTGGCTTGGGCGATAGACTCCACATCCTCCATGGTGTTGTCCCGGTCCAAGGAGAGGCGAAGGGAGCCGTGGGCCACCTCATGGGGGCGGCCGATGGCCAGCAGCACGTGGCTGGGGTCCAGCGAGCCGGAGGTGCAGGCCGACCCGGAGGAGGCGGCAACCCCCTTATCGTCCAGCAGCAGCAACAGGGATTCGCCCTCAATGCCCTCAAAACAGAAGCTTACATTGCCGGGCAGCCGCCGTTCCCTGTCGCCGTTCAGGGCGGCATGGGGGATGGCGGACAGCTTTTCGATGAGGGTGTCCCGCAGGGAGGACACATAGACATTGTTTTCTGCCATGTGGGTTACGGCATCGTCCAGCGCGGCGGCCATGCCCAGAATGGCGGGCAGGTTTTCCGTGCCGGCCCGGAGACCCCGCTCCTGGGCCCCGCCGTGGATGAGGGGGAACAGGGGGGCGCCCCGGCGCACGTACAGCGCACCCACGCCCCGGGGGCCGTGGAACTTGTGGCCGGACAGGGAAAGCATGTCGATATTTTGTGCTGTCACGTCGATGGGCAGATGGCCTACCGCCTGAACGGCGTCCGTATGGAAGGGGACGCCCTTTTCCCGGCACAGTGCGCCAATCTCGGCCACGGGCTGGATGGTGCCGATCTCATTGTTGGCGTACATGACGGACACCAGAGCGGTATCCTCCCGGATGGCGGCGGCCACGTCCTCCACCTTGACGATGCCGCTCCCGTCCACCGGGAGGAGGTTGATGTCATAGCCCTCCTTGGACAGCTGCTCCATGGTATGGAGGACGGCATGGTGTTCAATGGCGGTGGTGATGAGGTGCTTTTTACCCTTGCGCGCCCCAATTTTGGCGGCGCTGGCAATGGCCTGATTATCCGCCTCGCTGCCGCCGGAGGTGAAATAGATGTCCCCCGGCTGGGCGCCGATGGCCCTGGCCACCGTTTCCCGGGCGGTCTGGAGGGCCTCCCTGGCCTGCTGCCCCGGGGAGTGGAGGCTGGAGGGATTGCCCCAGAAGCGCTCCATGCCGTCCAGCATGGCCTGCTGGGCGGCGGGACAGGCTTTGGTGGTGGCGGCGTTGTCCGCGTATATCATGATGTGTTCCATCTCCTTATATTTGAGCGTCCGCGCCGTTGCGGGCGGCGCGGGGCGTGATAGCCTTACATCCGCTTACCGCCCAAATCATACCGTAAAAAGCATACCTTGTCAATAGGAATTGTGGAAATTCTTATGAGACACCCCCATAGCATTCCCAGGAGGCGGAAAATTACAACCAGGATGGCGCAGCAGCGCCAGAGAGGGCTTTTCTTTTACGATTGGGTGTGATATACTGGGCGCAGATAAAGGAGGGAAGCGCCATGACGCCTCTGGAACAATTGCAGCAATGGATCAAGGAGAGCCGGAACATCGTCTTTTTCGGCGGGGCAGGCGTGTCCACCGAGAGCGGTATCCCGGATTTCCGCAGCGTGGACGGGCTGTACAATCAGAGGTACCGGCAGCCGCCGGAGACGATCCTCAGCCACACCTATTTCGAGGGGCATACCGGGGATTTTTACCGCTTTTACCGGGACAAGATGATCTGCCTTGACGCAAAACCCAACGCCGCCCACCTAAAGCTGGCGGAATTGGAGCGGGCGGGCAAGCTCCGGGCGGTGGTCACCCAGAACATCGACGGACTGCATCAGCTGGCGGGCAGCCAAGCGGTGTATGAGCTCCACGGCTCGGTCCACCGCAACTACTGCACAAAATGCCGTGCGTTTTACGGTGTAGACTTCATTCAAGCGGGGGAAGGCGTACCCCTGTGCCCGGTGTGCGGCGGCGTGGTGAAGCCGGATGTGGTGCTGTACGAGGAGGGGCTGGATCAGGATACGGTGGAGGGCGCTGTGCGGGCCATCGCCGGGGCGGATGTGCTCATCGTGGGTGGGACCTCCCTGGTGGTCTACCCCGCGGCGGGGCTCATCAATTATTACCGGGGGAACCGGCTGGTGCTCATCAACCGGGACCCAACTCCATGCGATGGGCAGGCGGATCTGGTGATTCACGACTCCATCGGCAAGGTGCTGGGAGGGATTGCGGTATGAAGCAGAGCGCAGGCGGACGGGCGGTTCAGGTGCTGATCGCCCTGGGCAAGAGCGTGTGTTATCTGGCGCTGTTTTTGGGCGCCCAGGTGCTGGTGATGCTGCCGGTGGTGGTGGCTGCCGCTGTGCAGTCGGCGCTGGAGAATTGGGAGGCGGCGGAGCAGCTGTACGGCGTGCTGTATGAAAGCGCCATGCTATTCACCGCGGTGTCGGGGCTGCTCGCCATTGGGGTGATCCTTCTGTTCTACCGCATCCGGCGGAAAAAGCTGGGGGACGCTTTGTGGCTGCGGCGGGTGGAGGGCCCGGGGCTGCTGTCCGGGGCGGCGCTGGCCCCGGCGCTGTATTTGGCGGTTACTGTGGCGATGATGGCTCTTCCCGAGGCATGGCTGGACAGCTATGCCGAGGCGTCCTCCGGCGTGAGCGGCGGCGGGGTGATTGGCATTGTGGCGGTGGTGCTGGTGGCTCCGGTGGTGGAGGAGTTTATCTTCCGGGGGCTCATCATGACCCGGCTGGCGCAGGCCATGCCCGGCTGGCTGGCCGCAGCGCTGTCCGCCGCCATTTTTGGGCTGTGCCACGGCCACCCGGTCTGGTTTGCCTACACCTTTGTGCTGGGCGTGCTGTTTGGGCTGATGGATCTGCGGCTGGGGTCCATCTGGCCGTCCATCCTGGCCCACATGGTCTTCAACGGTGTGGGCCAGGTACTGGATCTGCTGCCGGAGGATGACGTGGTAATCATGGGGGCGTACCTTGTCCTGGTGGCGGCGGCCGTTGTGCTCCCGGTTCTGGCCCGGAGAGAGGTGAAAGCCCTGTTCCGGCCCAAACCCCAGGCGCTCCCGGCCCAGGAGGGGGAGCCTCCCGCCCAGCCTGGAGGCTGCGAGTGGAACCCCTGGGATGAGTAAAGGTAAACCCTGCGGCGTCCTGCCGCAGGGTTTGTTCTCACTTTGATTTATTGAAAAACAATAAAAAATACTTGACAAACGATATAGCGCGTGATAAGCTCTGGGACAAGAGGTGGTGGATATGGAACAAACTTCCGTGCAGAAGCTGGCCCGTGTGCTGCGGGTCATGGTGCTGGCAGTCTTTGTGTGCAATATCATTGTGCTGTTCTTTGTGCCCGCCCTGGCGGCCATGCTGGCGGAGAACCGATGGGACGGGCAGACCATGGAACGGCTTTTGAGCGGGGAGAGCGTGGGGTTCTGGCTGAATTTCACCCTCCATATGTGGAATCCCTTCATCTGGATGATGGCTGCGGTGGGGGAGGAGCAGTATTGGCTGGTGCTGACGGCGTTTTTGCTCTTTTGCGGTGTGTGCACCGCCGTTATCCTGTGGCAGGGCAGGCGGGTGCTGGACACCATCCTGAAGGGGAACCCCTTCGTTATGGACAACGCGAAAAGCCTGAAGACGGCGGCAATGTGCTGCTTTCTCATCTCCGGGGCGGCGCTGGCGCGGCTGGTCTGGGGGTTTGCCTATTATCGGAGCATCATGCCGATGCTCACCTACAACGCCCTGTTTGTGCCCATCTTTTTGATGGGCGGGCTGCTGTTCATGGTCATGTCTGCCCTGTTCCGCCAGGCGGTGGAGCTCAAGGCGGAAAACGACCTGACCATCTAGGGGGCGGCGTATGGCGATTGTGGTGAATCTGGATGTGATGATGGCAAAGCGGAAAATGTCCCTGGGAGAGCTGTCCCAGAAGGTGGACGTGACTATGGCCAACCTGTCCATTTTGAAAAACAACAAGGCCAAGGCGGTGCGCTTTTCCACGCTGGAGGCCATTTGCAAAGCGCTGGACTGCCAGCCGGGGGATATCCTGGAGTACGTGCCCGACGAGGCGGACTGACAACCCCATAACCCGAACCGCATGACCGCCCCGGCCATGGGGCGGTCTTTTTGCGGCCCAATTTGGAAAGGAGATACTTGAAATGAAACGCTTTTTGACCCGTTGCTTGATCGTGCCCGCGCTGCTGCTCGCCCTGTGCAGCTGCGGCGGGGAAGAAAAAATCGACTATGACCTGGTGTTCGTCAACGGCTCGGACGCGAAAATCGTGGAGGTGGTGGTGGACTTCCAGGATCGGAACGGAGGGAGCCGGAACGCCGACAGCTCCCCCCTGAAGCGGGGGGATAGCTTCGGCTTTGAGGCGGGGGAGTACCCGGTGACGGTGTATGTGTACGACAAAGTCGCTAACGATGTGGTGGCGGGGGCGGTGGCCCAGATCACCGTCCCCAAGGCCCCGCCCGAGGGGGAGCGCTGGTATGTCACGGCCTGGGACGGGGCGGGTGGCCTCGCCCTGACCGTGGAAAACCAGTGGCCCGAGGGGGTGTGAAAATGGAGGACTTCCTGCTGTCCCCGGCGGCGGGGGTGCTGATCCGGGTTTTCCTTCTGTGGGGGCCGCTGCTGGTGCTGGCGGCGGTGTGTGTGCTCACCTTGAGCAAGCTGGAGCCTCAGCGGAGGCGGGGCCTGCTCCCGCTGCTGGCGGCGATGCTGGTTCTTGCCGCTGTGCTGTTCGGCGGAGCTTGGCTGCTGGCCCGGCTGGGGCTGGCGTGGCGCACCTGGGCGCAGGAGGGGCTGGCCGCCCTGCTGTGGCTGGCGGGCCTGTCCACCGGGATTTTGACGGTGGTTTACGCCAGACGCTGGCTGGACGGCGCGAAGGGTCCGGCGACGTGGCTGTGCGGGTTCTGCCTGGCGGGGGCCATGTTCTCGTGCAGCGTGCTGGGCCTGCTGTGGTCCCTTGGCCCCGGCGAGACGGTGGGCGATTACCAGGGCCGGAAGGTGGTTCAGGGCAGGTGGGTGTGGCTGGATACCTCCTACGCCCTCTACGAGTACCGCGGCCCCCTGGTGCGGGGCGCGGAACCCATCGCCCAGGGACTGGAGCCGCTGATTGACGGCTGAGCCTTGCAATTTCCGCGGTTTGGCGGTATAATGGAGCCAAATCAAGGAAATGAGGTGCGGCCATGATCGGTTCGGAACGGCAATTTCACATCAACTGCAAGCAGGGCGACGTGGGACGGTACTGCCTGCTCCCCGGCGACCCGGGGCGGTGCGAGAAGATCGCCCGGTATTTTGAAAACCCCGTCCACGTGATGACCAACCGGGAGTATGTTACCTATACCGGCACGCTGCTGGGGGAGAAGGTGAGCGTCACCTCCACCGGCATCGGCGGGCCCTCCGCTTCCATCGCCATGGAGGAGCTGGCCAATCTCGGTGCGGACACCTTTGTGCGGGTGGGCACCTGCGGGGGCATCAAGCTGGAGGTGACCAGCGGCGATATCGTGGTGGCCACCGGCGCGGTGCGCATGGAGGGCGCCAGCCGGGAGTACGCCCCCATCGAGTTCCCAGCCGTGGCGGATTTTGAGGTGCTTACCGCCCTGGTGGATGCGGCAAAGGCGTCGGGCCGCCGCTGGCACGCCGGGGTGGTGCAGTGCAAAGACTCCTTCTACGGCCAGCACTCGCCGGATCGGATGCCGGTGTCTTACGAGCTGCAAAGCAAGTGGGAGGCGTGGAAGCGGCTGGGGGTGCTGGCCTCGGAGATGGAGAGCGCGGCACTGTTCACCGTGGCGGCCCACCGGGGGGTGCGCTGCGGCTCCGCTTTCCACGTCATCTGGAACCAGGAGCGCAACGCCGCCGGGCTGGACCAGACCCGGGATGAGGACACCGAATCCGCTATCCGGGTGGGGATCGAGGCGGTGAAGCTGCTTATTCAAAGAGACCGGGCGTCGGGCCGATAAGGGTATCGTAAAATTCGGCCCTGGCCTCGGCCTGGGCGGGGGTGCGCTGCTGTCCGGGCCGGGTGTCGTCGCTCACCGTATTGAGCGCCATCAAGGCCAGGTTGCTGCGCATCAGGTCGAACAGGGAGGCCAGTATGGCCAGCTCGTCCGCCGTTTTGCCCTGGCCGATGTAGACGGAGAGGGCGGCGGCTATGGCAACGAGATTGGCGCCCTGGCCCTGAGAGTGGTTGAAATTACAGCATGGCACACCGAAGCCCCCCTTCATCCCAGTGTATGCGGGGAATGGGAAAGTGGCAGTCAAAACCGCCGGGAATTTTATATTCCCGGCGGTTTTTCGTTTTTTACAGCTTTTTCACATACCGCAGGTCGTGGCAGGGCGGACTGTTGGGAAAGGGGATGTCGGCGCTGGTGCCGTCCCAGGCGAAGCCGTGGGCGGCGTAGAACCGCCGGGCGCCTTCGTTTTCCTGAAGGACAAACACGAAAGCGCTTGGAAAACCCTCCAGCTTCATCCGGCGGCAGGCCTCCTCAAACAACAGCCCGCCGTAGCCGTGCCCGCGCTGGGCCGGGTGGGTGTAGAAGGAGGCGATCTCTCCCCAGTCGGCGTAGGACTCGTTGTCGAATTTACAGATGTCGCCGGGGTTGTAGTTCACCGTCCGGGCCTTGCAGTAGTTCAGGCAGGACACCGGCTCGTCTCCCCGGTATAGCAAAAGGCCGCGCACGCCGCTTTGGGTCTCGTAATTCCGGCGGAAGATCTCCACCCACCGGTCATCGGTGATCTCCCGGGCCATATAGTCGGCGGGCACCGCGTTTACATAGGTATCCCGCCAGCCCAGGGCGTGTATGAGGGACATGGCTCTGAAATGCTCCTCGGTGCAGGCATCCACAAAGCGCAATTCTTCCATGGCAATCCTCCTAAATGAGCGGCCCCGCCCCGGCCGGGCAGGGCCGTGAATCGGCGGCAGTTCCCCAAGCCCGCCCTCACTCTCGGTCAACGCATTGGTAGTACGGTGTGAATGCGGGCCGAAGCCCTGTCACAATACGGTTGTGCGCGGTCTGGGCATACGGTGTGATGTGAGGATTCGAACCCCTGCGCCAGCCCATAGGCGCGCCATGACCGGCTCATTCTCAGCCGGGAGAGATACGTTCGCCCCAAGAGCTACCTGCTGCCGCCTTGGTTTCGGTTTCTTTCAAGAAAAAGAAACCGAAAAAGAGCATTGATTCGCTGACGGAACGGATGCCGGCCCACAAGTGGGCGTCACGGCAACGCAGGTGGTTTAAATGAGCTCCGTTGTCCAGTTGGCCGCCTGGATGGAGTTGTCCAGCAGGCGCAGCTCCTTGGCCAGGTTGTCCGCCTGCTTCTGCACGTCCTTCACGCTGACGGAGCTGAGCACCTTGATCTCCGTGCGGGTGGCGCGGCGGGCCAGCTGGCTGGCGTTGTAGGCCAGATCCCGGTAGATGCTGAGCTTCAGCTTCAGCGCGTCCCGCCTGGCCAGCAGGGCGGTGAGGCTTTCGCCGCCCACCTGGGTTTGGCAGTTGGTCAGGTTGATCCGGGTGATGAGCGTCTCCAGGCTGGCGGCGCAGCCGTCCAGCTCCGCCAGCAGCCCGGCGGGGTCCTCGGCGGGCTGCTCCCCCTCCTGCACGATGGCGTTGCTGTTCAGCCGCTGCTGGAGCTGCTGGATGCGGCGGTTCAGATCCGCCCGCTCCTGTAATGCTTCCGCCAATTTCATGATACGCCCTCCTTACGCGCCCGCGCCCGCGGGCTCTTTCATGGCCTCCTGCCTGGCCAGCGCCTTGGCGTTGGCCAGCATCAGCTTAATGCGGTTTTCCTGGTTGATTTTTGTTGCGCCCGGATCATAGTCGATAGCCACAATGTTGGAGCAGGGGTAGTCGTCCTTCAGTTTGCGGATCATACCCTTGCCGACGATGTGGTTGGGCAGGCAGCCGAAGGGCTGGGTACACACGATGTTGGGCACCCCTTGGTGAATGAGCTCCAGCATCTCGCCGGTGAGCAGCCAGCCCTCGCCCATTTTGTTGCCGTCCCCCAGGTAGCCCCGGACCAGCTTGTGCATGTCCTCAAAGGAGCCGGGGGCGCGGAAGCGGGTCTTTTGAAGCGCCTCGATCATATCCCTCTGACACGCCTCGATGTAACCCTTGAACAGCTGGCAGAACTTTTTTTTGACCCACGGCCCGCCATAGATGTTCACATCCACTTCCCGGTTGAAGATCTTGAAGATCATAAAGTCGGTGAGGCCGGGCACCACCGGCTCCGCTCCCTCGGACAAGAGGAAGTCTTCCAAATTGTTGTTGCCCAAGGGGGAGAACTTCACGTAGATCTCGCCCACCACCCCCACCTTGACCTTCTCCTCGCCGGATACGGGGATGGCGGCAAAATCCGCCAGGATGGCGTCGAAATTGGCCCGCATCTGCTTGCGGTCCATGCCCTTTCCGGCCTGGAATTCCTGGATGAGGGTGCTTTGCCATTGATCCAGCGTCTTGTCGGTGCCGCCGGGGGTGAGCTCATAGGGCCGGACCTGGTTGGCGGCGTTCACCAGCAGGTCGCCGTACAGCATGGCGTAGATGAGCTTGCGCACCAGGGGCAGGGTGAGGGAAAAGCCGGGGTTTTTCTCCAGCCCGGACAGGTTCACCGAGATGACGGGGACGAATTCCAGACCCGCCTTTTCCAGGGCCTTGCGCAGCAGGTGGATATAATTGGATGCCCGGCAGCCGCCCCCCGTCTGGGTGATGAACAGCGCCACCTTATGGGGGTCGTAGCCGCCGTGCTTGATGGCGTCGATGAGCTGGCCGATGACCAGCAGGGCGGGATAGCAGGTGTCATTGTGGACATATTTCAGGCCCTCGTCCACGATGCCCCGGTGGTTGGTGGTGAGCATATCCACCTTGTAGCCCTCCAGAATGAGCAGCTGGCGGAACATCCCGAAGTGGACGGGGAGCATCTGGGGCATGAGGATGGTGTATTCCTGCTTCATCTCTTTGGTGAAGAGGAGGCGCCCGTCCTTGTCGTATTTCAATTCAGCCATGGAAAAACTCCTTTCGCGGGGGTCAATCGTCCCGAACGGCCCAATAGAGGCGTCCAATGGAGCGGGTCATGCCCAGGGACCGTTGAAGGGCCAGGGACGGGTCGTTTCCGTCGAACACCTGCCCATAGGGGACGTGCCCACGGGACAGCTCCAACCCGATCATGTAGGACTGGAGCAGGGTGGCCAGCCCCCGGCGGCGGTAGGGGGGCAGCACCTCCAAAAGCCCTACGGAGCCCTCTGCGTGCCGGCCGATAAAGGCCATAAGAGTGCCGCCGTCAAAGGCGCCGTACAGCTCGCCGCGTGCGATGAGCCAGGACAGGTACTCCTGGTCGGTGAGGGTGTAGTTAGCCAGCACGGTGGGCAGGTGGGATTGGTCCAGCTGCCGTATGTCCGCCGCCGCGTCCGGCAGGGGCGGAGGTGTGGTGCGAAGCCAGCCCAGCTGCCAGCAGGGATTCAGCCGGGTGAAGCCAAAGCGCTTTTCCAGCTCGTCCCGGTAGAGCGCCTCGTGGACGGTGATGAAGGTGGGCTTGGGCGGGATCAGGGCCAGCAGGGCTTGAGCGGTTTCCAGATCGTCTGCGAACATGGTGAAGCCCAGATCCTGCCCGTCCTTTTCGTAGTTATGAAAGGCGGCCAGCGCGCCTCGGGGCGTGGCGGCGAGGAGCCTGCCCTCCCCCCGGCGGACGGCCTCCGTCAGGTCCAGGTAGAGCACCGGGTCTCGGTTCAGCGCCTCCTGGCAGATGCTCAGATCAATGCTCACGGCGTTTTCTCTCCTCCATGGCGGCTATCAGGGAGCGCACCCGGATCTTCACCGCTCCCAGGTTGCTGATGTCGTCGATTTTCAACTGTGTGTACAGCCTGCCGCCCTCCTCCAGGATGGAGCGCATCTCGTCCCCGGTGATGGCGTCGGTGCCGCAGCCGAAGCTCACCAGCTGCACCAGCTCCATGTCCGGCTGCTGGCAGACATACCGTGCGGCATTGTACATCCGGGCCTGGAAGGTCCACTGGTTGAGCACCTTCCGGGGGGCGTATTCCTCGTGAAAGGAGACCGCGTCCTCGCTCACCACCACGAAGCCGAAGGAGGTGATGAGCTCGTTGATGCCGTGGTTGATCTCCGGGTCGATGTGGTAAGGCCGCCCTGCCAGCACGATGATGGGCAGGCCCTGGGCGCGGGCCTGGTCGATGTACTGCTGGCCGGTGCGGTGCAGATCCTCCTTATAGCGGTCGTAGGCTTGGTAGGCGGCCCGGATGGCGTGGAGCGCCTCCCGCCGGGGGATGCCGAAGGTGTCGGCAAACCACTGCGAGCCGATGCGCTCATAGTCCTTTGGCCGGTGAAGTCCGGCATAGGGATTGAGGAAGCGGGTCTTTTTGAGGTCGGGCATATTGGCCGCCAGCAGCTCGGGGTAGTAGGCCACCACCGGGCAGTTATAGTTGTTGTCCGACGCCTTTTCGTCAAAATTGTAGGACATGCAGGGATAGAAGATGGCGTCCACCCCCGCCTCCACCAGGGCCTCCACATGGCCGTGGAGCAGCTTGGCGGGGTAGCACACCGTATCCGACGGGATGGTGCGCTGGCCCTTGATATATAGCTTCCGGGTGGACTCGGGGGAGAGGACTACCTCAAAATTAAGCCGGGTGAACAGCTCGAACCAGAAGGGCAGGTTTTCGTACATATTGAGGCCGAAGGGCAGGCCGATCCGTCCCCGGGAGCCGTCCCCGAAGCCCCTGCCCTCCATGGCGCGCAGCTTCTGGTACTTGAAGCGGTACAGGTCGGGCAGCTCCGCCTTCTCCTTGCCCAGGGGGCGGGAGCAGCGGTTGCCTGAGATGAACCGCCGCCCGCCGTCAAAGCTGTTGACGGTGAGGGAGCAGTGGTTGGTACACAGATTGCAGGTGACGGGCTTGGCGGTGTGGGCAAAGCCCTCCAGCGCCCCGGCGTCCAGCAGGGAGGAGTGCTCCAGGCGGAGATCCCGTGCGGCCAGGGCCGCGCCGAAGGCCCCCATGATGCCCGCGATGGTGGGCCGGGTGACCTCCCGGCCCAGCTCCTGCTCGAAGGCCCGGAGCACTGCGTCGTTGTGGAAGGTGCCGCCCTGCACCACGATATGCCGGCCCAAATCATCGGCGCTGGCGGCGCGGATCACCTTATAGATGGCGTTTTTCACGATGGAAATGGAGAGCCCCGCGCTGATGTCCTCCACGCTGGCGCCGTCCTTCTGGGCCTGCTTCACCGAGGAGTTCATGAACACGGTGCACCGGGAGCCCAGGTTCACCGGCTTCTGGGTGAACAGGCCCAGGCGCGCGAAGCCGGCGATATCGTAGCCCAGGGCCTTGGCAAAGGTCTCGATGAACGAGCCGCAGCCAGAGGAGCACGCCTCGTTGAGCATGATGGAGTCCACCGCGCCGCTGCGGATTTTAAAGCACTTCATGTCCTGGCCGCCGATGTCGATGATAAAGTCCACGTCGGGGTTGAAGTGGGCGGCGGCACGGTAATGGGCTACCGTCTCCACCAGCCCCAGGTCGCAGGAGAAGGCGTTTTTGATCAGATCCTCCCCGTAGCCGGTGACGGCGGAGCCCTTGATTTTGATCCGCTTCCCGCACAGCCTGTAGATCTCCCGGAGCTGTTCCAGGGCGATGGCCACAGGATTGCCCTGGTTGGAGTGGTAATAGGTGTAGAGCAGCCCGCCGTCCGGGGCGATGAGGACGATTTTTGTGGTGGTGGAGCCTGCGTCAATGCCTAAATACGCGTCGCCCTCGTAAGTATGGATATCCAGCTTGGGCGGGGTGGAGGCGTTGTGCCGGGCGGTGAAGGCGTCGTAATCCGCCTGGCTTTGAAACAGCGGCGGCATAGTGTCCACCACGGAGGTGGCGGCGCGGCTCTCCTCCAGCAGGCGCAGCAGCTGCGCGAAGGGGCGGGCCTCATAGTCGGAGGCGCACAGGGCTGCCCCCATGGCGGCAAAGCAGTCGCCGTCCTCGGGGAAGACGGCGTGATCGCCGTCTAATTGCAGGGTGTCCACAAACCGTTCCCGCAGGCCCATGAGGAAGTGCAGGGGGCCGCCCAGAAATACGATTTTGCCCTTCAGTTCCCGGCCCTGGGTGAGGCCGGCCACCGTCTGGTCCACCACCGCCTGGAAAATGGAGGCGGCCACGTCCTCCTTCCGCCCGCCCTGGTTGAGGATGGGCTGGATGTCGCTTTTGGCGAACACGCCGCAGCGGCTGGCGATGGGGTAAATTTTCTGGTGGCGCAGGGAGAGCTCGTCCAGCTCGTTCACGGTGACGTTCATGAGGGTGGCCATCTGGTCGATAAAGGCCCCGGTGCCCCCGGCGCAGGAGCCGTTCATGCGCTCCTCCAGGGCGCCGCCGAAGAAGATGATTTTGGCGTCCTCGCCCCCCAGTTCGATCACCGCGTCAGTGTCCGGGATGTAGGCGTTTACCGCCGCGGCGGTGGCGTACACCTCCTGCACGAAGTCCAGCCCCGCGGCCTTGGCCACCCCCAGCCCGGCGGAGCCGGTGACCACCAGGCGCACGTCCTTGCCCTGGAGCATGCTTTCGATGGAGCGCAGGGTCTCGCAGGCCCGTTCCCGGGCTTTGGAATAGTGCCGCTCGTAGGAGCGGAACAGCAGCTTGTCATCCTCGTCCAGCACCACCACCTTGACGGTGGTGGAACCGATATCAATGCCTACGCGCAGGATCATAGTTATCCTCCTGATCTTGAGATCCATAATCCAGATAAAGTCCAGAGGATATTATATAGAAATGATAGGCTTTTTTCAATAGTATAGTTTGACGGTTTTTCCGCAAAGCGACAAAAAAGCCAAAGCGTAAAATGCGACGGGGCGGATAGCATCCGCCCCGTCGCAGGGTTCGCGGCAGCGGCCCGGGCCGCCTTGTCATTTGCCGGGGGTAAAGGGCTGTACGCCGCATTTTTCGGGGAAATACACCTGATACCAGATGAGGAAGGACAGCACGGTGTACAGCTTGCGGTGGGTGCGCTCCTTGCCGGCGTAGTGCTGTTCCAGCAGGTCCAGCAGGTACGTCTGGTCGAAAAATTCCGCCACATAGCGCTGGGAGATCAGGTCTTTGGCCCAGCGGTAATACTTCTCCTCCCGCAGCCAGGCGATGAAGGGGACGGGGAAGCCCTTCTTGTCCCGCTTCACCCAATCGTCGGGGAGCAGCGGAACCGCCGCCATGCGCAGGGGGTATTTGGTCATGGTCTTGCCCCGCATCTTCTGGGCGCTGGGGATGGCCCGGGCCACTGCCCACACCTCCCGGTCCAGATAGGGTACCCGCAGCTCCAGCGAGTGGGCCATGGTCATGCGGTCGGCCTTGCGGAGGATGTCCAGCGGCTGCCACAGGTGGAGGTCCAGGTACTGCATTTTGGTCAGGTCGTCTGCCCCCTGGATGGCCTCGAAGTAGGGCCCGGTGACATCGTGCCAGGTGAGGGCAGAGCGGTAGGCGGGGGTGAGCACCCGCTCCGCCTCGTCATCGCCGAAGATAAACGCTTGGCCCACGAAGGTCTGGCTGACGGGCTTGGCGGCCTTGGTGAGGAAGCCCTGGCCGTGGAACCGGGGCAGCCCGGCCACGCATTTGGCCACGGCTTTCCGCAGGGCCAGGGGGGTCTTTCGGTATAACCGGTAAGGCTTTGTGGTGTGGTAGGTAATATAGCCGCCGAACAGCTCGTCCGCCCCCTCGCCGGACAGCACCACCTTCACGTCCTTGGCCGCCAGCTGGGACAGGAAATACAGCGGCACGGTGGACAGGTTGGCGTTAGGCTCGTCGGCGTAGTATTGGACGGCGGGAAGGGCGCTGAAAAACTCCTCTGCCGAGATGGTTTTGGAGATGTTGCGCAGGCCCAGCTCCCGGCACAGCGCCTTAGCCTCCCCGGTCTCGTCGAAGTCGCGGTTTTCAAAGCCCACGGAGTAGGTTTTGTCGGGCCGGGAGAGGGCGGCGATGACGCTGGAGTCGATGCCGCCGGACAGGAAGGAGCCAACCTCCACGTCGCTGATCTCGTGGGCCTTGACGGACTCGGCGACCGCCTCCCGGATCTGCTTGGCCCGCTGCTCCAAGGGCATGTTTTCCGGGGCAAAGGAGAAAGCGTGATAGGAGGCGAACTCGGTATGCCCCTCCCGGTGGAGAAAATAGTGGCCGGGAAGCAGGCGGTACACCCCCTTGAAGAAGGATTCGTTCAGGGCGGAGTACTGGAAGGTGAGATAGAGCTTCAGCGCGTTGGGGTTGAGCTCCTTTTTGAACTCCGGGTGGGGGAGGAAGCTCTTGCACTCCGAGCCGAAGAAGAACAGATCCCCCATCTGGGCATAGTAGAAGGGCTTGATGCCAAAGGGGTCCCGGGCGCCGAACAGCTCCTGCTTTTCCCTGTCCCAGATGACGAAGGCGAACATGCCCCGCAGCTTTTGGAGCACCTGCGGCCCCCACTCCATGTAGCCGTGGAGCACCACCTCGGTGTCGCAGTCGGTCAGGAAGCTGTGCCCCTCGGCGGCCAGCTCCTCCCGCAGCGTCTGAAAGTTATAGGTCTCGCCGTTGTAGGCGATGATATAGCGCCCATCGGGGCTGACGATGGGCTGCCGGCCCTTTTCCAGGTCGATGATGGACAGCCGGCGGTGGGCGATGCCGCAGTGCTCGTCGGTATAGTGGCCCTCGCCGTCAGGGCCCCGGTGGCGGATGGCCTCCCCCATGGCATGGAGCGCCTTTTCATCAGGGGGAGCGGAACGGGTCACAAAGCCGGTAAAACCGCACATATTAAAATCCTCCAGTTCTGGGATCAGGTGGTTAGTTTTCATTAGAATAAAGCCTATTGGTGAAAATGTCAACCGCTGGGAAAGAATCGGGGTGGAAAAAAGTCTGCGGCTGTGGTATGATACCAAACGGCTGTGATCTAAAACAGACGGCGGAGGTTTCCATGGACAAGGATTGGGAAAAATATCTGCCCCCAACAACATGCGCCGCGCTGGGGCTGGCGCTGACGCTGGGGGCGGCGTGGGTGTGCCTTGGGCTGGATCGGGGCACGGCGGCGGACGGCGTGTGCGTTGCGTGCCTGCTGGTGCTGCTGGCCTTGGGAGCGCTGGCCCTGCTGCGCCTGGAGGGATATGGGCGGGATACGCTGGGCGTCATGCTGTTCCCCCTGGGGGCGGCCATGCTGGCCCGGGCGCTGTGCCTGGATTATGCCAGCGGGGACTACAACAGTTTTCTGAGCGGCTGGTATCAATATTTTCGTCTCAACGGCGGCTTTGCCGCCATCGCGGGCAGCGTGGGGGATTATAACGCCCCCTACCTCTACTTTATGGCGGCCATCTCCTATCTGGACGTACCCGACCTGTACCTTATCAAGCTGTTTTCCATCCTGTGGGACGTGCTGCTGGCCTGGGGCTGCCTGCGGCTGGTGCGTTCCCTGGTCAGGGAACGGCAGGGGAGCGCCGCTCCCCTGATTGTCTTTGGGGCCGCCCTGCTGCTGCCCACGGTGGTGCTCAACGGGGCATACTGGGGCCAGTGCGACGCCATCTACGGCGCGTTGGCGGTCCATGCCGCCGCCCTGGCGCTGGAGGGGCGGAGCAAGTCCTCGGTGGCGCTGATGGGGGTGGCCTTTGCCTTCAAGCTTCAGAGCATTTTTGTGCTTCCCCTGTGGGGGGTGCTGTGGCTGGCAGGGCGGGTAAAATTCCGGGAGCTGTGGGTATTCCCGCTGGCCTACCTGGCTATGATCGCCCCGGCGGCGGCCTTGGGCAAGCCCCTGGGGGAGATTGTGGGGGTGTACTTCAGGCAGATGGGGGAGTATCCCCGCCTGACCCTCAACGCCCCCTCGGTCTATCAGTTCATCCCGTATAAAATGGCGCTGGACGAGCAGCTGGCCTCCCGCCTTGGGATTTTGGCTGCGGGGGCGCTGGTGCTGGCCCTGCTGGCGCTGGGCTTCTGGCTGCGGGGACGGCTGGACCGGACGGCGGCAATGGCTGCCGCAGTGGTTTTATGTATCGGCGTACCCTTTTTCCTGCCCCACATGCACGAGCGCTATTTTTTCCTGGCGGATATGTTTACCCTGTGCTGGGCCTGCGCGGACCGGCGGCGGGCCCCGGCGGCTGTGCTGGTGTGCGGCTCGTCCCTGGCCAGCTACTGCGTATACCTGCGGCTGAAGTATAATTGCGTGGTGCGCCTGGGCGGGGGCGTGTTTGTGATGGGGCTGGAGGCGCTTGCCATGCTGGCGGCCCTGGCTCTGGCCCTGCTGGCGCTGGCGGAGCGGGTACGGAATATGACGAAGGAGGAGCGCGCGTGAAATTTGTATCCTGGAATGTGAACGGCCTGCGGGCCTGTCTGAAAAAGGGGTTTGCGGAGTCCATGCTGGGGCTGGACGCCGACTTCATCTGCCTCCAGGAGACCAAGATGGAGCGGGGCCAGGCGGAGGCGGGCCTGCCCGGCTACCATGAATTCTGGAATTCGGCGGACAAGAAGGGCTATTCCGGCACCGCTGTTTTTGCCCGGACCGAGCCCCTGTCCGTGTCCTACGGCATGGATCTGGACAAGCACGACCACGAGGGGCGGCTCATCACCCTGGAGTACCCCGAATTCTGGCTGGTGGACTGCTACACCCCCAACGCACAAAGCGAGCTGGCCCGCATCGGCTACCGCATGGAGTGGGAGGACGACCTGCTGGAGTATCTCCAGAGCCTGGACAAGACCAAGCCGGTGGTGTACTGCGGCGACCTGAACGTGGCCCACCAGGAGATCGACCTGAAAAATCCCAAGACCAACCGGGGGAACGCGGGCTTCTCCGATGAGGAGCGCGCCGCCATGACCCGCCTGCTTTCCTCCGGCTTCACCGATACCTTCCGTCTGCTCCACCCGGAGGCGGAGGGGGCCTATTCCTGGTGGAGCTACCGCTTTAAGGCCCGGGAGAAGAATGCCGGATGGCGCATCGACTATTTCATCGTCTCCCAGCGGCTGGGCGGGCGGGTGGCCCAGGCGTCCATCCACCCGGATATCCAGGGCAGCGACCACTGTCCGGTATCGCTGGTTTTGAAATAGTTTCCAGTTGAAAATTTTGCTCTTTCGCAAAAAATCGGGCAAGCTAACGGGGCGAAGGAGTGATGAGTTATGAGAATGGACAAAAGGGCTGTGCTGCCCATCGCCGGGGCCACCATGGCGGCGGGAGCGGCCATTGGGCTGATGATGATGCCCAAGAAGAAAAAGCACTCCGCCCAAAAGGCGGCGGGCCGGGCCATCAAGGCTGTGGGCGAGGTAGTGGAGCACTTCAACGGTTCGCTGAAAATGTGAGTGAAACGCCCCGCCGGATAGCCCGGCGGGGCGTTTCACATGGTAAACCGAACAGCGGCGGCCTCCGGCCGGGCGGGGTCCAGCAGAAGGATTTCCCGTTTTTGGCCCATGGCGTAGTTCAGGGTGTATTGGGTGCCCCCGGGCGTGCCGTCGAACACCGCCAGCACCGCTGCAGAACGGTCCACCATGTAGCGGTCCCTGCGGAGCATACAGTATCGGTTATAGCTTTGCTGTACCACGCTCTCCAGGTCGCAGGCATCCAGAATGGAGCGCCAGCGGCGGCGCAGCTTCTGCGGCCACTTCTGCGCCTGGGTGGGGCAGGGAACCGCCCCCTCCACCGTCACGCCGGGACACTGCTCCCGCAGTTCCAGCGCCGCCTGGGCAAAGTATAGGTCACAGCCCATGGCCATGCCGGAGATGAAGTGGCGGAAGCCCCGGCGGTACAGGCCGTCCAGCTCCCGGGAGAGGCTGGCCTTCAGCGCGGTGCAGCGGGGGTCGGCCTCGTCCAGCCCCCAGGGCAGCTTGTCCGGCCTGTGGCCGGTGAAACAGCAGGTGTGGTTTTTATCGGGCGGCACGGCGTTCCCTCCCATACAGTTTTTAATACAATTGTACTACACAAAAAGGGCGCTGTCAAGGGGATGTGGAACGTCAGTTTTAAACATGGCGGCAAAGCCGGGCAAAAAAAGACTTGCAATTTTGTTTGGGCTGGAATATAATAACGCAAGAAACAATTGAATGAATGTCTTCAGGGCGGGGTGAAATTCCCCACTGGCGGTATAGTCCGCGACCCGCGAAAGCGGTTGACCCGGTGAAACTCCGGGACCAACGGTAAAAGTCCGGATGGAAGAAGACGCGTGACCCCTCTTGAGGTAGTGTCGCGCCTGGAAGACAGTCTTTTCAGGCGTTTCATACTATTTTGGGAGGTCTTTTTTATGTTGGAAAATTTGGCAAAGCTCTGGGCGGCGGTGCAGGATAACGTGGTGTTTCTGCTGATGTGCCTGGGGATATTTGCGGGCATTTTCGCGGCGGCCCTGGCCGTTGAAAAGCTGTGGCTCAAGCCGGAAAAGCAGTCCCCGGCCCGCCGGGCGGCCTATGTGGGCATTTTTGCGGCCATCGCCGCGCTGCTCATGTACATTGAGTTTCCCCTTCCCTTTGCCCCCGTCTTTTACGAGCTGGATTTCAGCGAGATCCCGGTGCTCATCTGCTCCTTCTCCCTGGGCCCGGTGGCCGGGGTGGTGTGCGAGTTCATCAAGGAGCTTCTGAAGCTGTTCCTCAAGGGAACCTCCACCGCCTTTGTGGGAGACCTGGCTAATTTTGTGGTGGGGTGCTCCTTCATTCTCCCCGCCTCGGTGGTGTATTTTGCCCAGAAGACCAAGACCGGCGCCATCATCGGCATGGGGGTTGGCACTGCCGTGATGACTGTGTTTGGCAGCCTGTTCAACGCCGTCTATCTGATCCCCGCCTTTTCCGTGCTGTTTGATATGCCGCTGGAGGTTATCATCGGCATGGGCACCGATATCAATCCCGCCATTGTCAGTGTGAATACCCTGGTGCTGTTTGCCGTGGTTCCCTTTAACCTGCTGAAGGGTGTGCTGGTGTCGGTGGTCACATTCTTCCTCTATAAGCATATCGAGCGTCTGCTGCGCATGAGATAACCCGGTCTGCCGCCTCCCGTGCGAACGAGAAATGCCCAAGCGCATACAATGGGAGTGGAAGGGGATCGCCATACCGGCTCCCCCTCTATCAACCATGATCGGGAGGTACGAAAATGGCCGAATTCATTGAGCCGGGCCCCATCTGTGATACCGCCGGTATTCGCGAGGCCGTGTGCATCCACACCCGAAAAATTTTTGACAGCTGCCGCGATAAGGACTGCGTGGAGGATCTGCGGCTGTATCCCACCGTCAGCTCTCAGGCCGTCATCGACCGGGCCATCAGCCTGAAGGCCGGGCAGGCTGAGTTGCTGTACGCTTACATCGACGTGGAGCCCGTGGGCTTCAACCGGGGGTATTTCACGGTGGACGTGCGATACTTCTACCGGGTGACCGCCGACGCTTTTGTGGGCGCCGCCCGGCCGGTGTCCATCTGCGGCCTAGCGGTGTTTGACAAGCGGGCCATCCTGTTCGGCAGCGAGGGCAGCGCCAAGGTGTTCTCCTCCAACAGCCGTGTGGACGACCTGGATGAGCAGAACCTGATGAGCACCAACCTGCCCGTGGCGGTGGTGAACTCCGTGGACCCCATCATCCTGAGCATGCGTCTGTCCGACCCCTGCGAGGCACCGGCGTGTGCCTGCGGCGACGGGGCGGAGGTGCCCGCGGGCATCGCAGGGTGCTTCCCCGGCGAGCTGAACATGGGCGGCGAGGGCCGGAGGGTGTACGTCACCCTGGGGCAGTTCTCCATCATCCGCCTGGAGCGGGACAGCCAGCTGCTCATCCCCGCTTACGACTACTGCATGCCCAGCAAGGAGTGCTCCGCCGGGGGCGGCGAGGAGGATCCCTGCGCCATCTTCCGCCAGGTGCAGTTCCCCGTGGAGGAGTTCTTCCCCCCCAACACCATTGCCCCGCCGGACAACTGCCAGGACAAAAACTGCTGTCTGTAAGACCGCAAAAGGGGGCGCGGCCCCTGGAGCGGCGCGGCTGATGCCGCGCCGCTCTTTAATTTTTCATGAACGCTATTCTCTTTTCCGGCAAAACGTGGTAAAATAACAAAACCAATGTCCGGCGCTTTGCGCCTGAAGGAGGCCCCATGATGAATTGGAACGCCCTGTATGACCGCTTGAGAGCCGGCATCCCCGCCCTGGAGCTGCGCCGGGACGAGCCTATGGCCCGCCACACTACCTTCCAGGTGGGCGGGCCGGTGCCTGTCATGGCCCTGCCTAAAGATGAGGGCGAGGCTCAAACCGTGCTGCATATCGCCGCCATGGAATTTGGCGTCAGGCCCTTTTTTATGGGGAAGGGCAGTAATCTGCTGGTGTCTGATGCAGGGGCCGACCTGCTGGTGGTCAAGGCGTATGACGGCCTCGGCCGCCTGGAGCTGCTGCCCGGGGGGGAGTGGCCCGGATATCAGACCATCCTGGCGGGCAGCGGCGTGTCCCTGGCGCGGCTTTCTAATTTCGCCCTGGAGCACGGCCTCACCGGCCTGGAGTTTGCCCATGGCATCCCCGGCAGCGTGGGGGGCGGCGTGTACATGAACGCCGGGGCCTACGGCGGGGAGCTGGGCCAGGTGGTGTCCAGCGTGTCCGCCGTGGGCCTGCCCTGCGAGGAAGATGTGCGGCGGTATGTGAATCCCCAGTTCTCCTACCGCCACAGCCGGTTCCAGGAGCAGGACGAGTTCATCCTCCGCGCCTGCTTCACCCTGAAGCCGGGGAACCCTGCCGAAATCAGGGCGAAGATGGACGACTTTGCCCAGCGCCGCCGAGAAAAGCAGCCGCTGGAGTACCCCAGCGCTGGCTCCACCTTCAAGCGGCCCGCCCCGGCGGACGGCCGGCCGGTGTACGCCGCCGCCCTCATCGACCAGTGCGGCCTGAAGGGGCTGGCTGTGGGCGGGGCCCAGGTGTCGGAGAAGCACGCAGGCTTTGTCATCAACCGGGGCGGAGCCTCCTGCAGGGATATTTTAGAGCTGATCGCCCAGGTGCGGGAACGGGTGTTCCGTGAGACCGGCATAACCCTGGAGCCCGAGGTGCGCTGCCTGGGAAGGGAGGGAGAAGGATGGAATTTCTAATCGTGTCCGGCCTGTCCGGGGCGGGGAAGTCCACCGTCATGTCCATTTTGGAGGACAGCGGTTTTTTCTGCGTGGACAATCTGCCCCCGGTGCTCATCCCCAAATTTGCCGAGGTATGCCTTGCGGGGGCGGGGAGCTATGAGCGGGTGGCCATGGTGTGCGATATTCGGGGCGGGGAGAACTTTGAGGGGCTTTTCGAGTCCATGGACGCTCTGGCCGCCATGGAATTCCACTACAAGGTGCTGTTTGTGGACGCGGAGGACGCTGTAATCATCAAGCGGTACAAGGAAACCCGCCGCAGCCATCCCCTGATGGAGGAGCTGGGCAGCCTGACCCGGGCGGTGGAGCACGAGCGGCAGGTGATGGCTGCGGTGCGTGCCCGGGCGGACTACATCATCAACACCACCACCCTGCCGGTGCGTAAGCTCAGGGGGCAGGTGCTGGATATGTTCGCCCCCAACCGCAAGAGTGTCAGCGAGATGAGCGTGACGGTCACCTCCTTCGGCTTCAAGTACGGCCTGCCCCTGGAGGCGGACCTGGTGTTCGATGTGCGTTTTCTGCCCAACCCCTTCTATGTGGAGGAGCTGCGCGGCCAGACCGGACTGGACCAGGGGGTGGCGGATTATGTGTTTAAAAGTCCCACCGCCCAGGAGCTGCTGGAAAAGCTGCAAAGGCTGATGGACTTCCTGCTGCCCCATTTTGTGGAGGAGGGGAAAAGCGCTTTGGTCATCGCTGTGGGCTGCACCGGGGGGAGGCACCGCTCGGTGGCGGTGACCCACGCGCTGACGGAGTACATCCAGTCCCTGGGCTACGCCGCCGGCGAGACCCACCGGGACATGACGAGGGCATGAATATGACGGCGAACAAACGGCGCAAGGGCCCCGCCATTGTGGCCCTGGGGGGCGGGCATGGCCTGTCCGCAATTTTGAGGGGTTTGAAGCTATATACCGATGACCTGACCGCCATCGTCACCGTGGCCGACGACGGGGGCGGTTCGGGGGTGCTGCGGGAGGATTTGGGGATGCCCCCGCCCGGCGACATCCGCAGCTGCATGGAGGCGCTGGCGGAGACGGAATCCCTGATGCAGAGGCTGCTAGCCTACCGCTTTTCCGACGGGCGGCTGGCGGGACAGGCGTTTGGAAATCTGCTGCTGGCGGCGCTGGACGGCATCTCCGATTCCTTTGACCAGGCGGTGGCCCGGATGAGCCAGGTCCTGGCCATCACCGGGCGCATTCTGCCGGTGACCAACGCCGACGTGCAGCTGGAGGCCATTTTTGACAACGGCTCCAGTGTCCGGGGGGAGTCCAAGATCTTCGCCGCCAAAAAGGAGCAGAACTGCCGGATCCACCACGTCCGCCTGCTGCCCGAGCACACCCCCGCCCTGCCCGCCGCCCTGGAGGCCATCTCTCAGGCGGAGGTGATTCTGCTGGGGCCGGGGAGCCTGTACACCAGCGTCATTCCAAATTTGCTGGTGGACGGCATCTCCGAGGCCATTATGGAAAGCCCGGCCTTGAAAATCTACGTCTGCAATATCATGACCCAGGACGGGGAGACCGAGGGCATGACCGCCCAGGACCATGTGGCGGCGCTTTTGGAGCATGGCGGGCCGGGGCTGGTAAACCTGTGTCTTTGCAACTCCGACCCGGTGGGCCGGGAGCTGCTGGAGCGTTACTCCGCCGAGGACGCGGAGCCCATGGCGGTGGATCGGAGGGAGATTGAGCTGCTGGGGGCGGAGGTGGTATTCCGGCCCTTGATGGATATGGAGTGCGGCTATGCCCGGCATTCCGGGGTGAAGGTGGCCCAGGCGGTGGTGGAGCTCTATCAGCAAAGGGCGGACACCAAGATATTTTGAAGCGTCCGCCTGCCGGGGCGGGAGCGCAAACAGAGTGAGGAGGGATTGCCGTGGCGTTTTCCGCCGACGTAAAGGGGGAGCTGTGCCGCCCCAGCATCAGCCGGAAATGCTGCGCCCAGGCGGAGGCCTACGGTGTGCTGCTGTTCTGCGGGGCGTTCCATCCCCGTCAAGCCCGGATCGTCACCGAATGCGGGGCGCTGAAGGAGCGGCTGCCCCTGCTGTTTCGAAAGGCGTTTAAGACGGCCTTCGACCAGACCCCAGAGCCGGGGGAGGGGAAGGGGGCCTTCCTCATTGAGGAGCCCGCCAAATTAAAGGTGATCTTTGAGACCTTTGATTTGGAGCGGGACGCCTCGGTGTCCCTTCATATCAATTTGGCGCAGCTGGAGGAGGACCATTGCCGGGCGGCCTTCCTCCGGGGGGCGTTTCTGGCGGGGGGATCGGTGACCGACCCCATGAAGGGCTACCATCTGGAGTTGGTGACCTCCCACTACCATGTGGGCCGGGAGCTGCCAGCCCTGCTGCGGGAGGCGGGCTTTGAGCCCAAGGAGGCGGAGCGGAAGGGCAGCCGGGTGGTCTACTTCAAGCAGTCCGACCACATTGAGGATTTTTTGACCTACCTGGGGGCCCCGGTGTCCGCCATGGCGGTAATGAACGCCAAGCTGGAGCGGGACCTTCAGGGCCGGGTGAACCGCCAGGTGAACTGCGACAGCGCAAATCTGGACAAGACGGTGGCGGCGGCCAGGGAGCAGCTGGCGGCCATCGGACGGCTGGAGGAATCCGGGCGGCTGGATTTTCTGCCGGACAAGCTCCGGGAGGCGGCCCGGCTGCGGGTGGAGCACCCCGAGCTGAATCTGGGCCAGCTGGGGGCGTTATGCGAACCAGGCGTGAGCAAATCGGCGTTTAACCATCGGATGAGGAAGCTGATGGAGCTGGCGGAAAGCGCGGAGCCGTCGTGAGCAGCACGGATGGAGTGGAGCGAGGGGAAAAGCCTAGCCGCCGCAGAGCGGGGCGGGTTTTGCCCAAGCCGGAGCGAAGCCGTTGTGCTGTATTGGCGTTTATTGAGGAAAATTTGCTGAAGTGAGCGTTATACTTTAGAAAGATAGAGGTGACCACAATGGCCTTCACCCACTTACATTTACACACAGAATACTCCCTGCTGGACGGCGCCTGCCGCATTGAGCAGCTGGTCCGGCGGGTGAAGGAGCTGGGCCAGACCGCCGTGGCCATCACCGACCACGGGGTTATGTTCGGCGTGATCGACTTCTACCGGGCCTGTAAGGCGGCGGGGATCAAGCCTGTCATCGGCTGCGAGGTTTATGTGGCTCCCCGCACCCGGTTTGACCGGGTGCATGAGCTGGATTCCTCTGCCCGGCATCTGGTTTTGCTGTGCCGCAATGAGGAGGGCTACCGCAATTTAAGCTATATGGTGTCCATGGCCTTCACCGAGGGGTTCTACATCAAGCCCCGGATTGACATGGAGCTGCTGCGCGCCCACAGCGGCGGCCTCATCGCGCTGTCCGCCTGTCTGGGGGGGGAGATCCCCCGGCGGCTGCGCAACGGCGACTACGAGGGGGCCCGCGCCCACGCCCTGGAGATGCGGGAACTGTTCGGCGAGGACGGCTATTATCTGGAAATCCAGGACCACCACCTTCCCGAGCAGCAGGCGGTCAATGCGGGCATCCTGCGATTGAGCAAGGAGACAGGCATTCCCCTGGCTGCCACCAACGACTGCCACTATCTCACCCGGGAGGACGCCGCCATGCAGGACGTGCTCATGTGCGTCCAGACGGGCAAGCTGGTGGAGGACCGGGACCGGATGCGGTTTGAGACCCAGGAGTTCTATGTTAAGAGCGAGGAGGAGATGCGCGCCCTCTTCCCCAACTGCCCAGAGGCGGTGGACAACACCCAGAAAATCGCGGAGCTTTGCAGCGTGGAGTTTCAGTTCGGCACCTACCATCTGCCTGAGTTCAAGCTCCCCCGGGGGGAGGCGGACGGCGACGCCTACTTTGAGAAGCTGTGCTGGCAGGGTTTTGAGCGGCGCTACCCGGGGGGCGGCGAGGAGCTGCGCGGCCGGCTTCGCATGGAGATGGGGGTCATCCGGCAGATGGGGTTTGTGGACTACTTCCTCATCGTGTCCGATTTCATCGGCTATGCCAAGGAGAACGGCATCCCGGTGGGACCGGGCCGCGGGTCCGGGGCAGGGTCTATGGTGGCCTACTGCCTGAGGATTACGGATGTAGACCCCATCAAGTACGGCCTGATCTTCGAACGGTTTCTCAACCCCGAGCGGGTGACTATGCCCGATATTGATATTGATTTCTGCATCCGGCGGCGGCAGGAGGTCATCGACTACGTATCCCGGAAGTACGGCGAGGACCATGTGGTGCAGATCGTCACCTTCGGCACCATGAAGGCCAAGGCCGCCATCCGCGACGTGGGGCGGGTGCTCAACTTCCCCTATGCCGAGGTGGACAATATCGCCAAGCAGGTGCCCTTTGATATTAAGATGACCCTGGACAAGGCGCTGGTGCTGTCCTCGGGCCTGCGGGACCTCTACAACGGGGACGAGCGGGTCAAGGAGCTGGTGGACATGGCCCGGAAGATCGAGGGGATGCCCCGCAACGCCTCCACCCACGCCGCCGGGGTGGTGATCACCAAGCGCCCGGTGTATGAGTACGTCCCCCTGGCCACCAACGACGGCCAGCCGGTCACCCAGTACACCATGACCACCATTGAGGAGCTGGGCCTGCTGAAAATGGACTTTTTGGGCCTGCGCAACCTGACGGTGCTGGACGACGCGGTCAAGATGGTTCAAAAGCGGCAGCCCGGTTTCCGGCTGGAAGATATCCCGGATGACGATATGCCGGTTTATCAGATGCTGTCCGAGGGGAAGACCTCCGGGGTGTTCCAGATGGAATCGGCGGGGATGACAGGGGTGTGCGTGGGCCTCAAGCCCAAGAGCATTGAGGATATCTGCGCCATTATCGCCCTGTACCGTCCCGGCCCCATGGACTCCATCCCCAAATTTTTGGCCTGCGCCCAGAATCCGGCCCTGGTCACCTACAAGCACCCGGCGCTGGAGCCGATTTTGTCCAACACCTATGGCTGTATTGTCTACCAGGAGCAGGTCATTGAGATCTTCCGCAAGCTGGCGGGCTATTCCCTGGGGCAGGCGGACATGGTGCGCCGGGCCATGAGCAAGAAGAAGGAGAAGGACGTGCAGCGGGAGCGGGAGTCCTTCATCCATGGCGACCCCGTCCGGGGCATCGCCGGATGCCTGGCCGGCGGCATCCCCGAGGCGGTGGCCCAGTCCATCTACGATGAGATTAACGACTTTGCCCACTACGCCTTCAATAAGTCCCACTCCCTGGCCTATGCCATCGTCGCCTACCAGACGGCTTGGTTCAAATACCGCCATCCCCGGGAGTATATGGCGGCCCTGCTCACCTCGGTGCTGGACTCCCAGGGCAAGGTGGCGGAGTATATCGCCGAGTGCAAGGACGGCGGCATCGCCCTGCTCCCCCCGGATATCAACGAGTCCGGCGCGGCCTTCACGGTGTCGGGGGAGAACATCCGCTTCGGGTTGGCGGCGCTGAAGGGGGTGGGGGTGGGTTTCACCAGCGCGGTGCTTGCCGAACGGGAGAAGGGAGGGCCCTTTGCGTCCTTCCCCGAGTTCTGCGCCCGGATGTTTGACAGCGATCTCAATAAGCGTGTGCTGGACAGCCTGATTCGCTCGGGCTGCTTCGACAGCCTGGGCTGCCGGCGATCCCAGCTGATGAGGGTGTATGAATCAGTGGTGGATTCCATCTCCCGCGACCGCAGGAAGAACCTGGAGGGTCAGTTCGACCTGTTCGGCGGGGGCGGAGAGGGGCTGTCCATCCCCACCGTCATTCTGCCGGATATCCCGGAGTTTTCCCCGGCGGAGCTGATGGCCATGGAGAAGGAGACCACAGGGCTTTACCTGTCCGGCCACCCCATGGACGAGTACCGCAGGCAGGCCCAGAAGTACGGCGCGGCGCCCATCGCCGCGGTGATGGCGGCGGGGGAGGAGAGCGGCCCCTCCCGGTACGGGGACGGGGCCAGCGTCACCCTGGCGGGGGTGGTGGCGTCGGTGCGCACCAAGACCACCAAGAACAATACCCTCATGGCCTATGTGGTGCTGGAGGACGCCACCGGCTCCATGGAGCTGCTGGTTTTTTCCCGGACGCTGACGGAGAGCGGGGCCTACCTGAAGGCCAACCTGCCCGTGGCGGTGTCGGGCCGGGTGTCTGTCCGGGACGAGAAGGCCCCCCAGCTGATGGTGGACCGGGTAATCCCCCTGGGGGATGCACCCCGCCGGGCGGAGGGGGAGCAGGTATTGTGGGTGCGCCTGCCCGATGGGGGGGCGTCCTTCAGCTGGTTCAAAAAGCTGCTGAACATGTTCCCCGGGGAAAATCCCGCCGTGGTGTATCTGGCGGACAGCAAGAAAAAGCTCCAGAGCCACTGCATCCTCCACGACGCTCTGCTGGCGGAGCTGCGGGAGACGTTGGGGGAGGACAGCGTGGTGCTCAAGGCAAGATAGGCGGGCAAGGATCCAAGGAGAGTTCATGAAAAAGAGAAGAGTTCAAAGTAAGATCGGCAAGCTGCTGTTTCACCGCATGGGCATTGTGGCGGTGCTCATCGCCGCCCAGATTGTGCTGTACGCCGCAGGACTTGTGGTGCTGCGGGACAGCGTGTATTTTGACCGGGTGGAATGGCTGTTTTTGGTCTTGTCGGTGCTGGCGGCCATGTGGATCGTGGGCAGCCGGAGCAATCCCGGCTATAAGATCGGCTGGCTCATCATTGTGCTGGGGCTGATGCCCTTCGGGTCGCTGGCGTATCTGCTGCTGGGCGGCAACCACCTGTCCGCCTTTAACCAGCGGCGTCTGCGCTCCATGGAGCGAAAGATCCGCAAAAACCTGAAAAACGAGTGCGGCCGGTCCGCCTCGCTGGGTGAGCTGATGGGGGAGGACGCGGCCTGTATGGCCCACTACCTGGAGCAGACCACCCACTGCCCCGTCTACGGCAATACCCGCACCAAATACTATCCCCTGGGGGATAACTGCTACAATGATATTCTCTGTGCCCTGCGGGGGGCTGAGCGGTATATTTTTATCGAGTATTTCATCATCGAGGAGGGCAAGCTGTGGAACTCGGTGCTGGACATTTTGCGGGAGAAGGCGGAGCAGGGGCTGGAGGTCCGGGTGATCTATGACGACATCGGCTCTATGGCCACCCTGCCGGGGGATTATCCCGCCCGGCTGGAGCAGGTGGGGGTGCACTGCCGGGTGTTCAACCGTTTTGTGCCGGTGGTATCCCTGCGGCAGAACAACCGGGACCACCGAAAGTATATGATTGTGGATGGCCGGGTGGCTTTCACAGGCGGGATCAACATGGCGGACGAGTATATCAACGTCAAGCGCCGGTTTGGGCACTGGAAGGATTCCGCCATCCGGCTGGAGGGGGACGCGGTGTGGTCCATGACGGTTTCCTTCCTGGCTATGTGGGATTTCACCCACAGCGAGGAGGAGCATTTCACGCCCTTCCGCCCCGAACCGGCCCAGGGCGGCGCCCAAGGCTATGTCCAGCCCTATCACGACTGTCCGTGGGATAACGAGGCGGTGGGGCAGTCGGTATACCTGAACCTCATCTACCGGGCCAAGCGGTACGTGTATATCACCACGCCCTATCTGGTCATCGACTACTCGCTCACCATGGCGCTGACCAGCGCCGCCAAGTCTGGGGTGGATGTGCGCATCATCACCCCCCATATCCCGGATAAAAAAACGGTGTTTGAAATGACCCGCTCCTATTATGAGGAGCTGCTGGAGGCTGGGGTACAGATCTTCGAGTATGAGCCGGGGTTTATCCACTCCAAAAACTTTGTGGTG
This sequence comes from uncultured Oscillospiraceae bacterium, assembly GCA_910587255.1. GTDB lineage: Bacteria > Bacillota > Clostridia > Oscillospirales > Oscillospiraceae > Enterenecus. Next base: position 71,623 of record CAJUKT010000073.1, read on the forward strand.
GATGACCTGTGGGCCACTGTGGGTACGGTGAACCTGGACTACCGCAGCATGTTCCTGCATTTTGAAAACGGCGTACTGCTCTACGGCACGCCTTCCGTCCACGACATCCGGGACGACTTCCTGGACACCCAGACCAGGAGCCTGATGGTTACGCTGGAGGAGTGCCGGTCGATCTCCATGCCCCACCGAACCCTCCGGGATCTTCTGCGGCTGTTTGCGCCGCTGCTGTAATGGAATGGCAAAAGCCCCGGCGCACCGTGCGCCGGGGCTTTTGCAGATGCCGCCTGTGAATATTTTTTCGCCTTTGCTTGACAAATTTGAATGAATATGCAATAATGGCGGATAAGATCCGTCTTGGAAAGGTTGAGGGATATGAACACGCGGTTTTTGGCGTATTCGCTCCATCCGTATGGCCGGCTGCGACGAGCTGAGCCGGACGGCGGGGCTCGCAGATGATTTCACGTTTTATACAAGGAATAATTTTGGCTGGTACTAGCCATTGCCTTGTGAATATATGACACTATAAACGGCATTATTCAGAGGCGGATTTATGGAAATGTCACAAATAACATGAAGAGAGGTTGAAACGCATGAAAAAGCATTTTACCCGGCTTCTGGTCACGGCCCTGGCGGCCTTTCTGCTGCTGAACAGCGTTGGCAGCGCCTTTGCCTGCACCGGGCTGTACGTCGGCAAGGACGTGAGCGCCGACGGCTCCATCATCATCGCCCGCTGTGAGGACATCGGGGCGGTGTACGACAAGCTTCAGACCTATGTGCCCGCCGCGGACGGGGAAGGGCGCACCATGGACGATATCAACGGCTTCTCCTATCCGCTGCCCGCCCACACCTACGGCTATACCCAGATGGAGGACCATCCTGACGCCGGGGACGGCCTGTACGCCGCTGTTTGCGTCAATGAAAAGGGAGTGGCCATCACCGGCACTGTGTCCGCCTCCGGCTCCGACGCCTGGAAAGAGGCCGACCCCTATGTGTACGAGGGGCTGCGGGAGGCCGTGATCCCCTGTCTGGCCGCCGCTACCGCCTCCACCGCCAAGGAGGCTGTGGAGGTGCTGTGCAAGGCGGTGGACACCTACGGCTCCGCCGAGGGTAATGTCATCCTGATGGCCGACCAGAAGGAGGCCTGGATTCTGGAGATCTATGGCGGCAAGCAGTATGCGGCCATGAAGCTGGCCGATGATCAGGTGGCGGTATTTGGCAACCACTTTATGATCGGGGCCATCGACCCCGAGGACACGGAGAATTTCGTGGTGTCCAAGGACTTTGTAAAAACGCTGGACAAGGCTGAGCTGACCCGCAAGGACGAGGACGGCAAGGTGCTGGCCGCCCAGTCCGTGTGCGACGGGAAGCGCGGCGACGGCTCCAACCTGCGCAACTGGGGCGGTATGCACCTGCTGGCCCCCTCTCTGGCCGGGGATGAGTACGATACCGACACCTTCTACCCTCTGCTGTATACGCCCGATGAGAAGGTGACCCTTCAGGATGTGTTTGAGGTCTACCGCTGCCGCTATGAGGGCACTGCCTACGACCTGAACAAGGAGGGACAGGAGGGCAATCGGGCCATTGCTGTGTCCGGCACCCCCGACACCCACGTGATCCAGCTCTTTGACGACATGCCTGCCGCCTATTCTGCCGTCACCTGGCTGGCTCTGGCCGGCGGTGAGCACAGCGTTTTCTTCCCTGAGCTGTCCGGAGCCACCCAGCTGCCCAAGGCCCTGGGCCTGGCCGCTGAGAGCTACGATGCCGAAAGCGCTTACTGGGCCTTCAAGCGGATCTGCGGCCTGGCGGACACCAACCGCGCACTGTACAGCGAGGGCGTTCAGGACTTCTGGAAGCTCCAGGAAGAGGTCTATATCGCCCAGCTCGGCCAGCAGCTGGCTGAGCTGAAGAAGCTGGCCGAGACTGATCCCGCCGGGGCGGTCAAGTATGTGAATACGCACCTGGCCAACAATGTGGACGACCTGATGAAGAAGTCCGACGCCCTGTTCGGCGAGCTGCTGACGCTGGTGAGCCGGAACGCGGGCTATGCGGCCGACCGGGCCAAGGCCTTTGAGCCTAACGTGCCCCTGCGCACCGCCGCCGAGGCCAAGGGCTACACCGTGAGCTGGAACGCCGCCGCCAAGGCCGTGACCCTCACCAAGGGCGCCACCACCAAGACCGTCTCCACCACCGATGGCAGCGCCGTGGTCATTGACGGCGTGACCTATGTGCCGTACTCCTTCGTGAAGGAGCTGTAAAAGGGATAGAAGAGGGCCCGTGCGCGCAGCGCACGGGCCCTCTTTCACATAGGGGCGGTGGCGGGATTTTCACCGAACCGCCAGCCCGCCGTCCGCTGCGTCCACAGTCAGGGTGGAGACGGGGGCGGCCTCCCCGGCGATGATCCGGCGGCCCACCAGATTTTCCACGGTGTGCTGGAGATACCGGCGCAGGGGCCGGGCTCCGTACATGGGATCGTAAGCGGCCTCCAAAATCAGCGACTTAGCGGTGTCTGTGAGCTCCACCCTCAGCCGTTTGTCCTCCAAACGGCGGTTGAGCCCGGCCAGGAGCAGGTCGATAATATGGTAGATATTGTCCCGGGTCAGAGGCCTATAGAACACAATCTCGTCCAGCCGGTTGAGGAACTCGGGCCGGAAGGAGCGCTTCAGGAGCTCCTCGGCCTGGGTGCGGGCTTCGGCGGAGATATCTCCGTCCGGGCCGATGCCGTCCAGCAGGTACTGGCTGCCCAGGTTGGAGGTGAGGATGATGACGGTATTTTTGAAGTCTACCGTCCGGCCCTGGCTGTCGGTGATGCGCCCGTCGTCCAGCACCTGCAAGAGCACGTTAAATACATCCGGGTGGGCCTTTTCCACCTCGTCGAACAGGATGACGCAATAGGGATGGCGGCGCACCGCCTCGGTGAGCTGGCCTCCCTCTTCGTAGCCCACGTATCCCGGAGGGGCGCCGATGAGCCGGGAGACAGAAAACTTTTCCATATACTCGCTCATGTCGATGCGCACCAGATTTTTCTCACTGTCAAACAGGGCCTCGGCCAGCGCCTTGGCCAGTTCGGTCTTACCAACCCCGGTGGGGCCCAGGAACAGGAAGGAGCCGATGGGCTTTTCAGGGTCGGCGATGCCTGCCCGGGAGCGGAGAATGGCCTCGCTCACCAGCCGCACCGCCTCATCCTGGCCCACAACCCGCTGATGCAGGATATCCTCCAGGTGGAGCAGCTTCTCCCGCTCGCCCTCCATCAGCTTGGACACCGGGATACCCGTCCACCGCTCCACAATACGGGCGATCTCCTCCTCAGTCACCTTGTCCCGGAGCAGGTTGTCCTCCTTAGACTGGGCGGCAAAGCCCTCCTGCTCCTCCAACTGCTTTTTGAGCTCCGGGATGGTCCCATATTGAAGCTGGGCGGCCTTTTCCAGGTCATACTCCCGCTGGGCTTTCTCCAATTGGGCGTTGGCTTCCTCCAGCTCCTCCCGCAGCTTCTGAACCCTGCCGATGGCGTTCTTTTCATTCTCCCACTTGGCCTTGCCCGCGTTAAACTCGTCCCGCAGCCCGGCCAGTTCCCGCTGAATGTCTGCCAAACGGGCCCGGGAGAGCTGGTCGTCCTCCTTTTTCAGGGCTGCCTCCTCGATTTCACATTGGATAATTTTGCGGGAGATCACGTCCAGTTCGGTGGGCATGGAGTCCATCTCGGTGCGGATCAGCGCACACGCCTCGTCGATGAGGTCAATGGCCTTGTCGGGGAGGAAGCGGTCTGTGATATAGCGGTTGCTGAGGGTGGCGGCGGCCACAATGGCCCCGTCGGTGATTTTTACGCCGTGAAATACCTCATAACGCTCTTTGAGGCCCCGGAGTATGGACACCGCGTCCTCCACCGTGGGCTCGGACACCATGACAGGCTGAAAACGGCGCTCCAGCGCGGCGTCCTTCTCGATATACTGGCGGTACTCGTTGAGGGTGGTGGCGCCGATGCAGTGGAGCTCACCCCGGGCAAGCATTGGCTTGAGCAGATTGCCCGCGTCCATGGCCCCCTCGGTCTTGCCCGCGCCCACGATGGTGTGCAGCTCGTCGATGAACAGCAGGATGCGGCCCTCGGACTGCTTGACCTCGTTGAGCACGGCCTTCAGCCGCTCCTCAAACTCTCCCCGGTACTTGGCCCCGGCGATGAGCGCCCCCATGTCCAGGGCGAAGATGGTCTTGTCCTTCAAACCTGCGGGTACGTCCCCCTTGACGATGCGCTGGGCCAGCCCCTCGGCGATGGCGGTTTTGCCCACGCCGGGTTCGCCGATGAGGACGGGGTTATTCTTACTCTTGCGGGACAAAATACGGATCACGTTTCGGATTTCATCATCCCGGCCGATCACCGGGTCCAGCTTGTTCTGCCGGGCCCGCTCTACCAGGTCGGAGCCATACTTTTTCAGCGCCTCATAGGTTTCCTCCGGGTTGTCGCTGGTCACGCGCTGGTTTCCCCGCAGGGCGGCCAGGGCCTGCATGACCGCCTCCTTGTCCACATGGTAGGTCCGAAACAGCTCCTTTAAGCGGGCCTCCGCCGTGTCGATGAGGGCCAGGAGAAGGTGCTCTACCGATACAAATTCGTCCTTCATGCTCCCTGCGATGGTGAGGGCCTGATTCAGCGCCCTGTCTACGCCGGGGGCGACGTATACCTTGTCCGCCTCCCGGCCGGAGCCGGACACCTTGGGCAGAAGCTCCACCTCATGGCGGGCGGCGGCCCGGAAGGATTCCAGAGTAAGGCCCATGTGGGTGAGCAGTTGGGGGATAAAGCCGCCCTCCTGGTCCAACAGGGCCAGCAGCAGGTGGGGCTGCTCAATCTGCTGATTGCCGTACTGGGCGGCGAGATTTTGGGCGTTCTGGATGGCCTCCAGGGATTTTTGGGTAAATTGGTTCATGTTCATGGAAAATTCACGCTCCTTTGGGCGGATGGGAGATCCACCGCCTGTCTGTATGTTCAATTGTTAGTATACCCTCATCTCCCCGGATTTCATGAACTGCCTGTAAACAATTAGCACTCTCACAAAGAGAGTGCTAAAAAGGGGCGCTGACCCGCCGGGCGCGGCGCGGGTGGATCGAAGCGGGGGCGAAGCCCAGAGGCCCTGGAAAGGGCCGGTTTATGGGAAAGCCGCACGCTGCGGACAGGCGAAGCATGGCGGTGCCAGATTATCTGCACAGCTCCAAAAATACCCGGAACAGCGCCCCGCCGTCCACCGTGTCGGTTCTTGCCAGCTCCCCGGTCATCCGCTCCGGGTGGAACTGGACGCAGACAAGGGGGAGGGTTTCGTGCTCCACAGCTTCCACCACCCCATCCTCAGACCAGGCCGTACCCCGCAGCCCCCGTCCCAGCCGCCCAAGGCCCTGATGGTGGCTGCTGTTTACAGGGAACACCGGGCCGTACAGCTGGTGGAGGAGGGTTCCCTTTTCCGCCCGGATGAGGTGAAGCTGGTCACCCCCGTCCCTTTGGTGAAAGGGGACCAGCTCGGGCCCCAAGTCCTGGATAAGGGCACCCCCTAGCCATACGTTCACCACCTGGAGCCCCCGACAGATGGCAAGAACGGGCCTTCCAGCTTGGCAGAAGGCGTCCAGCAGGGCCAGCTCCGCCTGGTCCCGCGCCCGGTCAATGCTGCGGGACCCCCGGTTTTCCTGGCCGAACAGGGATGGATCCATATCCTCCCCGCCGGCGAGGAGCAGGCCGCTGTAAGACGACGGGCGGGGGGCGGGAAGATAGCGGGCGTCCCCGTCCCCTCCGGCGGTGCGCAGGGCGTTGAGATAGTTTCCGGCGTCCCCGCCGCCTGTGGAGATTAAGATTTTTGGCCTCATGACGCATACTCCCCTTTGTCCGTTTCAATGACCGCCCTTGACCGGCGGGTTAAAGCTGGGTTTGCCTGCCCTTTTTGGGTGAAAATGTAATGCCCTGGGCCAGCAGGGCGGCAGCGTAGACCACCAGCCCCAGCAGCGTGCAGGCCAGCGCTGACCAGCCCTGGCCGCACCCCGCGTCCAGCATAACCCGGAACAACAGATTACACCAAAGTCCCATGAGGGACGCTGCAAGAAGGGGCCGGACAAACCAGGGGAACCACTTTACACGCAGTCCTGCCGCTCGGAGCACCGAGGCCAGGTTGAGGCCCGCTCCCGCCAGCCCTGACGCGGCGTATCCGGCGGCAAACCCGGCTAGACCAAACCTGGACACAGCGAAAAAGGTGAAGACCAGCTGAACCGCATCGCTGAGTATGGCGTTTCGGGCGGCTTTTCCCTGGAGGGCCAGGCCGTTGAGCGCCCCGGACAGTACCGACTGCCAGCACCCCAGCAGGGTGCCGATGGCCAGGGGAAGAATCAGCTCCCCCACCCGCCCGTCCTTGAACAGGGTTTGGCCCACCGTGGGGCCGACGACAGTGAGCAGGGCCATGGCCGGGGCCATGAGCAGGGAGGTGGCGGACATCACCCGGTCCAGGAAGCCACCTGCGGCCCGCCGGTCTCCCTGGGCAGTGCGCCGGGAGAGGTCGGGCACCATCACCAGGCACAGCGCGCCGATAAACCCGGTGGGCAGGGCCAGCAAGGGCAGCGTCATGCCGCTGAGCACCCCGAATTCCGCCATGGCCTCGGACAACGTCATGCCGCCCTCCACCAGCTTTGCCGGGATGAGCACGGCGTTGGCCGACCCCAGCAGGGTGCCCAGCAGGGAGGTGGCCCCCACCGGCACGGCGATGGCCATCAGCCGCCGGGCGCTGATTTCCGTCCCGGGATTCCCCGGGGGAAAGCGCTGCCAGTGCCGCCGGAACAGCAGGGTGAGGGCGCAGGCGGAGAACACCTCGCAAATTACCATGCCCAGCACAATAAGGCCCACCGTCTCCTCGGCGGAGCGGGGAAGAAGGGCGATGAGCAGCCCCAGCACCGCCCCTGCCCGGATAAGCTGTTCGGCGGTCTCCACCGCGGCGGGGGGACGCACCCGGCCAATGCCGTAAAAACAGTGCTTGTGGAGGTTTTCTACCCCGGTGAGCAGCACGCAGGGAACCAGCAGCGCCACCCCCAGCCGGGTGCGGGCGTCCCCCAGCAGATAGACCGAGATGGGGTCGGACAGCAGAACCACAGCCGCCCCCAGGGGGAGAACCATCAGAAAAAAACACCTGAGCGCACGGCGCAGCACCAGGCGCACTGTGCCATTGTCCCCCAGGGCATGGTGCCGGGCGGACAGGGTGGATACCGCCACCGTCAATCCCACGGCCGTGAGGGACATGAGCATGGAATACACCGGCATTACCAGCTGATACAGCCCCATGGTCTCCGCGCCGATGAGCCGGGACAGGGCCATGCGGTACAAAAATCCCACCACCTGAGAGAACAGGCCGGTGGCGGTGAGCAGCAGGGTACCGGCCAAAATCGTGGACAAAACGCCCGCCCCCCTTCACAGGATAGCTTCTCGTCCATCCTATGAAGGGGGGCTTGTCAGACATGCTTTATTGGCCGGAGGCGCGGGTGAGGGAGCCGGTAACGCAGTCCAGATAATAGCTGGCCGCGTCGGTGGTCACCAGCCACGCCGGGGTCAGCTGAACGCCGCCGGACACGGACTGGGCGGTTCTGCGCCAGCCCGGCTCCATGGAGCGCAGATAGGTGCACACATCGCCGGTGGAGGCGATTTCCTCGGAGAAGCGCAGCAGCGCGGTGGGGAGGGTGAGAGCCTGCCCCGGTTCCTCTGTTCCACCGGCGGACATGAGGAGGGCGCCGCTGAGGGAGCAGAGCCGCCCCTCCCGGTAGACAAGCTCCACCCGGCAGGAAAATACCGGCCAGCCGTCCCGGCGCTGGGTGAAGCGGAGGGTGGTTTGGCCGCCGTCCTCGGACGCGCTGTCCAGGGCGGCATCCACGCCCAGGTCTTTTAAAAGGGCGGCGGCGTGATCCTCCGGGCGGGAGGTCTCCCAGCGGGAAGCCGGGGCCAGCTCGGCGGTCAGCTCACCCCCGGACCGCAGGGACACTTCCCCCAGGGCGCTGCGGTAGAGGTACACGCCGCCCCCCTGCCTGTCGCCCTGGACATCCTCGCCCAGCAGGGCGCGGGCCAGCTTTTCCTCCTGCTCCAGATCCCGATCCACGGACAGGGGGGACAGGCCAACGGCGGGGGAGAGGGCGGAAAGGTCCACCTGGATGCCGCCGCGCTCCAGCACCTGTACGGTGTGCTCCAGGGCGGAGCGCTCGTATTGCGCGGCCTCCTGGCTGCGGGCGGCCACCAGCACCAGCAAAAAGCCGTTGACCACCAGCAGGATAAGGATAATGAGATTTTTCAGCTTTCGCCATTCCACGTGCGGCCGCCTCCTTCCCAATTAAGCCGCCGCCCACTGGGGGGAGACGGAGGGACCGCCCCCGTCCCGGTACTGAATGATCAGCTCCCGCCGCTCCTGGGAGATGCTGGGCAGCATGGCGGCGGCCTTGTCAATGGGCAGCAGCAGAGTGTGCTCACCGTTGGGGGCATAGCTGCGGAAGTGGAGGGTAAATTGGGTGATATACCCGTCCGTCACCCAGAACTCCGCCGCCCAGCCCTCGCCGCCCAGGTATACGGGGCAGCCGCCCAGCAGATAGCCGAAGCGCAGGCACAGCGCACCTTGGCTTTCCCGGGCGGAGACGAGGTAAAGCCGGGCCTCGCCGCACAGTGCGCCCAGCGTGCCCTCGGCCAGCGCCCTGGCCTTGTCCACCGCGTCGGCCAGGGTGGAACCGGCGGGATATCTTTCCACCCAGGCGGCCCGGTAGGTGACGGTGCCGTTGGTGCTGACCACCAGCCGGTCCCCGCCGTCCAGATACACCTCGCCGCCGCTCACCGGGGCGTGATTCTGGCCGTTGAAGGCCAGGGCGTCCAGCACCGCAGACGTTCCGCCGCCGGGCAAAGGGTTGGATACGGCGTAGCACACGCCCTGCTGGGCCACCTCGGTGACCAGGGTGTAGGGGGAGAGAAGCTGGGACAGATCCGGGTTTTCAAAAGCGAAATAGGCGCTGTTGGATGTGACGGCGGCGGTGGCGGGGTTCAGGTGGAGGGCTTGGGTGAGGGCGGTGGGGCAGAAAAAGAACTGACCCTTGTCCGTGTCCTGCCAGCACAGCAAAACCTGGTCCCCCTGGCCGGCACACAGCAGCACCCGGCGGGCGGCGCCGTCCAGCCCCGCCGTCCCCGGGCCCTGAAGCCAATGCTCCAGGGCGGACAGGGGCACGTCTCCGGCAAAGTCAAAATAGATCCCTGTCCCGGTGAGATACTGCCGCCACTGCTCCTCAGTCATGGGGCGGGCCTCTCCGGCGGAGGCCAGCGCGTCCCCCAGCAGGGCGCCCAGGGGAGGGAAGAGCTCCTCAAGCTGCGCTTTGTCATACTGTACGCCGCAGCGCCCCCCCTCGGCGGAGATAACCAGCCGGGCGGGAAGCATGGCGCCCCCCTGGGTGGCGGTGAAGGCGCCGGGGGCGGGGCTCTCCTTGGGGGAGAGCAGCTCCAATACGCCGCTGTCCTGCAGCAGGGGGGTCATGGACAGGAGATAGACGGCGGACAGGGACAGCGCGACGATGAGCGCGTCCTTTCCCCACTCAAGGAGGCGGCGGTTATTCCCCATGACCGGCCTCCTCTCCAGGCCCCAGTACAGGCAGCTCCATGCGGATGGTGAGCCCCGGCTCCAGCTTGTCCACCAGATACAGCCTGCCCTCGTGCTGCTTCATGATTTCCTGGGCAATGGACAGCCCCAGCCCCATCCCCCCGGACTGGCGGGAGCGGGCCTTGTCCACCCGGTAAAACCGCTCGAAAATGCGTCCCCGGTCACTCTCCGGGATGCCGATGCCGTTGTCGTCCACCTCCATCCACACCCGGTCGCCGGACTGCCCGGCGGACAGTGCGATGCGTCCCCCGTCGGGGGTGTATTTGATGGCGTTGGATACGATGTTCATCATCACCTGCATGATCCGCTCCCGGTCCGCCCGCACCTGGGGCAGGTTTTCCGGCAGGCGCAGCTCCACGGTATGGGCGTGATTTTGGGCGTCCATCAACACCGCCTGATAGGTGTCGTCCACCGCCTTGGCAAAGGGGAAGACGGTGAGGCGCAGCTCGCTGCGGCCCGAGTCAAACCGGGAGAGGGTGAGCAGGTCCTGCAAAATATGGGTCATGCGGTCGGATTCGTTGAGGATGACCCCTAAAAAGCGATGCTCCATCTCAGCGGGCAGATCGCCCACCCCGTCCGCCAGGGTTTCGGCGTAGCTTTTGATATTGGTCAGGGGGGTGCGCAGCTCGTGGGATACGTTGGCGACAAAATCCTTGCGCTGCTGCTCAGCCCGCTCCAGCTCGGCGATGTTGGTCTCCAGCTGCTGGGCCATGGCGTTAAAGCTCTCGGTAAGCTGGCCGATCTCATCGCTGGAGGTGATTTCCAGCTTCCGGGAGAAGTCGCCCTGGGCCACCTGCTCGATGCCGTCGGTGAGCCTTTGGAGGGGATCCACCATGGTTTTGGACAGAAGGAAGGAGAGCAGGATGGAGATGACAAGGCCCAGGGCCAGAGCCTCCATGATGAGGGAGAACATCTCGGCGTTGAGGCTGCGGACGGTCTCCCGGCTGTCCAGGATATAGATAATATAAGGGTGCCCCCCCCGGGTGATGGGAATGGCGGCATCCATGTAGTCGGCGGTGACACTGCTGTCAAAGCCCTCTTCCCCCAGCAGGGCGGCGGAGATGTTGGGGGTGACGGCGATGCCGCCCTCCGGCGGGTTGGCGGAACCGCCCAGACAGCGCCCGGTTACGCCGTCCAGCACAAAGAAATTGCGGTTTCGCCGGTCTACCCCCAGAATGCCCGCGTAGGCGGACAGCACCTCTTCCAGCATGGCTGCGGCGTCCTCGTCGTCCTGGGTGACGGTTTGAAGATCCCGCACGAAGTCTGCGTTATCCTGGCCAAAGGCGTCGGCGAGCTGCTGATAAAAGTCGTTGATATAGTAGCCGGTGACGGAATTCATCAAAAACGCGCCGACCACCACCATGAGCGACACGATGAGCAGCACCATGATGAGCACCAGCTTGATGTGAAGATTGCGGCGCATGGCGGACGCCTCCTTTCCCCAGTTGTCACGCTTCGCCTGTTCGCGACGCGCGGCTGTCTCGCCTTCGGCTCGGTCGGCGCTGGACGTGTGCCACTGGCACACAGCGCCCTCCGACTCGGGCAAAGCCCATCCGGGCTGTTAGCCCTTCTTGGGCTTTTGCCCGCGCTCCACTCCATCCGCGCTGCTCACGACGGTTCAGCGCTCAGATGCCGAAGGCGTAGCCCAGCCCCCGGCGGGTGACAATAAATTTGGGGTCGGCAGGGTCGTCCTCCAGCTTTTCGCGCAGACGGCGGATGGCGACATCCACTGCGCGCACGTCGCCCACATAGCCGTCGTAATTCCAGACCTGCTCCATCAGGGACTCACGGCTTACCGCTTGTCCCCGGGCGGAGGCCAGCGTCTTGACCAGTTCATACTCCCGCTGGGTCAGATCCAGCGCCTCTGCGTCCTTATACACCAGCATGGCGTCCAGATCTACCTGGACCCGCCCCAGCTCCAGGCGGTTGGGGTTGGCCTGGGGGGCGGCCTGGGAAAGCATTTCCGTGCGGCGGATATTGCTCTTTACCCGGGCCAGCAACTCCCGCATGGAGAATGGCTTGGTGATATAATCGTCCGCCCCCAGCTCCAGCCCCAGCACCTTGTCCGTCTCTTCCTCCCGTGCGGTGAGCATAATGATGGGGGTGGCCCGACCCTGCTCCCGCAGGGTGCGGCACACCTGGAAGCCGTCCATTTTGGGGAGCATCAGATCCAGCAGGATGAGGTCCGGGTCCTGGTCCAGGGCCAGGCGCAGCCCGGCGGCCCCGTCCAGGGCCTCCAGGGTGTTATACCCCTCACGCTGGAGGTTGAAGGTGAGGATGTCCACGATATTGCGCTCATCCTCCACCACCAGGATTTTTTTACCCATAGCGTTCCTCCTGTTTTCTGTGTGGCGGGAGCGGGTTATTCCCCGGCCTCCGCCTTGATCAGCCGGTCCGCCCGGAACAGGGCGGCCAGGGTCTTGGCATCGTTGATGCGTCCGTCCGCCGCCTGGGCCAGCGCCTCGGCGAAGGGCAGCTTGAAGGGCTCCAAAAACTCATCCTGGTCCAGGTGACGCTCCCCAAAGGTGAGCTCCCGGGCCAGAAACAGATAAAGCATCTCGTCGGTATACCCCACGGTGGGCATGATGTAGCCCAAAGCATCCCAACGGCCCGCCTCAGCGCCGAGCTCCTCCTTCAGCTCCCGGCGGATGGCGTGGCCGGGGTCCTCTCCCGGCTCCAGCTTGCCCGCGGGGATCTCGGTGACGACCTTGTGGTAGGGATAGCGAAACTGGCGCTCCAGATAGACGTTCCCATCCCCGTCCAGCGCCACCACCGCCGCCCCGCCGGGGTGGTGGACAAACTCCCGGACGGCAGAGTTCCCATTGACCAGCCCAACCTGATCCAGGTAGACCTTCAGCAGCCTTCCGTCAAAGACCTGACGGCTGGACAGCGTTTTTTCGCTCAGCTCCATGCGCAATACCTCCCGGCGTGTCCGCTGTTTTTTCATATCCTGAACAGTTTACCACAACAGGGGAAAAATAGGAAGTCCAAAGTCAGATTTTCCCGGGGAAAAGAGGGATTGCCATTTGGGCGCGGATACTTTATAATATCCCCATCGAGGTGAATTCCATGAATGTGAAGACTATGCTGGCCGCCCTGCGGGGAGTGACGGCCTATAAGGATATTTTGACCCAGCCGGTGATGGAATGTGCCCTTCGCCTGCTGGCGGGGGCCGCCCATGGAGACGGCCTGGGCGGGCTGGAGGCGTATACCGACCTGTTTTATCAGCTGCGTGTGGAGGGGCAGCCGGGCCTGGGCCAGTGGCTGGACCAGGCCCTGAGATGGTCGGAGGGGCCCTATCCCATGCTGGCCCAGCGGGGGGACCGGGACCCGGCGCTGGAACAGGCGGCGCGGCTGGATATCTCCGCCTTTGAGCTGCTGGCCAGCGTGGACTGCGACAGGTGGCTGGCCCACCTGGGCAAGCTGCTGGACAGCGATTACCAGGGGGTGCTTACATCCCTGCCCCGGTGGCAGCGTGGGGTGCCCTTCTCCTTTGACCAGCTCACCGCCGCCTATCGAAGGGAGGGCGCCGGGCAGTTTGCCCGGCACCGGGCCTTTGTGTGGGAGGGCGGGACGCTCATTCCGGTGGAACGCCCGGACTGCCCGTGCGCGGATCAGCTTTTGGGATATGAGGAGCAGCGTGCCGAGGTGGAGCGCAATACCCGGCTGCTCATGGAGGGGAAGACGGTGAACAATGTGCTGCTCTACGGAGAGAGCGGCACGGGCAAGTCGGCCACGGTGAAGCACCTGCTGACCCTGCCGGGAATGGAGGAGCTGCGGCTCATCGAGGCGGACAAGGGGGATTTGGGCGGCCTGCCCGCCCTGATCCGCAGGCTGGATGGGCGGCGGCAGAAGTTTATCGTATTTATCGACGACCTCACCTTCGACCGGGACGATCCTACATATTCCGTGCTGAAAACCATCCTGGAGGGGGGCGTGGAGCGCCGGCCCCAAAACGTGGCGGTATACGCCACCTCCAACCGCCGCCACCTGGTCCGCCAGACCATCTCTGAGCGGGCGGGGGACGAGATGGACCGGTCGGAGACCATCCGGGAAAAGACCTCGCTGGCAGACCGCTTCGGGGTGCGGGTGCTGTTCCAGGGGCTGGGCAAGCCGGAATTCTTGGCCCTGGTGGATATGCTGGCCGCCCGTCAGGGCGTAGACCTGTCCCCCGAGGAGCTCCACCGCCGGGCGGTGGCCTGGGAGCGGTTCCACGGGGCGCAGACCCCCAGGACCGCCCTGCAATTCATCCTTTCGCTGTAGAGTGCCTAAAAAAACATCAGGAGATTTTTACTATGTTTAACAACTATACGGATTCGGTGATTGTGGCCTGACCGGGAGGTTTGCGACACAATCCATCACCCAAACCTCCCAAAAGAATCATATCTTTTAGGAGGACAATTCCTTGAATCGAGAAAACAAGCGTAAGCAATACGAAAAAGGTTACTACAAAACCCATCCCTGCTGCGATAGCTTCACCTGCCGGGTGTGCGGCCGGCTGACAACCCCCCAGGGGGCGGGGAGCAGTCACCGAAACCACTGCCCCAACTGCCTGTCCAGCCTCCATGTGGATATCGAACCCGGAGACCGGGCCTCGGACTGCGGCGGTGTCATGGAACCTATCGCGGTCTGGGTGCGCAGAGGCGGCGAATGGGCCGTCATCCACCGCTGCCGCCGGTGCGGTGCGCTGTCCTCCAACCGGGTGGCGGCGGACGACAACCCTAGAAAGCTGATGTCTATCGCCATGAAGCCAGTGGCCTTCCCGCCCTTCCCCATTGAGCGGATGGAGGAGCTGGCGGGGGAGTGACGGAAGCGGCGCGCGGTCTTTTGCCGCGCGCCGCTTTTTTTGCCAAAATGGGGGAGCGCAACCGCCGTCGGCGGGGCTGTTTCAGGAGCAGCTGGCCGGGATGGTGGCGATGTTCCGCCAGACGGGGATAGGCCGGGCGGTGCCGGACATCGATAGCAATGCATCCTGAGAGTGGGAAGACGCTCCGGCAGCCAGAGGGGGACTTCCCGTGTCAGCCCTGCTCCTGGTAGTCCGCCCCGTACCGCTTGATGCCGTGCGCCAGCGGCCCCCACTCAGGCAGGGGAAGGCGCTGCATGGCCCCGAACACATAGTCCTTCAGCTTGGGGTAGTCTTTGGAGAGCCTTGCCACCAGCTCCTTCACCTCCTGCCGCCGGGTATTGCCGTCGGCGGGGCAGGGGTTGGGTACAATGGGCAGAGCGTACCGCGCGGCGGCATTTCGCAGCGTTCCTTCCCCGCAGTAGAGAAGGGGACGGATCTGGGTGATGCCTGTGCGGTCCAGATAGGTCACGGGCTGGAAGCAGGACAGGCGGCCCTCGTAGAACAGGGAGAGGAAGAAGGTCTCCACCGCGTCGTCAAAGTGGTGGCCCAGCGCCACCTTATTGATGCCCAGCTCCTTCAGGGCGTTGTGCATGGCCCCGCGCCGCATTTTGGCGCACATGGAGCAGGGGTTTTTCTCCTTTCGGAGGTCAAAAATGATGTGGAAAATCTCCGTCTGGATCAGGTGGAACTCCACATCCAGCTTCCGGCACAAGGCCGCCACGGGAGAGAAGTCCATCTCCTGGGGACCGGGGTGGACAGTGACGGCGTGGAGCTCAAAAGGAACAGGGTAGAATTCCCGCAGCTTGGCCATGGCGTATAAAAGAACGAGAGAATCCTTCCCGCCGGACACGCCCACGGCGATTTTGTCGCCGGGCTGAATCATGCCGTAGTCCTCCACACACCGGCGCATATGGGATAAGATAAGGCGCATAACTGGCTTCCCTCCTTGATGAAAGAGAAAAATAAAAATGAGAAAACAAGAGAATTCAAGCGGATAGGGGAGATATAGAAAGGATTTCAAAAATAATTAGAAAAATCCATGAGTTTTGGTTGACACATCCGCTTTTTCGCATTATAATACACCATGCTCCCTGATGTAAAGGGGAGTTTTCCCATGCTTCGTACAAATTTGAGATAAATGGAGGAAACCAGAATGTCCACCTTTATGGCAAACAAGGCCAACATTCAGCGCAAATGGTACGTGCTGGACGCTGCCGGCAAGCCTCTGGGCAAGACCGCTGTGGCCGCCGCCACCATTTTGCGCGGCAAGCACAAGCCCGAGTACACCCCCCACGCCGATTGCGGTGATTTCGTCATCGTCATCAACGCCGAGAAGGCGGTGCTCACCGGCAAGAAGCTGGAGCAAAAGTACTACCGCACCCACTCCGGCTGGGTGGGCGGCCTCAAAGAGACCAAGTACCGGCTGCTGATGCAGCAGAAGCCCGAGCTGGCCGTCCGGCTGGCGGTGCGCGGCATGATGCCCCGCAACATCGTCACCAAGGACTCTCTCACCCGGCTGAAGATCTACCGCGGCGACAGCCACCCCCACGCTGCCCAGAAGCCCGAGACCTGGACCGTGGAATAAGGAGGTAACGGATCATGTACAAGAGCAAGAAGCCTTATCATTACGGTACCGGCCGCCGGAAGTCCTCCGTGGCCCGGGTTCACCTGTTCCCCAGCGGCAGCGGCGCTATCACCATTAACGGCCGGGACATTGACGAGTACTTCGGCCTGGAGACCCTGAAGATGGTGGTTCGTCAGCCCCTGAACACCACCGGCGTTGTCGGCAAGGTGGACATCACCGCCACTGTCACCGGCGGCGGCGTGTCCGGCCAGGCCGGAGCCCTGCGCCACGGTATTTCCCGCGCCCTGCTGGAGATGGACCCCGAGTTCCGTCCCGCCCTGAAGGCCGCCGGATTCCTCACCCGCGATCCTCGCATGAAGGAGCGCAAGAAGTACGGCTTGAAGGCCGCCCGCCGGGCTCCGCAGTTCAGCAAGCGCTGATTTTATATCAGAAATCCTCAAAAACCCTGGAAAATTCCGATTTTCCAGGGTTTTTTCTTTTGAAAAACTCTAATAGCCTTTGGCCTGATTTGGCCTAATTTGACCTGTTTTAACCCCGATTTTTTGGGTTAAATATGGGCTAACCGGCTGTTTTGGGTTAAAAAATGGGCTAACTGACAGAGCGAAAGAAGTCAATTTTAGCGTGGTCTTAGGGCAGGCCGCTATGGGTGATATTCTTACCTTCAGAGCCATGTAAGCAAACCAATCTTTTCACCTGATTTGACCTGATCTGGCATAACTAAATACTGTTCATAGCTCCACCTTACATAGAGCGGCAATTTGTTTTTATAGATGAATTGCCGCTCTTTTTTGTTCAAATAGTCAGTCCGAGTGTATTCCCCCTGCCCAAACGCATACATAGCTGCCCCAAACGCTGGGCAGCTATGACATTCTTTGAAGGAGGATACCGCAATGAAGTTGAGAAGAAGCAAACGGAATGACGAGGTGGAGCGCATCGACAAACTGTGTGATGAAGTCCGTGACACCGCCTGCCAGAGCGTGGAGGGCCTTTGGAGCGCCTTCCTGGAGGTCGGAGAGTTGGACATGGTGAGGGCCACCGAGAAATCCCTGCGCCTGATGACCAGCAGCGGCGACTACACCGGGGCGATGAAGGTGCTGGAGGGCATCTACGCCCTTGTGGAGATCGCGCCGTCCGAGAACTTCACCGACTGTCAGCAGCACCCGGCCCTGGCGCAGATGTTCATGGAGGAATTTCTGGCGGAGAGCGAGGATTTCATCTTCGACGTGGGCATGGACGATGTGCTGGAACTTCTGATGAACGAGGGCCAGTGATCACACTGACGTGGGCCACCGGCCCACTTACATAGCCGCCTGTTTCACCGCAGGCGGCTAAATCTATGAAAGGAGGGAACCCCAAAATGGCGAAACCCAAGGTAATCAGCGTAGCGAACCAAAAAGGGGGTGTAGGTAAAAGCACCACTGTCTACAACCTGGGGGCCGGTCTTGCTATGGACGGAAAGAAAGTCCTGCTGCTGGACGTAGACCCCCAGGGTGATCTTACCAAAATGCTGGGCCAGCGCAAGCCCCACGACCTGCCCCTGACCCTCGCCAATGTTATGAGCGACGTGGTGGCTGGGACAATGCCCTGCGACCACCCGGAGATCATGCACCACCATGAGGGCTTTGACTTCGTGCCGGGGAACCGCAGCCTGTCCGCCGTGGAAGTCAGTCTGGTGAACGTGATGAGCCGGGAAACGGTACTGCGTCAGTATGTGGACAGCGTGAAGCGGGACTATGACTATGTTCTGCTGGATTGCCGCCCCTCGCTGGGTATGCTGGTCATCAACGCCCTGTCCGCGTCCGACTATGTTCTTGTCCCCGTCCAGGCGGACTATCTGGCGGCGGAGGACATGACGGAGCTGGTGGGCACGGTGCAGAGCATCAAGCGGCAGATCAACCCCAAGCTGAAAATCGGCGGCGTGTTCCTGACGATGGCGAATGAAACCAACTTCCGCAAGGATATTGTCGCCACCGTCAAGGCGAACTTTGGGAAACACCTGCCCGTGATGGACGCGGTGATCCCGGCGACCGTTCGACTGGCGGAGATCAGCACGGCGGACAAGAGCATTTTCCAGCATGAACCCAGGGGGCGGGCGGCGGAAGCCTACCGCAGTCTGACAAAGGAGGTGTTGAAGATTGGCGACAAACAGCGCAGCCGGACTTCTGACCTCGGTAGATAGTATGTTTACCACTCAGGAGGAACGGGACAACGCCCAGCGCAGCTATGTGACCGACCTCCCCGCCGCTGAAATCAGCGACTTTCCCAACCACCCGTTCAAGGTGCGGATGGACGAGGAAATGGAGAAGTTGGCGGAGAGTGTCAAGGAGCGGGGCGTCCTATCCCCGGTTTTGGTACGCCCCATGCCGGACGGCGGCTATCAGATGGTGTCGGGCCACCGGCGCAAGCGTGCGGCGGAGCTGGCGGAACTGCCTGCTTTGCCCTGCATCGTCCGGGAAATGACCGATGATGAAGCCATCATCGTCATGGTGGACAGCAACCTCCAGCGTGAACAAGTCCTGCCCTCGGAAAAAGCGTTTGCTTATAAAATGAAGCTGGACGCCATGAAACGGCAGGGGCAACGCACAGATTTAACTTCTGGCCCAATGGGCCAAAAGTCCCCCGTTATCAATTCCAGAAATGATTTAGCCGCAGAAGCGCCCGACAGCTCAAGACAAATCCACCGTTTTATCCGCCTGACCAACCTTATCCCCGAAATCCTTGACATGGTGGACAATTCTGTGCTGAAAGAAAAGGACAAGTTACAGATGGCCCTCCGTCCCGCCGTGGAGCTGTCCTACCTGACCGAATCCGAGCAAATAGCCCTATTGGAAACCATGTCCGTGGAGGACTGCACCCCCTCCCATGCCCAGGCCATCAAAATGCGTGACTTCTCCGAAAAGGGCAAGCTGAACGCAGACGTGATCCTCTCCATCATGCAGGAGGAAAAGCCAAACCAGGTGGAGCAATTCAAAATGCCGAAAGACCGCATCAGCAAGTTTTTCAAGCCGGGGACGCCCGCGCAGACCATCGAGGACACCATCGTGAAGGCTTTGGAGATGTACCGCAAGCGGCAGAGGGACAGGGAGGCAGGACGATGAACGCCACGCCTGGGGGAAAGTCTGCCCGCTTGCGGCCCTGGCACCTCCCACGCCCTCCCCCTCTCACACTCTCCCCCTCAAAACCTGCTGTACCTGCTGAAAAGAAAGACCCCACCCACCCTTTTTTCAGCCGGTAAACGCCCCTTCTTTGCCCCGTGGACGGCACGGGGATTTTTTGCGCCCAAAATCAAAAATATGGAGGTAATTTTTCAATGAAGCGGAAAACCATCACCCACGCGGCCCGGCTGCTGTGCGTTCTGGCCCTCTCCATAAGCCTGACCACCGCCGCCTTTGCCGCCGACCCGCCTGAACCCGCCCAGCCGTCACCCTGCTACCCCACCGCCGTCACCCGGAGCGAGGACGGCAGCGAGATCAGGAAGATGTACGACCTGGGGCCGGAGGACGACCCCGCTGGCATCCCCCGTTCCGACTTTGAGCAGGAGAGCTACCACTACACGCTGACCGACCTGCTGAAACAGGAACTCCCCGCCAACGAGAGCCGCCAGCACACGGAAACGGTGTCCGTGCCCAGCCAGAGCAAGGACATGGGCGCTGTGCTGGCCCTTCTCCCGCAGACAAAGGAGTTCATCACCGAGGATGGCCTGTCCGGGGTGCTGACCCTGAAACTGGATACGGTGAACGTGGAGGTGGCTGGGTACGGCAGCTCCACAAAGAGCCTGACCGCCACCCGCACCTACCCCGGCCTTGCCGACCAGGACACGCAGTATATCCCCAAGTCCATCCAGGACAACGGCCACTCCCTGACCCTCCAGACCGTCAACTGGCAGACCGAGGGGGACGGCCACTTCACCGCCGTGGCGTCCTACTCCGGCTCCGCCACCAGCAGCTATGTGAAGGGCTATACCGTCACCGCCGACTATGCGGGCACGGTGAGCCGCATCAACCTGAATAAAATCCGCTATGTGGCGATCTTCGAGGGCACAGCCCTGGAACCCATCGCCACGGAGGAACCTGGTGACACTTCCGACCCCAGCCTGACCGACCCCGCAGACCCCACCGCTCCCGTTGAACCGACCGACCCCACCGGGCAGGACGCCCCCGCCGCCGAAAAGAACAATGTATTACCCGTTGTGGCCGTTGTCGTGGTGGTGCTGCTGGGCGGCGGAGCGTTCTACTTCATCAAACGCAGGAGGTAATGGAACATGAAGAAACTGACCACTCTTTTTTCCCTGCTGTGCCTGACGCTGGCCCTGACTGTCCCCGCCAGCGCCCTGGACTACAACATCGACGGCCCCGGCGACCCGGAGTACGGCACGTCCACCTCCATCGAGCCGGTGGTCACGGCTGACCGGGGCGAGATGCCCAACGTGGACGTAAGCAAGAACGCGGCCCTGATCCCGCCCACGTTCGGAAGCCCCAGCGCCTACACCCTGAACACCGGCACCCCGCTGACCCCCAATCTGGCCCCCGGCTATATGATGGGCGAAGGGGCTGTCATCAACGGCAGCGCCGGGATCACCGTGGCCCCGCCTGACTTCGGCAATATCACCTTTGGCGGCACGTCCACCGGGGGCACCACGACCACTCCCGGTACGGCCACCCCCTCCACCGGCTTTACGGAGGTCACGTCCGACCTCTATTACAGCGGCGGCTACCTCGCTACCCTGAAAATCCCCAGCCTGAACGTGAACGTCAAGGTCTACGAGGGCACCACAAGCACCATCCTGGCAAAAGGGGCGGGCCACTTCGAGGATACCAGCATTTGGGACGGCAACTGCGCCATCGCCGGTCACAACCGGGGAACCAACTGCTACTTTGGGGAAATCCACAACCTGAACGTAGGCGACACCATCACCCTGACCACCAAGCTGGGCACCCGCACCTACTCCGTCACCAGCGTGAACAAGATCAGCGAAACGGACAACTCCCTGCTGGCCCCCACCGCCGAGAACTGCATCACGCTGTTTACCTGCGTTGCCAATCAGTCGGCCTACCGCTGGGCTGTCCGGGCCGTGGAGGTCTGACGCATACCGGCTGAAAAGAAGTTCGCACCTTAGACTGTTTTCTCCTTTTGTGGTACTGTTGGGGCAAGCAAAGCCCCTAACATATCACATAGGAGGTCATTCATAATGAAAAACAGTCTGAACCGCTTTTTTGCCGGAATTGCCTGCACCGCCCTGATCGCCGGTCTGACCGTCCCGGCCCACGCTGCGGAAGTCCAGCCGGAACCCTACACCATCAGCGCCAGCCAGTGGAGCCGGGAGGACTTTTCCCAGCAAGCCAACCCCGATGTGTTCACCGCCACCTATGACCGGGCGCTCTACAACGCCATCCGGCAGACGTTGGTGGACGGCACCAGCGATACCCCCGCCTACACGATGGTGGGCGACAGCGAGTATAGCGCCGTCAAAAATCTGCTGGGCCGGTTGGAGGGCGCTGTCCGCTATGAGCATTACGTCCCGGAGAACTTCACCAACTACTGGCAATACCTGGACTACTTCGCCGTGTCCGCTGAAATGCCGGAGAACTATCAAGCGCCCTTCGACTTCATCCTGCCCACCATTCAGGCCACAGACGGGATGACCGACCGGGAGAAAGTGGAATACCTGAACGACTACCTGTGTACCCTGCTGGCCTATAAGACGGGCAAGACGGCGGGCGTGACCCGCACCTTCGCCCAGCACAGCGGCGAACTGCAAGCGGCCTGCGGCTCCTATGCCAGAGCGTTCAAATTCCTGTGCGGAGCGGCTGGCATCCCCTGTTTCACCATCAGCACCAGCAACCACACCTGGAACATGGTCTATGTGGACGGCCAGTGGCTCCATGTGGACGTTTCCCTCAACGATCTGGCAAACAGTCATTCCATGCTTCTCCGGGAAAACTACCCCAACCATCCAGACCGAGCGCCGGAGCAGACGGCTTTCCTGAAAGAGCTGCTTGTCCCCGGCAGTACCTCGTCAAAGTAAGCCTGTTTCATTCCGCTTCCGGCTTGCGCCGAAAGCTCCATATCCACAGGCTCACTTTTCCTCTCAAAATCGCAACCGCTCCGCTGGGTTGCGATTTTGTTTTGAAACTACGAACCAAACAAGCGCATCGGATAGGCAGACTGTGAAAACAGCCTGCCTTTTCTTATGCCCGGAAAGAAAGGAGAACCCATGAAACACAAGCATTTCAACCGCCTGCTGTCCATGCTGCTGGTGGTGGCTACGCTGTTCGGCATCCTGGCCGTTCCCGCCAGCGCCGCGACCCTGGGCGACAGCGGCACCGTCACCATCCAACAGGCCGGGTTTGGCAGCTACCTGTCCAAGACCACGGGCGGCACCATCGGCGGCGGCTACTGGAAGTACACCAGCAACAACGGGCTGACCGGGGCCGCCTACTGCGTCAACCACGGGCTGAAAGGGGTATCCCCCAATAAGGCCCTGACGGTGCAGGAGTACAATCGCAACCCGCAGACGATGGGTGTGTTCGCCAGCGGCTACCCCAACCGCACGTTGGAGCAGTTTAAGGAACTGCACCAGGACGATGTGCGGGGCGTGAACGCACTGACGGAGGACGAGTACAAATACGCGACCCAGGCGGCGATTTGGGCCTCCTGCGGCCAGCTTGCCGTCCCAGGCACGTCCTTTACGGCAGGCCGTGAAACCCTGGCCGTGCCCACCTCGGACGCACAGAAAATCCGTATCTTCGACAGTGTGAAAGCCATTTTGAGTTTGTCCCAGCACTGGACAAAAAGCCTTTACACCGGCTTGTCTCTCCGCGCCGAGGAAAACAAGGACATTCGCGGCGTTGAGGTTATCAACGAGCTTGGTCTGGAGGGCGCGGCCGAGGACGGCACGGACGGGATCAAGCTGGAGCGGATCAACGGCAGGGAGTATTACACCCGTGTGATCTACCTGGCCTCCGCAACCTCCACATGGATTGACGAGCGCAAGACCAAGGTGTACTCCACCGACGCCCCCCAGGGCACCATCTTTGTGGCAGAGAACAACTCCCCGCTGGAAACCGTACAGGAGAACGGGGCCACCTGCTACCTTGTGGACACCAGCAGGAACCGCAATACCAATCTTAACTCCAACGGCAGCGAGTATTACGGCACGTTCAAGGTCTGCATCCCCGTGGATAACGTCCCCACCGAGGGTAACTTCACCATCAAGGCCACAGGGGGCGTGGCGCAGTATAACCTGTTCCTGGCCTATAACCCCTCCGCGTCGGAGCAGTCCTATATCATCTCCGATCCCGGCTATACCACCCTGGACGCTCAAATCCCCTTTTCGTGGAGCGGCACCGAGGAACCTGACACCGCCAGCCTGCAAGTTATCAAGGCGGGGGCGGGCGGCGCTCCGCTGGAGGGGGCCGAGTTTACCCTGACCGGCGACCGGGGCACCACCGTCAGCGGCACCACCGACCGCAACGGTCAGATCATTTGGCGCGACCTGCCTGCCGATGAAAAATTCACCCTGACGGAGACAGCGGCCCCGGAGGGCTATCAGATTATCGCCCCCATGAACGTCACCCTGACCGCTGGCCGCACCTCCTATCTGACCGTAACGGACGATGTGGAGCATGGCTTTACCATCAAGAAGGTGGACGCGCAGAACAAGGGCAGTTTGCAGGGCGCTGTGTTCCGCTTTGAGCAGATCGACGGCTCCTATATGACCACCGGCACCACCGGCTTTGACGGCACCATCTCCTTTGAGGGGGACGAGCTGCCCTACGGATCGTACCGCATCACGGAACAGTCCCCGCCCCAGGGCTATGTGAAGTCCTCCCGTGTGGAAACGGTGGAATGGGACGGCACCAAGGATGTGACCATCACCTGGGAGAACGTGCGGGACATCAGCCTGACCATTTTGAAGGTGGACGAGCAGACCGGCGTTTCCCTTCCTAACGCCACCTTTGATGTGTACGCAGACGGCAAGCTGATTACCTCCGTCACCACCAACGATGACGGCGAGGCCCGCGTGACCGGCATCAGGAAAGAAGCCTATATTGAGATCGTGGAAACCGCCGCCCCCGCTGGCTATGTGCTGGACAAGACCCCCCACGGCATCCACATTGACCCCTACGACCCCGCCGTGGAGGACGACCCCGTGCTGACCGTCACCAACCGGGCGCGGCCCGCCCTGCGTATTCTGAAGTACGACCTGACCAGCAACAAGCCCATGCCCGATGTGACCTTTGAGGTATGGCATGACGGCAACCTGTTCGGGGAGTACACCACCAACGCCAGCGGCGAGATTTTCCTCTATGACCTGGAACCGGGCACCTATTTGGTGAAGGAGATCGCCACGGACGATGCCCATGTGGTGAACAGCACTCCCCAGCAGATCGAGTTGAAGGCCGGCGACACGCAGACGCGGGAGCTGGTCTTTTTCAATTCGCTGAAACCGGGCATCCATCTTATCAAGGTGGACAGCGTGACCATGAAATCCCTGCCCAATGTCCGCTTTGAGTTCAAGCTGGTGGGCGGCAGCTACCGGCAGGAGTTTGTGACCGACATCAACGGCGAAATCGACCTCAGTAAGCTGCCCCCCGGCGCGTATGAAGTCCGGGAGCTGGAGGCCCCGGACGGGTATCTAATTGACGATGCTGTTCGTGTGGTGCAGGTGAACCCGGACGAGAACGCCAATTTTGTGTTCACCAACACCCCCAAGCCCTCCCTGCGGCTTATCAAGACCAGCTCGGACGGCACCCGGCTGGGCGGGGTGCATTTCCGCATCGCCAGGATTGAGGACGGCACCCACTACCTTGACCGTATCACCGATGATAACGGCGAAATCAACATTTCCAACCTGGAACCGGGGGTGTACTCCGTCAAGGAAACCGCCACCGTTGCAGACCACATCCTGGATTTGCAGGAGTACCATGTGGAGCTGTTCGCGGGCCAGACCAGCACCATCACCATTGAGAACCAGAAACGGCCCAACCTGATCGTCTACAAAAAGGACGCCGACACCGGCGACCCCATCCCCGGCACCATCTTCACTGTCCGGGCGGCGGACGGCCACAGCGTGGACGAGATCAAGACGGACAGCGAGGGCAAGGCCACACTGGACAACCTTCTCCCCGGAGTGTATGAAATCTCCGAGAAGTCCGTCCCGGCCCCCTGGCTCATGGACGCTGACCCCCAGCTTGTGACCCTCTATCCCAACCGTGACCATACCGTGTACTTCCAGAACCACAAAAAGCCTACCCTGACCGTGAACAAGGTAGACAGCATCACCGGCAGTCCCATCAAGGGGGCCAAGTTCGAGGTCTGGTACGGCTCTAATAACACCACCACGGGCGAGTTGAACAGCCTGGGCACCTTCTACTCCGACGCCAACGGTCAGTTTTTCGTTGACCTGCTGCGGGACGGCTGGTACAAGGTGACGGAGCTGGAACCCGCCGCAGGCTACACCATCAAGCAGCCCGCCACCCAGGAATTTTATATCAAGGGCGGCGAGAGCAAGGTTATCACCTTTGAGAATGTGCCAAAAAACGCCATCATCGTTGAAAAATATGATAGCGTGACCGGCGCGGCCCTGCCCGGTTGCACGTTCCAGTTGCGGTATCTCGGCGGCACCTCCGGCACGGGCGGCACCGTCATTGGTACGAAAGTCACCGGGAAGAATGGCACCGCCATGTGGACGGGGCTGAACCCCGGCGCATATGTGCTGGAGGAGGTGGACGCGGCGGACGGGTACAACATCATCCAGTCCTCCGAAACCATCATGCTGGCCGACAGCGGCGAACAGAGCGTTGTCACAGTCAGATTTACCAATGCCCCGGACGGCCAACTCCTGATCCGCAAGGTCTGTTCGGTCAACCCCTCCGTTACCTTGCAGAACGCCGAGTTCAAGGTGATTTATGCGGACGGTACGGTTGTGGGCGACAGCAACGGCGTGTACCGCACCGACGAAAATGGCGAAATCCTCATTACTGGCCTGACCCCCGGCAAGAGCGTGGTAGTCACGGAAACCCGCGCCCCCGCCGGATTTATCCTCGACACACAGAGCCAGACCGTACAGATCAAGGAGGGGCGCACGGTGTCCCTCACTTTTAAGAACCAGCCGAAAGGAGCCATTATCATCCAGAAGCGGGACAGCGCCACCGGCCAGCCCCTCCCCGGCGCAGAGTTCCGCGTGACCACCGCCGCAGGGTGCGAGGTTGGTCTGGACGGCGTGATCGGCACGTCTACGCTGACCCAAAACGGCATCTTCACCACGGACGCGCAGGGGGAAATCAAGATCACCAATCTGGCCCCCGGCGCTTATGTCATTTCGGAGCTGAAGGCCCCGACCGGCTATGTGATGGACACCGCCAGCACCAATGTGGTTATTGGGCAGGGTGGCGATACGCAGACCGTTGTTATCAAAAATTCCAAGGCCGGAACACTGGTCATCGACAAACGGGACTCTCTCACTGGCAAGCCGTTGGAGGGCGTCACCTTCAAAGTCACCACCTCGACGGGCGAGTTCGTACCGGCTGAAAACGGACAGATCAGCAGCAACGGTCTGTATTTTACTGATAAGGACGGCAAAATCACCATTAACGGCGTTGTGGGTACGCTGGTGGTGACGGAAACGGCCACCATCCCCGGCTACACCATCGACGAGGCCACCCGGACGCAGACGGTGGTGGTGAACCCCAACGACACGCAGACCCTCCATTTCACCAACACGCCCAGCACGACTTTGGTGATCGAGAAGTATATCGAGGGCACCACCACGCCGCTGAAAGGCGTCACTTTCCTTATCACGGACAGCTCCGGCGCGGTGGTGGGCAATTCCAATGGCGAGTTCATCACGGACGAGAATGGCCGCATCGTGCTGAACGACCTCACCCCCGGCACCACCGTCACCGCACGGGAGGTCAAGACGTTGGAGGGCTATGTCCTGGACGGCTCCCCCAAATCCATCCTTATCAAAACGGGTGAAGTTCAGACCCTCCGTTTTTACAACCAGAAGCAGGGCACCATTGTGATCCGCAAGCTGGACAAGCAGACCAATGAGCCGCTGGCCGGGGTGGAGTTCCAAATCACCTACTCGGACGGCAGCTATCTGGACGATGACTACGGCCACCTGTCCAGCAAGGGACTGTATAAGACGGACGCCAACGGCGAAATCCGCATTTCCGGCGTGGTGGGCAC
>CAJUKT010000074.1 GCA_910587255.1 uncultured Oscillospiraceae bacterium
CCCCAGCTTAACGCCTGGTATACTTGGCCGGACAAAACGCTGTATGACATCCTCACCCGACAGGAGTATTTGGGACATACCATCACAGCGAAAACCTACAAGGTGTCCTATAAGTCCAAAAAGACACGGAAAAATCCAGAGGACAAGCGGTATTTCTTTCCCAACACCCACGAACCGTTGGTTGACGAGGAAACCTTTGCCCTTGCTCAAAAGCGCATCGCCACCCGTCACCGGCCCACAAAATCGGAGGAAATCGACCTGTTTTCGGGGATGCTGTTCTGTGGGGACTGCGGCTACAAAATGTATCTTCAAAAGGGCGCCGGAACACCGGAGAGGAAGCACGCTTACACCTGTGGCAACTACCGCAACCGGGCCAGAAATGACTTTCTTTGCACAACGCATTACATCCGCAAACGTGTCTTGAAAGAACTTGTCCTTGCTGATTTACAGCGGGTTTTGGCCTATGTGA
The DNA here is from genome assembly GCA_910587255.1 of uncultured Oscillospiraceae bacterium. Classification (GTDB taxonomy): domain Bacteria; phylum Bacillota; class Clostridia; order Oscillospirales; family Oscillospiraceae; genus Enterenecus. Next base: position 470 of record CAJUKT010000074.1, read on the forward strand.
AGGAGCATGAGCAGGAGTTTGTTCGTACCGCCTCCGAGTGTGGGGAGCAGGCCGCGCAAAAGGCCCTTGCCCAGCAGCGGAAAGAACTGGACAAGGCAGAACGCCGGATGGATGAACTTAATCTATTGTTCCGCAAACTTTACGAGGACATGGCCTTGGGCCGCTTGTCGAATGAGCAGTTTGCGCTTCTGACCTCTGGCTATGAGGACGAGAAAGCGGCGCTGACGAAACGGGCGGCGGAACTGCGACAGGAGATTGACACCGCTACGGAGCGTGGGGCGGATGTGAAGCGATTTGTCGCCCTGGTGCGCCGGTACTCGGAGATCAGTGAACTGACCTATGAGAATGTCCATGAGTTTTTTGACCGCATTTTAGTCCACGAGTTGAACAGGGAAACCAACACACGGAAAATTGAGATTTTTTACAGCTTTGTGGGCAAGGTAGACAGCGGCGATGAACCTACGGAAAGTACGTCTTATTTCCGGAAAATTGGCGCTGATGTCAAGAGTTTTGCCGTCTGATAATACAAAATGCTGGGGTAAGACAGCGCACCATCTTTTATGGCTACGCTATCTTACCCCAGCAAAGTTGGTTCCGCTCCATCCGTCATCCACAAAAAACTGCAAATTTTTGAAGCGGTGCTGACGAGCGTATCCTTGAAGCAATTCCTTTTGGTTGACAATACTGTTGCTCTCACCCTCCCGCCCATCGTCCTGGGACAGACGGCAGTAGAGGGCTGTGATTCTGTTTTCCTTCGATTGCCTGCTCACGGTATCTCCTTTCCGACAATCGGATACGGTGTATTGCGAAATCAGTATACCATATCCCTGTCAATAATTCAACACTTTAAAGCGAGATCGCTTGGCTTTTTAGCCATCATCCGCAGTCCTCAATTTACAGCTGATCTGTTCCAGCAAAAATTCATCACTGTCCGGGTTGAAATGGCCCACCACCTCATACTCCGTGTGGCCGTCCTTCATCGTAAAGTCCATATCTGGCGGGATGCGGCAAAGGAGAAGCGGCTCCCGCCCTGTGTCCAAATCGAGTTCGTGACTTGCCATAATTTTCTCAATTTCGGGCCATTCAGCATCTAATCTGGCAATATAATCCTCAATTTTCGCTGTTTTTTCTTCTGCGGTCATCTGTATCGCTCTCCTTTCATCCAGGCTTGCGTCATCTGGCGATGCTGTTCCTCGTTGGCATAGACCATATCCATCGTGTCTTGGATTTTGGACGAGCGTTCCTCAACGCCGACATTCAGCTTCAATTTCTTGCGGCAAGCGGTAATTTGAGCGGTCACAGCCTGTTTTTCGGCTCGTAACCGTTCCTTTTCAGCCGGTGACGCTCTGCGGATTTTGTTCTGCAACTGCTTCCGTTGATTGGTCAGCTCGTCCATTTCGCCTTGGAGGGCTTCACGGGCTGAAAGAAGATCGCCCAGTGTTTCAATGCGATTTTTCGCCAGATAATCCACCTGAGCGGTGATTTCGTCCAGCTTTCGTAATTCTTCCCGCATAAACGGGCTGGTGGGCTGATAGGTTGTCCCCCTGGGCAAAATGCCAAGCTGGTACTCCCAATAAAGGAACAGCCGGTAAATGTGGAAGGTGCGCTGGAACGGTACATAGACCCGCAGTTCCTCCGGGAGTTCCGGGGCAAAATTGACGGTGGGACGCTTATTGCCGAAGCTGGCCCGTGCCCCCAGGCCGTGCCTGATGTTCTCCGGCGTCCACCGCTCGTCCAGGGTGTCCAGCCGGGTGAAGTGCTGGTATTGGGGCAGGCGTATCTTCCAATGCTTGCCCGTGAAGTCGGTGAGATACCCTTTGCGGCAGAGGTACTTTTCCATCATTTCCACGGTTCGGCTTCCGTTCACAGCCTCCTGCACGTCCGCCCGATAAACATTGTAGCGGGTGGGTTTTCCGCTCTGCTCGTCCAGCCAGACGGGGCGACTGGGGGCTTTATGGCCATGCTCTATGACGGATAGCCCGTACTCCCGGCAAAGCCGGTCTGAGGTGTCCCGGAGCCGCTGCTGTTCAGCTTTTGAGTAGTTGTACTTTTTGCCGTCCCTGAAAGATACTGAATTGAAGCAAAAATGATTGTGCAGGTGGCCTTTGTCCAGGTGCGTGGTGACAATGACCTGAAATTTATCGCCCCACATTTCCTGTGCCAGCTTCACACCGATCTCATGGCACCGCTCCGGGGTGACTTCACCCGGCTGGAAACTTTGATAGCCATGCCATGCGATATACTTGTCCTCTTTGCCATATCGCTGCTTGGTCAGGATCATCTGTCGGAGCGCCGTCTGCTTCAGGCAGTTGATGGCGGTGACAAAGGAGCCGTCTGCGGTTTTCTGTGGGTTCTGGATGTACGAAAACACATTGAAAAAATCTTCGGTGCCCTTGGGTACAGTTTTCTCCGGGTTCTCAACGTAGGCGATCAGGTCACTGAGCCGACCCTTGATGTGCCATAGGCTGGTGGTCGCCACGTCGCATCACGCTCCATTCATCGCTTCCGCCGCAAGCGGCGAAAGCTCACCATTCCGCGGATGCTCCTCTCCCCACAAAGCCAAAGAGCGGCTTTGCGGGGGCCCCATTTCCACCTCCTGCAACAGCAGAACGAGCCGTTCAATCCTGGAACATTCTTCCACCACTTCCGGGTAGTAGACCGCCAGCCGTTCCAGCTTATCGTGGATTTCATACAGGGCGTCCAGCAGTTCCCAAAACTCCGGCGGCTGCTTGGGCCTGGGCCGCTTGCCCAAGCAAATCTGCCGGAGATATTCGGATTGGGTCAGGCCGCACAGGGCGGCGTCATACTCCAGCTTGGTCTTTTCTTCGACCGTCAGTCGGATTTTCAGCCGTACTTTTTCATCGTTCGCACTCAAAATAATTCCTCCATTCTGTCAGATTTCCGCCGTGGGAGGGGGTATTCAGGGGTTTCCCCTGGGAATGGATTTTGCACCCTGGGGGGCGAAATCCGATGCTCGCTATCCCCGTGGACAGGGATAGTTCTGTTGCTCCTGGGTATGGGAAGCGGGCGGGGTCGGCTTCTTTCTGAGGAAGTGTGCTGAAAACATTTTCTCGCAGTTACGTTTGGCCCATCCCCATGTCTGGGCTATGGCATCATGGGTGATGCCATTCTCATAGATAGCCCGCACAAAATTGGCATCACCCGTGATGCCACGCAAAGGTGACGGCACATGACATCAAAAATGCCGTCATGATTCGGTTAAAGCCGATTAAGTGACGTCAATTTTGGCGCCACTTCTATTGGCGGAGTGAAATAGTGACGGCAAATAGGGTCATTTTTGCCGTCACGCTGTATTGCCGATTGTCCTGAATGACGTTCCTGCCCCTGTTCAGCAGCGTTATCTCGCTCACTCCCCGGTGGAGGTCATGGCGGAGTATCCCATTCAGACGGTCATTCAGTTGTCAAAAACAAAAAAGAAGCCGGTACATCAAAACCAGCCCCAGCAGAATTTTCGTTCCGCTGAAGCAAGTTTGATGTACCGGCCTTGTATTTCACAAGCGCCAAAAGGGATGTGCTATATGTGTGATTCAGTTGGCCCACTTACATGGGAGTATAGTTTACAACACAGAACTGATGTTTGTCAATGGCATATCGGTGGATTTTATAGATTGCTCTGGAAAAATGCGGCTTTGTATGGTATCCTGTAAAAAAAGCAACTGGGGGAATACCGCCATGACAGATACACAGCGCCGCGCCGCCGCGAAACAGTTTGCTACCGATTGGCAGGGCAAAGGCTACGAGAAAGGCCACAGCCAGACCTTTTGGCTATCCCTGCTCCAAAAAGTCTACGGGGTGGAGGAGCCAGACAAGTTTATCACCTTTGAGGATCAGATCATGCTGGATCACACCAGCTTCATCGACGGCTTTATTCCGTCCACCCACGTCCTGATCGAACAGAAAAGCCTTGGGAAAGAGCTGAACAAGCCCATCAAGCAGTCCGACGGTTCCCTGCTGTCTCCGTTCCAGCAGGCCAAGCGGTATGCCGCCGAGCTGCCCTACTCCCAGCGGCCCCGGTGGATCGTCACCTGCAACTTTGCCGAGTTCTATGTCTATGACATGGAGCGTCCCACTGGCGACCCGGAGGTCATCAGGCTGTGCGACCTGGAAAAAGAATACTACCGCCTGCAATTCCTGGTGGACACTGGGGACACCAACATCAAAAAAGAGATGGAGGTCTCCCTGCAAGCGGGCGAGATCGTGGGCGTCCTCTACGACGCCCTGCTGAAGCAGTACAAAGACCCGGAGGCCGAAGACACGCTGAAAAGCCTGAACGCCCTGTGCGTCCGGCTGGTGTTCTGCCTGTACGCCGAGGACGCCGGTATTTTCGGAAGCAAGAGTATGTTCCACGACTATCTCCGGGATATTCCCGCCAGCGGCGTCCGCAAAGCATTAGTGGAGCTGTTCCGAACCCTGGATCAAAAGCCAGAGCAGCGGGACAAGTATCTGGCAGATGACAACCCGGCGCTGGCGGCGTTCCCCTACGTCAACGGCGGCTTGTTCAGCGACGAAAACATTGAAATTCCGCCCTTTACCGAGGAATTGAAAGCCCTCCTGCTGGAAAAGGCCAGCGGGGACTTTGACTGGTCGGCCATCAGTCCCACCATTTTCGGGGCGGTGTTTGAAAGCACCCTGAACCCGGACACCCGGCGCTCCGGCGGGATGCACTACACCAGCATTGAGAACATCCACAAGGTCATTGACCCGCTGTTCCTGGACGGCCTGCGCTCGGAGCTGGAGGAAATCAAGGAGATCGCCGTGGACAAGACCCGCAAGGCCAGACTGAGCGCATTTCAGGCAAAATTGGCGGGGCTGACTTTTCTTGATCCGGCCTGCGGCTCCGGCAATTTCCTGACGGAGACCTACCTGTCCCTGCGGAAGCTGGAAAACGAGGTCTTGCGGTGCTCCACCGACCAAATCAGCATGGATATGGAGGGCATCATCCAGGTGTCCATCGGTCAGTTCTACGGCATTGAGATCAACGACTTCGCCGTGACCGTGGCAAAGACCGCCCTGTGGATCGCGGAGAGCCAGATGATGAAGGAGACCGAGGACGTGGTGCATATGTCCCTGGACTTCCTGCCGCTGAAATCCTACGCCAATATCACTGAGGGCAACGCCCTGCGGCTGGATTGGGAGAGCGTGGTGCCCAAGCACAAGCTGAATTATATCATGGGCAATCCGCCGTTTGTGGGATTTAAATTTGCAGACAAGGCACAGAAAACCGATATGCAGGAAGTTTTTTCAAACTCTATTAAACCAGCACTTTTAGATTACGTCTGTTGCTGGTATAAAAAAGCTGCTGAGTTTATCCAAGGAACGAACTGCGAAGTTGCTTTCGTCTCTACAAATTCTGTCACGCAAGGTCAGATGGCAGGCGATTTATGGACACTCCTTCTAAATAAGTATAATCTCATCATTAATTTTGCATGGCGCACATTTGTGTGGGCAAGCGAGTCAAGTAATATAGCCAATGTCCATGTGGTTATTATCGGCTTTGCTTGTTTTGCTCGCATGAATAAAGCTATTTACTCGAATGGAACAGCAAAAATTACACCTAACATTAGTCCTTACCTGATTGAAGGAGATAGTATTTTAATTACGAGTCGTAAGAAGCCGATTTGCGATGTGCCAGAAATTTCTATGGGCAACCAAGCAATGGATGGCGGGAATCTTATTATTGAAGAAGCGGATTATGATGATTTTATTGAGAAAGAGCCTGATGCCATTCCTTTTATTAAGCGATATATGATGGGATTTGAGTTTATCAATAATAAGAAGCGGTGGTGCCTGTGGTTAGTCAATTGTTCACCGGCACAACTGAGAAAAATGCCATATGTGGTAAAGAGGGTAAAGGCTGTGCAAGAAATGCGGGCTGCCAGCAGCGATCCTGGAGCAAGGAGAAAAGCGGAGACCCCTACGCTATTTAGAGAGCAGAAGAATCCGACGGAATATATTGCAATACCAATCACATCATCACAACAGAGAAAATATATTCCTATGGGTTATCTTAATGAAGAAACGATTGCTGGTAATACACTATTCATCATTGAAGATGCAACTTTGTATCACTTCGGCATTTTGACCTCGAATGTTCATATGGCGTGGATGAGAACAGTTGGGGCCAGAATGAAAAGCGATTACCGCTACTCCAAGGATGTTGTCTACAACAACTTCCCCTGGCCCACCCCCACCGACACGCAGAAGGCCAAGATTGAACAGACCGCCCAGGCCATCCTGGACGCCCGGGCCCTCTACCCGGACTGCTCCCTTGCCGACCTCTACGATGAGATTGCCATGCCCCCGGAGCTGCGGAAGGCCCACCAGCAGAACGACCGGGCCGTCATGCAGGCGTATGGGTTCGACGTGGCGACTACCACTGAGACAAGCTGCGTGGCGGAATTGATGAGGATGTATCAGAAACTGGTAGAATAAGGAGGGACTACATACGAGCAACGATTTTACTATGCAACTTATTGATGATGTTTTGCGGAAACGGTATACCGAACTGCAACAACAAGGTCGTTCCGAAGCCGAAATAGAGAAAATATTTTCAGATATTGATTATGGAGCTGCTATGATAGAATTAATTGAAACAATGTCATCTGACCATGTGGATCTCTTTGAAAAAACAATGTATGAGAGAGTGTTACAGGAACGAGTGCACACTGACGAATTTATATCCAGGAATGAGCAGATTTGGGGAAAAGGTTTTGTCGCGTCAGAGGCAATGTACCTAATTGCATATGAAGCAGGCAGCGATATCAATACTTATGCTAAAACTCTTCCAGAAAATCAGTATAAGGATATGATGTTCCGTTATTGCGTATTAGGTGAATTCTATGGACGTGCTTGCCAGCAGTATCTTGAGATTCTCCATTTACTCAAAGGTGGCTTTGCCGATGGTGCGACCGCTCGCTGGCGATCTTTGTTTGAGTTAAGCGTTATTTCGGAGTTTATCAGAAACAATGATGAAAAAGTTGCCAAAGCATACTACAGTGCATCATTCACAGATGATGGACGCTATGGTTGGGCAGGGACTGCACCTTGCTTTTCTGGATGGAAAAATCCTAATAAAATAACTTTCGAAAAAATAAAAGAACAATGCAGTATGTCAACCGATGCATGGGAAAATCAATACAAGCTGGCAAATAAAGTTGTTCATGCAACACCGCAAGGAACTTTTGATCGTTTAGGCGTGCCATCCGGCCCACGGACATTTACCCCAGTTGGCCATAGTGATTACGGGCTTGCCCCACCAGCAATCAATGCGGCTATTTCGCTTTCTATGATTGCAGCAGACTATTTTGGATTTGTTTCAAGTGGAGATTCGATCGTATATATACGAGTACTAACCAAATGGGCAAATCTTATCAGAGAATACTATACAGAGATTGAAACAAGATGTTTCGGTGAAACCGAGGATAATAAGCAAGAGTAACAAACCGGGGAACATGGCTCACGCTATGCTCCCCGGTTTGTTTGACTCTAAGTGCAAATAAGTTCGTTGTAGATGATTTCTTCTGCTTGATTTCGGATACTGTTCATCTGCCTGACCCACTCCATCTGATTCTCAACTTTGAGCTGTTCTGTGATACCTTCCTGCTCTGTCAGTCGATTAACCAACTGAAAAAACATAGTTTCTGCCTGGGTATCAACCGCAATCAAATGGTCATTCAGCTTGCCGCCGAGAAGCAGGGCATTGTAGAGTGGCCTGTGTTGTGTTTTCAGGTAGTGTCTCCGCCGTTGCCCCCAGATACCAACGGGAGCGGTTTCAGGTAGAGACAAATCGGGCAGGAAATAATCGCCTTCCTGATGATAGGTGCCACCCAGTTCTTCAAATAATGACTTCATTGCAGATTCCTCCGTTTGTTCAGATTTTCTGCAATACATCGTATCGACTGTCTTTACTACATTTTTTGAAACCATCGTTACGGAACCTCATTAAATGAACGGCCTCTCTTTTTTGCGCCATCAAGCTCAAAACAGCGAAAACTGGCTACTGTCCGGCAGATCCCCAAAAGCCCCTGCCTCCTTGAGCTGTTCCAGATGCGTGGACGACACCTTACTGCAGGCCAGGGCAAACTCCTCGATGGACAAAAAATCTTTTCCCTGCCGCTTGTCCATGATATCCCAGCCCACCGTCTCCCCCAGTCCGGCCACTGATGTAAAGGGCGGAATCAAGGAACCCTTTTCCTCATCCACCAGAAAATTAACGGCGTGGGATCGGGAGATGTCCATTCGGGCAAAGCTCAGCCCTCGCAGGTAGAACTCATAGCACACCTCCAGCGTGGTGAGCATATCCTCCTCTACTGCCGACGGCCTGTCCTTTTTCTCCTTGGCATTCTTTTTGGCGTTAATTTCCGCCATCTTCCGCTTCACCACCTCCATGCCCCGGCACATATACTTTTCGTCGAATGCCTTGGCCCGGATGGAAAAGTAGGCCGCGTAAAAGGCCAAAGGCCGGTGAACCTTAAACCACGCGATGCGGAAGGCCATCATCACATAGGCCACCGCATGGGCCTTTGGAAACAGGTAGGCGATCTTTTTACAGGACTCGATGTACCATTCGGGGACGCCGTGCTCCTTCATCTCATCCTCCGCCCCATCGGGCAGACCCCGGCCCTTGCGCACTGCCTCCATGATCTTGAATGCCCGGGTGTCCTTAAACCCCTTGGAGATGAGGAAGATCATAATATCGTCCCGGCACCCGATAGCCTCGTTGACCTTAGCCGTGCCGGAGGTGATCAGGTCCTTGGCATTGCCCAGCCACACGTCGGTGCCGTGGGAGAAGCCGGACAGCCGAACCAGGATATCAAACTGGTTTGGGTGGGTGTCCTCCAGCATTCCCCGGACAAAAGAGGTGCCAAATTCCGGGATTGCCACCGCCCCCGTGGGCCCCAGAACCTGGTCATCGGTGAAGCCCAGCTCCTCCGATGTGGTGAACAGGCTCATGGTCTTGGGATCGTCCAAGGGAATTTTTTTGGCATCCATCCCGGTCAGATCCTCCAGCATCCGAATCATGGACGGGTCATCGTGGCCCAGCATGTCCAGTTTCAGGAGGTTAGACTCCATGGAGTGGTATTCAAAATGGGTGGTGATAATGTCCGAATCTTTGTCGTCCGCCGGATGCTGGGCGGGACAGAAATCGTATATCTCCTTGTCCTGGGGAATGACCACCATGCCGCCTGGGTGCTGGCCGGTGGTGCGCTTGACTCCCTCGCAGCCCTTGGCCAGCCGAAGCACCTCGGCAAAGGGGGCGTCCGTCCTGCCCACCAGCTCCAAATACTTTTTCGCGTAGCCGATGGCGGTTTTTTCCGCCACAGTGCCGATGGTGCCCGCCCGAAATACGTGCTCTTTGCCAAACAGCTCAAAGGTATACTTGTGGGCGCTGGACTGGTACTCGCCGGAGAAATTCAAGTCGATATCAGGCACCTTATCGCCGCCGAAGCCCAAAAAGGTTTCAAAGGGGATATTAAACCCATCTTTTTCATAATCTGCGCCGCATACCGGGCATTTCATGTCCGGCATGTCCGCACCGCAGCCATAGGGGTGGGCGGGATCCTGGGCATAGTCAAAGTCAGCGTGCTTGCAGTTGGGGCAGCGGTAGTGAGCGGGCAGAGAATTCACCTCGGTGATGCCTGACATAAACGCCACCAGGGACGACCCCACCGATCCCCGGGAGCCCACCAGGTAGCCGTTCTCCAGCGAGTTCTGCACCAGCTTCTGGGCCGACATATAGATCACGTCATATTTACAGCGAATGATATCCACAAGCTCCGCATTAATGCGGTCTACTACAATTTTAGGTAGTTCCTCTCCGTAAAGGCGATGCGCTTTACCCCACACCAGTTCCTTGAGCTCTCCGTCTGAGTTCTCCAGCTTGGGGGCAAACAGCCCGTCGGGAAGGGGCCGCACGTTGTCGCACCAGCTTGCAATCAGTCCGGGGTTGTCCACCACCACCTCATGGGCCCTTTCTTCGCCCAGATAAGAGAACTCCTCCAGCATCTCGCCGGTGGTGCGGAAATAGAGGGGATTGGGCTGGTCGGCATCCTCATATTCCTTTGCCGCCAGCAGCACATGGCGGTATACCTCGTCCTCCGGCTCCATGAAGTGGACATCCCCAGTGGCGCATACCGGCTTTCCAAGCCGCTCCCCCAGCTCCACCACCCGGCGGTTAAAAGCCCGCAGGTCGTCCAGGTTCCGGGCAATGGACCGGCCCTCTTTATTGGGCCGGAGCATATAGGCGTTGTTGGACAGCGGCTGAATTTCCAAGTAATCATACCAGGACGCAATGCGCTCCAGCTCCCGGTCCTCCCGCCCCGACACCACCGCCTGGAACAGCTCCCCCGCCTCGCAGGCGGAGCCGATGATGAGCCCCTCCCGGTTTTCATCAATGAGGGATTTGGGCATGATGGGAAAACGGTTAAAGTACTCCAGATGGGCCTTAGACACCAGCTTGTACAGATTTCGCAGCCCGGTCTGGTTTTTTGCCAGCACGATCAGGTGGAACGCGGACCGCCTTCCTCTGCCGCCCCGCTTCTGCCCGGCGAATGCCCGATTGATCTGAGCCGTCCGCTCCACTCCCTGCGCCCGCAGCATGGGGAACAGCGCTGAGAGAATCAGCCCGCAGGTTTCGGCGTCATCATAGGCCCGGTGATGCTGGAAGGGCGGCAGACCCAGAGCGGTGGCCACCGTATCCAACTTGTGGTTGGGCAGCTTGGGGCAAAGGTACTGGGCCAGAATCAGGGTATCAAAATACAGCGGATCAAATTTTCGCCCTGAGCGGGCGCAGTACGCCCGAATAAAGCCGGTATCAAAGGCGGCGTTGTGGGCGCACAGCGGCGTGTCCCCCACCCAGTCCAAAAACATGTCCACCGCATCCTCAGGCGTGGGCGCGCCCCGCAGCATCTCATCGGTGATGCTGGTAATAGAAACGGTTTTAGCGCTCAGAGGCTGCCCCGGCTGGGCAAAGGACGCAAACTTGTCCACTACCTCCCCGCCCCGGACGCGCACCGCGCCGATCTCAATAATGGCATCGGCCCGGGCGTCCAGGCCGGTGGTCTCCAGATCAAAGGCTACAAACTCTCCGTCAAGAGGCATGTCCCCAGGGCCATGGACCGCAGCCTGTTCGTCCACATCGTTCTGGTAGTATGCCTCCACCCCGTAGAGCACCTTGATCTTTTCTCCCCGGCCGGAGGCGTTATAGGCGTCCGGGAAGGACTGCACCACCCCATGATCGGTGATGGCGATTGCAGGATGGCCCCATTCAATGGCCCGCTTCACCACCGCCTTGGTGTCGCACAGCGCGTCCATGGTGGACATTTTGGTGTGCAGGTGAAGCTCCACCCGCTTGTCCGGCGCGGTGTCCTCCCGCCCCGGCTGTTTGGGCGCCTCATTGATGCCATAGGGCTCCAGTACAAGATCGTTATTGTCAAACCGGCCCAAGGTAAGCCGCCCTTGAACCTGAAGCCGCTGACCCTTTTTTACCTGGCCAATGATAGGTTTGGCCTCTTCCCCCTCCATAAACCGGGTGACCCGGATGGAGCCGGTCAGGTCGGTGATATCGAAGCACACCACCCAGGCCCTGCGGCGGGTGAGCTCCCGGTGCTCCACATTGAAGACCTCGCCCTCCACCAGCACGCTGCCCATATCCAGCGTCAGCTCGTTCATGGGCACAGGCTTCTTTTTCCCGCTGATCTTGCCGTAGATCTGCTTAACCCGCTTTTTCCCCTTCCCGGCAGCCGGGGCATCCGCGCGCAGCAGCTTGAGTCGCATAGCCGCCATCTGGGCCTCCAGATCCCCCGCAGGCGTCTGGGCCGGCGGCTGTACCGGCGCACTTCCCGGGGCGGTTAATTCCGGTTTTGACCCCGCCTCTTTCTCCGGGCGGGGCTGCTCCGGCGCCGAGGACAGCGGTGGAGCAGCAGGGGGCTCCCCCTCCGGCTTCTCCACCGTCACCGTGGCGGCATTTAGCCCAAACGTTTGCTTTAAGCACAACTCCGCCTGGGCCAATGTTTCACGTGAAACATCCGTTCCCGCTGCCGCCACCTCCATGGCCCGCCGCTCCCGGTTCACCCGCACCCGGACGGGATAACTCCCTAAAACAGCCAAAACCCCTTCCGGGAAGGGGCAGTTGGCAAAGGTCTGTTGAAAGGTTGGCATCGTTCTGTCTCGCTCCTTATCTGTCCTCGCGCTCAATGGAGTAATGGGCGGCGTCGCACACGCCCTGGTTGTTCCGGTCCGACTTTTCCCGGACCCCCTGGAAGGCCATGCCGCACTTGCGCATGACGCCGTCGGAATGGGGGTTGTTCGTGTCGTGATAGGTCCCGATCCGCCCCACGCCCACCTGCCCGAACAGGAAGGAAATGACCGCCCCCAAAGCCTCTGTCATAATGCCCTGGTGCCACCAGTGCCGCCCCAGGCAATAACCCACGATGGGGACCTGCTCCTCCTGTTCCCAGCGCACCACGCTGATGCTCCCCACGGGCTGGGGGCCGTTTTCCTTGAGGACGATGGCCCAATTGTAAAAAGCGCGGTCCTCGTACTGAGGGACCCACTCGCTCAAGATCCCCTCAGTCACCGACACGTCCGTATGGGCGGGCCAGGTGAGGAATTTCGTCACCTCATCGTCGCTGGCCCAGTTGTCGAACATGGCGGGGGCGTCGGACAACTCAAACCGCCGCAGGATCAGCCGGTCCGTCTCTATGTACTGTGTTCCGATATGGTTCATAGCGTCCTCCTCATTACGGGATCTCTCATAAAGGCCGCTGCGGCCAGTCCCAGTCGTACCGCACCCGGCCGCTTTTGTGCCATATGCGGATATCCCGGCGGCCCCAGCCCTTTTCCACAGACTGGGCAACTGTCATCAGATCCTCAGAAAAGTAGGAGAACGCGTTCCGCAAAACCGTTTCCTCATCCCCCAAAACCTCCAAGATCGTAACCTCTACGATATTTCGCACCTCGCCGTCTCCGTTGGCGTACATATCTTCCAAAAATTCGATATACTTACCAATCTTCTCCCGATCCTCATTGAGCCGCAGCAACGGCACAAGGGCGCGGTGCAGCACGTCAAAAAAGACATGGCCTAAAATTTCCCCATAGCCTTCCAGATTCTCCTCGTATGCCATGCGGAATTCCGGGAATCGCTCTGCCAGCGCAAGGGCAAATGCCTCTTTGCTGCCGTTCATGTTACAGCTCCCCGATCAGCTTCATCAGCCCCGGCACCAGCTCCTCCTCCGGCACCCTAGCCACGATCTCCCCGCACTTGAACAGCACGCCCTCGCCTTTTCCCCCGGCAATGCCCACGTCCGCGTGGCGGGCCTCGCCGGGACCGTTGACAATACACCCCATCACCGCCACCGTGATGGACTTGTCCACATCTTTTAATAGCTCTTCCACCTGATGGGCCATGGAAATCAGGTCGATTTGAGTTCGCCCGCAGGTGGGGCAGGCGATCAGCTCCGGTCCCTCCCGGCGCAGGCCCACGGCCTTCAAAATCCGCCGGGCGGCATAAACCTCCTCCACCGGGTCCGCGGTCAGGCTCACCCGCAGGGTGTCCCCGATACCCAGGCCCAGCAGTCCGCCGATGCCCGCCGCCGCCTTCAGCTCGCCCATGTCCCGGGTGCCCGCCTCGGTGACGCCCAGGTGCAGGGGGTAGTCGTACCGCTCCGCCATAAGCTGGTATGCCCTCATGGTGACCGGCACTGAAGACGCCTTCAGGGATACACAGATGTCCTCAAAACCATACTGTTCCAGCAGACGAATGTGCCCCAGGGCGCTCTCCACCATAGCCTCCGGGGTGGGGCCGCCGTATTTGCCCAATAGATCCTTTTCCAACGAACCGCCATTCACTCCCACACGGATGGGAATGTGCCGCTCCTTGCAGACCTTTGCCACCGCCTCCACCCGCTCAGGCGCACCGATATTGCCGGGATTGATTCGAATTTTATCAATCCCCTGCTCCGCCGCTTCCAGGGCCAGCCGGTAGTCGAAATGGATATCCGCCACCAAGGGCACGGGACTGCCCGCTTTCAGTGTGCCGACAGCCCTTGCCGCCGCCATATCAGGTACCGCAACGCGGACAATCTGGCACCCCGCCGCTGCCAGCACCCGGATTTGGGCCAGGGTGGCCTCAACATCGTGGGTAGGCGTGTTGGTCATGGACTGGATCGTCACAGGGGCGCCCCCGCCCAGAGGTACGCCGCCCACGTTGAGCTTTCGGGTCATTCTCAAACACCTGCCTAAGCAAAAATCTTCCAAACATCGTGGAACGCCACCACCGCCATCAGTGCCAGCAGCACCACGAAGGCCCCGGCGTGGACATAGCCCTCGTACCTCTCTGGAATGCGCCGCCGGACTACGGCATAGAGCAGTCCGTTGAGCACCACAAAGAAGATCCGTCCGCCATCCAGCGCCGGGATGGGCAGCAGATTCATCACCGCCAGGTTAACAGCAATGAGCGCCATCATACTCAGCACGCTCAAAACTCCCGTCAGCGCCGACTGGTACTTAGCGCCCTCCTCAGACACCACGTCCACCACGCCGATGACCCCGGACAACTCAGACACAGGCACCTTGCCCGTCACCAGATCGCCCAGGCTCATCCAGACAATCCGCACAAAGTCCACCGACTGTAAAAAGCCGTACTTTACCCGTCCCGCCAGGGATAAGCGCTCCGTCTGCGTAAAGCTCAGGCCAAACTTCTTGGCGGTTCCTCCATTCTCCACCACCTCAATGGAACGGGTCATGGGAAAATCATCCAGCACAATTCGCTTTCCGTCCCGCTCCACTACCAGATCAACGCCGCTTACACCATCGTTGCGATCCAAATAGACCAGAGCATCCGCATACAGCCATACCCCATGGCCGTCCACGCGGACGATGCGGTCACCCACCATCAGCCCGCTCTCCCCCTCCAAGGTAAAGCCATCCATAAAAGAGGTGATAACGGGAACCCTGACCTCTGTAGTGCCAAGAGACAAGCCCACCGCAATAACAAGGCCCAGCAGAAAATTCATAAACGATCCGGCGCACAGGATGATAATTTTTTTCCAGCCCTTTTGCCGGGAAAATGCCCGGGGATCGCCGGTGTCCTCATCCTCCCCCTCCATGGCGCAGTAGCCGCCGACCGGGAAAGCCCGAAGGGCGTAAAGGGTTTCTCCTTTTCTCTTAGACCACAGAGCCGGGCCCATGCCGATAGCAAACTCATTCACCTTTACCCCCAGCAGTTTTGCGGTGATAAAGTGGCCGAACTCATGGATGGCAATGAGCACTCCAAACAGCACAATGACCAACAGAACATACAAGAATCTCGCCAAAATGGGTCACCTCACACATTGATAAACCGCCTCGCGGGCGGCGCGGTCAGCTTCAAAAATATCGTCCAACTCTGGATCGTCCAACACGGGAACCCGGTTCAACGCCGTTTCCACCAGGCGGGAAATGTCCAAAAAAGAGATCTTATCCTCTAAAAACAGGGCTACCGCCGCTTCATTGGCCCCATTGAGAATGGCAGTAGACGTGCCGCCCCGTTTGGCGCACTCCAAGGCCAGCCCCAAACAGCGGAAGGTATCTGAATCCGGCTTTTGGAAGGTCAGCGGCGGACAGGACAGCAGATCCAACGGCTTGGCGGGCCCCGGCGTCCGTTCCGGCCAGGTAAGGGCGTACTGGATGGGCAGGCACATATCCGCGCTACCCAGCTGGGCCAGAACAGCCCCGTCCTCGAACTCCACCAGGGAGTGGACAATGCTTTCACGATGCACCACAATCTGGATGCGCTCAGGCGGCATGGCATAAAGCCGCATAGCCTCAATAAATTCCAAGCCCTTATTCATCAGCGTGGCGGAATCAACGGTAATTTTGGCCCCCATGGCCCAGTTGGGGTGTCTCAGCGCCTGCTCCTTTGTGACAAGCGAAAGTTCTTTACGGCTCTTTCCATAGAACGGCCCGCCGGAAGCAGTGATGATAAGCCGTCGGACCGCTCTTCTGCTACACCCCTGAAGACATTGGAAAATGGCGGAGTGCTCCGAGTCCACGGGAACAATCTCCGCCCCCCTCTCCTCCGCCCGCGCCATCACCAGCTCCCCGGCGCACACCAGGGTCTCCTTATTGGCCAGAGCAATGCGCTTGCCGCAGTCAATGGCAGCCAGGGTGGGCCGCAGCCCCGCCACACCCACAATGGCTGTGACCACCGTATCCGCCTCCGGCAGCGAGGCCGCCTCCAGCAACCCTTCCAGGCCGGACATAACTTTGACGCCGGTATCCGCTAAACGCACCCGCAAGTCAGCAGCTGCTTTTTCATCCACCGCCACCGCCAGCTTCGGTTTAAACTGCCGGGCCTGGGCCTCGGCCTGCTCCACGCTGCGATTTACCGTGACAGCAGCCACTTGATAGCCGCAGGCAGACGCTACCTTCAGCGTCTGCCGTCCGATAGAGCCGCTGGAGCCCAAAACAGAAATTGTTCTTTTCATGGTTTCGCCTCTCAAAACACCGGCAGGCATTGGACAATAAACAGCACCACCGGCCCGCAGAACATCATGCTGTCAAATCGGTCCAGCATCCCGCCGTGGCCGGGCAAAAGGTGGCCGTAGTCCTTCACACCGTACTGCCGCTTGATGAAAGAAAATGCCAGATCACCTATTTCGGTAGCCAGGGCGCCAAACAGCCCGCAAAGCGCCAGCGGGAAAAGATCGACACCGGCCCCCGCAATCTTGCTGGCCGCAATACCGTAGAGAATGGCAAACACCACCCCAGACACAAACCCGCCGATGTACCCCTCCACACTTTTATTCGGGCTGACCTTGGTAACACCCTTGTGCCTGCCCAGGGACACTCCGGCAAAATAGGCCCCGGCATCGGTGGCAAAGGTGAGCAGCACCGCCAGCAGCACAAGATACTGCCCATGATCCATCCGCCGAAGCTCCACCAGAGCAGACAGGGCCAGCGGGATGATGACACCACCGAACAGGCAGGCCAGGACATGGGAAAAGCCAATCTTGACCCCGCCCTCATCATAGGCCCGGATGGCGCACCAGAAGCACACCGCCGTCACCGCGAAGGACAGCAGGTTCACATAAGCCGTCCCCAGTCCGGCCCAGCTCCCAAAGGGCAGCAGGGCGGCAGTCAGAATGGTGACCACCCGCATCGGCATGGTGACCTTCTCCCCTCCCACCGCCCGAAGCAGCTCAAACGCGGCCATAGCCGAAATAAAGCACACCAGCGCCGTCCATGCCAGCGGAGGCGGCACCAGCATGATCCACAGCATGGCGGGCATTAAAATTACCGCTACAATGATTCGTTTCGCCATGTCACACACCTCCATACCGGCGGGAGCGGTGCTGATAGGCCGCCAGGGCCCGCAGCAGCTCCTCTTTGGTGAAGTCGGGCCAGAGCACATCGGTGAAGTAGAATTCCGCGTAGGCGGACTGCCAGACCAGAAAATTAGATGTTCGGATTTCCCCGCTGGGCCGGATGATGAGATCCGGATCGGGCACCCCGGCGGAATAGAGGTACTTGCCAAAAGCCTCCTCTGTCAAGTGCCCTGGGTCTGCCCTGCCTTCCACGCAGTCCAACGCAAACGCCTTGGCTGCCCGCACCAGCTCATCCCGGCCCCCGTAGTTCAGACAAATATTCACCTGGCAGCCATCGTAACCCTTGGATATCTCCTCCGTCTTCCGGCACAGGTCCTGGAGATGGGGCGCAAGAGGAGACAAATCACCGAAAAAGGCCATCTTCACCTTGTCTCTGGCCATGGTCTCAATGGCCTCATGGAGATACTTTTCCAGCAGCTTCATAATGGCCGCCACCTCATCGGGAGGCCGCTTCCAGTTCTCGGTGGAAAAAGCGTACACCGTCAGATACTCTAGCCCCAGCTCCTTGGCAAAGGTGGCTATGGTCCGAAAGGTCTCCGCCCCGGCCGCGTGGCCGGCCTTGCGGGGCAGGCCGCGGCTTTTGGCCCAGCGGCCGTTCCCGTCCATGATGATGGCCACATGACGGGGCAGGCGGTCCAAATCAACCTGGGGTTTCTCCGCCCGGCGGCGGCGAAGGAAAGCCATATACACCCATCCTAACTTAATTAAGAACCCATACCAATCGCCTCAGCGCACATCCTTGCGGACAGGAAACACCATCGCGGCCAAAAAAATCTCCCAATACACGAAAGCATCCCTGTGATTGCCTGCCTTGCCGGCAGCCATTCCGGCTCGCAAATAATGTGGTACAGCTTCTAACTTTATTGATATTATTGGCAAAAAAGAACCAGGCCATAAGCCTCCAAACAGCACACAAGGGGGGCGCGCCCCCCTTGCCATGCGCTCAGCCGCTTCAGACCGCCATCAATTCCTTTTCCTTGGCGGCAGTGAGGGCGTCGATCTCCTTGCACCGCTTGTCTGTCAGCTCCTGAAGCTCCTTTTCGCTCTCCTTGCGGTCATCCTCGGTGATTTCCGACTTCTTTTCCATGGACTTCAGGGCGTCCATGGCGTCCCGGCGGATGTTGCGGATGGCCACTTTACCGCCCTCGCCATACTTGCGCACCTGCTTGGTAAGCTCCATGCGGCGCTCCTCGGTGAGCTGGGGGAAAGCCAGGCGGATAACCCGGCCGTCATTTTGGGGGTTGATGCCCAGATCGGAGGTCTGGATGGCCTTCTCAATGGCCTTGAGGACACTGCCGTCCCAGGGCTGAATCTGGAGAGTGCGGGGATCGGGGGTAGAGATGCTGGCCACCTGCTGGATGGGGGTGGGCGTGCCGTAATACTCTACCTGGATACGGTCCAGCACGCCAGCGTTGGCCCGGCCTGCCCGGACGCTGGCAAAGTCGCCCTTTACCGATTCGATGGTCTTGCTCATCTTCACATCGTAGGTCTTGCAGAAATCAGTCATGATCCTTTCCTCCTATATCTTTCACAATTGTGCCTATTTTCTCCCCGTGCACCACACGGAGGATGTTTTCCGGGTCCTTCAGTGCAAACAGGATGATGGGGATGTTGTTGTCCATGCACAGAGACGTGGCGGTGGAGTCCATCACGCCCAGGTGGCGGGCCAGCACGTCGTCGTAAGTGATGCTGTCGTACTTTACCGCCTCCGGGTCCTTCAAGGGGTCGGCGCTGTACACCCCGTCCACGTTTTTGGCCAGCAGGATAATGTCCGCGTTGATTTCCGCCGCTCGGAGCACCGCCGCCGTATCGGTGGAGAAAAACGGACTGCCGGTGCCACAGCCAAAGATGACCACTCTGCCCTTCTCCAAATGCCGGACAGCCCGGGAACGGATATACGGCTCGGCGATGGATTTCATTTCAATGGCGGTCTGTACCCGCACGTCCACCCCCTTGTTTTCCAGCACGTCGGCCAGCGCCAGGCAGTTGATCGCGGTAGCCAGCATCCCCATATGGTCGGCCCGGGTGCGGTTGCTCATCCCGCGGCCGTCCTTCAGGCCCCGCCAGAAATTGCCGCCGCCCACCACAATGCCAACCTGCACCCCCTCGCCAGCGCAGCGGGCCACCACATCGCACACCTTTTCAATAACATCAAAGTCCAGGCCCCGGCCCGCCTGACCGCCCAGTGCCTCGCCGCTGACCTTCAGCAGCACACGCTTATACTTCAACTCCCCCATAGCATGCATCCTCCCCGTCTCAAATTCACGTCCTACCTATGCTTAAGTGGTATTATACTGGAAAATACTCCTCTTGCATAGGGGGGAAATGAAAATTTTCCGTGTATTTTTCCCCGGCGCGGATTGAAGGGCCTTCTCTCTTCATACATTGATGGCAAAGGACAAAGGAGGGTATACTATGATTTGCCGCATCGCCGACCTGCAATATAAGGAAGTGATCGACATCGCCGACGGCACACGGTACGGATTCGTGGGCGACGTGGAACTGGACCCCGAGCGCGGCGCGATACAGAGCATCGTGGTACGGGGGCAGCCCCGCCTGCTGGGGCTGCTGGGCCGTGAGGCGGACGCCGTATTCCCCTGGTCCGCCGTCAAGCGCTTTGGGACGGACATTATCTTAGTGGACGGCGCTGCCGCAGACAGCCGCCAGCGCAGAAACCGCTGACTTTTTCCCAAGAAATTGTTGAAAAACACTTGCGCTCCCCTATCTCTTGTGGTAAAATATCCAGGCATTCCGCACGAGAGCCGATTTTTCGCCCGGTGCTTTCCATGAAAGTGGGCGGGAAAAATGAAGTTTTCGGAGGTAAAACCAAAAAACAGGAGGAAAAAACAATGGCAGTCGTATCTATGAAGCAGCTGCTGGAGGCCGGCGTACACTTCGGCCACCAGACCCGCAGGTGGAACCCCAAAATGGCCACCTACATCTACACGGAGCGCAACGGCATCTATATTATCGACCTGCAAAAGACCGTGAAGAAGCTGGAGGAGGCTTATAACTTCGTCAAGGATCTGTCCGGCAACGGCCAGTCCCTGCTGTTCGTGGGCACCAAGAAGCAGGCCCAGGACGCCATCCGCGAGGAGGCCGCACGCTGCGGCATGTACTATGTCAACGCCCGCTGGCTGGGCGGCATGATGACCAATTTCAAGACCATGCGCACCCGCGTGGACCGTCTGAACCAGCTGAAAAAGATGCAGGAGGACGGCACCTTCGACATGCTTCCCAAAAAGGAAGTCATGAAGCTGCTGGGCGAGATCTCCAAGCTGGAGAAGTACCTGGGCGGCGTAGTGGAGATGAAGCGCCTCCCCGGCGCGCTGTTCGTGGTGGATCCCCGCAAGGAGCGCAACGCCATCAACGAGGCCCGCAAGCTGAACATCCCCATCGTGGCCATCGTGGACACCAACTGCGACCCGGACGAGATTGATTATGTCATCCCCGGCAATGACGACGCCATCCGCGCCATCAAACTGATCTCTTCCGTCATGGCAAACGCCGTACAGGAAGGCCGCCAGGGCGTGGACGCCGCCCCCGCTCCTGAAAAGGCTGAGGAGCCCGCCGCTGAGTAAGCCCTCTCCCCTTTTTACTGTGGTTCTACAGCGCCC
Organism: uncultured Oscillospiraceae bacterium; assembly: GCA_910587255.1. GTDB lineage: Bacteria > Bacillota > Clostridia > Oscillospirales > Oscillospiraceae > Enterenecus. The sequence goes on from CAJUKT010000074.1 coordinate 21,474, forward strand.
GCCCGAGGCGGGCGGGCGCTTCCTTATTTACAAAATTGATTTTTGGAGGTAACGACAAATGGCAATTACTGCTCAGGATGTAAAGGCCCTGCGGGAAATGACCGGCGTGGGTATGATGGACTGTAAGAAGGCCCTGGCCGCCTCTGACGGCGACATGGACAAGGCCGTTGAATGGCTGCGGGAGAAGGGACTGGCCGCTTCCGCTAAGAAGGCCGGCCGCATCGCTGCCGAGGGCATGGCTTACGCCTGCGTCATCGACGGCGTGGGCGTTGTTGTTGAGGTCAACGCTGAGACCGACTTTGTGGGCAAGAATGAAAAGTTTGTGGACTTTGTAAAAGGCGTAGCCTCCACCGTGGCTGCCTGCGCCCCCGCCGATCTGGACGCGCTGATGGAGTGCAAGTATAGCGGCACCGACCTGACCGTCACACAGCAGCAGCAGGAAATGGTGCTGGTCATCGGCGAAAACATCAAGGTCCGCCGCTTCGCCCGCTTTGCCGACGGCACTTCCGTCCCCTATATCCACGCCGGCGGCAAGATCGGCGTGCTGGTTAATCTGGAGGTTACCGGCGGCATTGATGCCACCGAGATCGGTAAGGACATGGCCATGCAGATTGCGGCGCTGAATCCCCGCTTCCTGGACAAGAGCCAGGTCACCCAGGACGTGCTGGACGAGGAAAAGAAGATCCTCTTAGCCCAGATGGATAACGATCCCAAGATGGCCAGCAAACCCGCCCAGGTTAAGGAAAAGATCGTTGAGGGCAAGCTTAATAAGTTCTATGCCGAGAACTGCCTGCTTCAGCAGACCTTTGTCAAGGACAACGACGTCACTGTGGAGCAGTATATGAACGCCGCAGCTAAGAAGCTGGGCGGCGCCATCACCCTGAAGGACGCCGTGCGTTTTGAGAAGGGTGAGGGCATTGAGAAGAAGCAGGAGAACTTCGCTGAGGAGATTGCCAAGCTGGCGCAGTAATTTTCGCTGTTCTCGTCATTCCAATCTTGAACATGTTTTCACTCAAATAACACCCCGAAAAAGGGGCTCAGGAATTCGTTCCTGGGCTCTTTTTTTGTGCGCACCCCCGGGCAAAGCCCCCGCCATCCCCTCATTCTCTCTCCTTCGG
>CAJUKT010000075.1 GCA_910587255.1 uncultured Oscillospiraceae bacterium
GCATGGGTCAAAGCGCTGACCCATTTTTTGACCCAGATTATTTTCCGACAAAAGCAGAGAAAAAGCCCTGAAATCTTGCGATTTCAGGGCTTTTTTGGTTGCGGGGGCCGGATTTGAACCGACGACCTTCGGGTTATGAGCCCGATGAGCTACCAGACTGCTCCACCCCGCGATGTTCAGTTTTCGCGGTTCCCAGAATCGAACTGGGGGCCTGGTGGCTCTCTTAGTTATGAGCCCGACGAGTCTGTTTTTCTATAAATTTTCACGTTGAATATTCCAACCGATAATCAAACATTTTCGTTTGATTGTCGGTTTTTTGATATGCTTTTCCAAACAATAATTTCACGAAAAAGCCAAGAGAAGTTGCAAGATGATTGCAGGAGGGAACACAATTATGATAACAGGCAGACTGGTAGAAGTCAACAACAAATATTACGCAATCCTCAACTTGAAGCACCCAGATGGACAGCGGCTTCAAAAGCGGTTTGATCTGGAATTGCCCGTACCCAACAACAAGCGGCGAGCCCAGGAAAAGCTAAACGCTCTGTGCGCGGAATACACCCGTAAACAACAGGTAGAGCAGAATCACCCAAATGTGGTGTTCATTGACTTTGCGCTGGCCTGGATTGAGAAACGCAAGCCGGAGATTTCTCCGTCCACCTACCGCAACTACAGGCACATGGTGGAGCATCACATGACCAACTGCTTTGGGGACACGCCGCTCCGGCAAATTTCCTTTTGGGACATTGAAGACTATTACAGCTATCTTGAGTTCAACGGGCTGTCCAGCACCACGGCCCGGCACCACCACGCTCTGCTGAAATGTGTTTTCCATGAGGCGCACAGACTGGGTATCATACAAGAGGATCCGACGGAGTTTTTGAAAGCTCCAAAGCGCCAGCCGCCGAAAGTCAGCTACTACTCTTTGCAGGAGGCACAGCAATTGATTGAGGAGGTCAAGGGCACCAAACTGGAGGTGCCCGTTACCTTGTCGCTGGCCTATGGGTTCCGCCGCAGTGAGGTATTGGGACTGCGCTGGGAGGATATCGACTTTGACGAAAATCGCATTGTGGTACGCCATACCGTGGTTGAAGGCATCGAAGATGGTCGGCGGATCCTGGTGGAGAAGGATACCATGAAGGCCAGGGCATCCCGGCGGACGTTGCCTTTATTTGAGCCCATTACCACCATGCTGAAAGACGACTGGGAGAGGAAGAAAGGGCTGTACCCCATCTTTGTCTGCTCCGACAGCAAAGGCCAGATGATGAAGCCGGATGTGTTGAGCCACGACTTCAAAAAGTTCCTGGCCGACCATGGACTGCGGCATATTCGCTATCAGGATTTACGTCACAGCTGTGCCAGCCTACTGCTGGCGGCTCACGTTCCGCTGATTCAGGTACAGCGCTGGCTGGGGCACGGTTCCATGCTGACAACCGCCAATCTGTATGCCCATCTGGACCCCAGTTTGGTGGATGAGTGCGGGGAGGGGATCAAAAAAATTTGATGTAGGCTGTTTTGCGCCAAAGCAAAAGCTATGAACCACATTCTGCTTGACGCGGCTTGTGGTAACGAGTAAGATTTCCTTGTAAGGCATCTTTGTTAATGCGCCAGACAGGGAGGTACTGTCATGAAAATCACCGAACAGGAAAAGCGTCGTATGAACGAAATATATTTCACCCTGTCCACAAAACAGGCACAATTATTTCATGGGCTGTACCATCGCGTCTTTGAACTGAGTACCGGCTTCTACAACGGCCACGAGCACCAGACCCCGGATGGCACTTGGCAGATGGACTACTACCCCATCCCGGTGATTTCGGTAAAGGGCTACTGCGATGTGGAAATCAGCCTGGACGGCATCTCCGTTACCACGAAGAAAAAGCGGAAAGACGCGCTGGCCTATTCCTTCGAAAAGCTGCGGGGTTATTCTTTTGAAGCCTTTGGCGTGGAAAGCTATTTGGACACCTTTTACCGGGATGGCATGACTATCGCCGAACTGAAAGAAAACATTTCCCGCAGTGAGGAGCGGGAGATTGGCTTCTGTTTCTCGCTGCCGTGGGACACAGACGGGGAGGCCATGTATGAGTTCGCAAAGCTGCTCCGGCGGGAAGGTTTCTACTATTGAGGAGGTGGTTCCCATGAATCTTCTGGACAGGCCAGAATACAGCTTTTTGAAAACCAACCCGCACCTCGGGAAGAATATCATCTTTCTCACCTATGGCGGCAGCTATGCCTACGGCACCAACGTGGAGGACTCCGACATCGACATCCGGGGCTGCACCCTGAACAGCAGGGCCGATCTGCTGGGCATGGGCAGCTTTGAGCAGGTGGTGGATGGCCACACGGACACCACCGTGTATGCCTTCAACAAGCTGCTAGGTCTGCTCATCAACTGCAACCCCAACACCATCGAACTGCTAGGGTGTAAGCCGGAGCATTATTTTGTACTCACTCCCATCGGACGGCAGCTTCTCGACCAGCGCAAAATGTTCCTCTCCCAGTGGGCAATCAATTCCTTCGGCGGCTATGCGGGGCAACAGCTCCGCCGGCTGGAGAATGCCTTGGTTCATGACGCCTACCCCGCCCGTGCCAAGGAGCGGCACATCATGGGCTCCTGTGAAAACGCCATGCTTTTCTTCCCGGAGCGCTACCGTACCTTTGACCCGGCTCAGATCAGACTGTCTGTGGGCGAGGCGGGCGGCAAGCCCCAGGTGCTGGCGGACATCAACATGGAGTTGGTCCCCCTGCGGGAATTCACCGGCATGATGGGAGAGTTGGTGGAGATTACCCGGAACTACGACAAAATTCACCACCGTAACAAAAAGAAGGACGACGCCCACCTAAACAAGCACGCCATGCACCTGGTGCGGCTGTACCTGATGTGCTTGGACATACTGGAAAAGGAAGAGATCGTGACCTACCGGAAGGCAGATCACGACCTGCTCATGGATATCCGAAACGGGCGCTATCAAAAGGCGGATCACACCTTCAATGCTGATTTCTACGACCTGCTGAACGACCTGGAAAAGCGGCTGGACTACGCCAAAAAGAACACTTCCCTGCCGGAAGCACCCGATCTGGCCCAGATTGAGGCGTTCCAGATGGAGGTCAACGAGAGGGTGGTACGGGGTGAAATTTGAGATACCTGACGGGGCGCGGCGCATCCTGCAAACGCTGAACAACGCAGGCTACGAGACCTATCTGGTGGGCGGCTGTGTGCGGGACCTGCTGCGGGGCGTGGAGCCCCACGACTGGGATATCTGCACCTCCGCCCTGCCGGAGGAGACGGAACAGTGCTTCGTGGGCCAGCGGGTCATTGAGACCGGGCTGAAGCATGGCACCGTCACGGTGCTGGTGGAGGGTGAGCCCTACGAGATCACCACCTACCGCACGGAGGGACCCTATTCCGACAGCCGCCGCCCGGATTTTGTGCGTTTCGTGCCCAACCTGGAGGAGGATCTGGCCCGGCGGGACTTTACCATGAACGCCATTGCCATGGACCTGGAGGGAAATTTGCGCGACCCCTTTGGCGGCGCGGACGATATCAAGGCGGAGTTGATCCGCTGTGTGGGCGAGCCAGATCAGCGATTCCAGGAGGACGGCCTGCGGGTGATGCGGGCACTGCGGTTTGCCGCCGTGTTTGGTTATAAGATTGAGAAACAAACCGCTCAAGCCGTCCACGAAAACCGGGCTATGCTGAATCGGGTGGCGGCGGAGCGGATTAACGCGGAGCTGTGCAAGCTGCTGGTGGGACAAAGCGCCGGGGACGTTCTGCGGCAATACCCGGACGTGTTCTGTCAGTTCTGGCCTCAGCTGGGCCCGCTGGTGATGCTGGAGCAAAATAACCCCTGGCACTGCTGGGGTGGCTGGGAACACACCATCCACGCCCTGGAGGCTGCGCCTGCCGATGTGACCCTGCGGCTGACCATGCTGCTCCACGACATCGGAAAACCCGCCTGCAAATCCACCGATGAACAGGGGATCGACCACTTCTACGGCCACCCAGCGGTGAGCGCACGGTTGGCGGACAAGATGCTCCGGGCGCTGAAGTTTGACAACAAAACCCGGGAGCGGGTGGTGCTGTTGGTGGAGCGCCACGATGTACAGCTGCCACCGAGAAGCCAGGTGATCCGCCGGTGGCTCAACCGGCTGGGGTCGGAGGCGTTCTTTCAGCTTCTGGAGGTCAAGCGGGTGGACAACATGGGACAGGCCCCGGAAAAGGTAAGGGATCGTCTGGCAGAGCTGGACATGATTAGGGCCAAGGCGGAGCGAATTCTGGCAGAGCGCCAATGTCTCACGCTGAAGGATTTAGCGGTGAATGGTCGGGATGTCATCGCCGCAGGGATCGAACCGGGGCCGGAGGTAGGGCGGGTGCTGGAGAAATTGCTGGAGCGGGTGCTAAGCGAGGACATCCCTAATGAGCGGAAGATTTTATTAAAACTGGTTAACTACACGGTGACAGATCAATGATGGATAGATGAATCCTGTACAATATCTATAGGCCTTATTTTCATAACCGTCATTTTTGTTTCTGTATGTGATCTTCTACCAAGCTAATTAATAGTTTCATTAATGTCATCATCTGATTTCTTCCTGATTAGAAACAAATTACCACGAGTGCTCGGAATCCGTTTGGTAAAGTAAGTGCCTTCAAGCGTATTTTTATCCTTTAGCTTAAGTTCATTATAGCCGGAGAACTCTGGTAAGCCACATACAGTATCATGGGACTTATTTGTATATGTAAACTTCAATACGGTGCCTTGTGCGCTATCTAAATCCAAATAAATAATATCACTATAGGATTCAGATTTCTCAAAAATGCTCTGACACATCATTTTATCCCAGGTTTGTGTTATAATTAGCTGCATACTTCCAGTTGTCTGAATTTGCTGCCCATCAACCTCACGAATTGACTCATATCCACCCTCCCATGTTCCATTTAAATTGGGCACATCTAACAGTTTCGGGAAAAAGAACATTCTCCACAAATGCTTGTTAAATATCCAACTCAGAAAGTTAAAGATTAAAAAGACTGTTACTTGGGTGGGGAAAAGGCCAAGATACTCCCAGTCATTTAAAAAATCTTTTAGGGCTGGGATAGATTCGCATATTTGCATGAGCAATATATTGATTCGAGAATATAAGAAAGAACCCACAAGAAGGCTTGTAATAAATATGAATAGCAATACAGCTTTCCGCTTATCATTAGAGATACCGTAATTTTTCATATAAAACTCCTAATTTGAAAAGTGTAAATCTCGTGAGAAATCTCGCTATCCGCTACACCAATATATAATGATTGATCTTTCCCCACAATAATAAGAAAAACTTTTTTGAACGCATTAGCTCCGTCTCTTATAACTTGCCGAATTAAACCCCGATCAATATGTGATGGAGTAGGCCTATTCTCTGGATGAGAGTGCCATTCACCCAAATAGTTTTCTATACCATTTGACTCATGCCATTTTTTATTGATGATCCGTTGCGCAGACACTTTATTGCGGACAAAAGAAAACCTACCTTTTTTGTCCATATGTGAAGGCTCAGAAACATCACACAAATAGTATTCTTCTCGTCCTTTGGCCTGCTTCCCGATAAGAATACCGCCTGCCTCTTTAGATGTACTGCTTCGCTGAAGATATTTAAATAGTTTAGCCAAGACAATATCTTCTATATAGAGAATCGTTCCATCTTCAAAACGAATACGTTCCATCAATCTATCCTCTTTATATGTTTGCTATAGGGCAAAGCGTCAGACCACTTGGAAGAAATAGTACCACCAGCGCGCTGTACTGCTGGAAGATTACCGCACCAAGTAAAAAGATAGTTTCGATTTTTTCCTTTGGGTATGCTGTCAACAAACAAATAATGTAAAAATTCATAAATAAATCTTTTTAAATCAAAAGCACCGTATGGAATATATGTTGATTGACAGCCAAATTCTCTTTTTTGGAAAGATTCTCCGTTTGTGATTACCCGCTCTTTAAAAGTGTACTCTTTCTCGAAAAGTGATTCAAAAATATTTTGTTGCTTGTTAAGTAAGATAGCATGTCCAGCAGCTAAGAGGGGCTCCACCCAAGTTAGTATTATAGGCTTTGTAATTCGTTCTGCACACATTTCTGATACAATTTTGTGCTCTAAAGCTAAATTTGCAGTTGCCACAAAAATTAAATCGCAAGTGTTCAGTTCAACCTCATGATTTTCGATGAACAATAATCCGTTTTCTGAATATACATCAGACATAATATTGGGGTTATATTTGCGAAGGCGATCTCTTAGTGCATTCGCTTTTTCCTTCCCAATATATTCATACCCACAATAATGGCGCGCAACATTTTCAGTTGATAATGTGTCATTATCGACAAAAACAAAAGATGATATTCCATATTCTGAAAGAGCTTCGGCAATATAACTGCCTACCGATCCACAACCTATAACCGCAACTTTGGTCACATCACTCATTAAACCGATTCCTCCCCGAGTAAATAATCGCTCTTGGCACATATCGTTTACCAGGAATTTTATAGGAGCAGTTTTTTTCCTGTCACGCAAAAACGCCAAATCAATAGGCACCCGCCCCTTCCGAAAACCATTTGCTGAAAATGACACAGTAGGGTGCATGAACAGCTGCAAGCATCTGCTCCCAAATCGGGGTATGGAAAAGGCAATAAATGCACTACCCGGTAGACAAGATTTCAAAAAATTATCATATGCCACAGAGATCGTCTTGTCCGAGTGAATCAGTTTATACATGCCGTAATTAGTTTTAGGAAACGGGGGATACAAATTAATACTTAGTGGAAGATAAAGGCAATTATGATAATCATTAAGGTACCGCTTTTTAATGCCAATATTTCCAAGGTATTGGTCTAGCTCTTTTTTATCTTTCGCAAGATAGACTCTTTTTGTCTGATTGGAATAGTAAGCGGATATAATGACCGTTTTGTTGGAAAATTCAAATATGCTTTCTGCTGCTAAATTGCAGTCCATAATCCAATAGCTGCGGAATTCTTCTTGAAAATCTTCTATATTTTCTTTTGCAATGCCCTGACCAATGATTTTTCGTGCCTGCACAAAAGAGGCGCAGATTATTTGGACTGGTGCATTAAAATCTGGTATAGCGGTTGACTTATCAAAGGTACAGATATCAAAATCAGAGTTGACATGAGGGAGAGGAGCGATGGTATCATAGCATTTCTTTCCAATATATATAGTAGGAAATTCATATGGAAAAGTTTGTGGGAGTACCCCCCTCAGTTCAATAACATATTCACATATTATTGTTTTACAAAAAACTGTATTTTCAGAAGTGCTAATTTCTGTAAATCCGAGTCCCTCTAATTCTCGAATAAGGACATTAAGATCAAGCAGATCGTCCATCATGTCGCAAAACCCCAGGAGAGCTTGTTCGAACAAAGGAAGATGCGGTTTCACTGCTTTTTTCAACCGATTCTCCTTTGGGGAAACGGTTTCCAAACATACCAATCATATAATCGGATGCAACTGCTGGATCGTCTTCCGCGATGGCTTTATCAAGGGCATCTTTTAAGTCAGTTAGCCCATCTATGATTTTGTTCTTCTTCGTCTCGCCAACCCCATCGAACAAATCCTCACCAGGCAACACAGGCTTTATACAGGAAAAATTCATGCTTAAAGTATTGATAATGTTCGACAAAGTATCCCTCAAACTTTTTTCGTCATGTCCCTCATAGATTTCAAAATTATTAGCTACAAGGATGGTTATTTCGATTCCCTTGAGCGGTATTTCTTTATATTCTTTCCACGCTTTCATGTATTTTACAACTCGACGCAACTGTTCATCACTATCTTGAACCTTCTCAATAAACCAATCTTTGAATGCTTTCGGATCACTAACGATCCATCCGTCTCTTTTGTGTGCCAAATAAGCAATATCATCTTGCATAATGTAGATAGGATAATCAATGTGATATCCAGTTGCATACACAACCCGGACACATGTGTCTTTGTCTACTGGAGATTGCTTTGTATGCCCATTAACAGCTGATTTGATCCATGAATGGACTGTAGTAGGAGCAGGCCATGATTCTTGATCTGCATCGGAATAGCCAGATAGGTATACGCCATCGTCTAAATCATACTCATTACCATTAATGGGATTAACAGTGGTCTTCATAGCAAATGATCCCTGCCAGCAAAAAGTTGGCTTTTGCTTATCATTATCAGCAAACCACGTCTTAATCTTACCGCGCAGAACATCTCTTCCTCTGCGAAGATTTTCTTTTTTATCAGGAGACAAAGAAATCTCACTGTTGAACTTTGAGAACAAATTGTGAATGTCTGCCATACGATAATCCTCCTTTAAAATGTTAACTATATGCGGCCAAATGATTAGTGATATTAATTGTACTCCATTTTATTCTTCTTGTACAGCCCCTTATACGAAAAATAGTTTGCGTGTATTTATTTTGATGAGCCAAGCTAGTATATTTTGGAAGTCTTGCTATAACACTATTCAAAATCATATATTTGAATTGAAAGTGGACGTTTGACACGTCTGCTTTTCATATTTTTTCTTTGCAAACGTACATTTTACAGGAGGCGATTTTATGAAAGACCCACCTTTGATCATCATCGAACACCATCCATCTGACATCACCACTCCAAATCAAACCATCCACCAAACCATCACCACTTGGCTCACCAAAGCCCTCCACCAATGATGACTGCGCCGTTTTATCGGCGCAGTCATTTCAAATAAATCCTTGCGGCCCGACTGCTTCTGCGGTATCATAGCAGTGAGCAGTTACGCCTTTGAGGAGGTGTAACAAATCCTTTGTGCAATCTATACACGACTGAGTAAGGAGGATGAAGACAAGCACCAGCCCGAGTCCGAAAGCATCCAGAACCAGAAATCCCTGCTGACCCACTACGCCATCGACCACGGCTGGGATATTTACTCGATTTTTTGTGATGAGGACTTCTCTGGAGTGGACAGCGACCGCCCGGACTTCAACCGCATGATCGAGGCCGCTAAGCAGAAAAAGTTCCAAATCGTCCTGTGCAAGTCCCAGTCCCGCTTCACCCGCGACATGGAACTGGTAGAGAAGTACATCCACGGTCTGTTTCCCATTTGGGGCATCCGCTTCATCGCCGTGGCAGACAACGCCGACACCGAGGTGAAGGGCAACAAAAAAGCCCGCCAGATCAACGGCCTGGTGAATGAGTGGTATCTGGAAGATCTGTCCGAGAACGTCCGTATGGTGTTCGACCTGAAGCGGCGGGAGGGCAAGTACATCGGCGGCTTCCCTATCTATGGCTACCAGAAAGACCCAGTAGATAAAAACCACATTATCCCTGACCCCGAGGCCGCTGAGGTGGTGCGGCAGATCTACCAATGGTCGTTGGAGGGCCGCGGCCGCCAGAACATTGCTTACCTGCTGAATCAGCAGGGCGTACCCAATCCCACTCGCTACAAGTCAGAGCGGGGTTGGACCTGTAACCACCCCATAAAGAACGACTTCGGCCTGTGGAACAAGGTGACGGTAGGACGCATCCTCACCAATGAGATGTACACCGGCGTGATGATCCAGGGCCGCAGGAAAAAGGTGAGCTACAAATCCAAGGTCATTATCGACACACCGGAGGACCAGTGGTACCGAGTGGAGGGTACCCACGAGGGCATCATCGACCGGGCTACCTTCGAGGCCGTCCAACGGGGCTTAAAGCTGCGCACCAAAACGGACGGCTCCGGCGAGGCCCATCTGCTGTCCGGGCTAGTGAAGTGCGCTGACTGCGGCTCTACCATGAGCAAATGCTCCAACGGCAAGCAGTCCTATCTCCGCTGCAAGCTGTACGCCGACAGTGGGAAGAACAAGCTGTGCACCCGGCACTCCGTCCGGCTGGACCAACTCATCGATCTGGTGTCCGACCGCATCCGCTACTACATCCAGACCTATTATGAGCTGGACCCCAATGATCTCCAGCCACAGAAGGACACCCGACAGGAGGCCTTGAAGCAGGAGCGGAAGACCCTCGCGGCTCAACTGGAAAAACGAAGCCAGGCGTTGAAAACACTGTACTTAGACAAGGTGGCGGGGATTATCAGTGAGAATCAGTTTGTGGAGTTGAACGAGAGTTTTCTCAATGAAAAAAGCCGCCTGGAACGGCGGCTTGGAAAAATCGACGAGGAACTTGAAAACCGGGAGCAGCCCCAGCAACAGGCCGATTTGATGGAGAAGGCGCGTGAGTTGCTAAAGCTGGAAACCGTTCCCCGGGAACTGGTAGTGGGACTGATCGACTGCATCGAAATCGGTGAACGAAATCCCAGCAGCGGCCAGCAAGAGGTCAAAATAAGCTGGAAGTTCTAAAAATTAGGGCGCCACGACCAGGGCGTGGTACCACCCACATGACCCAAAGTGTACTAATGGAACCACGCCCCATGTGGTAGAACCCCAATGCCCTGGTGTGGTGGAGCGCTACATAGATCTGAGCCAATATTACGACCGCGCTGGCCTCCAGCCCCTGAAGCAGAGTATTCTGGCGGCCACGGCGGAGTACCGGGGCCGCTACAAGCGGGTGTACCGATGTCTGGGGGCGGCGGGGGAGCTGCGCCGGGACATGAATGAGCTGGTAGACACCCAGGGGGTCCAAAAGAGGCTGGGAAAGCGGGCGGCGGGTATCATCAGCCGGGAGCTGAAGCGCCCCGCGCAGGGAGCGGGCCGGGCGGAGCAGCGTTTTTTGTCCGCCGTCACCCATAAGGGAATGCTCACGCTATGGGATACGGTGAAGGCCCAGGCGGAGCGGGTGTATGAGCTGGCAGGGGAGTACGGCCTGGCCCACCATATGCTGGCCCCCATCCTCACTGCGGCCCTGGCCGCAGGGCATGATGCGGTGGCCTGTCCCGACCCCATGGCCCCCGAGCGGCTGGCCCACCTGATTTTCCCGGACCTGTCCCTGGCCTTTGTCACCTCCACCCAGGAGGTCCCCTGGCCCCACCGGGCCTACCGCCGGCTGCGGCTGGACGCCATGGCGGACCAGGATGCGTACCGCATCAACCGGCCCCGGCTGCGCTTTGCAAAGCGGGTGGCGGCGGCCTTGCTGGATGAGGGGGTGGCGGGTCTGGCCCAGGCCAAGGAGGCCCATGACCGGCTGGAGAAGCTCTACAATCCCTATGTGGACTTCGATGGTGTGGCCCGGACGGCGGATCAGGTGGCGGATGAGTTGCTGGCCCTGCGGGATGAATAAAAAGGGTGGGGAGAACCTTCATTCTCCCCACCCCTTTGTGGGATGCTGATATATTTAGAGCCGTCGGACAGTTTACAGCCGGTAGGACAGTACATCCATGGGACATTCAGGGGTAGGACAGTACATCCAAGGACAGTTTACAGCCAGTCGGACAAAACATCATTCAGGGCGGCGGGCGTAACGCCGTTGCGCACCAGCAGGCCGCTCAGCTCGTCAATGCGGGCGGCGCTGCATGTCACATTTGGTACGCTGGCCTGCTCGCCGCCCTGTTCTGCGATCTTGACGCCATAACTCTCGCAGGCGAAGGGACCCACGTCCATCTCGCCGATGAGGATGGAATAGTCAAAGCGCCGGACCGCGCCGGCCTGATCGGCCAGCTCTACGGTTTGCAGGAATAATTCACGCACGTATTCGCTTCACCTCGCTTTCTCAATTCCTATTATCCGTACTTTTCGACCAATTGCAAGGAAAAGAAATCGCAGAATTCGACAAAATACGACGCGAATACAAGATGTGGAAAGGCTGGGGCATCCTGGAACACCAGCGATGGTCAGCCTACATATTTCTACCCAAATTTTCTGCTAAATTGCACAAAAACCAAAAGCGGCCTCATTTGAGGCCGCTTTTGGTTTCAGAAAAAGGCTAGGATAAAGGATTAGGCCTTGCTGGTTTTGAACGACTTGATAGCCTCGGCCAGCATGGGGCCGACCTTGAACAGGTCGCCGGTGATGCCGTAGGTGGCCGCGTCGAAAATGGGGGCGGAGCCGTTCTTGTTCACAGCGATAATGCACTCGGAGTCCTGCATACCGGCCAGGTGCTGGATGGCGCCGGAGATGCCAAGGGCTACGTAAATCTTGGGATGGACAGTCTTGCCGGTCTGGCCCACCTGGTGGTCCACGCCGATCCAGCCGGCGTCCACCACGGCGCGGGACGCGCCCACGACGCCGCCCAGGACGTTGGCCAGCTCCTCGGCGATCTCAATGCCCCGGGTGGGGTTGGAGCTGATGCCGCGGCCCACGGCCACCACCACATCTGCGCCGATCAGATCCACCAGCTTCTTGGCGGACTTCTTGATCTCAATGAGATCCACGTGGATGTCGGAGGCGTCCAGCTTCACGTCCACGTTCTCCAGGATGGTCTGCTGGCTCTTGGCCTCGTCAAAGGCCTGGGTCTGCATCACGCCGGGGCGGACGGTGGACATCTGGGGACGGTAATCCGGGCACACGATGGTGGCCATCAGGTGGCCGCCGAAGGCCGGACGGGTCATCTTCAAGTTCTTATTGTCCTCGAAGGGGGTGTTGTCCACATCGATGGTGGAGGTGGTCTTGAGGAAGGCCTTGTACTTCTCCACGTCCACATCCAGGTGGGTGCAGTCGGCGGTCAGGCCGGTGTGCAGCCGGGCGGCCACGCGGGGGCCCAGGTCGCGGCCGATGTTGGTGGCCCCGATGAGGAACACCTCGGGCTTCTTATCCTCCACCAGATCGCACAGCACCTTGGTGTAGGCGTCGGTGGTGTAGTCCTTCAGCAGGGGATGGTCACAGATGTACACGCGGTCCGCGCCGTAGCCGCCCAGGGCCTTGGCATAGGTCTCGTTCACGCCGCTGCCCAGCAGCACGCCGCACAGCTCCACGCCCAGGTCGTTGGCCAGCTTGCGGCCCTCGCTGAGCAGCTGGTAGCCGGTGCCCAGGATGACGCCGTCCCGCTGCTCACAAAATACCCACACGCCCTTGAAGGCGGCGGTGTCTTTACTATTATAAGCCATAAATAATGTTGCGCCCCTTTCCATATTGTCACGCTCCAAAACGGTCCGGACGCGCCGGGTTCTAACTCCTGCGGCTGCGCGAAAACTCTGTGCGGCCCTGCCGCACGCCGTTTTTCGCTCCGCTCCGCCGTTAGCCCCGCCGCAGACCGTTCTTCCGCGCTTCCTTTAGATGATGTGCTTCTCGCCCAGAATGGACACCAGCTTCTCGCAGGTGGCCTTGTCGGCACCCTCCAGCATGGTGCCCGCGCCCTTCACCGGCGGGGAGAAGGACTTGTACACCTGGGTGGGGGAGCCCTTCAGGCCCACGTTCTCCACAGCGCCGATCCACTTGCTGTCGATCAGGGCGTTGAAGTCCCACATGGTATAGGGCTTGGCGTAGCACTCCATGATGCCGGACACGCTCATGTAGCGGGGGGTGTTCAGCTCTTTGATGCAGGTGAGCACGCAGGGGGTCTGGACCTTGATGGTCATGTAGCCGTCCTCCAGCTCGCGCCGCACGGTCAGCTCGCCGTCCTTGTAGTCGATGGCGGTGACGTAGGTAACCTGGGGCAGGCCCAGCTTCTCGGCGATCTGGGGGCCCACCTGGGCGGTGTCGCCGTCGATGGCCTGGCGGCCGCACATCACGATGTCGCCCTTGTCCACGCCGATCTTCTCAATGGCGGCGGTGAGGGTGTTGGAGGTGGCCCAGGTGTCGGCGCCGCCGAACTCGCGGGCGGACACCAGATAAGCCTCGTCGGCGCCCATGGCCAGGCACTCCCGGAGCATGGATTCCGTGGGCGGGGGGCCCATGGATACGACGCACACCTTCACGTCGGGGTTAGTCTCTTTAATCTGCAGGGCCGCCTCCAGGGCGTTCATATCATCGGGGTTGGAAATGGTGGCCATGGCCGCGCGGTCCATGGTGCCGTCCGCCTTGACGGCCACCACGCCGGAGGTGTCGGGCACCTGCTTGACACAGACAATGATTTTCATATATCAAACTGTCTCCTTTATACTGAATTACGGCGTTGTCACGCCCGGCGGCTGCGCAGCGCCCGGCTCCCCTCGGACTCGGGGCATAAACATCCGGGCTGCTCCGCACGCCTCCGCGCTTCTTACTTTAAAATCGCGCCGGAAATGACCATGCGCTGGACCTCAGAGGTGCCCTCGTAGATCTCGGTGATCTTGGCGTCGCGCATCATGCGCTCCACGGGATAGTCCCGGGTGTAGCCATAGCCGCCGAAGAGCTGCACGCAGCGGCGGGTCACGTCGCTGGCGGTCTCCGCAGCCACCAGCTTGGCCATGGCGGCGTCTACGCTGAAGGGCTCATGGTTCTGCTTCTTCATGGCGGCGGCGTACACCAGGTACTGGGCCGCCTGGGTGCGGGCATACATGTCGGCCAGCTGGAACTGGGTGTTCTGCTGCTTGGCGATGGACCTGCCGAACTGCACGCGCTCCTTGGTGTAGGCGATGGTCTCGGCGATGGCGCCCTCGGCCAGACCCAGGGCCTGGGCCGCGATGCCGATACGCCCGCCGTCCAGGGTGGCCATGGCCTCGTTGAAGCCCTTGCCCTGCTTGCCCAGCATTCGGTCGCCGGGGATCACGCAGTCCTCAAAGACCAGCTCGCAGGTGGAGGAGCCGCGGATGCCCATCTTCTTCTCGTGCTTGCCCACGGAGAAGCCCTTGTCAGTGCGCTCCACGATGAACGCGGACAGCTCCTTGGTCTTGCGGCCCCGCTTCTCGATGATGCCGGTGATGGCGATGACGATGAACACGTTGGCGTAGCCCGCGTTGGTGATGAAGATCTTGGAGCCGTTGAGCACCCAGTTGCCGTTCTCATCCTTCACGGCGGTGGTCTGCTGGCCCTGGGCGTCGGTGCCGGCGCCCGGCTCGGTGAGGCCGAAGGCCCCGATCCACTCGCCGGAGCACAGCTTGGGCAGGTACTTCTGCTTCTGCTCCTCGGTGCCGTACTCAAAAATCGGGTTGCAGCACAGGCTGGTGTGGGCGGACAGTACCACGCTGGTGGTGCCGCACACCTTGGCCATCTCCTCCACCGCCATTACGTAGCTGAGGTAATCAGCGCCCGCCCCGCCGTACTCCTTGGGCAGGTAGATGCCCATCATGCCCAGCTTGGCCATCTTCTTCACGGTCTCCTCGGGGAAGCGCTCCTCCTCGTCCACGTCCGCGGCGATGGGCTTGACCTCGTTTTCCGCGAATTCACGGTACATCTTCTGGAGCATCAGCTGTTCTTTGGACAGTTTAAAATCCATGAGTTTTTCCCTCCTTATAGCTTGCCGGACGGCTTTTACAGCTCGTCAACGGCGGTTTTGGTGCGGTCGGCGTTGTAGACATAGAAGCCCTTGCCGGACTTGACGCCCAGGTTGCCGCCGCGGACCATCTTGCGGATCAGCGGGCAGGCGCGGTACTTGCTGTCGCCGGTCTCATTGTACAGCACGTCCATAATGGCCAGGCAGATGTCCAGGCCGATGAAGTCGCCCAGCTCCAGGGGACCCATGGGATGGTTGGCGCCCAGCTTCATGGCGGCGTCGATGCCGGCGATATTGGACACGCCCTCCATCTTGATGAAGGCGGCCTCGTTGATCATGGGGATCAGAATGCGGTTGACCACAAAGCCGGCGGCCTCATTCACCTGCACGGGGGTCTTGCCCAGCTCCTCGGAGATGGCCACGATGGCGGCTACGGTGTCGGCGGGGGTGTTGGCGCCGGCAATGACCTCAATGAGCTTCATGCGGTCGGCGGGGTTGAAGAAGTGCATACCGATCATGGGGCGGCTCAGGCCCTTGCCGATCTCGGTGATGGACAGGGAAGAGGTGTTGGAGGCGAAAATGCACTCGGGCTTGCAGATCTTGTCCAGCTCGCCGAAGGTGGTCTGCTTCACGCCCATGTCCTCAAAGGCGGCCTCCACGATCAGGTCGCAGTCGGCGCACAGATCCTCCTTCAGGCCCGGGGTGATGGCGGCCACGATGCCGTCGGCCTTGGCCTGGTCCATCTTGCCCTTTTCCACCAGCTTGGCATAGCCCTTCTGGATCTTGGCCTTGCCGCCGTCGGCCCACTCCTGCTTGATGTCGCACAGGGCCACGGCCCAGCCGCTCTGGGCGAAGGCCTTGGCGATGCCCTGGCCCATGGTGCCTGCGCCGATCACGCCAACTTTTTTCATGATAAAGACTCCTTTACAAAAAATATGATAAATAAATAAGTACGCTGCGATACTTTATTGCGCCGTGCCGGACGCGCCGCTCTCTTCACCTGCGCCCGGACCGCGCGTCTGCCCTCACGCTCAGTTGTTGTCACGCTCGGGCTGGACGCGCTGTCCGGTTCGGCTTCCTTACGGCTCAGACTACAGCCGGCGGCATATGCCGCCCGGGCTTCTGTCTTCGCTCCAGTCCATCCGAACCGGCGCGTCTGCCCTCGCGCTTAGTTATTGGTGAAGACAGCCTTGGGCTTGGGCTTCTCCCGGGAGAGGAAGCAGGCCATGCCCTCCACCTGGTCGTGGGTCTCAAAGCAGCCGCCGAAGAGCTTCTCCTCGATCTCCACCGCCTTGTCGATGGACACCTGCATTCCCTCGTTGACGGCCTTCTTGCAGGCGCGCACGGCGATGGGGGCGTTCTTGGCGATCTGGCCGGCCATCTTCAGCGCGGCGTCCAGCAGCTCGGCCTGGGGGATGACGGCGTTGACCAGGCCGATGCGCAGGGCCTCGGCGGCGTCGATGTTCCGGGCGGTGTAGAGCAGCTGCTTGGCCATGCCCATGCCCACCAGGCGGGGCAGACGCTGGGTGCCACCGAAGCCGGGGGTGATGCCCAGGCCCACCTCGGGCTGGCCGAACATGGC
The DNA here is from genome assembly GCA_910587255.1 of uncultured Oscillospiraceae bacterium. Lineage (GTDB taxonomy): Bacteria > Bacillota > Clostridia > Oscillospirales > Oscillospiraceae > Enterenecus. Next base: position 16,817 of record CAJUKT010000075.1, read on the forward strand.
GTTGTCGGAGCAGATGCGGATGTCGCAGGACATGGCCAGCTCACAGCCGCCGCCCAGGGCAAAGCCGTTCACCGCGGCGATGACGGGCAGGGGGAAGCTCTCGATCATCAGGAAGATGTCATTGCCCAGCTTGCCGAAAGCCTCGCCCTCGGCGCGGGTCATGGTGGACATGGAGCCGATGTCGGCGCCCGCCACGAAGCTCTTGTCCCCGGCGCCGGTGAGGACCACGCAGCGCACGGTATTCTGGTCGAGGCCCTCAAAGGCGGCCTTCAGGTCGGCCAGCACCTCTGGGTTCAGCGCGTTGAGAGCCTTGGGCCGGTCAATGGTGAGAACCGCCACAGCGCCCTGTAGATCAACATTCACAAATGACATCAGTTTGCCTCCTTAAGTAATGAAAAGTTGGAAGAAGACAGTGAACCATCGCCCCGCCGCCTCCAAAATTCGCCATTTTTTTAACAAACAAAGGGCAAAGGCGCGCGGCAGGAAACCGGGCGCAGACCGCCGGCCATGCCGCGTGGGGGAGGGAGAGGATCGTTCCCTATATTCTCACATAAGTATACCGCCTTTCCTTGCTCATTGCAAGGATTTTCTTTTAAACTTTCCCCAAATTCCCCATGGGGGGGAAAAGCGCCGCTCCCGGGCGGGAGCGGCGCGAAATTCAGGAGAAAAAAGGGAAGGCCCCGGCGATCCATCCGGCGGCGGGGATGTACAGTATGGGGAGAAAGATGGCGGGCAGCATATTGCCCGCTTTGATTTTTTCCCGGCCAAGGGACAGCATGTTGATGGCGATGGCAATGATAAGCGCGCCGCCCACCGCGCTCATCTCTGTGACCACTGCCTGGGGCAGATAGGGCCCCACCCACCCGGCTAGCAGGGTGATCCCGCCCTGGTAGAGCAGCAGCGGGAGGGCGGAAAAGGCCACGCCGGCGCCCATGGCGGCGGCAAAGGACACGGAGGTCACCCCGTCGATGACGCCCTTGGAGATGATGATCTCATAATTGTGATTCAGCCCGGCCTCGATGGAGCCGGTGATGGCCATGGCCCCCACGCAGAACAGCAGGGAGGCGGTGACAAATCCCTCGGTGAAGCGGCTGCCGCCCTCCCCCTTGACCAGCCTGGAGCGGAGCAGCTCCCCGGCGCCCTCCAGGCGGCGCTCAATGTCGATGGCGCTTCCGAGGATGCTCCCGATGACCATGCACACGATGACGCACAGCATGTCCGCCGTGCCGGTGAGGTAGCCGATGCCCACCCCCAGCACGCACAGGCCCAGGGCATGGGTGAGGACGCAGGTGAGGCGTTCGCTGATGAGGTTTTTGAACAGCAGGCCCGCGGCGCTGCCGGCGAGCACCAAAATGACGTTGATGACCGTGGCCGGCATCACAAGTCCCCCTTTGCGGCGAAATAGGCCCGGGTCTGGGCGGCGTTGTCCAAAATGGCGCGCCGCAGGGCCTGGAGGTCGGGGAATTTCATCTCCGGCCGCAGGCGGGTATGGAATTCCACCCGGATATTTTGGCCGTACAGGTCGCCGTGATAGTCCAAAATCCACGGCTCCACAATGACGGCCCGGCCTTGGCTGCTCACCGTGGGCCGGACGCCCACGTTGGTCACCGCCGGATGGGTCCCGTCCGGGAGGTGCACCCGGGTGGCGTACACCCCGAAGCCGGGGGCGATGACGCCCTGGGGCACAGGCAGGTTGGCGGTGGGGGAGCCCAGGGTGCGGCCAATCTCGTTGCCGTGGACCACCGCCCCGGACAGTATATGGGGATGGCCCAGAAACCGGGCGGCCTGCTCCAGCTCCCCCGCCTCCACCAGGGTGCGGATGTGGGTGGAGGAGATCGTCACCCCGTCAAGCTCCACCCTGGGGATCACATCGCAGCCCATCCCCAGCTGGACGCACTTGTCCGCCAGCCGCCGGGGATTGCCCTCCCCCTTGTAGCCGAAATGGAAGTCGTGGCCCGCCACCACATGGACCGCGCCCAGCTCCTCTTGGAGGTACTGCCCCACAAAGTCCTGCCAGTCCATCTGCCGCATCCTCTGGAAGGGGGCCACCACCACCTCCCGGATGCCGTACAGAGCCTCCATGAGCTGGGCCCGGTCGTCCACCCCGGTGAGCAGGGGCACCGCCCGCCCGGTGAGGGCTGCGGCGGGGCTGCGGTCAAAGGTAAAGGCGCAGGGGAGGGCGTCCAGTTCCTTTGCCCGCTGGGCCACCCTGCGCAGCAGCGCCCCGTGGCCCAGGTGCACCCCGTCAAAAAAGCCTAGGGCGATAACTCGCCGTTGTTTATCCATGGATTACTACACCTCGAAAAAACTTTTGACGGTGGTGAGCCTTCCGCCCACCGCACGTCCAAGGGCCAAAAATGTCTTATCCATGCCGTATACCCGGTATTCCCCATCGGGAACATCCCGGACCGGCAGGGCCGCGCCATTACGGATCTTTTTCTCCGCCCCGGCGGTCTTCAGCACCAGCACCGGTAGTCCGGCAAAACAGCAGTCCACCGGCAGCAGCAGGGACTCCCCCTCCCCCCGGTCCACGGCCGCCTGAACCGCCTCTAATGTAACGCTGTCGGCAAGGGTAAAGCCTGCTGCCTTTACCCGCTGAAGGGAGCTCATGCACCCGCCGCAGCCCAGCGCCTGCCCGATATCATGGCAGAGGGTGCGCACATAGGTGCCCTTGGAGCAGGCCACGCGAATCAGGTAATCCGTCCCCTGGGCAGGGGCCTGGTCCAGAATTTCCAGGGCGTGGATGGTGACAGGCCGGGGCTTGCGCTCCACCTCCTTGCCCTTTCGGGCCAGCTCGTAGAGCTTTTTGCCGTTTATTTTAATGGCGGAGTACATGGGGGGAAGCTGCTCGATGAGGCCGGTAAATTGGGAGAGAACACGTACCACATCTTCCCGTCCGGCCGCCACGGGGCGCTGCTCCAGCACCTCCCCGGTGGTGTCCTGGGTGTTGGTGACAACGCCTAGTTTTAATCCGGCGATATATTCCTTGTCGGAGCCGGCGGCAAACTCCACCGCCCTGGTGGCCCGGCCAATGAACACGGGGAGCACCCCGGTGGCCATGGGGTCCAGGGTGCCCGCGTGGCCTACCCGCTTCTCGTGGAACATCCCCCGGAGCTTGGCGCATACGTCCATGCTGGTCCAGCCCTGGGGCTTGTCAATGATGATAATGCCGTTTGGCATAAGATAAAGCTCCTTTTGGTTCCTTGTTGTCACGCTGCAAAGCGGCCAGAACGCTCGGTCGCTTTCGCTCCGTTCCAAGCTTCCTCGCTGTCCGCTTCTCCGCGCTTTTCCTCAATCCTGGGTGGGCTGGGCCAGCTGATCGTCGATGGCGGCCAGAATCGCCCGCTCCGCCTCGTCCAGCGTCCCCTTGATGGTACAGCCGGAGGCAGCCCTGTGCCCGCCGCCCCCCAGCCGGGCGCACACCCGGGTGGCGTTGAGCTCGTCCGCCTTGGTGCGCACGGAGACGCGGCACTCGCCCCCCTCGTGTTCCCGGATGGTGGCGGTGTGGAGTGTCCCCTCGATCTGGCCCAAGAACGCGGCCAGGTCGTCGGTATCCTCTGAGGTGGCCCCGGCCTGGGCCATCATGTCCAGGGAAATAGGGGCCACCGCCACCGTTCCCCCATGGTACAGGTGCATATTCTGCAAAATCAGCCCCTCCAGCTTCATCCGCCGCATGGACTTGGTGCGGAAGTGCCGCTTGTTCAGCGCCTGGAAGTCAATCCCCTGCTCCATCAGCGCCGCCGCCGCCCGGTGGGTGTGGGGGGTGGTGTTGGCGTAGACAAAGCAGCCGCAGTCGGTGGCGATGGCCACATACAGCGGCACGGCGATCTCCCCGTCCATGGTCCCCAGCTCCCCGCAGATCTTCCAGATGATCTCGCCGCAGGCGGCCTTGTCCGCCTCCAGGCAGGTCTCCCGGGCGAAAAACTCCTGGGAGGGGTGGTGGTCGATGGCAAGGCCGATGCGCCCCTTGTATCCCGCCGCGCTGTCCGGAAGCAGGTTTTCGGTGGCCACGTCGGTGCTGACCACCGTGTCCGGGGCGAAGCCGTCCGGGGCGGTGAGACCGTCCAGATAGCCCGCCAGCAGGCTGGTGGCGTCCTCGTTGGGCAGCACATAGGCGGTCTTGCCCAGCTTCCGCAGGGCGCGGCACAGCCCGGCGGCACAGCCGATGGTGTCGCCGTCGGGGCGCTTGTGGGTCAAAATCAGGTAATTGTCATGGGCGGCCAGAAACGCCGCCGCTTCCCGGTAGTCCATGGCTCACTCCTCCTCGTCCAGTATGATGTGCTCGTTGGCGGGGTTGGGGGGCTTGACCACCTGGGGGTTACGCAGCATGTCCAGAATGTGCGCCCCCTTGTCGATGGAGTCGTCCCGCACGAAAGACAGCTCCGGGGTGCTGCGCAGGTTCAGGGCCCGGCCCAGCTCCCGCCGCAGGTAGCCCGCGGCGGACTTCAGCCCCTTCAAAAGCTGGGCGCTGCTGTCCTTATTCAGGGCGCTGACGTAGATTTTGGCGTATTTCAGGTCGGGGGTGGCCTCCACAGCGGTGACGGACACCATGCCGGCCCCGGCCACCCGGGGGTCCTTCACCGTGGGGATGAGGGAGGCCAGCTCCCGCTGGATTTCCTCGTTGATGCGTCCGATTCGATTGCTTGGCATAAGAATTCCTCCTCCTTTGAGAGGTTAGTATATCCGAAATCAGCGGTTGACCTCGCGTTTGTCCGTGCGGCCCGCAAGGTAGTCCATGGAAACGTCGAAGAAATCCGCAAGACGGACAAGATTTATATAATTCGGCGTATTTCCATCGGCTTCGATTCGCTGATAATTGCGCAGCGTGATGGACAGTGCCTGTGCAGTCTGTTCTTGTGTCATGCCCCGTTCTTTTCGCAATGCTTTTATGCGGTCATTAAAAATCATGAGATTACTCCCTTGACTACGATAAACTTTTCATGTATATTATAGGCGTGATATATAATTCGCAATTTGTTTTGTGGAGGGAATAAAATGGATGAATTAACCCGTGTTCTCTGGGAATACGCCAGCAGCTACCGTTTGGAAGCCTTCTACGGCCGGGAAGGGCAAGAGGGCCGGGAGGAATGCACCTGCGCCATGGAACAGAACCGGGCCGAGCTGAAGGAACTCAGCCCGCCTGACCTGTGGAAGCGTGTGTCCGCCCTGTACGACTGCGTGGAGGAGCTGCGCCTGCGGGACATGGAGGCGGCCTTTGCCTGCGGCTTCCGGCTGGGGGCGTCCCTGCGGTAAGGAAAACGGGGCGGGCGAAGCCGCCCGCCCCTGCAAATTAAACCTCAATCTGCTCCATGATGAAGGCTTCGATCACGTCGCCTTCCTTGATATCACTGTACTTTTCGATCCCGATGCCGCACTCGTAGCCCCGGGCGACCTCCTTCACGCTGTCCTTGAAGCGCTGGAGGGAGTTCATCACGCCCTCGTGGATGACGATGCCGTCCCGGACCAGGCGGATCTGGGCGTTGCGGGCCACCTTGCCGTCGGTGACGTAGCACCCGGCCACAAAGCCCACGCCGGTGATCTTGTACACCTGGCGCACCTCGGCCTGCCCCAGGGACACCTCCTTGAACTTGGGGGCCAGCATACCCTTCATGGCGGACTCAATTTCGTTGATGCAGTCGTAGATCACCCGGTACATCCGCATATCCACCTTGTTGCGCCCGGCGGAGTCGGCGGCGTTCTTGTCCGGGCGGACGTTGAAGCCCACGATGATGGCGTTGGAGGTGGCGGCCAGCATCACGTCGGACTCGTTGATGGCGCCCACCGCGCAGTGGATCACCCGGACGCGGACTTCCTCGTTGGAGATCTTCTCCAGGCTGGCCTTGACCGCCTCGGCGCTGCCCTGCACGTCCGCCTTGACGATGACGTTCAGATCCTTCATCTCGCCCGCCTGGATCTGGCTGAACAGCTCCTCCAGGGATACCTTCTGCTTGGCCGCGCCGGTGGTGGCGTTCTTCATCTCGCTCTTGCGCTGCTCCACCAGCTCCCGGGCCATGCGCTCGTCGGCTACGGCGTGGAAATCGTCGCCCGCGCCGGGCACCTCGCCCATGCCGATGATCTCA
>CAJUKT010000076.1 GCA_910587255.1 uncultured Oscillospiraceae bacterium
CGCCCAGCGGTATATCCAGGGCCGGTTCAACCTGTACGCCCACCTGTTCACGGAGCTGTCCCCGCCTGTACCCAACGACTGCAAGCGGATGTTCATGGTCAACGGCCACCTTCTCCCCGGCTACACCCTTGCGCCCCCGGAACGGACAAAGGAGGAGGCCGTCAACGACCTGCTGGACTGTCTGGAGGACGGGGACGTTGCGCCGCCCATGCCGGAGCCGGAGCAGCCACCCGCCCCGAAGCAGAAGGCCGCCGCCCCCTCCCCCGCGAAACCTGCCCGGCCAGCGGCCAAGAAAAAGACCGGCCCTAAAAAATCGGGGCCGGTTCGATAGGAGGCGCAGTCATGGCATATACCCATCTTGACCCAGGCCAGGAGCTTGAAATTTCAGCCCATATCTACTTTTCACCCTCGCAGACGGATATTTCCGAGCTGGTAAAACTGTCCCCGGAACAGCTAAAGGCACAGGAGACGGTCAGCGTTGAACAGGAAAAGGCCATCTTTGAAAAATTTGGTGAAATAGAAAAGGAGTGGGCGAAACAGGCGATGCTGACCCTATCCCTGCGAAAAGCCCAGCAATATCTGAAAGTCCATCCAGCCCCTCATACCTCGAACCAGTGGACGGAGGATCAGTACGGACGGCATGAAATGAGCAACATGGTCTACTGCTTTTCGTGGCGGGAATATGAGCGGACGGAATGGAGCCGCGCAGAGCAGAAATCTATCCCCGTTGCCTGGGAGTTGTCCTGGAGCCTGCATTTCAACACCATCCCAAACCCGGACTACTCCGGCTCTGGATGGCAGCTTGCCGGACAGGATCGGAAGGTTTTCAAAGACAGAGCAGCTATGGAAAAATATCTCCAGGGCCGTATCGCCGCCTACGCCCACCTGTTTACGGAGCTGTCCCCGCCCGTTCCTGCGGACGCCCGACAGCGGTTTTGTGTCAATGGGGTGCTGCTGCCCGGCTATACCGTAGAGGCGCCCATACCGCCCCGCCCCGATGTGGATGAACTGCTATCTCTGCTGGAGGACGGGGACATGGACGCTTTGCCCCAGCCGGAGGAACCGGCCCCGCCCCCGGCACCCCCGCCCCGGGGACATACCCCCAAAAAGATCCGGCCCCAAAGGTCCGGCCCAGTCCGATAGGGGGCGTGTTACTATGAAAAAGAAACGGTTTCACTATTCTATCAGCGGCTACCGCTGGGCCCCGGAAAGTTTTCGTGCTGCGAAAGGTCTTGCCGGACGGCCTGCCCAAAATATCCCCCTGACAGATAAGCAGCGGCATGAAGTAGGTCTGCTGTCTTTGACAAAAGGCCCCAATGTGGCAATCGGCTATGTCAAGCACATCGAACGGGCGCGGGAGCGCCAGCGCAGGAAAATGATAACTTACGGTTTTCTTTCAAAGGAAGTATCAGGACGTTTTGTGTACTGTCCACAGCTTTCTTTCCGCGCCGACGCCCCCATTAGTGAACGTCTCCGTGTGTTCAAAAAAATTCGTGACATCCTGGAGGACACTGATGGGCGTGTGGTCGTCTCTACCGAGTGTGAGCTGGACGGCCAATACCGCCCCACCAATGTCAAAGAAAACGCCATCACAGCGGATTTCAGCCGTCCCTTGACTATTCCAATGGGCCATCAGATCATCCGAGACTTTCCAGAGCAACCGTACCGCCCCCGCCCAAAAGCCCCGAAAAAGGCCAGGCCCTATAAGCGCCGGAACACGGCCCCGACACGGTAGACAGCGGCGCCGCTGGCGCCGCTGTCCCAGCAAGTACGGAATTTTGACATCAAAATTCCACTTGTTAGGGGCACAGCCCCTAATACCCCCCCGCCCGGAAATGCGTCTCAAGTTGAGACGCATTTTTTCGACGAATTTTGAAAGGAAGTGCTGCCTATGGCAAAACCCTATAAGACCGTCACCCTGCGGCTGAACGCCAGCCAGTACGCCCACCTGCACCGGCAGGCGGAGGCATCCGGCCTGAAAATAGAGCCGCTGCTCCGTCAGCTCATTATGGGCGTGAACCTCCGGCCCCGGCCCCCCGACACCTACGCCGCCCTGCTGCGGGAGCTGAACGCCATCGGGACGAATATCAACCAAATCGCCCACAACACCAACGCCCGGAAGGAGGCGGGCCAGACCGATATTGACGAGGCGGTGAAGCTGGTGCGGCAGGCATACCGGCTGATAAAGGAGGCCCTGTAATGGCCTATGACAAGATCATCACCATCCGCTCCCGTCTGGATCATTGTGTGGATTATGTGCTGAACCATGAAAAAACCGATATGGCCGCTGTACTGGATTACATTGGCCGGGCAGACAAGAACGCCCTGCCGGACGGCCGCTCCGTTTTGGAGACGGCCATCAACTGTGATCTGGAAAGCGCCTATCAGGATATGCAGGAGACCAAGCGCCGCTGGGGGAAGCCCGGCGGCGTTTTGGGTTATCACCTGATCCACGCCTTTGCCCCCGGAGAAGTGACCCCGGAACAGGCCCATGAGATCGGCGTGGAGTTCGCGGCCCGGCTGCTGGGGGACCGCTACGAGGCGGTCGTCTCCACCCATTTAGACCGTGACCATCTGCATTGTCACATCCTGTTCAACTCCGTATCCTTTGTGGACGGGGCGAAATACAAAAATACTTTCAAGGATTATTTTGGGGATATTCGCGGCATTTCCAACGAGGTCAGCCGCGCCCACGGCCTGTCCGTGATCGAACCGGGCGAGGGCGGCAGGCACTACGCGGAATGGAACGCGGAGGCCCAGGGCAGACCCACCCTCCAGGCCCTTGTCCGGCGGGACATTGACGCGGTGGCTGCCAGCGCCTACACCATGAAAGCCTTCTGGCGGCAGTTGGAGGAGCTGGGCTATACCGTCAAGCGGGGCCCCAATATCAAGCACACCGCCGTCAGGCCCCCCGGCGGCCAGCGGTTTTTCCGGCTGGACGGCCTGGGGGATAGCTATACGGAAGCGGACATTCAGGCCCGGCTGTCGGCTGTTCGCTCTGGCGAGACCCCGCCGCCCGTTCCCCCCGGCCCGTCCTTCTGCCCCGCCATCCAACCGCTGACACCGGGGCGGCGATACCGGCCAAGGGGCGGCATACCTGGCAGGCCCCGGAAGCTGAAAGGCTTTCGCGCCCTCTACTTCAAATATCTGTATCTGCTGGGGGCCATCCCGAAACGGCGTCCCAAGCGCCGGTTTGTCTCCCGGACGGAGATCATCAAATTTGACCGATACCAGGAACAATTTCAATATCTGATGAAAAACCGTATTGAGACGGCGGGCCAGCTCTCCATGCAGTATGACGCCCTGCAAGCGCAGATCGACGCCCTGACGGACCAGCGGCGGGAGCTGTATAAGATACGCCGCGCCGGTCATGGCGGCGAGGCTGTGACGGATGAGATCACAGGCCTGACCGCCAGGGTGCGGGAGCTGCGCCGGGAGTTGAAATTGTGCGCCCGCATTGAGAAAGACATACCCACAGTAAAGGAGGCGGTGCAGGCCGACACCAGCGAGACAAGGAGCGTGATCCATGAAAAAACTGATAAAAGCAGACCTCAGCGGCATTTTGAGACTGGCCGGGGCTTATCAGGCGATAGAGGCCCTGAACGTTGAACGGGAGGTTGCCGAGTTGCAGCGGTTCCGGCACACCGACTATTTGTTTCTGACCTGGAACGGGCGCTGCCGCCTGTCCACCCTGCCCGCCGTCTATGAGCCGGACACCCCGGACAATCTGGACTGGCTGGCCTGCCGGGGCGTCACGCCGTGGCCGGTAGTCGCCCTGTATCTCCATGCGGATAAAGCGGTGGAGGGGCTGCCGTGGGGCAGCGTCACCCTGCTGGACCATCAGACCGCCGTGGAGGACGTGCGTATCTTCTCCGCCCTGCCGGAGAGCCAGCGGGAGCGGCATATCCGCCTGATTATCAAACGGTATCAGCGGCGCGTGACCTACTGCTCCATGCTGGAGGCTGTCCAATACCTGAAAACGGGAGGGGGTGAAAGTCAATGGATGTAAGCGGTGATGTGGCCGACCTGATGGTAAAAGAGAGCATCCAGCTCACCGAGGCCAGTATCAAGCTGCTGGCGGCGGGGAGCAAAAATCTGGCGGCGCTGCTGTGGGCGCTGGCGAAGGACAACAAGAAGCTGGTAGGCAAGACCGGCATGGCCCGCCTGCTCCGGGAGAGCAAGGAACTGAAGGTATTCCATATCAAGGAGAGCGACCTTGCGGAGTTCCGCGCCTTTGCCAAGAAAAACGTCCTCTTTTCCGTGGTAAAGGACAAGCGGAGGACAGACGGCATGGTGGACCTTGTAACCAACGTGGATTTCGTGTCCCAGGTCAACCTGTTCATGGAGCGGCGAGGCTATGGCGCACCGGCCAGGGAGGACGCCGAGCCAAAAAAAGCCGTCCCCCGCGCTCAACCCGGCAGCTCCTCACCACAGCGCGGGAGTGGCTCGACGCCATCGCAGAGCGAGAGGAGGACGACGACGAGGACTACTGACGCCCCAACCGCCAAGATCGGGGACATCCCCACCGTCAAGGGACGGCTGGCCGCCCTGCGCGCCGCATCCGAGGGCATGAAGGAGCCGGGGAAGGCCCCCCAGCGCCAGCCCACCAAGCACCCACCCAAAACACGATGAAAAAATGGAGGTAACTTTTTATGGCAAATCTGGAACAGATCGTGACCCAAAAGGCGGAAAAGGACACCCGCTGGAGGGAACAGCAGCAGGCAGAACGGGAAAACACCGTCGCCATGCAGGACGCGGGCATCGAGCAGATCACCAGCAGCCCGGAGGCATACGCCCGCTACCTGGATATGCAGGGGGACAACCCGACGTACAGCGTGGGCAATATCGCCCTGGTCATGCTGGCGCTGCCCCAGGCCACTGTGTTCGGCACCCGTGACCGCTGGCGGGCCCTGAACCGCTCCGTCATGGGCGAGGAAATGAACAACAGCGTGAAGATTTTTGCCAAGGGCCCCATGGGGCGGGGGTACACGCTGACCGACGCCTACGATGTGACGCAGACCCAGGGCCGGGATCTGAAACGCCCTGTTCTGAAAGAGGGCAGCAAGGGCATGGAGACCGCGCTGACTACGGTGCTCAACTATGCCGTGGCCCCCGTGGTCATTGACAAGGAGCTGCCCGTCCCCGCCTACTATGACCCCGGCAATATGGAGCTGGCCATCAACCCCGATTTTCCCGACCATGAGGCGTTCGCCGCCATCATCGCGGAAGTGGCGCAGACCCGTTTCCACGCCAAGGGCGCGGTTCCCGGCTACAACAGGGCCGAGTGCGAGCTGGACGCCCAGAGCGTGTCCTACATCCTCTGCCGCAGGTTCGGCGTCGAGCGGCCCATGCCGGAGTTGGAAAACCTGTCGGAGCTGTATGACGGCTGGGAGACCGAGGACCGCAGATACGCCCTGGACAAAATTCAGGATATGAGCAAGAAAATGGGCCGCTCCATCGACAAGAATTTGGAAGCGGACAAGCAGAGAAGCAGGACGCCGCCGCCCCGCCGTCCCGTGAGGTAAAGCCCCCAACGGGGGTGTTTTTCCCCTTCGAGAGAGTAATCCGCCGCCCGTCCCCAGTCAAGGCCGGACGATTGCTGGCGCAATCGCCCGCGAGCCGGCCAGTCTGCGGACTGGCCGGGCCTTGACAGGGGCCGTTCGCCGGATTTTTTTGTCACCAAGGGGAAAACACCCCAAAAGCCGCTTGTCAGCGGCTTTTGCTATCCTGGGAGGCTGGCGGGTCTGACGGGAGCGCCAGCAGCCCTTCAAGCGCCCCGCCGCAAGCCGTCGGCGGGGCGGCAGACCCGGAAATGTGTCTCAATTTGAGACGCATTTCGACAACACGGAAAGGAGGCGGCCTTGCTTACTTTAGGCAGTTTATTTGACGGCATCGGCGTGTTCCCCCTGGCCGCCCACCGGCAGGGCGTCACGCCCCTATGGGCCAGCGAGATACGAAAGGCCCCCGTCTCCATCACCAAACGGCATTTCCCGGAGATGGAGCACCTGGGCGATATTACGGAGCTGGACGGCGGGAAGATACCGCCCGTCCACATCATCACTTTCGGCTCCCCCTGTCAAAATCTATCTCAAATTGGCGACAGGTCCGGCCTTGCCGGGGAAAAATCAAACCTGTTTTTTCACGCGATCAGAATTATTCGAGAAATGAGGTGCGCCACTGGAAATCTCTATCCAATTATCTCTGTTTGGGAAAACGTCATGGGATCGCTTTCTTCAAATGACCGGCTGGATTATAGAGCCGTCCTCGCAGCCTTCACAGACGCCGAGGTTCCAATGCCTCCTTCTGGAAGATGGGCAAACGCCGGTATGGTGCGAGGGGATGTCCCTGACCTCTCCTGGCGGCTTATGGACGCCCAATATTGGTCAGTCCCCCGGCTGGCACGACGGCAGCGTATTTTTATCGTGGCCGATTTTGGAGGGCGGCGTGCTCACGAGATACTGTTTAAGCCCCGCCCAATGTTCCAAGTTCCTCCGCCTTGCGGAAAAGGCGGGCTGTCCGCCGCCCCCGGAGATCGAGGCCCTGTTATTGAAACAGGGGGGCGTGTACCCATCGTGCGGCCCTTCCAGCTTTTCCGTATGCGCGGCGCCGCCAAAGACCGATACCACGTCCAGTTCCGGGACAGCTTTGGATTTGCAACTGACCCTTTTCCCACCCTTTTAGCCAGCGCCGTCAACCCCTTCGCTTTCTATTATGAGGACGATCCGCTGGACGGCTGCATCCGCTATGTCACGGAGACAGAGGCGGAACGGCTCATGGGCCTGCCGGAAGGCTGGACGGCATACGGCGCGGAGGGCGAGGCCATCAGCGCCGCCCAGCGCCAGCAGGCCCTGGGGAACGCCATCGCCCTGCCCTGCGCGGAGTACATCATGACCGGGATCAGGGAGGTCCTGGCCCGGCCCCCCTGAAATGCGTCTCAACTTGAGACGCATTTCGACATTTTATGAAAATTGGAGGTTATCTGCATGAAACGCATTACGCCCCTGCTGCTGGCGGTGGTCCTGGCCTGTGCCCTGACCTGCCCGGCCCTGGCCGCGGAAGCGCCGGAGGGGACCGCCCCCGTCCGGCCCGCCGCCCTGTACCCCACGGAGGTGGTGGAGACCGAGGCTGGCGGCGGCCGCCGTCTGGAGAAGGTCTACCTGCTCACCGCCGCCGACAACCCGGCGAACATCCCCACCGCTGACTTTGAGCGGGAGGGCTACCGCTATACCTTGCTGGACGTGACCCGGCAGGACTACACCGAGAGCGAGACCAGGGAGCACACCGAGACCGTCACCCTGGACAGCGGCACCAAGGACATGGACAAGATCATGCCCCAGCTCGCCGCCACGCGGGAAGTCACCACCGAGGACGGCTTTACCGGCATCCTGACTCTGGACACCGCCAGCATCACCGTGGAGGCCGCGGGCTACGGCTCCTCCTCCCGCACCGTCACCGCCACCCGGAACTATCCGAATTTGTCCGACGCCGACTCATCCCTGATCCCCAAGACCATCACGGACGGCGGACGGACGCTGACCCTGGCGGACGTTCAGTGGCTGGAGGCCGGGGAGTTTTACAACGCCACGGCCAGCTACACCGGCACCGCCACCAGCAGCTATGCCACCGGCTACGTTATCACCGCCGAATACGCCGGGGAGGTGGTCAAGACCATCAGCGGCGAGATGATCTATACGGCGGTATTCAGCGGCACCCCCATCAACGCCCCCGCAGAGACGGAACCGGGGCCGGACGATGGAAACAATGACAGCATGGAGACCCCGCCGCCGGAGCAGGAGGAACCCGGCACTTCCGGCGGTATCGGCCTGAAATGGCTGCTGGTCCTGCCCATCGGGGCGGGGGCGGCAGGGCTGGCCTTCCTGGGGAAATTCCTGCTGAAAAAATACAAGGCTAAAAAAGAATGGAAGGAGTACACCACATGAAGAAATGGAAAACCACGCTGTTGTCTGCCGCCCTGCTGCTGTCCCTGTCTGTGGCCCCGGCCCACGCGCTGGAATACACCTTTGACGGCCCGCCCACCGGGGACTTCGGCACACCCACCAGCGCGGAGGACATCATCCAGACCGGGGCCGAACCCGCCAACAAGGACAGGAGCAAGAGCAGCGCCCTGATCCCGCCCGGCTTTGGGACGCCCACCAGCTACCTGCCGGGGAGCGGCGAGTACCTGACCCCGAACCTCGCCGCGGACGGTCCCCTGAGCGGGAATTACACCCTCACCGTGACGGGCGGCGGCACACCGGCTCTCCCCGGCGCGGTTGACGCTGCCACGCCCACCAATCCAGCCTATCCCACCACCAGCGGCCCCGTCACCGCCTTTACTGATGTAACCGATGACCTCTATTACCGCAACGGCAGTTTGGGCACGCTGGAGATACCGTCCATCGGCCTGACCGTCAATATCTATCAGGGAACGGACAGCGCCGCTCTGAAAAAGGGCGCGGGCCACTTTACCAGCACCAGCATCTGGAATGGCAACGTGGCCCTGGCTGGGCACAACCGGGGGGTAAACAACCATTTCGGCAAAATCCATACGCTTGACACGGGCAACACCATCACCCTCACCACGGCCCTGGGCACCCGTACCTACGCCGTCACCAGCGTGGCAAAGGTCGATGTGATGGACAATGCCATGCTGGAGGCCACCAGCGACAACTGCATCACCCTCTTTACCTGTGTCCAGAACCAGCCCAGCTACCGCTGGTGTGTCCGGGCGGTCGAGAGTTGACACGCCATTTTTAGACAAATTCCTCCGATTATGTTATAATAATAGTGGAGAAATCCACAAAACTATAACATTTTAAGGAGGACTTGACATGAAGCGGGGATTTACCTTTATCGCGGGAATGTTGATGGGCGCGGCCCTGTTCGGGGGCGGCACAGCATATGCGGCGGGCCTGATGGCCGAGCCGTCCAGCCAGACCTTCTATGTGGACGGCCGGCAGATCCAGTTGCAGGCTTACGCCATTGGGGGCAGTAACTATGTGAAGCTCCGGGACGTGGGGCAGACGGTCGGCTTTAATGTCTACTGGGATGGGGCGGTCTACATCGACACCACCGCCCCCTATACCGGCACAGCACCGGCGGGCCAGACCTCCGCCCCGGCAACCACACCAGCCCCGGCACAGTCTGGCTACACCATCAGCACCGGCCATTGGAGCAGGGAAGATTTTTCCCGGCAGGCCAATCCCGCTGTGTTCACCGGCGTTTATGACCGGGACCTATATAACGCCATCCGGCAGACGCTGACGGACATGGGGACGGACAACAGCGCGGGAGACCGCTGCGCCTACACGATGGTGTCAAAGGAGGATTACGGCGCGGTCAAGCGTATGCTGGGCCGTCTGGACGGGCTGTATCGGTATGAGCACTATGTACCGCAGAATTTGAGCAACTACTACGAGTATCTGGACTACTTTGCGGTATCTGTTCAAATGCCGGACGACTATCTGGCGGCCTATGATTTTATCCAGCCCGCTATCGCCGCCGTGAACCGGCTGGGCACAGACCGGGAGAAGGTAAAGTACCTGAACGACTACCTCTGCGGCCTGCTGGCCTATAACAGAAAGGGCATCGCCGGGATCGCGCGGACCTTCTCACAGCACAGCGCCGAGCTGGAGGCCGCCTGCGGCGACTATGCCCACAACTTCAAGTTCCTGTGCGCGGCGGCCAATATCCCCTGCTTTACCATCAGCACCGCCAATCATTCCTGGAATATGGTCTATGCGGACGGCCAGTGGCTCCATGTGGACGTGTCCGCCAACGACCTGTACCGCCGCGATTATATCCTGCTGGCGGGGACCGTTTCAGACCGTACCGACCAGGCGCCGGAAGCCACGGCTTTTCTGAAAGAGCTGCTTGTACCCGGCTCCACCAAGTAAGACCCGGACATATCAGGGAAAGCGGATCGCATAGGCGGTCCGCTTTTTCTCTGCCCTGACCGGCCACCCGGAAATGCGTCTCAATTTGAGACGCATTTCGACACGCTTAAATAGCCCCGAAAAAAAGAGAACGGGAAAACATCTTTCAATCACGCATGAAAGGAGGATTTTCCCGACTTTTCAGGGGGTACAGCCTCTTTTCATGCCCGGACATGAACAGGAGGCTTTATGAAAAAGCGAATCACCGCATTGATTTTGGCAGCTATCACTGTGTTCAGTATGCTGACCGTTACCGCCAGCGCCGCGTCCCTGACCACCAGCGGCAGCGTCACCATCCAGCAGGCCGGATATGGCAGCTACCTGGGCAAGAGTACGGGCGGCACCATCGGCGGCGGCTACTGGAAGTACACCAGCAACACCGGCGCCACCGGCACCGCCTACTGTGTCAACTGGGGCCTAAAAGGGGTGTCCCCCTCCAAGTCCCTGACCATCCAGGAGTACAACCGAAGCCCCAAGACTATGGGGGCCTTTGCCAACGGCTACCCCAACCGCACGCTGGCGCAGTTTAAGGAGCTGCACCAGGACAACGTGCGGGGGATCAACAGTTTGACGGAGGACGAGTACAAATACGCGACCCAGCTTGCGGTTTGGGCCACCTGCGGCCAGCTCGCCGTCCCCGGCACCTCGTTCTCCTCTGGCCGGGCTACCCTGACCGCGCCCACCTCCGACGCACAGAAAATCCGTGTCTTTGACAGCGTGAAGGCCATTTTGCAGCTCGCCAACGGCTGGACGAAGAACCTCTATACCGGGATGTACCTTCGGGCCGAGGAAAACCGTGATGTACGCGGCGTGGAGGTCATCCATGAGCGCGGTTTGGCCGGAGCTGCTGAAAACAATGTGGAGGGCATCAAAAAAGAGACCATCAACGGGAAAGAGTATTACACCCGCGTGATGTATGTGGCGTCCGCCACTTCCACCTGGATCGACGAGTACAAGACCAAGGTGTACTCCACCGACGCCCCCCAGGGCACCATCTTCACCGCCGAGAACGGCTCCCCGCTGGAGACGGTGCAGGAGAACGGGGCCACCTGCTACAAGGTGGACACCAGCAAGAACCGCAGCACTAACCTCAATTCCAACGGCAGCGAATACTACGGCGCGTTCAAGGTCTGCATCCCCGCCGACAATGTGATGGACAACGGCTCCTTTACCATCAAGGCCACGGGCGGCGTGGCGCAGTTCAATCTGTATCTGGCCTACAACCCCGCCGCGTCGGAACAATCCTATATCATTTCCGACCCCGGCTATACCACCTGTTACGCACAGGCCGCGTTCAAGTGGACGACCACCGAGGACCTGCCGGAAACCGCCAGCCTGCAAGTAGTGAAAGCCGGGGCGGGCGGCGCTCCCCTGGAGGGGGCCGAGTTCACCCTGACCGGCGATAAGGGAACCAGCGTCAGCGGCGCCACCGACCGCAATGGGCAGATCATCTGGACAGACCTGCCCGCCGATGAAAAATTCACCCTGACGGAAACCGCCGCCCCGGAGGGGTATCAGGTCGTGGCACCCATGAACGTCACCCTGACCGCCGGCCGCACCGAGTATGTGACTGTCACCGATGATGTGGAGCATGGCTTCACCATCAAGAAGGTGGACGCGCAGAACAAGGGCAGCTTGCAGGGGGCCGTGTTCCGTTTTGAGCAGATCGACGGCTCCTATATGACTACCGGCATTACCGGCTTTGACGGCACCATCTCCTTTGAGGGCGACGAGCTGCCCTACGGCTCCTACCGTGTGACGGAGCAGACGCCCCCGGCCGGTTATGTGAAGTCCTCCCGCGTGGAGACGGTAGAATGGGACGGCACCAAGGATGTGCTTATCACCTGGGAGAATGTGCGCGACATCAGCTTGACCATTGTTAAGGTGGACGAGCAGACCGGCGTATCTCTCCCCAACGCCACCTTTGACGTGTACGCGGACGGGAAGCTGTTCACCAGCATTACCACCAACGACTCCGGCGAGGCCCGCGTGACAGGCATCCGAAAAGAGGCGTATATCGAAATTGTGGAAACCGCCGCCCCCGCCGGGTATGTGCTGGACAAGACCCCTCACGGCATCCACATTGACCCGTATGACCCCGCCACCGAGGACGATCCCGTTTTGACCGTTACCAACCGGGCGCGGCCCGCCCTGCGTATTTTGAAGTATGACCTGACCAGCAACAAGCCCATGCCCGACGTGACCTTTGAGGTATGGCACGACGGCGACCTGTTCGGGGAGTACACCACCAACGCCAGCGGCGAGATTTTTTTGTATGACCTGGAACCGGGCACCTACCTTGTAAAAGAGGTTGCCACGGACGACGCCCATGTGGTGAACAGCACCCCCCAGCAGATCGAATTGAAGGCCGGTGAAAC
>CAJUKT010000077.1 GCA_910587255.1 uncultured Oscillospiraceae bacterium
TCCCAGCCTGTCCTTGAACGCTTCTACAAGGAAGTCGCTCAATTCCTTGGAGGGGACTTTGACCCATTTCCGGGTGGTGTCGTACTTGGGGTAGTTGTAACGCCAGCGGTCGTAGTCCTCCCTGGTGATCTCCCCAGCCTCCAGCTTCTTGGCTTGCTCCGCCCAGGCAGACAGCATTTCAAGCATATCAACATAGGTCTTGCCTTTGGACTTGTCCAGCTTCAGACAGATTTCGCCGTCAATCTCTCCGATGGTAAGGCCCCGTATGTCCTCCAGTGCAAAGAGGGTGTGCATGAGGCCAATGTCGCTGTCTATGTCAGGAACGGTCAAGGCGTCGGTGGAGACTTCAAAGAAGCCCGCCAGCGTCCTGGTCAGGTCGGCCTTGGGGGTGCGGCTCCCGGTTTCATACTGCGCCATACGCACATCGGCGGAGCGTTCCGGGAACCCCACCACCTGACCAAGATACTTCTGCGTGACACCTTTCTTATTGCGGAAGAAGCGAATACGTTCACCAATCGCCATAACTGCCAACTCCAATCTATGTAATGGGGACACTTGGAGTATAACAGATATGTTTAGAACTGTCAAGCGAAATATAAATAAATTTGTTTATGTTTTCTTCTTGGAAAGCCTTGACATAACGGAATAGAGTTAGTATAATGAAGCCAACGCTAAACAAATAGCGTTATTATTCAAGAAAGGAGGAACCAGCATGGAAAACAAGTTTATCCGGGTAGACGAGGTAGCGGACGAGCTGGGCGTATCGAGGCCCTATGCCTATAAGCTCATTCGGCAACTCAACGAGGAACTGAAAGGAAAGGGCTTCATCACCATTGCGGGGCGGGTCAACCGCCAGTATTTCAACGAGCGGCTCTACGGGGCCGGAAAGGAAGTGAACGAAAATGCCGGTATTTAAGGACGAAAAGCGGGGCACATGGTACGTCATGGCGTGGTATCGGGACTGGACGGGGGAGCGTAAGCAGAAATGCAAGCGGGGCTTTCCCACCAAGCGAGAGGCCCAGGAGTGGGAGCGCAGCTTTCAAATGCAGACCGCCGCCGACATGGATATGACCTTTGAAGCCTTTGTGGAGCTTTACACCAAGGATGTGAAGCCCCGGCTGAAGGAGAACACCTGGCTGACAAAGGAGAACATCATCCAGAAAAAGATTCTGCCCTACTTCGGCAAGCGAAAGATCAGCGAAATCACCACCAAGGACGTGATCGCATGGCAGAATGAGCTGCTGGCCTATCGGAACGAACAGCGCAATCCCTACTCCCAGACCTATCTTAAAACCCTGCACAACCAACTCAGCGCCATTTTCAACCACGCTGTCCGCTTCTATGAGCTTCGCTCCAATCCCGCCGCCAAAGCCGGGAACATGGGGACGGAGGAGCGGAAGGAAATGCTGTTCTGGACAAAGGCGGAGTATCAGCGGTTTGCGGAGGCCATGATGGACAAGCCCCTCTCCTACTACGCCTTTGAAATGCTCTACTGGTGCGGTATCCGGGAGGGGGAACTGCTGGCCCTCACCCCGGCGGACTTCGACTTTGAGGCCGGGACGGTGAAAATCAGCAAGTCCTACCAGCGGCTCCACGGCGAGGATGTGATTACCACCCCGAAAACCAAGAAAAGCAATCGTACCATCAAAATGCCCAATTTCCTCTGTGACGAAATGCGGGACTACCTGGGGATGCTCTACGGGGTCAAGAAGAAAGACCGCATTTTCACCGTCACGAAAAGCTATCTCCACCATGAAATGGACAGAGGGGCGAAAGAGGCGGGGGTAAAGCGTATCAGAATCCACGACCTCCGACACAGCCACATTTCCCTGCTGATTGATATGGGCTTCTCGGCGGTGGCGATTGCCGACCGGGTAGGCCATGAGAGTATCGAAATCACTTACCGCTACGCCCACCTGTTTCCGTCCAAGCAGACGGAAATGGCGGACAAACTGGACTTTGAAAGGACGGGAGCATAATGTCAGCTAAGAATTTGGATAACCACAACCGTTGGAGAAACCGTCAGGTAGCATTCAGGCTGTCCCCGGAGGAGGCCGATTTGCTGGACACCTATGTACGCCTGTCCGGGCTGACCAAGCAGGACTACATCACCCGGCGGCTGCTGAACCGGGACATTGTAGTGCAGGGCAATCCCAGGGTCTACAAGGCCCTGCGTGACCAGCTCGCCGCCGTCCTGGGGGAACTGCGGCGCATGGAGGCGGGAGGCGGGGTGGATGATGAACTTCTCGCCACTATCCGCCTTATCACCTTGACGCTGGACGGCATGAAGGAGGATTGATAGATTGATGGATTCCAGAGAGACGAAAAGGACTGTCCCATATCCGTCTGTTGGCGCAGACGGGGAACAGCCCATTTCACAAATATGTACCACGAACAGTATATCAGAAGCGGCTACCGAAAACAACCCCCAGGATGAAAGTATGGAGGATATTCTTCGGGAGCTTCAGCGGACAAGCGACCCGGCCTACCTCTACACCGTTTCCATGAACGAGCTTTACCAGAATGTCTACCAGAGCAGACCGCCAATCATTGACGGTCTGCTCTACCCTGGGACATACCTCTTTGCGGGAGCGCCCAAGGTGGGCAAGTCGTTCCTGATGGCCCAGCTTGCCTATCATGTGAGCATGGGCCTCCCCCTGTGGGGCTACCCCGTCCACAAGGGCACCGTCCTCTATCTGGCGTTGGAGGACGACCACCGCCGCTTGCAGGGGCGGCTGTATCGGATGTTCGGCATGGACGGCACCAACGACCTGCTCTTTGCAATCTACGCCAAACAGCTCGGCCTGGGCCTGGAGGAACAGCTAAAGAAGTTCGTCCGCCAACACCCAGATACCAAGCTGATTATCATTGACACCCTCCAGAAAGTCCGGGAGGTCGGCGGGGACAAGTACAGCTATGCCAACGATTACGAGGTGGTGGGCAAGCTGAAACGCCTTGCCGATGATTGCGGTATCTGTCTCCTGCTGGTACACCACACCCGAAAGCAGCAGGCAGACGATAAGTTTGACATGATTTCTGGCACCAACGGCCTGTTGGGAGCTGCGGACGGGGCCTTTCTTCTTCAAAAGGAGAAGCGGACGGACGGCAGCGCCATTCTGGATGTGGCCGGGCGTGACCAGCAAGACCAGCGGATGTATCTCACCAAGGA
>CAJUKT010000078.1 GCA_910587255.1 uncultured Oscillospiraceae bacterium
AGACCCTGAAGGAGAACGGCACTCCCGCCGCCGGCGTGGGCGACGAGGGCGGCTACGCCCCCAACCTGAAGAAGGACGAGGACGCTCTGAAGGTCATCGTGCAGGCCATCGAGGAAGCCGGCTTCAAGCCCGGCGAGGACTTCATGATCGCCATCGACGCCGCCTCCTCCGAGTGGTGGAACGACGAGGAGAAGTGCTATATCCAGCCCAAGTCCGGCAAGAAGATGACCCAGCAGCAGCTGGTGAATATGTGGAAGAAGTTCGCCGACACCTACCCCATCATCTCCCTGGAGGACGGCATGGCCGAGGATGACTGGGAGGGCTGGGCCATGCTCACCAAGGCCATCGGCTCCAAGGTGCAGCTGGTGGGCGACGACCTGTTCGTCACCAACGTGGAGCGCCTGTCCGACGGCATCGCCAAGGGCGTGGCTAACTCCATCCTCATCAAGGTCAACCAGATCGGCACCCTGACCGAGACCCTGGACGCCATCCAGATGGCCAACCGGGCCGGTTACACCGCCATCGTGTCCCACCGCTCCGGCGAGACCGAGGACGCCACCATTGCCGACATCGCCGTGGCCACCAACGCCGGCCAGATCAAGACCGGCGCTCCCAGCCGTACCGACCGCGTGGCCAAGTACAACCAGCTGCTGCGCATCGAGGAGGAGCTGGGCGACGCGGCGATCTACCTGGGCAAGAAGGCTTTCTTCAACGTGGAGTAAAGAAAAGCGGCAAAGCGTTGGGGGAGCCCAGCTCGGGGGCCCCATCGGAGCCCAGCAAAGCGGGTCCGATGGGGAAAGGAGGAGCAGCGAAATGACTGTCCGCCTGCCGCCAGGCAGGCGGACGGGATATGGAGCTTGCGACGACGCGGGCGACGCGGCGATCTACCTGGGCAAGAAGGCTTTCTTCAACGTGGAGTAAAGAAAAGCGGCAAAGTGCTGGGGGAGCCCAGCTCGGGGCCCTACAGCAGTTTCGGGCGGCGGAGGTATCCTCCGCCGCCCTTATTTACGTGAAATGGGAGAAAAAGAATGTCAATTCAGCGAGTGAAGGAATATTTCCGCGCCCTGGGCATGGAAGGGCGGGTACTGGAGTTGGACATGTCCAGCGCCACGGTGGAGCTGGCGGCCCAGGCGCTGGGGTGCCGGCCCTGCCGCATCGCCAAAACCCTGTCCTTCCTGGTGGAGGGACGCCCCATCCTCATCGTGGCCGCCGGGGACGCCAAGGTGGACAACCCCAAATACAAGGCCCGGTTCGGCACAAAGGCCAAAATGCTTACCCCCCAGGAGGCGGAGGAGCTGGTGGGCCATGCGGTGGGCGGCGTGTGCCCCTTCGCCGTCAACGGGGGCGTGACGGTCTATCTGGACGAATCCCTCAAGCGGTTTGAGACGGTGTTCCCCGCCTGCGGCAGCAGCAACAGCGCTATTGAGCTGTCCATCCCCGAGCTGGAGCGGTATTCCGGTTTTGAGAGCTGGGTGGACGTGTGCAAGGGCTGGCAGGAGCTGTGAGCATGTAAAAAGACGGCGCGGAAGTTCTCCCGCGCCGTCTCAGTCCGTCGAAAAAGGCTTTGCCTTTTCCGACGGGAAAAGCTGCGGCCTCATGCGCGCACTCGCTGTCCGCCTGGGGCGGCCAACTCGCGCACTGTTCGGCCGGGAAGTGTTTTCCCCGACGCACATGTCGCCGGGGAAAACGGATTTCATTTTCTTCGCGCCTGCGGGCGCGAACTCTGCGAGGCTTTTTCCACAAGCTCAGACGGCACGGAAGTTCTCCCGCGCCGTCTTGCCCTATATAGGGCTTGTTTGCAAACCGCCTTGTCCGGCGAAAAAATCCTTTTTTTGAAGTGCGGTGATTACAATCCCGTCAGGTCGAAGGCGGGGATGAAGCCCTCCCCGCTGGAGCCCAGCTCCTGGACATAGCCCGCCAGCCCTAGGCCCTCCATGTAGGCCCGCGCGGCGCGAAGCTCCGACGGGCGCAGGGGCCTGCCCAGCTCCGGGAAGCCGTCCGGCGGCCCCACCGGGGTGTACTGGGCCATGAGGGAGAACAGCACCGCGCCGGGCGGGAAGGCTTCCGCCACCCAGTCCATCACCCGCTTGGCCTCGCCCACATGGCCGGGCAAAATGAGGTGGCGGATGAGCACGCCGCTTTTCAGCAGCCCCCCCTCGATGCGCGCCGGGCCCCGCTGGCGGTACATTTCCAGGATAGCGGCCTGGGCGGCCTCGGGATAATCCGCCGCCCCGGAGTATTTTTCCGCCAGGGCGGGGGTGAGGTATTTCAGATCCGGCAGGTACACGTCTATCCTGCCCTCCAGGGTGCGCAGCGCCGGGCGGCGCTCGTAGCCGCCGCTGTTCCACACCACCGGCAGGCCGCCGGGTACGGGGCGCTCCAGCACCTTGGCCAGCACGTGGGTGAAGTGGGTGGGGGTGACCAGCTCAATGCAGGCGGCCCCCTGGTCCGCCAGCCGCCCAAAGACGGCGTATAATTCATCCGGCGTCAGGGCCTTGCCAAAATGCTCCCGGCTGATGGGGCGGTTCTGGCAGAACACACAGCCCAGGGTGCAGCCGGAGAAGAAAACCGTCCCCGCCCCGGTTTGGCCGGAGATGCAGGGCTCCTCCCAGAAGTGCAGCGCCGCCCGGGCGCACACCGGCAGGGAGGGCATCCGGCAGAAGCCCTCCCCGTGAAGCTCGTCCCGCAGGGCCCCGCACTGCCGGGGACAGAGGGTGCAGATCATGGCGCCGAGCCTCCTCGTTACGCTTCGCCCGGCTGCGGCGGCTGCGCGCCCCAGCCGGGCCCCAGATTGCCCGCTTTCCAGTGCCGCCGGCATAGGCCGATGTAGCAGTCGTTGGCCCCCAGCACCACCTGCTCCCCCTCCCGGAGCACCACCCCGCGGGCGTCAAACCGGGCGTTGCAGATGGCCTTTTTGCCGCACCAGCAGATGGTCTTGACCTCCTCGATGATGTCGGCGCAGGCCAGCAGGGCCTCGGAGCCGGGGAACAGCCGTCCGCTGAAGTCCGCCCGCAGGCCGTAGCAGATCACCGGCACGTTCAGCTCGTCCACAATCTCCGTCAGGTAGTCCACCTGGGCGTGGGTGAGGAACTGGGCCTCGTCCACGATGATGCACTGGTGCCGCTTGATGGCCGGGTGCGTCATCTGCTCCAGCTCCTCGAACCAGACGCAGGGGAAGCTGAGCCCGATGCGGGAATTTACCACCTGCGTCCCCTCCCGCTGGTCGATGGCGGGCTTCACCATCAGGGCGCTCTGGCCCCTCTCCTCGTAGTTATAGCGCACCATCAGCGCGTTGGCCGACTTGCTGGACCCCATCACGCCGTAGCGGAAATACAGCTTTGCCATGTCACGTTCCCCCATTCAGTCTCTCATTCACCGCACGCAGCGCCCCCTCAAAGGCGCTGGGCAGGGCGTATTTTTCCTCCAGCTGGGCCCGGCCGGCCCACACCCAGCCCTCCGGCAGCGCGTCCGACCCCGCCTCCACCGTGCGCAGGGTCATGTGCCATTCAATATGGGTGAAAATATGCCTGGCCTGTCCGGCGTACTGCTGGGACAAAGCCTCAACGCCCCATTGCGGGGGCAGCGGGCCGTCCCCCGGCTCGCTGGGAAACTCCCACAGCCCGGCCAGAAGGCCACGCCCCGGGCGGCGGCGCAGGGCTGCGCGGTTTTCCCAAAAGATGAGCCACACCGTCCGCTCCTCCACCCGCCGGGGCTTTTTGGGGGCCTTGACCGGAAGCTCTCCGGTGCGGCCATGGGCCAGGGCGGCGCACAGGGACCTGCCGGGGCACCTTTCACACAGCGGCGCGCCGTTGGGCAGGCAGACCGTGGCCCCCAGCTCCATCAGCGCCTGGTTAAAGGCCCCCGGCGCGCCCACGGGGATGACCTGCGCCACCGCCTGGGCCACCCGCTTTTTCATCTGGGGGGTGGAGATGTCCCCGCCGTCCCCGCAGAGCCGGGCGTATACCCGCAGGACATTGCCGTCCACGGCGGGCACCGCCTGCCCCAGGGCGATGGAGCAGACGGCCCCGGCAGTGTAGTCCCCCACCCCCGGCAGGGCGCGCACCGCGGCGTAATCGGAGGGGAATGCGCCGCCGTATTCCTCCACGATGATCTTGGCGGCCCTTTGCAGGTTCCGGGCCCGGGAGTAGTACCCCAGCCCCTGCCACAGCTTCATCAGCCGCTCCTCGGGCAGGGCGGCCAGGGCGGGAATGTCCGGGGCCTGGCGTAAGAACCGATTGTAGTAGTCCAGCACCGCCGCCACCCGGGTCTGCTGGAGCATAATCTCCGACAGCCACACGTGATAGGGGGTGGGGTCGTCCCGCCAGGGGAGGGGCCGGGCGTTGTCCCGAAACCACTCCAGCAGGGGGACGGCGAGCTGCTCCAGTGTGTCCATGGCGCGCCTCCCGGTCCGGCGGGGAGGTGTCAAATCCCCCCGGCATTTCTGATGTTTTTCCACTATACCACAAAAAGGGCGGAGTTTCAACGGCGGAAGAGGACGGTTTTCCGGGAGGCTCCCTTGTAATTTTTCCGATGGTCTGATACAATAAGAAGCTATACCAATAGCCTCAGCACCCAGCTTTACGGCCCAAATTGCCGCCGGCTGCGATGAAAAATCTTGAAATACACCAAGTATTCCCGCGATTTTTCGCCTTGCCACCGGCAAGTTTGGCTTGTGAATCTGAATACTTCGGCTATTGGTACAGCTTCTAAAAAACCGCGTGTGCGGGAAATGGAATATCAAAGGGGAGCGGGACATGAAAAAGCAGGTGACGGCTGCGCTGCTGGCGCTGGCGTTGGTGGTGGGATTGCTGCACGGGACGGCCCTGGCGGCCCAGCCGGTGGGGGAGGCCGCCCGGGCGGGGCTGGCGGGCAGATGCCTGACCGGCGTGGACCGGGAGGTGTACCAGGTGCTGCGGGACGAGGTGGAGAAAATAGCCGATGGGGCCAGGAGCAGCACGGTTATCCGCATTCCCGACCTGGACGGCCTGTCCTGGAGCCTGGCGGAGCTGGGGATGGAGGGCAAAAGCCAGCAGGCGGTGGTGGACAAGCTGGACGAGATGCTGGGCCAGACCCTGGATCTGGACAGGGTGTACGCCGCTTTGTCGGCGGACTGCCCCTATGAGCTGTATTGGCGGGACTTGCAGTACGGCTGGTCCTATAGCCGGGTCGTGGGCAGCGGACGGGGGGAGATACGCAGCCTCACCATCACCATCAAGGTGGCCCAGTCCTACCGGGGGGGCGGCGACACCGTGGTGGACCCCCAAAGGGCGGCCCAGGCAAAGCGGGCGGCGGACAGCGCCCGGACCATTGTGGAGCGGTACCGGGAGCTGAGCGACTATGAAAAGCTGGACGCCTACCGCCGGGAGATCTGCGCACTGGTGTCCTACGACCAGTCCTCGGCGGGCGGGGGCGCCTCCTATGGCGACCCCTGGCAGCTGGTCTATGTGTTTGACGGCGACCCGTCCACCAACGTGGTGTGCGAGGGGTACGCCAAGGCGTTTCAGTACCTGTGCGACCTGACCCGGTTCGACGGAGACGTGACGTGCCGCACCGTGTCCGGGACGATGAACGGCGGCAGCCACATGTGGAATGTGGTGCGCATGGAGGACGGGCTGTGCTATCTGGCGGACGTGACCAACTGCGACGAGGGCGCGGTGGGCGCGCCGGACAAGCTGTTCCTCATCGGCGCGGCGGGGACGGAGGGTGGGAGGACCCACACCGCCGGCAAGACGGTATATACCTATGGCCCGGAGCAGGAGAACCTGTTTGGGGACGGCTGGCCGGCGCTGAGCGGCGGGGATTACGAATACGATCCCGAGGCCGTCCGCCCTGCGGCGGACACGGGCTTTTCGGACGTGAGTCCGGGGGCGTATTACGCCCCGGCGGTGGTCTGGGCGGTGGAGGAGGAGATCACCCAGGGGACGGGCCAGACCACCTTTTCCCCGGAAAATCCCTGCACCCACGCCGAGATCCTCACCTTCCTGTGGCGGGCGGCGGGCAGGCCGGAGGGCCAGGGATGGGCCCCCGTCCCCCTCAGCAGGGAGGAGTTTTATGCCCAGGCGGTGTGCTGGGCCGCGGGGCAGGGGGTGATCGGCCATGAGTTCGACCCCGGCGCGCTGTGCACAAGGGCGGACGCGGTGAGCTATATCTGGGCGGCCTTCGGCAGGCCGGGTGCACCGGCCAGCACCTTTGACGATGTGCCGCTGGGGGCGGCCTGCGCCCCGGCGGTGGCCTGGGCGGTGGACAGGGGAGTCACCCAGGGGACCCCCGGCGGCGCCTTTGCCCCCGACAGGGTTTGCAGCCGGGGGGAGATCGTCACCTTCCTTTACCGGGCGTACCACTAAAAAAGGCCCGGCCTCCCTGCGGGGAGGCCGGGCCCAGTCCGTCGAAAAAGGCTTTGCCTTTTTCGACGGGAAAAGCTGCGGCCTCATGCGTGCACTCGCTGTCCGCCTGGGGCGGCCAACTCGCACACTGTTCGGCCGAGAAGTGTTTTCCCCGACGCACATGTCGCCGGGGAAAACGGATTTCATTTTTTTCGCGCCTGCGGGCGCGAACTCTGCGAGGCTTTATCGACAAGCTTGGCCCGGCCTCCCCGCGGGGAGGCCGGGCCTTCGCCTTTTGTTCAGCGCAGGCAGGCGGCGGCCTGGGCCAGGGCCGCTCCGCCCCCCACCCGGTAGCCGCTGTTGGCGTAGACCGCCCGGCCCAAGCCGTCGCACACCACCGCCAGGGGCGGGGTGTCCGGGTCGCAGGCCAGCCGCCGGGCGAAGTCCTCTATGTCGTAGGCCCAGTCGTCCAGCAATACCCGGGCGGAGGGCCAGCGCCCCAGCACTCCAGCCAGGGTGGGCTGGGCCGCCCCCTCCGGGCGGCGCAGGAGAAACAGCACGTTTACCCCCAGGGCGTCCAGGGCGGGGCGCTGGCCGTCCAGCTCGGAGAGCAGGTGCTCGGTGGGCTCGGCCCCCTCCTCCGCCCACACCAGCAGGGTGGGGCGGCCATTCAAGCGGAAGATGTCGGCTGTCTCCCCGCCGTCCGGGGTGCGGGCGGGGGTGGGCGGCATGGGCAGGCAGGTCAGCGCCTGGGACAGGTCAAAGGGGCGCAGGCACAGCTCCGCGTCCGCCGCCCCGCCGGGGGGGAGGTCCAGTTCCCGCCGGGCGGCGAGCTGGCTGCCGTTGGGCAGGCGCACACAGGTGATCAGCCGGTACCGCCCCGCAGGCAGGGGGATGGCGAGGGCGCCGTCCGTCCAGCTCCCGCCGTCCGGGTACAGGGGCAGCCAGCCCCCGTGCGCCCAGCGGGAGAGGGTCCAGTCCCGCCCGTAGGCAGGGGGGCTGCCGGGACAGGTCAGGCGCAGCGTGCCCGTCCGCTCCGGGCGGAGGGGGCGGAAGGCCCCGTCCTGCCAGAATTCAGGCGCGCCGTCCAGGGGGCGCAGCCGGGCGGGGACGCCCAGGGCGCGCAGGGCGGCGACCAGCAGCACCCGGCGGCTCTTTTCATCACAGCGCCCCGCCAGCAGCGCCGCCTGGGGCGGCCAGTACAGGGGGCGGTAACAGTCTGGGGCCGGGCGCAGGGAGGTGCGCTCCTCCAGCCAGGCGGCCAGGGCGGCGGGGCTGTCCCCCATGGAGGGCAGAAAATCCGGCAGATCCCCCCGCCAGGGGGTCAGCGGCTCCAGGGCTGCCCGGGGGCAGGCCAGATACCGCCAGTAGACCTCCTCCGGCACGCCGGGGGGAGGGGGAGGAAGATTTTGCAGATGGTCTTCAAGAACGGCGCAGCCGGCGTCCCGCAGGTCCTTGGCGGACAAGGTGCGGGCCAGGGCCTCCCGGCGGGGGTCGCCGTCCAGGGTGAGGAAGGCGGCCATCTGGCCGGAATTTCCCCGCGCCCCGCGCAGCAGGTCCTCCCGTCCGGGGAGGGTGCGGGCCTGGCCGGGATGGTACTGCGCCGCCAGCCGCTGCTCCCGGAGGGCGGCGCACCGGGCCAGCTCCTGGGCCCTCTGCCGCTTTTGATCCGGGGTGAGCGGGCGGGCGCGGGCGGGGTCCGGGGCGGGGGCATGTACGTCAAAGCTGACCCAGCCCGTGTCACCCGCCGGGCGGGGGGCCAGCGGCAGGGTGAGCTCCGCCCCGTCGCAATCCCCCTCGGCCGCAAGGGGCCCCAGGCTGGCCAGCACGTGGACGCTGCCCAGCCCCAGCTCCGCCTGGGCGCAGCCATCCTCCCCGGCGGTGAGGACGGCAATGGTGTGGAAAAAGCCGTCGTTGAGCAGCTGCACCTCAATGCGGGCGCCGGCGGCGGGCCTGCCCTGCGCCAGCGCCCGGAGGGTGACGGTGCGGGTCTGGGCGTACCGGGGGGTCTGGTTATACCAGTACACCCCGCCGTCCCGGCCCAAAGGTTCGCCGTGGAGGGGGGAGGAGCCGGGCCCAAACAGGCGGCTGTGCACCAGCACCGCCCGGGAGGCGGCGGTGTTGAACCAGCCCCGGTCCAGCACCGGCTCGGGCTCACAGGCCCCCAAAAAATGCCACGTTCCATCGCACAGCGCCTCCACCCAGGCGTGGTTGTCACCGCAATGGGCCCAGCGGGGGGCGTATACCTGCCGGGCGGCGATGCCTACGCTGCGCAGGGCGGACACCAGGAAGGCGGACTCCTCCCCGCACCGCCCGCTGCCGCAGCGGTATACCGTCAGGGGGGAGGCGGTGCGCTCGTCCTGGGCCTGGTAGGAGGCGTGCTCACAGCACCAGCGGTTTACCTCCAGCACCCGCTGCCCGGCGCCGGGCAGATCCCGCACCCTGGGCCACAGCGAGCGGTGGAACAGCCTGCGGTGAAAGGACAGGTCCTCGTCGTTCACCCGGGGGAAAAGGACATAGTGGGCAAAGATCTCCCATTCCAGCGCCCCGCACCAGGGGGCCTGCTCCCGCAGGGCCAGGGCATGGCGGGCGAAGCGCAGGAAGAGGGGGAAGGGGTAGCAGTCCAAATCGCTGTCCGGCAGGTGGTCCCGGAGAAATTCCATAGCCCGGCGCAGCTCCCCGGAGAGGAAGGGGAGCCGCGCCGACCAGCGCTCCTTACGACTCATCGGCCAACCCCCGGCACAGCTCGTACAGGGTGGACACGCCCGCCCCGGTGGCCCCGGCGGTCTGGTACTCCCAGCGGGGCCGGTCCACCCAGGCGGTGCCCGCGATGTCCAGGTGAATCCAGGGCAGGCCCTGGGCGAACGCGCCCACAAACAGTCCGGCGGTGATGGCCCCGCAGCCGTCGCTGGACTGGTTGCACAGGTCGGCCACCGGACTTTCGATCATCTTTTCGTATTCGGGGAAGTGGGGGAGGCGCCAGTACTGCTCCCCGGCCCGGGCGGCGGCGTTTAGCAGGGCGGCGCAGAAGCCGTCGTCGTTGGACAAAAGCCCCGCTGTGGTAAAGCCCAGGGCGGCCACGCACGCCCCGGTGAGGGTGGCGATGTCCACCACCTTTGCCGCGCCCTCCAGCTGGATGGCGTAGGTGACGGCGTCGGCCAGGATAAGGCGGCCCTCCGCGTCGGTGTTGTTCACCTGGATGGTTTTGCCGGACATGGAGCGGATCACGTCGCCGGGGAGGAAGCTGTCCGCCGACAGGCGGTTTTCCACCGCCGGGATGACGGCCACCGCGTTCACCGGGATTTTGTTCTCCGCCAGGGCCAGCAGCGCGCCGCACACCGCCGCGCCCCCGGCCATATCCCCCCGGGTGCCCTTGAGCCCTGCGGCGGTTTTGAGGCAGTAGCCGCCGGTGTCGCAGCACACCCCCTTGCCCACCAGGGCGATGGGGGGGACGCCCTGCTTCCCGCCCCGCCAGCGCAGCACGATAAGCTGGGGCGGATGTATGGCGCTGTCCGCCACGGCGTGGTAAGCCCCCATGCCCAGAGCCCGGGTCCGGGCCTGGTCCAGGAGCTCCACTTCCACGCCCAGCTCCCCGGCGGCCTGGGCCATCCGCCGGGCCATGTCCTCTGGGGTGAGCAGGTTGGCGGGGCAGTTCACCAGATCCCGGGCAAAGCACACCGCACGGGTCACCGCGTCCGCCTGGGCCAGGGCGGCCTCCAGGCCCGATCCACCGGCGAGATAGAGGGCAAAGGGCTTGTCCTCCCCCTGCTTCCAGCTGGGCTGGCGGTAGCAGGCCAGCTCCGCCCCCTGGGCCAGGGCGGCCGCCCCCTCCGGCCCCAGCGCTTTTACCGCCGGGGCGGCGTCCAGCACGGCGCTGTCCGCCCCCAGTTCCCGCAGGACCTTTACCGCCTTGGCGGCGGCGCGGCGGAGGGTGTTTTCAGTGGGCTGCCCGCCCAGGCAGACGGACAGCACGCGCCCCTCCTCCTTCATGCGCAGGGACAGGGCCGCGCCCTCCCCGTTAAGCTCCAACTCCACCCGCCATTGGGCGGATTCCCCTTGCCAAAGTTTGACCACGATGTGTTTCCTCCTCTATTTATCAATGATTGCCGTTTGTTTATAGATGCCGAGCTGGCAGAATCGAAGCGATTATCCCGCCGCTTTCCAGGATATCCCCACGCAGCGCAGCCCCTTTTCCTATGCCCCGGGCCGCAGGCGGATCTCCAGCACCGTGTCGATGGGGTCGGGCAGCGCCGGATCGGGGCCCAGGTCGGCGAAGGCCAGGCCGGGATAGTCGCTGTGCACCCAGCTCTGGGACAGCTTCACCTCGCTGCCGTCCGCCAGGCGGCGGATGGACAAAATGCGGTCCTTATCCACCCCAAACAGGGGGAGAGGGCCCACGGTGTTCTCAAAGATGTGAACGTACAGCCGGTCCCCCCGGCGGGTGTACCGGCCAAAGTCGGGCTTGGGCAGCCCCGCCGGGCCGCAGCCGTAGACGCTTTCCCCGTTTTGGTCCATCCACCGGCCCATCTCCGCCAGCACGGCCAGGGACTGGGCGGGGAAGCGGCCCTGGGCATCGGGCCCCACGTTGAGCAGCAGGTTGCCCCCCTTGGACACGCACTCCACCAGCTTTTTGATGAGCATGGGGGCGGGCTTATAGAAATGGTCCTGGGCGCAGTAGCCCCAGTGGTTGTTCATGGTGACGCAGCTCTCCCATACCAGGGGGCGGCCCTGGGCGTCACGCAGGCCGTCCGGCGGGACGATCTGCTCGGGACTGACGAAGTCCCCGTGGAAGGGGGTGGGGGCGCAGGCGGCCAGGGAGCCG
Source organism: uncultured Oscillospiraceae bacterium (assembly GCA_910587255.1). Taxonomy (GTDB): domain Bacteria; phylum Bacillota; class Clostridia; order Oscillospirales; family Oscillospiraceae; genus Enterenecus. The sequence continues at coordinate 11,146 of CAJUKT010000078.1, forward strand.
AAGCCCTCCCCGCTCACCTCCAGGCGGTTGTTCACCACCACATCGGGCTGGAGTGAGCGCACCATCTCCATCAGCTGTGTCCCCCGCCACGCCTCCCCCCGCAGTTCGCCGTAAGAAAAGTCGAACCACAGAAGGTCCAGTTTTCCGTAATTGGAGCACAGCTCCCGCACTTGGGCGTGCATGTAGTCCAGGTAGCGGCCGAAATCCCGGCCCTCGTTGGAATACGCCGGGTCGTCCCGCATGGGGTGGTTGCGGTCGCCGTAGTGGGGGAAGTCGGGGTGGCGCCAGTCGATGAGGGAGAAGTACAGCCCCGCCCGCAGCCCGGCCTCCCGGGCGGCGTCCAGGAATTCCCGGACGAAATCCCGGCCCGCGGGGCTGTTGGTGGACTTGAACTCGGTGTACGCGCTGTCGAACATACAGAAGCCGTCGTGGTGCTTGGCGGTGAGGACGGCGTACTGCATCCCGGCCCCCTTGGCCGCCGCCATCCACGAGCGCATATCACAGTGCCTGGGGTTGAACTGGGCCATGAGGGGGTCGTAAGCCCCGTTGGGAATGCGCTCCACGCTGCGCACCCACTCCCCCCGGGCGGGGATGGCGTACAGCCCCCAGTGCAGAAACAGGCCGAACCGGGCCCGGGTGAACCAGGCCGTCCGGCGCTCGTAGGCGTCCCGGTCGAATACAAAGGGCATAAAACCGCCTCCTCTTCAAAGCTATTTTACCGGGTTCTTCCCCGTATGACAAGCCCCTGTTGACAGCAGGGGGCGGGAAATATATAATGTCCAGTACATAACAAAAGGGGGACGGGAACATGGGCAGGATTCTGCTTGAGGTATGCTGCGGCAGCGCGGACGACGTGATTGAGGCCCACCGGGGCGGGGCGGACCGGGTGGAGCTGAACTGCGACCTGTTCCACGGGGGGCTGACCCCCACCCTGGGCTCCCTGCTGGTGGCCAAGCGGGAGACGGGGATGAAGATCATCGCCATGGTGCGCCCCCGGGAGGGGGGCTTTTGCTACACCCAGGCGGAGTTTGCCGCCGCTGTGGAGGACGGGAAGCTGCTGCTGGAGCACGGGGCGGACGGGCTGGCCTTCGGCTTTCTCCGGGAGGACGGTACGGTGGACGCACAGCGCACCGGGGTGCTGGCGGAGCTGTGCCGGGAGAGGGGGAAGGAGCCGGTGTTCCACCGGGCCATCGACGTGACGCCGGACTGGCGTGCGGCGCTGGACGTGCTCATGGAGCTGGGGGTGGCCAGGGTGCTCACCAGCGGGCAGCAGGCCAGCGTGCCCCTGGGGGCGGACACCATCCGGCAGATGGGGGAATACGCCGCCGGGCGCATCGAGATCCTCCCCGGCGGCGGCGTCAACGCCCGGAACCTGGAGTGGGTGGCCGCCCAGACCGGCTGCACCCAGCTGCACATGTCCGGCCACACCGTCCGAAACGACCCCTCCGCCCGGAACGGCCGGGGCATCCACTACGGCGGCTGCCTGTATCCCCCCGAGGACAGCTATAAGGTGGTGGACGGGGCGTATGTCTCCGGCGTGGCGGCGGCGCTGAAAAATAAGGCTTGACAATCCCCGCCAAAAGGGATATACTTGGCAACGCTGTAAAAATTTTTTGAAATGAGGCGCGCGATATGTTGAATCAGCTGTTTTTTGGCAAGAAGAATACAGGCAGTGTGGGACTGTTGGGATATTTGCGCGCCTTGGGGATGGACTAATCGGGCTTCCATTCCCGGTCATTTTGTGGTATGCGGCGTCCCTTCTGTCCAAGAAGGGGCGCTTTTTGCGTCCATTGGAAAGGAGTAGAGTATGGAATCACAGACAAAATTGTCCCGGCGGGAAAAGACCGGCATGATTGTGCGCTATCTGCGGGGGTGCTGGGGCTTCTTCGCCGGGGCCGTTGTGCTGGCCTGGATGAACACCGCCTGCAATGCCCTAGTGCCCCAGATCATCAGCTTCACCGTGGACTCGGTGCTGGGGGGCGAGCCCCCCGATCTGCCCGGCTTTCTGCGCCCGCTGATCCCCGTGGATCAGCTGCGGGCCGAGCCCTTGTCCTTTTTGTGGCTGGCGGCGGGGGTGGTGGTGCTGGCGGCGGCGGTGCGGGGCGTTTGCATCTACGGTATGCGCATCAACCTGGCCAAGGGCTCCGAGGGCTTTGTGAAGGGCCTGCGGGACGGCCTGTATAGCCACATCCAGCGCCTGAGCTTTGCCTGGCACACCGCCCACGCCACCGGCGATATCATCCAGCGGTGCACCTCCGACGTGGAGGTCATCCGCACCTTTGTCTGCAATCAGCTGATGGAGGTGGTGCGCACGGTGTTCCTCATTGTGCTCTACTCCTCCATCATGGTGGCGATGAACTGGCGCTTGGCCATGGTGTCGCTGGCCTTCATCCCCATCTCGCTGCTGGCCTCGTGGGTGTTTTACGGCAAGATCTCCACCCGGTTCAAGGCCGCGGACGAGGCGGAGGGCGAGCTGACCACCTGCACCCAGGAGAACCTCACCGGCGTGCGGGTGGTGCGGGCGTTCGGCCGGGAAAAATTTGAGATCGACCGGTTTGGCGAGAAAAACGACCACTTCTCCGCCCTCTGGGTGGAGCTGGGCAGGCTGCTCAGCGTCTACTGGGCGTCAGGGGCCTTCCTCACCGCCGCCCAGGTGATGGCGGTGATCGTGGCCGGGACGGTGGAGGCGGTGAACGGCGGGCTGTCCCTGGGCGATTTCCAGGCCTTCGTCATCTACAACAGCGCCATGGCCTGGCCGGTGCGGTCGCTGGGCCGGGTGCTGTCCGACATGAGCAAGGCCGGGGTGTCCCTGGACCGGGTGGGCTACATCCTCCAGGCCGGCGAGGAGAAGGACGGTCCGCAGGCCAAGGCCGCCCGCTTGTCCGGCGATATCGTGTTCGACCACGTCACCTTCGGCTACGAGGGGCAGGAGGTTCTCCGGGACGTGTCCTTCACCATCCCCTGGGGGTCCACCTTCGCCATCCTGGGGGGCACCGGGTCGGGTAAGTCCACCCTGGTCCACCTGCTGGACCGCCTGTATGACCTGGGGGAGGGCCAGGGGAAAATCACTGTGGGCGGCACGGATATCCGGGATATTTCCCGGGAGGAGCTGCGCCGCCAGATCGGCCTGGTGCTCCAGGAGCCCTTCCTGTTCTCCCAGACCATCCGGGAGAACATCGCCGCCACAAGGCCGGACGCCGCGGAGGAGGAGCTGCGCGCCTGCGCGCAGATCGCCTGTGTGGACGAGGCCATCACGGAGCTGGCCGAGGGCTGGGACACGGTGGTGGGCGAGCGGGGGGTCACCCTGTCCGGCGGGCAGAAGCAGCGGGTGGCCATCGCCCGGATGCTGCTGCAAAACGCGCCGGTGATGGTGTTCGACGATTCGCTGTCCGCCGTGGACGCGGAGACGGACGCCAGAATCCGCGCCGCGTTGAAGCAGCGCATGTCGGACGCCACCGTTATCCTCATCTCCCACCGGGTAACCAGCCTGATGCAGGCCGACCGCATCCTGGTGCTGGACGGCGGGCGGGTGGCGGACGTGGGCTCCCACGCCGAGCTCATCTCCCGGCCGGGCATTTACAGGGAAATCTATGACATTCAGATGAGCAGCGACGACCGGGCGCTCATTGAGAAGGGGGGCGAGGCGTAATGGCGGCCTTTGACGAGAAAGAGTATACCAAAGCCTTTGACCTGAAAATCTGGAAGCGGCTGCTGCCCATCCTGGCCCGCTACAAAAAGACCATCGTGCTGATGGCCGTGGTCAACGGCCTCACCGCCATGATGGACGTGATCCTTCCCCTGTTTCAGAAGTACGCCATCAGCCGCTTTATCGAGCGGGGGACGCTGGACGGCCTGCCCCTCTACACGGCGGCCTACCTGGGGGTCATCCTGCTGGAGACCCTGATGGTGGTGGGCTGGTCCCGCAAGGCCATGTATGTGGAGATGTACTTGGGCCGGGATATGCGGCGGGATCTGTTCGGCCATTTGCAGACCCTGTCCCTGTCCTTTTACAACGTCACCCCGGTGGGCTACCTCATCACCCGGGTGATGAACGACACCAACCGCATCGCCGGCAACATCGCCTGGAACCTGACGGACATGGCGTGGTCGGTGCTGTACGTGCTGAGCACCTTTGCGGCCATGCTGGCCCTTAACTGGCGGCTGGCGCTGGTGGTGATCCTCATTGTGCCGGCGGTGGCGGCGCTGACGGGCTGTTTCCAGCCCCGCATCCTCCACTGGAACCGGAAGGTGCGCAAGCTCAACTCTAAAATCACCGGCGCCTTCAACGAGGGCATCACGGGGGCCAAGACCTCCAAAACCCTGGTCATTGAGGACCAGAGCATCAAGAGCTTCCAGGAGCTCACCGACACCATGCGGGGCTCCGGCGTGCGGGCCTCCCGGCTCAACGCGGTATATATCCCGCTGACGCTGTTTTTCTCCACCCTGACGGTGGCCATTGTGCTGCTGCGGGGCGGCTACCTGACGGCGGAGCAAGCGCTGGATATCTCCACCCTGGCGGTATTCGTCTCCTACGCCATGGGTATTTTTGAGCCCATCCAGATCACCGCCGCCAACCTGGCGGAGTTCATCGCCCTCCAGGCGTCCATCGAGCGGGTCACGGACCTGCTCAATGAGCAGCCCCAGATCACCGATACCCCCCAGGTCGTGGAAAAATACGGCGACTCCTTCAACCCCAAGCGGGAGAACTGGGAGCCGCTGCGAGGGGAGATCGAGTTCAGGGACGTGACCTTCCGCTATCCCGACGGCGGGGACAATGTGCTGGAGCACTTCAGCCTCCACATCCCCGCGGGCACCACGGTGGCCATCGTGGGGGAGACGGGGGCGGGTAAGTCCACCCTGGTGAACCTGGCCTGCCGGTTCTTCGAGCCCACCCAGGGGCAGATCCTGATCGACGGACGGGACTACCGGGAGCGTAGCCAGCTGTGGCTCCACTCCAACATCGGCTATGTGCTGCAAAGCCCCCACCTGTTCTCCGGCTCCGTCCGGGAGAATATCCGCTATGGGCGGCTGGACGCCACCGACGCCGAAATTGAGGCGGCGGCCAGGGCTGTGTCGGCGGACCAGGTGGTGGCCAAGCTGGAGCAGGGCTGGGACAGCAACGTGGGCGAGGAGGGCGACCGCCTGTCCACCGGCGAGAAGCAGCTGATTTCCTTTGCCCGGGCGGTGCTGGCCGACCCGCGCATCTTTGTGCTGGACGAGGCCACCTCGTCCATCGACACCCAGACCGAGCAGTATATCCAAAACGCCATCGACCACCTGCTGCAAGACCGCACCTCCTTCCTCATCGCCCACCGCTTGTCCACCATCCGCAAGGCGGATCTGATTCTGGTGGTCCGGGACGGAAAGATTGTGGAACAGGGCACCCACCAATCCCTCCTGCGTGCCCACGGCTATTACCACGACCTGTACAGCAGGCAGTTTGCCGAGGAGAACGCGGCGAAGGTGCTGGGGGCGTAAATTGCGAGGTGGAAAAATGGAGCTTTGGGATGCGTATGATAAGGACTTTCAAAAAATTGCGGGCAAAATCCTGGTCAGGGGGGAGCTTATCCCCCAGGGTCTGTACCATCTGGTGTGCGATATCATCGTAAGGCACGCCGACGGCGCCTACCTGCTGATGCAGCGGGACCCGCGCAAGCCCTGGGGCGGCATGTGGGAGGCCACGGCGGGCGGCTCCGCCCTGGCGGGGGAGACGCCGCTGGAGTGCGCCGCCAGGGAGCTGCGGGAGGAGACCGGCATTGTGGCCACGGACTTGACGCAGGTGGGCACGGTGATCGACCCGGAGATCCAGCGCGCCATCTATGTGGAGTTCCTGTGCGTCACCGATTGGGACAAGGAGGCGGTGACCCTCCAGGAGGGCGAGACCGTCGATTTCCGGTGGGTGAGCCGGGAGGAGCTGCTGGGCATGGAAGCGGATCAGCTGGTGACCCAGCGGATGCAGCAATTCATTGACGAACTGAACAGGCCGTGACAGCGAAAATCGCCCACCGCAGAGCGGTGGGCGATTTTATTACGCCTGTACGTTCACCTGGGGGGCTTCAATGGGGGCGTCCACATCCGCGGCGGCCAGCTGCGCCCCGGCGGAATAGCCCTGGAGCGCGGCGTCCACCGAGGTGATGGCACCCAGCTGCTCGGCCTGGTGGCGCAGCTCCATTTTGGTGGCGGTGAGCTGGTCGGCATGGCGGTTGGCGATGTCGGTCTCCCGGAAATACCCCGATTCCCGGACGGCCCGCATGGCCTGGCTGCGGCGCAGCTCCTGCTTGATGCGCTGTGCCTCCCGGCGCTTGTTTTCCCGGTCCATGCGCTTCTGGCGGGCCCGGGACAGCTGCTCCCGGGTGAGCTCCAGCTTCTTGCGGCCCGCCCGGCTCACCGCCTTGCGCAGCTGGCCCACGGCGGCCTTGATCTGGTCGGCGTGGTCGGGGTCGGAGCGCCGGGCAGCCTCCAGCTGGACGATGCGGCGGCGGGCGTACCCGGCGGCAGAGCCGGCCTGGGCCGGGGTGCGGGCACGGCTCAGCCGGGCGTAGGCCTCCAGGGGGGCGTCGCCGTACCGGGGGGAGGTCTTGGCCAGCTTGAACTTTTCCCGCTGGGCGTCGGCCTTTTCCTTGGCGTCCCGGATCATCTCGGTGAGGGAGGTGCGGCTCTCCTCCTGTTTTTTCAGCGACTGGGACAGCAGGCTGCTTTGCTGCTGCTCCTCGCCTGCGTCCTCCCGCCCCACGGCGGAGACGGGCTGAATGGCCATAGCTTATCCCCCCATTCCATCTTCTCTACCCTTTATATCGGCAGAGAAGGGGCAAAAGGAAAGGGGGGACAGCATCATTTTTTCCCAGCCCGGGAGGGCAAAGGCGTGCCGTCCTCCTCCATCCGCCGGAACAGGCGGGTGAGGATGACTGCCGCCGCTGCGGCCAGCGCTACCTCCGCCACCGCCTGGGCGCAGGCCAGGCCGTAGAGGGGGAAGAAATAGTTGAGGACATACAGGGCGGGAATTTCCAACACAATCTTGCGCAGCAGGGCGAACACCAGGGAGTACCGCCCCAGGCCGCAGGCCTGGAACACGCCCACGGCCAGAAAGTCCAGGCACAAAAAGGGCTGGGCCACGCACATGCACCGCAGGAACCGGGTTCCGTAGGCCACCACCGCCCCGGTTTTCATGAACAGGCCGATGAGGGGGCCGGAGGCAAAGAAATAGCACACCGAAACCGTGACCATAAAGGATAGCGAGATTTTTTCCGCGAACAGGACCGCCTTTTTCAGCCGGGGGACGTTCCCGCTGCCGTAATTATAGCTCACCAGCGGCATCAGGCCCTGGGACACGCCCATGGCGATGTACATGGGGATCATGTTGATTTTGTAGGCGATGCCCATGGCGGCGATGGCGTCCGGGCCGAAGACGGCGGTGAAGTTGTTGAGCACCGTCATGCCGGTGACGTTGAGCAGGTTCTGGATGGAGGCGGGCACCCCCACCCCGAACACCCCCCGCACCAGCTCCCGCCGGGGCCGGGCCATGGCGGGCCGGAGGCACACATAGGTCCTGCCCCGCCGGACAAAGAGCAGCACGAAGAAGTACAGGCAGGCGAAGCAGTTGGACAAAAAGGTGGCCAGCCCCGCCCCCGCCGCCCCCATGTCCAGTCCCCAGGGGAGGATGAAGATGGGATCGAGCACGATGTTCAGCGCGCAGCCGCTCATGGAGCCGATGCTGGCGTGGAGGGTAGCCCCCTCCGAGCGCACCAGATAGGCCATCACCACGTTGAGGATGGCGGGGACCGCGCCGCAGAAAACGGTCCAGCGCAGGTAGTCCATGGTGGCCTGGGCGGTGGAGGCGTCCGCCCCCAGCAGGGCCAGCAGGGGGATGCGCAGCGCGGCGGTGAGCGCGGAGAACAGCGCACCGCACAGCAGGGCACAGTAAAAGCCGAAGGCGGAGCTGCGGCGCACGGTGTCGTAGTCCTTGGCCCCCAGCGCGCGGCTCATCATGCTGGAGGAGCCCACGCCGAACAGGTTGTTCACCGCGTTGAAGGCCAGCAGCACCGGCGCGGCCAGGGTGACGGCGGAGTTCTGGATGGGGTTTTGGAGCATCCCCACAAAATAGGTGTCCGCCAGGTTGTAGAGCACCATCACCAGCGAGCTGAGCACGGTGGGGACGGACAGGGTGAGCACCGCCCGCGGGATGGGGGTGCTCTCAAAGAGCCGGGCTTTTTTCTCGTCTTCCATGGGGAACCCCCGATTTCGTAAAATAGTTTGCAAAATGGATTATATCACGAAAGAGGGGGAAAGAAAAGGTTCATTATGAACAAGAAAAGGCCCGCCGGAGGGCGAAGCCTTTTAATGCGTCCCCGGAAAGCGCACCTCCACCCACAGCCGTCCCGCCCCGTACCGGGCGGAAATTGTCCCGCCCATGCGCTCGGTGAGCGAGCGGGCGATGGACAGCCCCAGCCCGGTGGAGCCGCGCCCGGTCTCCACGGTGTAGAAGCGGTCGAACAGCCGCCCCACCTGCACCTCGTCCAGCGCCGGGGCGGCGTTGGACAGGGTGATGGCGCCGTCCGGGGACAAAACCACGTCCAGATCCCCGGCACTGTATTTCAGGGCGTTGGCCAGCAGGTTGCCCAGCACCCGGGACAGGGCGGCCCGGTCCAGGCTGCGCGCCACCCGCTCCGGCGGCAGGGAGACGCGGGGGACGATGCCTGCCTCAATAAACGCCCCATAGAGGGCGGCCACCGCCTCTTCCACCGCGCCGTTTAAATCCACCGCCTCCGGGGAGAGCCCGTCCTCCAGGCTGGCGGCCACCGTGCAGCGCAGCAGCTCCTCAATGAGCCGGCGCATGGCCTGCGCCCGGCCGGCGATGAGGGACAGGTAGCGGGCCTGCCGGGGGGTGTTGTCCCCCTTTTCCAGCAGCTCCAGATAGCCGCAGATGGCGGTGAGGGGGGTGCGCAGGTCGTGGGAGACGTTGGTGACCGCCTCCTTCAACTCCCGGTCGCCGTTCTCGTACCGCTGGCGCTGGCGGCGCAGCTCCTTGAGCTGGACGTTGAGCCGGGCCGCCAGCCTGCGGGCGCAGGGGTCCCGGGTGGGTAGGAAGATGGGGTTGTTGGTGTCGGAGGAGAGGCGGTCCCCCAGCTGGTCCGTGATGTCGTCCAGGCTTTTTTGGAGCAGGCGCAGCTGGATGCGCAGGACCAGCGCCAGCGCGGCCAGTCCGCCGCAGATCAGCCAGGGGAGCATGGGATCACCTCGTTTGGGGCGGACTTGCCGCCTATTTCAAATCTTTTCTTTGGAACAGGACGATGCCTGCGGCGGTGGACAGGGCGGTGACGGCCAGCGCCCACAGCGGCATCCAGTGTAAATTCTCCGTCTGCCGGCTGGCGTATTCCACGGCCTGGCTGCTGGGAAGCAGGGCGTAGAGCAGTTTAAAAACTTCCCGCGGCGCGCCGCCCAGATATTGGGGGTTGGGCGTGAGCCTGCCCGGGACGAATTCCCCCCTTGCGTTCCAGAAACCATTTAAATATTCGGGGGCCAGCAGGCGGCTTCGGACATAGACGGCGGCCAGCAGCAGGAGGAACACGCCCAGGACGCACACCACCGCCGACACGCTTTTCCGGCTGCAATTCATGGCGGCAAGGGTGAACAGGGCGCAAAACGCCGCCATGGCCGCCAGCGAGCCCAGTGTGAGAAGTGCGGCCTGTTGTGCGTCCGCGGCGAGGAAGCCGATCAGCGGCGTGCCCACCGTCAAAGCGGCCAGCATATAGGCCCCGCAGAACAGCGCGGACGCCGCCATGCCCGCCAGCAGGTTGGCCCCATATATGAGGGGACGGGAATGCCCCGCGGCCACCTTGCTGCGGATGGAGCCGCCGCTGTACTCCGCGCCGAGGAACAGGGGGATAAAGACCGCCGTGAGGATACAGGCAAGGATCGGATAGGAAAAGAACGCGCCGTCCAGCGGGATGCTCTCCTCCCGGCTCATCTCATAGTAGTTGAAGGCGATTAGGGCTCCAAGGCCAAAGCTGACCGCCAGAAGCCCCCAGAACAGCACGCTCTTTCTCAGCCGCAGGAAGTTGGCGGACAGCAGATTCCTCATTCCGCCCACCTATTTTAAATTCTTCCGCCGGAACAGCGCCGCCCCCGCCCCGGTGAACAGGACGGCCACCGCCGCGGACAGCCCCATCAGCCGGAGCGGGTTGGTGAAGTTCACGTTGCTGTACTGAATGCCCTGGCCCGTGGGCATCAGGTCATAGAGAAACTGGTAGACCTCCCGCTTCATCCCGGTGAGGTAGGCGGGGTTGGGTTCCGGCTTGGCGGGCGCCACCTGGCCGTCTATGCTCATCTCGTAGCCCTGGATAAACTCCGGCGCGTCCAGCATGGAAAGGGTTGTAATTGCCGCCGCCAGGAGGAGAAACACCCCCAGCAGGCACGCCACCGCCGAGGCGGATTTTTTGGAGCAGGTCATGGTGATGAAGGTGAAGATGGCGCAGTACGCCGCCGTCATCACCAGGGAGCCGCCCAAGGCCGCCGCCGTGGCCGCGGCGGGCAGGTTCAGCCCGCCGATGAGGGGGATGCCCACTGCAATACAGGCCAGCAGGTAGGCGGCAGAGAACGCCACAGCCGCCCCGAGGCTGGCGATGAGGTTGGCAAAATAGACGCAGACGCGGGAGTGGCCCACAATGAGCTTGTTCCGAATGGCTCCGTCGCTGTACTCGGTGCCGAAGAACAGGGGGATGAACGCGGCCATGACCACGCCCACCACCATGGCAAAGCCGAAAAACACGGAGTTCAGCGACACCTCGAAGTGATACGCCAGATGCTCCCGGAAGCGTATGGCGCACATGAGCACCCCGAAGCCAAAGCTGAGGGCCAGCGTCCCCCAGAACAGCACGCTTTTTTTCAGCCGCAGAAGGTTGGCGCTGAGCAGCTTAGTCATGGGAACCACCTCCCACCAGGTTGACGAAATAGCTCTCCAGGCTCTCGTCCCGCTCCTGGGCGGAGAACAGCTCGCAGCCCTCCCCGTCCAGCGCCCGGCTGAGCTGGGAGATGTTCAGCTGGGCGAACACGTCCGCCTGCCCGTCGGACAGGATCTTGTACTCCGTCCCCATGCCGTCCAGCACCCGGGCCAGGATGCGGGTGTCGCTGACCTGCACCCGCAGGCACTTGCGGCAGGCGGCCTCCAGCTCCCGGGCGGACAGCTCCTTGACGATGCGGCCCGCGTCGATAAACCCGTAGTGGGTGGCCAGCTTGGAAAGCTCGTCCAGAATGTGGGAGGAGATGAGCACGGTGATGCGCCGCTCCCGGTTGAGCTTGAGGATGAGTTCCCGGATGTCGATGATGCCCTGGGGGTCCAGGCCGTTCACCGGCTCGTCCAGCACCAGAAAATCCGGGTCCCCGGCCAGGGCCACGGCGATGCCCAGGCGCTGCTTCATGCCCAGGGAGAAGTGGCCGGCTTTTTTCTTCCCGGTGCCCTCCAGCCCCACCAGCTTTAGAAGCTCCGGGATGCCGTCGTCGGAGGGCGCCCCCAGCACCCGGAGCTGCTCGCGCAGGTTGTCCTGGGCGGTGAGGTCCAGGTAGATGGAGGGGGTTTCCACCACCGCGCCCATCCTCCGGCGGACCTTGGCGATATCCCGCTGCGCGCCGTCCACGCCGTACAGGGCATAGGAGCCGCCGGTGGGGGCCTGCAGGCCGCAGATGAGCCGGATGAGGGTGGTTTTGCCCGCGCCGTTGCGGCCCACGAAGCCGTAAATCGAGCCTTTGGGCACGTGCATGGTGAGATTGTCCAGCGCCTTGAAGTCCTTGTAGTGCTTGGACAGGCCCTGGGTGACCAGTACATATTCCATAAAAAAGCCTCCGTTTCCTTGGATGCGCCCATGGTAGCATGGAACGGTCAAGAAAGCGGTCAAGGAAACCGTTCAGAAATGGTTGAGATTTTGCGGCCGCAGGCTTCGCCTCGCGCGGGAGGGGGCTGGCTGGGCTTCACTTCAGCTGGTCGCTGAACGCCTTCAGCTCCCGCTTCCTGTCCGGGGGGAGGCTGTTGAACTCCACGCCCCGAATGGCCCCCTCCAGGGCGTAGAGGTGGACCAGGCAGACCTGGGGGAATACGGCTTTCAGCCGGAAAAACGCCCCCTCGGCCCCCTCCGCCGCCAGCTGCTGGGGGGTGTGTATGCCTACGGTGGCCAGTTTCCGGGCCATCTCGGCCCCAATATTCACCATAGCGGTCAATTCTGACATGGTGATTCCTCCTGTTCTGTGCGCATTTTGAACCCGATCCCCCATACGGATTCGATGGGGTCGCCCGCCCCGGCGTCCCGGAGCTTTTTGCGCAGGTTGCTGACGTGGGTTTTCAGCGAGCTCTCGGTGCAGTCGGGGGTATCCTGGCCGATCTCGTCCAGCAGCCGGGACTTGGTGACCACCTGGGCAGGGTTTGCCATGAGCAGCCTTAAAATGGCGTACTCCGTCCGGGTGAGGCGCACGTCCCCGCCGTCTATGGAGACCGACCGGGCCTGCGAATCCAGCCGCAAGGGGCCGAAGGCCAGGGGGCCCCCCGCCCGGGCGGGGGCCTCCCGCAGCCGCACCGCCACCCTGGCCAGCAGCTCCCGCAGGGCGAAGGGCTTGGTCACATAGTCCGCCGCGCCCCCCAGCAGCAGGGCGGTCTTGCTGTCCACGTCCGCCCGGGCGCTGACCACGATGACGGGGACGCCCGCCAGGCGTGGCAGCACCTGCTCCCCGGACAGGCCGGGAAGCATCAGGTCCAGCAGGATGAGGTCGGGCCGCTCCCGGTCCAGGGCCAGCACCGCCTCGGTGCCCGAGTAGGCCCGGCTCACCCGGAAGCCCTCGGCCTCCAGCGCCTCCTGGAGCAGGTTCCCGATGTGGATGTCGTCATCGACGACCAGGATGTGGCTCATATCCCGCACTCCGTTTCCTGTGTTTTTTTCTATTATACGGACAGAGGGGGAGGGACGCAAGGGAAAAGGGTTGAAGAAATTCTTAAAATGGCGTATACTTAGGGCAGTCTGAAGGATGGAGGGATTGCTATGCCTGTTGAAATTGGAATGAGGGGCGAGGCCGAGACCGTGGTGACCGCCCAGGACACCGCCCAGGCCATGGGCTCCGGTTTGGCGCCGGTGCTGGCCACCCCGCGGATGGTGGCCCTGATGGAGGGGGCCGCGGTGAACGCGGTGCAGTCCGCCCTGGCCCCGGGGGAGGGCACGGTGGGCACCCGGCTGGATGTGACCCACGACGCCGCCACCCCCGTGGGGATGAAGGTGTGGGCGCAGGCGGAGGTCACCGCCGTGGAGGGGCGCAGGATTACCTTTGCCGTGTCCGCCTTCGACGGGCGGGAGAGGATCGGCGGTGGGGTTCACCAGCGCTTCATCATCCAGTCGGAGCGGTTCCTGGCCAAGGCCCAGGGGAAGCTGGAAGGGTGAGCGGAAAAATTCCCGGGGGGACCCGGGAATTTTTTGTTGACAAAAGCCCAGCGGCGTGATAGGATAACACTACCCCCCAGGGGGGTATATAGAAGGCGAGGAGGGACTGCCCATGATGGCGGACCAGAAAACGGTGCTGCGGCTGCTGAAAACAGCCAGGGGCCAGATTGACGGCATCATCAAAATGGTGGAGGACGACCGCTACTGTATGGATATCTCCCAGCAGCTCACCGCCGCCGACGCCATGCTGCGCCGGGCCAACCGGGAAATTTTGACCGCCCATCTCAAGCGCTGCGTGGAGAACGCCGGGAGCGACGCGGAGCGGGCGGAAAAGATTGACGAGCTGGTAAAGGCGCTGGAGAAGATATTGTGAGAAGCACTGGGATAGGCGAGGTGAAGTGAGAATGAAACAAAAATTTAATGTCACCGGCATGACGTGCCCTCCCAACAGCGGATATGCCGCTGTTGGGGCCCCAAGGGGATTTAACTTGCGTGGGCGAAGTGAATTCGCCCTTGCGCCAAGGTTTTGCCATAGGCAAAACACTTGTACGCGCCACTTGGCGCGCGCACTGTCGTGCGTGGCGGAGCAGATCACGTCGGAGGTGAGCGTGCAGTGAAGCAGAAATTTACCGTCACCGGCATGACGTGCTCCGCCTGCTCCGCCCATGTGGACAAGGCGGTGCGCAAACTGGACGGGGTGTGCGAGGTGAACGTCAACCTGCTGGGTGGCTCCATGACGGTGGACTGGGACGGGGGGCTCACCCCGGAGCAGATCGTGTCCGCCGTGGAAAAGGCGGGGTACGGCGCGTCCCTGCCCGCCGCCCCGGGACAGGGCGCGGCCCAGGCCCAGGGGAAGCGCGCCGCCGGGTCCATGGAGGATGAGCTGAAGAACATGAGGGCCCGGCTGATCTGGTCCTTTGTGTTCCTTATCCCCCTGTTTTATTTGTCCATGGGCCACATGATGGGCTGGCCCATCCCCCATTTTTTCCACGGGGCGGAGAACGCCATGACCTATGCCCTGACGCTGTTCCTGCTCACCGTGCCCATTATGGTCATCAACCAAAAGTATTACCGGGTGGGCTTTAAAACCCTCTGGCATCTCTCGCCCAACATGGACTCCCTGATCGCCGTGGGATCTGCCGCCGCCGTGGTGTACGGGGCGGCTGCGCTGTACTGCATCGGCTGGGGGCTGGGCCACGGGGATATGGCCTTGGTGGAGCACTACTCCATGGATCTGTACTTCGAGTCCGCGGGTATGATCCTCACCCTCATCACCCTGGGCAAGTATCTGGAGACCCGCTCCAAAGGCAAGACGGGACAGGCCATCGCCCGGCTCATGGACCTGACCCCCAAGACCGCCACCGTCCTCCGGGACGGCGGGGAGGCGGAGGTGCCCGTGGAGCAGGTCCAGGCGGGGGATCTGGTGCTGGTGCGCCCGGGGGCCTCGGTGCCGGTGGACGGCGTGGTGGTGGAGGGGGCGTCCAGCGTGGACGAATCCGCCCTCACCGGCGAATCCATCCCAGTGGACAAGGGCCCCGGCGATACGGTCATATCCGCCTCCATCAACAAGTCCGGCGTGCTCACCCTCCGGGCCACCCGGGTGGGGGAGGACACCACCCTGGCCCAGATGATCCGGCTGGTGGACGAGGCGGCCTCCTCCAAGGCCCCCATCGCCAAGCTGGCGGACAGGGTGGCGGGGCTGTTCGTCCCGGTGGTGATGGTCATCGCCCTGATCACCGCCGTGGTGTGGATGGCCGCCACCGGGTCGGTGGAGCGGGCCCTCACCTCCGGCGTGGCGGTGCTGGTGATCTCCTGCCCCTGCGCCCTGGGGCTGGCCACCCCGGTGGCCATCATGGTGGGCACCGGCAAGGGGGCGGAGCACGGCATTTTGGTGAAGTCCGCCGAGGGGCTGGAGCATCTGCGCTCCGTCACCACCGTGGTGCTGGACAAGACGGGCACCATCACCCAGGGCAGGCCCAGGGTGACCGACCTTTACCCCCTGGGCCGGACCACGGCGGAGGAGCTTTTGTGTGTGGCGGCGTCGCTGGAGAAGCCGTCGGAGCACCCCCTGGGGGCGGCCATCGTGGAGGAGGCGGGAAACCGCTCCATTCCCCTGGCCCCGGTGGAGCGGTTTGAAGCCGTCCACGGCAAGGGCGTGCGGGGGAGAATCCAGGGGGCGGACTTTCTGGCGGGCAACGCCGCCATGCTGGCGGACGCCGGGGTGGACCTGGGCCGGGACGGCATGATCGCCGACGAATTGGCGAAGCAGGGCAAGACCCCCCTGTTCTTTGTGGAGGACGGCAGGCCCATTGGCATCATCGCCGTGGCGGACACGGTGAAACGGAGCAGCCGGGCGGCCATTGAGGGCTTCCAAAAGCTGGGGCTGAAGGTGGTCATGCTCACCGGCGACAACAGGCGCACCGCCGAGGCCATCGGCAGGGAGCTGGGCCTGACCCAGGTGATATCCGAGGTGCTTCCCGCAGACAAGGAGCGGCAGATTGCCGTTTTGCAGGCCCAGGGGGAGAAGGTGGCCATGGTGGGGGACGGCATCAACGACGCGCCCGCCCTGGCCCGGGCGGACGTGGGGCTGGCCATCGGCGCGGGGGCGGACGTGGCCATCGAGAGCGCCGACATCGTGCTGATGAAGTCCGACCTGGCGGACGGGGTGACGGCGGTGGAGCTGTCTCGGGCCACCATCCGCAACGTGAAGCAAAACCTGTTCTGGGCGTTTTTCTATAACGCCGTATGTATCCCGGTGGCCGCGGGGCTGCTGGCCATCTGGGGCGGGCCCCAGCTCAGCCCCATGATCGCCGGGGCGGCCATGAGCTTCAGCTCGGTGTGCGTGGTGGCCAACGCCCTGCGCCTGCGGTTCTTCAGGCCCAGCATCCAGCCCAGCCCCCCTGTGAAATCCGGCGGGGAATCCGCCGCTGAAGTGAAAGGAGAACAAAAAACCATGGAAAAGAAAGTTGTCATTGAGGGTATGATGTGCCAGCACTGCCGTGCCCATGTGGACAAGGCGCTCAACGCCATCCCCGGCGCGTCCGCCACCGTGGATCTGGACAGCAAGACCGCCGTGGTCACGGGAGATGTGGCCGACGAGGCCATCCGCGCCGCCGTGGAGGAGGCCGGTTATCAGGTGACCGGCATTTCCTGAGCAGGGCGAAAGCCCGGGAAAAAGGCCGCCCCGCTGAACGGCATTCAGCGGGGCGGCCTTTTTTTGCCGGAACAGGGAATTGGGGTCTTGACCGATTTGGTCAACGGCGGTATGGTGGAGGGGAAAGGAGGGCCGGATATGAACCAGAAGTTTTTCAGCCTCCCCACGGAGCGCCAGGACCTGATCCGCAGCAGCGCCATGCTGGAGTTCGGGGCCAATACCTTTAAAAAGACCTCCGCCGACTCCATTGCCAAGCGGGCGGGGGTGTCCAAGGGCCTGCTGTTCCACTACTTCAAGGACAAGCGGGAGCTGTACGCCTACCTGTTCCAATATGCCATCGACGCGTGCATGGAGGCATTTAACCGGCAGATGGAGCGGATGAGCTATTTCGGGGAGACCGATTTCTTTGCCGCCCTGGAGCGGGGGCATAAAATCAAGATGGACATGGTGCGCCGTATGCCCGGGCTGTTCCGCTTTGTCATGCGGGCCTACTACGAGCGGGACAGCGTGCTCTCCCCCAAGCTGCGCAAAAAGCTGGACGATGTGCTGGCCCAGTCCACCGGCTCCTTTCTGGCCCGGATGGATCTGCATAAATTCAAGGACGGGGTGGACCCCCGGCAGGTGGTGCGCCTGCTCACCCTGTCCGCCGAGGGGATGCTGGCGGAGACCAATGCCTGCACGGCGGAGGAGATCGACCGGCTGTTTTTGGAGTACAAGCGGAATGCGGACATGCTGCGCCGGTTTTTATATAAGGAGGAGTACCTATGATTCAGATTGACCGCCTGACCAAGCGCTACGGCAGGGCCCGGGGGATTACGGAGCTGACCCTCCGCGTCCCGGAGGGAAGCTGCTTCGGCTTCATCGGCCCCAACGGGGCGGGTAAATCCACCACCATCCGCACCCTGCTGGGGCTGCTCTCCCCCACCTCGGGATCGGCCCGGGTGCTGGGGCTGGACTGCGCCGGACAGCGGGAGCGGATTCTGGCCCAGGTGGGCTATATGCCTTCCGAGGCCATGTTCTACCCGGATATGCGGGTGGGGGAGGTGATCCGCCTGTCGGCGGACCTGCGCCGGATGGACTGCCGGGATCAGGCCGGCGCTTTGTGCCGGGCGCTGGAGCTGGATCCCCGCAAGCGCATCCGGGAGCTGAGCCTGGGCAATCGAAAAAAGGTGTCCATCGTGTGCGCCATGCAGCACCGGCCCCGGCTGTACGTCCTGGACGAGCCCACCAGCGGCCTGGACCCCCTGGTTCAGCGGGTGTTCTGGTCCGAGCTGGAAAACCGCCGGAGGGAGGGGGCCACGGTGTTCCTGTCCTCCCACGTGCTTTACGAGGTGCAGCGCTACTGCGACCGGGCGGCCATCATCCGGGAGGGCCGTCTGGTGGCGGAGGGGACCACTGCGGAGCTGGACATTGAGAACAAATTTTTCGACTACTACGAGGGGAGGACGGCGCAATGACCGTTTTTCGCAAAGAGCTGCGGGCCGGTGCGGCGGCCCTTCTGGTGTGGGCGGCGGCTGTCGGCGGGCTGATGGCGGTGTGCGTGGGGATGTACCCCTCCTTTGCCGGCTCCATGGACGACGTATCCGCCCTCTTTTCCGGGATGGGGGACTTTTCCGCCGCCTTCGGGCTGGATAAACTGGAATTAGGCACCATTATGGGGTTCTATGGGACAGAGTGCGGCAATATCCTGGGCCTGGGCGGGGCGTTTTACGCCGCCCTCACCGCCATGGGCATGCTGGCGGGGGAGGAGGGAGGCCATACGGCGGAATTCCTGCTCACTCACCCCGTCAGCCGCCTGCGGGTGGCCGGGGAAAAGCTGGCGGCGCTGTTCGCCCTGGTGCTGGGGCTGAATCTTTTCTGCCTCGGCTGCGGCGCGGGGGCCATCCTGTTCATCGGCGAGGACGGGGACTGGGGCAGCCTGCTGCGCTATCACGCCGCGCTGCTGCTCATGCAGCTGGAGATCGGCGGGCTGTGCTTCGGGCTGTCGGCGCTGCTGCGCCGGGGCGGGCTGGGGCTGGCCATGGGGCTGGCCGCGCTGCTCTACTTTGCGGGCATCCTGGTCAACCTGGACAGCGGGCTGGACTGGCTGCGCTTTGTGACGCCTTATTACTACGCCGACGCCGCCCGGGTGTTTGCCGGGGAAGTGCCGGTGGGCTGTGTGCTGGCGGGGTGCGGCCTGGGCGCGCTGGGTGCGGGCTTCGGCCTGTGGCAGTACCGGCGCAAGGATATCGCGTAGGATTGGCGGCGCCCGCGGCGGGTCAGCCCAGGTCGGCGCTTCCCAGCTTCTTCAGCGCGGCCAGCGTACCATCCAGATTTTCCTTGTGCCAGTTTTTGAGGGAACCGGCAAATATGCTGGCGTAGTAGCCAGAACTCCGCAGGTCGCTCAGCTCTGCTTGCTGGGTGGTCAGGCGGATGGTGTCCGTCCCGGTGCGGATGGTGATGACCGTGTTGAGCATATCGTCTTCCAGCTCCACCGACTGGATGTCCCCATAGGGAAGAACCAAGGATACGTCTTTGCGCAAGTTGCCCCATGTGGTGTTGAAGGGGAGCAGGACGATCTCATGTTCACACATCTGGAGAACATAAAATTCGGAGTTAAAAAACGCCGCAAATTGCTCGCTCAGGTTTGCCGGGGCGTATTTGACGATGATGCAGCGATCCTCCAGGGGCTTATATCCGGCCTCCTGGGTAAATTTCGTGACTTCGTTTGCCATGGTATATACCTCCAAGTCGTTCTCGTTCAAGTTTGGTGCGGACAGGCGGGAGCCCTTCATGTTCTGCTGTATGTTTCGGATTTGTTCAGTTGATGGGGGTGACGATGGGCTTGCCGTCCGCGTTCACCAGCACGGTCATCCCCGTGCCGCTTGCCTTATTGTGAGAGCCCAGAACATAATTCACGCCGGTCTCCGTATCCACGAGGATCTTGGCCACATTCACAATGCCCTGATTATAGACCTCCACAAAGCGTTCCTTTGCCATATCGGTTTCCTCCTTTCTGTCCCGCCTGTCTGCGAGGGGAAGCATAGCACGGCGCAGATCCCCGTTGGGCGAATTTTCCTAAACGGCACGAATTGTTCCTGGACGGCAAAAAGCAGAAAATTGGGAGGGGGCCTCACAGGCCCCCTCCCAATTTCTGTCTCAGCACGGCTTTTCCGGCCCGGGACAGCAGGCACTCCCGGCCCTCCACCCGGATCCTGTTTCCCTTCCAGTCCGCCGCCTCGATTTTGTCCGCCGCCGCCAGATAGGCCCGGTGAACCCGGACAAAGCGCCCGCCCAGCTCCCGCTCCAGCTCGTTCAGGCTGCCCACGAAGTCCAGACGGCTTTCCGCCGTGTGGAGGAATACGTGGTGGGCCTTGGGCGCGGTCTCAAAAAACAGGATATCCGCCAGGGGGATGTGGCGGATCTCATCCCCCGAGCGCAGGGAGAACACCTCCGCCGGGTCCCGGCGCTCGCAGAGCAGCCGGGTGTGGATGGCCTCCAGGCACCGGGCGGCGGCGGGCCCGGTCTGGTCGGAATCCTTCACGATGTAGTCAAATGCCTCCAAATGGTACTGGAAGGTTTTCCAGGCCAGATCGCCATAGCTGGTGATGTAGACCAGGGTGGCGTGGGGGTCCCGGCGGCGCAGCTCCCGGCCCAGGGTGAAGCCGTCCCACGCCCCGTCCCTCAAATCCACGTCCAGAAAGTAGACGCCCCGGCAGCCGCCGCCCGCCGCGTCCAAAAGCGCCTGGGCGGTGGAGGCGGCGCAAACCACCTTCATGTCGTAGTTTTCCATGAAAATCTTCCACTCCAGGGCGGTCTGAACCTGGTGGCGGACGGTCTCCTCGTCATCGCACAGATAAATCGGGATCATATCCGCCCTCCTATGGTCAGCTCCTGGACAAACACACCCCCCGGCCAGCTGGTGGAGGCGGAGGCGTTGGGATAGCCCTCCAGAATCCGTTGGTAGTTGGACAGGCCCAACCCCCGGCCCTCCCCCTTGGTGGAGTAGCCCTCCGTCCATATGCTGCCGGGGTCGATGGCGCCGGCGTAGGGGTTGGCCAGGCGCAGGAACAGCCCCTCCCCCTGGGCCAGCAGCACAATTTCCACCCAGGGCGTTTTTGTCTCCAGCGCGCCCTGGGCGGCGTTGTCCAGCAGGATGCCAAGGCAGCGCACCAAATCCCACACGTCCATCCCCGCCCGCTCCACGGGGTAGAGCACCTCCAGGCGGCAGTCAATGCCCTGTCCCCCCATTGCCGCCAGCTTGGACAGCAGCAGGCTTCGCACCTGGGGAATCCTCACATTGCCGATCTGGGTGGACGCCTGGATCTTCTCCCCGATGCGCTGGTCGAAATCCGCGTCCAGCTGGGCCAGGGAGGTCCGCAGGGCGTCCAGCTCGCCCTCGTCGGCCTGCTGGGACAGCCCCGCCAGCAGGTTCTTATAGTCGTGCCGGAAGCAGCGCACCTCCCGGCGGATGGCCTCCAGATCCTGCTCGTAGAGCTGCTGCTGGGCGATGACATCCCGCTGGGCCTCCATTTTCCGGGCGGCGTCCAGCCGCTGGGACAGGTAAATGACCAGCCCCACCGCCAGCCCCGCCATCACCAGCACAAGCGCGTAGTAGGGAGCCAGATATTCCGGCTGGATCCCGTCCTGTAAAAGAGAGAATGCCTCCATAGCCGCCTCCAGGCCAAAGAAGAACAGGGACATGCGGCGCTGGACGGAGCTGTCCTCCAGCAGAAGACGGAACCAGCGCCCGAAGTGGAGCCGGTGCAGCAGCGCGGCGGAGACCAGCGCCACAGCGCCATAGACGGCGATCAACGCCGTGTACGGGATCTCGCTGTCCAGAAGCAGTATCTGGGCCAGGCCGGACGCGGCCACCTGGAACATGCCCGCCATGCACGCGGCGGCAAAGGCATACCAGAACCCGATCCGCCACGCCCACCGAATCCACAGGGTGCACATCAGCAGGATGGCACAGGAGAACACACAGTAGCGGGCCACATAGTAGTCGGGAAAGTACGCATACAAAGCCGCATCCAGCAGGGTGGCCAGCAGCGGGGAGAGCAGCAGGGCGGGCAGCTTTCTCACCACCCGCCGGCCCCGCGCGTCCATAATCACAAACAGGTAGGCCACCAGGACGGCGTGGGAGATCAGGGAAAATGTAAATTGAAACAGATAATCCTCCAGGTTGAGCACGGTGAACCCCATTCCTTTCCGCAGAACAGTGCCCAGGCAATATACCATATCCGGGGCGGTTTGTCCATGGAGTAAAAAAATGATGCGGGGCCGTTTTGAACTGCCGTCCGGCAGTCCAAAACGGCCCCATATCGTTTCCATCATTTTTTGTTGCGCACAAACACCTGGGTGCCCTGGTACTTGGGGTTGTGCCGCTCGTCGAGCTCGAAGCCGTCCAGGGCGGCGATGAACCGGGAGAGCTTGGCAAAGCCGTAGTTCCGGGCGTCGAAATCCGGCTGCTTTTTGATGAGCAGGGTGCCCAGGTCGCCCAGGTAGGCATAGCCGTCCTCGTCCGCCAGATCCTCCACCGACTGGGCGATGAGCTCCTGGACGGTGAGGGCGGGGGACTCCGCCGGGGCGGACTTCTTTTTCGCGCTCTTCCCGGCGGGGGCGGGGGACTGCGCCTTTTCGGCGGCCTTGAGCGACTCGATGTACACGAACTTGTCGCAGGCCACAATGAAGGGCTTGGGGGTCTTTTTCTCCCCCATGCCGTATACCTTCATTCCCGCCTCCCGCAGGCGGGTGGCCAGGCGGGTGAAGTCGCTGTCGCTGCTCACCAGCACGAAGCCGCCGCAGTTGCCCGAGTACAAAATGTCCATGGCGTCGATGATCATGGCGGAGTCGGTGGCGTTTTTGCCGGTGGTGTAGCTGTACTGCTGGAAGGGGGTGATGGCGTGCTCCAGCAGCAGGGGCTTCCAGCTGCCCATATTGGGGGCGGTCCAGTCGCCGTAGATGCGCTTGATGGTGGCCGAGCCGTAC
>CAJUKT010000079.1 GCA_910587255.1 uncultured Oscillospiraceae bacterium
CAAGTCCTGATTTATCAGCTTGTTTCAGGCTTGACGGACGAAAACGGCAAGTATAATTATGCAAAGGCTGTACACCATTACCCGCCATTTTTCGACATATCCTGTTCGGCGAAAAACTACAAAATCGCATCGGCGCTGACAATATAATCGCCTACACAGTGGCTAAGGTTGATCCCCTCGTCTGCCAATTCCCGGGGCTCGGTGGGCACCACAACGCAGTAGCCTTGGGTGCTATACTCCAGATCCTTGACCTGTTTGGCCTGTTCCATGAAGTTTTGGCACTGCTCTGCTGCTTTAGCTAGGTTGACCTTCAGCGCCATCACATCGTGGGCGGTTTTGAAATGTTCCGGGTACTTTTCCTTGACCTTCCCGTAGAAATTTTTCTGCATGGTGAGGTAGTCCATATACTCCCTAAAAAAGTTTCCATTCACATCACCATACCCCTGCCGGTAAAGGTCGAAACAGATATAGTCGATAAAACGGCGCAGATTGATGTTGTACCCCGATTCCATAACCTCAACAAACGCATGAATCATCCGATTTTCTGCGTAATGGTAACGGGAACTAAAATCCATATGTCGCACACCTGACTGAACCATCTGTTCAGCAAAGTACATCGCTTCGTTTGCCCCGTAGTGCTCCTCGATCCAAAAAATGATTGGGATACTGTTCTGATACTTCCCACTGGCAGTGCCATGTGTGGGGAACAGCTGGGCAATCCGTGTGAACAGCCGCTTGTTCTGCTCCCAGTAGCGCACATGTTGTCTGGGTTCCTCCTTGCTGATGGGTACGTTATGCCGGCACATATCCGAAAGAGTTGCATCTTCGATCACGGTGGTGATATAGTCGGCAGACTCCTTGAACAGGGCATCAAGCCAGTTTACCTGCTGAAAACTGATAAAGTTGCCCTTTAAATCCCGCAGGAACGAGCGCAGGCTTGCGTTGGTCACCGGATCAATGGCTCCGGTTTTGCAGTCACGGATATAGTAGAGGCCCTGGCTGACCAGAATCACCAACTCCCTGCACACCCTTTGGGTCTGACGCCGCAGAATGAAGTCGGTGTTGTTCTCCAGCACCACTTCATAGACAACAGCAGGCTTCTTCTGTGTGTTGTCCAAATCAATAATATAGTCCTTCAAAGAAACTGTGGTTGTGTCGACAATAGCTCCCGTCATGACAGTAAAACCTCCTGTTCATTTTTATGTGTGTTGTTACCACGCCCCGACAGGATATCGGGTTTCTGGAACTGCGGCCAAGTAGAAGACCCTGATCTTATCCAGGGCGGCCTTGACTGTGCGCTCCCGCGTGGACTCCTGATCGTTCAGGTAACGGATAACGGCTCTGCGCTCCTCTTCATCCAGACGGGACAGCGCCTGACGCATGGCAGGCGACAGTTCCACAGTCTCCTTTTCGGGCTCCGTGGTCAGGAACCGGTCCATCCCCTCCGATTGATCCAGGGACACGACAACAGGCCGCTCCCGATTGCCAAAGCCAGTGAGCCCGCAGGGCCGGTACTGCCGCTTGATTGTCAGTACGGCATACTGCAGTTTCATCCAGATATGGGCCTGGATGCACTCGGACCGCATGGGGTCGAAGGTCTCGATGGCGTTCAGGGCGGCCATGGCCAGTTCCTGATACACGTCATCCCAGTCCAGGTGCATAGCACAGATTAGTGCCCAGTTGCGCCGCATTACCCGGCGGATCATGCCCACGTTATCCATAAAAATATCGTTTCTCTCAATGGAATTCATATTGCTCCTCCTCAATTGTTGTCAGAAAAGCGGCAGGGCAAGGCCGATGCTTTCGGCCTTGCCCTGATTTGCTTATACGCGGATAAACCGCTTAATGATGCCAGCCAGCTTGACCGGCAGTTTGTTCAGATCGCTGATGTCCAAAAAACTGTCACCATAAATCCGCTCGATGTTCTCTTTGTCGTTCCCAATGGCAGCAGCCACGAAAAGGATGCCCTTGCGCTGATACTCCTGTTTGACACCGCGCAAGTCCTCCTCGGCAGCTGTACCATAGTAGCCGGTATCCGCCGGCTGGCCGTCAGACACCAGCATCAGCAGCTTTACATCCTCGCTACGCCGGGACAGCCGCTCCGCCACATAACGCAGAGCGGCCCCGTCGCGGTTGCTGCCTCGGGCGGATATATCCATCATGCGGTAACGGTCATCCCGGTCGATGGCGTCAAACTCCGCATAGGAGTATAGATCGACGCCGCTTCCAGTGGAGTGGCCATAGACCATAACGGGAATACCCAGGGCCTGACAGAAGTCATAGAGGATAATGGCGGTGGCGCGAGCGTAGGTGGCCCGGTCACAGCTGCACATACTGCCCGACTCGTCCAGCAGCAGCCCTACGGAGAGGGCCGGGATCTCGTTTGGCAGTGCGTTTTTATAAAAGACGCGGCCATCGTTGCGGCTCAGCGCGTGGATATCCAGACGGCGGCCCATTAGAAGGCCGGTCTGCTTCCCGCCCCGGCGGCTGTCACGCATCTGCTGCAGAACAGATTTCTGAAGCTGCTTGGAAATGTGGAGCAGGTCGCCGGAAACCTCCCGGTACTGCTCTTTCAAATCGTCATCCACCTGGGCTATCCGATGAACCTTCATACTGACGCCTTCGTGGATATTCCCGTAGGAAATGCTCTGGGCCAGCTCGGTCAGCTCCTTAGTTCTCTGCCGCTCCAGCTCCTTGCAGACGCTGCCTTCAGCGATTTTCTCCAGAATCCGTTGAATATCAGAGGCGGCGCCGGTGTATCCTGTCCCCTTGTAGTCGTCATCCTGTTCCACTGTGCCGCCCTCCGGCGTAGAGAGCGTAGTGGTATCGGTCAGGGGGATGCGCCCAGTCTCTTGCTCAGATACGGGTTGGCAGGTACTAGGCGGGGACTGCCCTTCCATCGGCAACCCTTCTTCCAGGTCAGCAGACGCAGCGGCCGCAGTTTCCTCCGCGGGATCTTCTTTCTCCTCGCCGCCATCGGTCGCAGCGTCAGATTCAGATTCTTCCTCCTTGGCTGTATCGGCGGCCAGCTGTGCGGTAGCGGCACGGACACCTGCAGTCGGGGAACCCCCGCCGGTGCCGGAAGGCGTGCCGCCGGAGACCGGCTCCGTTTCACCAGTTCCCTCAGCGCTGCTGCCAGCCAAAGCCGAAAGCAGCTGCTGGAGCACGTTATCGGCATCGCCCTCACCGCCGCCTTCTGCCGCCTGATCGGCTATGTCCTTGCAGTAATCCACAAAGTCCTTGATGTAAGGCCAGCAGCGGATCAGTACGATGTTGGCGGTACGGCATCTATCCCGGAAGTCCTGACTGGTCAGGGCTGTATCCAGGTCCCCCAGCAGGGAAAAGACCGTCTGAATCCGTTAGGCTTTTTGTCAAGAGGAACTTTTCAAGGGATGGGAAAAAACAGGCGGGAAAAGCCCCGTGGACGGTTAAAAGCCGTTTTCGGGGGTGGGTAGTATAAAACCCTTACCCCGCCCCGCGCCGGGGCTTGGAACGCCCCAGGAAGCCCGTATTCATGCGGGTTTGGGGGCTGTGCCGCAAGTCTAAATGTCCACGCCCGCCGGTTACGCTCCTGCCCTTATCCTGTTCTTTGGGAGAGGCCGGGGGCGCGGGGGCAGAGCCACCGCAAAACCTACCGACAGCCGCCGCACCAGTGCAGACGGTTTTGCCGTTAAAATGGAGCAGACGAAAGCGGGGGGCAGGGTTGTCAAATCCTGTTCCCCGTTTTCGGCGGCGAAATGGCAACGGCAAAAATCCAGACAGTCAAGGGGTAAGAGTGGAGATTTTTTGCGAAGCAAAAAATCCTACTCGGCCTTGACGGTCTGGATAGTCGGAACGGAGATAGAACGGGGATTGTCTGCGGCGGGGAGATGTGCTATACTTGAGGTAAAAATGCAGACAAAGCGGCGAGGGCTTTGCAATACAATTTTGAGCGTGGGGGAGCAATTATGGCGGACATACAACTTGAACCGGGCGAGGCATTGATTGGGCAGGGCATGATGGCCTATTGGGAGCCTGTGCTGGGAAGTTCATGTAACGTGTGGCGGGGTACAATCTTTGTTACCAACAAGAGAGTTTGCTTTCG
>CAJUKT010000080.1 GCA_910587255.1 uncultured Oscillospiraceae bacterium
AGAAGTAACAGGGTAAAACTGCTGAATTGACTGTTTTGCCCCGGAGGGGAAGAAATGAGGGCGTGGCGGGAGTGTTGCCTGGGGAGAAAAGTTGTCAAGATAGCCGGGCCAATGCGTGTGTTATTCGTCGAACGCTGACATAGTAGCTCGTTTTAATTGCAATTTTTCCGAGTTTTTGCGGGAAAATTTCGAAAAAGCTCGTTCTAATTCACAGCTTGTTCATATTCATGCCGCAGAATCTCGGTTCAATTCATAGTTTATTCATTTTTACCCGCAAAATCTCGGTTTAATTCTTATCCCATCCGCAAAATCTCCGTTTAATTCATTCCATCACATCAATAAGGAGGTAGATATCGACAAAGAAAGTGTGTGAAATTTCATGTTAGAAGAACAAAAATCGAAGGCTGAACAGCTTTACATTAAATACTGGCACCTGATGTGCCACGTTGCTATGGAAATACTGCAAAATTCCGCCGACGCCGAGGACGCGGTACAGCAAGCCTTCCTGTACCTGATGCTCCACATGGACAAGCTGGGAGACATCGACGCCCCTTCCACTAAGGCATACGTTGCACTCACGGCCAAGCATCGGGCCATCGACCTCTACCGGAGCAGGAGGCACTGTGAACCGGCAGACATCAGCGGTATGCGGACAGCGGAGATTCATCACGAGCGGCTGGGCGTGGTGGAGGCTTTGGACCGGCTCCCGGCACGGGACCGAGAAGTGCTGCTGCTCCGTTTCTGGGAAGGCTACACCACCGAAGAAATCGCCGGGATGCTCCACATGAAGAAAGACGCCGTACAGAAGGCCATCTGGCGGGCAAAAAAGAAGCTCTCCGAAAAATTGGCGGAGAGCTGAAAGCGAAAAAAAACGCAATTTTCTCCATAATAATGGAGGGGATTATTTCATGGAAGCAATGATACTGAACTTGCCCCAAAGCGAAAGCGGAAAAGTCGGCCTTCACGGACATACTGATTGATTCGAGGTGATACATGATGCGTTCTCTTTTTCCCAGGTTCCGGTGCCGGGAGTGCCCTTATCTCCTGCAGGTCGGGCCTACGCTGGCCCCCACCTACTATTGCGACGGCTTTCCAGGCAAGCGAAAGCCAAAGCGGTTCCCCCGGTCTGGACCTACATACCCGAAACCGTGGTGCCCGAGACTGATTTCACCGCCCATCTGCCGCATCTATGATTTCATTGATGAACGCCACCGCTTCATGGATTGCTTTATCCGGGAAGCCTGGGAAGCCCATCCCAAGAAATGCATCAGCCCTGAGCGCAGGCGCTACAAGGTGAAGGCCATGGTGGAACTTGGCCTCACTGCCAAGCAGTTCTTTGAGGACATGCAGGACTACTGCCTCAGCGATGTCATCCCGGACATGGAATTCAACGGCGGTGAGGTCATTGAAATAGACGATGGCCTGCGTCCATATCGGTTCTACGTCTACGGCAACAGTCTCGTGATTCCTGTTGATGATTACTCTTGGACCATATAATGTGCCGCAGCAAGCGGCTTTTGCCCTGAGCTTAAAGTTCAAAGCGGTGTGCGCGGCTATGCGAACGCGAAGCGTTCTCTTTGGGGCCCCAACAGCTTTCCCTAATCCATTGGCTTTGAGCTGCCAGGCTGTTGGACCAGCCCCAAAAGCTGGGCCAAAAAGCCTGGAAAGCCATTCAAAAAAATCCGTAGTATAGTTTTTCTTTATATATTCTTCTGTATCTATAACTCTCTTAAAAGAGTTATAGATACAGATACTTACTGAATCCATATTATTCTAAACTATTTACTAAATACTACTGGGCACAGCTTTTCGATTTTGGGATATTTCCGTCGCAAAATGCAACACAATTTTTGGTTCATACGCGCCAGCAGAACTTTTTAGCTCAGAAAAGCGGAATTACAATAATTATTATTGTTTTTATTCCTGTAATTGCGCCGCATCGCGGCGGGCAATCCAAAAAAGGAGGGTGCAGCATGACCAAATCAGGCTTAAAAACAAGAGATTTTCAGTGGTGGAGTGGCAAAAACGGCGCCCTAATACGGGTTCAAAGCAAGGCTGCCCGAGACTACGGCAAATGGCTGGAAGGGCGGCCCGAAGTGGAATCCTTTGAAACCGGGAAGGCACTGGAGCTGGAGCGTCTTCCCCATGTCAGCCCCACGGACATCCGCAAGCTCTACTTCCAAACCCAATGGTGCAGCGATTTTTACATCAAATTTGCCGACGGCCACATCGGGATTCGGGAGCTGGCCCCGTCCTCTGCCCTGGACAAGCAGGCCGAAGTGGAGAAATTGGAACTCTCCCGCCGCTACTGGGCGGCCATGAACATCACAGACTGGAAGGTAGTGTTGGCACTATGAGCAAATTCGGGCAAAGTTCACTTGAAAATGCCGACCTGATTTCGCTTTTCTCTGTGTTATCGGTTTTAGAAGCACTCCAAGACCACGCTTCCAAACTACCCTGGCCTCGGCTTTCGCAGCCTCCACGCCATCCCTGTCTTGGACTCTCTTTGCGGATGCAAAAGATTAGACGATGGCAAATACCTGCTTCCCCGCTAACATCACAGCCCAGAAAGGATTTACCTATGGAATTTTATAAACGCTATGAGCTTTTGGAGCGGGACCACACTGGAAGGCTGATATGTGTCGGCAAATACTCCACGCCGGAAGAATTTGACCAGGACATCGCCAAGCATCCTCCCGCTAAGGGGCACACCCTCACACTTTTTGACTCCTTCATCACCGAAGACTGCTTCGGCCTCTCAAAAAAAGCCGTGCGTATTGTTGTCGGGACAGCCCCTGTTGATGACGGTACACCCACAGAATAAACCAGCGGCAGCACAGAGGAGGGATTTTATGGAAAAGACAGATGCGAAGACCCGAGATTTTGCTTTCTGCACCGCGAAAAATCAGGCCATTGTGCAGTAGCTGGCCGAGGTGGAGAACTTGGAGCTCTCCCGCCGCTACTGGGCGGCCATGGATATTACCGATTGGAAGGTGGTGCTCACAAAATGAGCCAATTTGTAGAACGAAATGGGGAACTGTTCAAGGTTTTGGTACTGGAAGGCCCTGGAGCATGGCTTATCTCTCACGATTCTCCCGCATCTCCATTCTTCGTGGGTGATATGGATGCCTACCAGCACACTCTCCCGCCGTCCGCCCAGGGAGGAGAGCTCTCCGCCGCAGGCCAGAAGCGGTTGGAGCTCATTCAGCCCCTGTTGGATGCCGGGGATGCCGCCGTCATGGACAAGCAGTACCGTCTCAATGTCGCCAAAGACATTGCGGAACGGTATTCCACCACACATCGCACGGTGCTAAAACTTTTCTACCGTTATCTCGCCACCGGGCAGCTCCTCTCCCCCAAAGCCCGCGCTCCATCCACCAATCCTGACTTCGATTGGGCCATTCGCACCTTCTATTTTTCGGCCAAAAAGCTCTCCCTGCGGAGCGCATATGAAATGATGCTGCTCCAACGCTACACGGATTTTGAAGGGAATCTCGCCCCTATCCACCCCTCATTTGGCAGCTTTCGAGCCTATTTTTACTCTCGCAACTATCATAAATCCCCCAGGAAAATCATTGCCAGGGATGGCCTAACCCACTTTCAGCGCAACTGCCAGCCCGCCTTTGGCTCCGCGTCGGAGTGGCGGAAATCCCCCGGCAGCTATCAGATGGATGCCACGGAAGCCGACATCTATCTGCTCTCCCCCGGCGGCGAACCGTTCCGGCCCTACATCTACCTGGCTGTGGACAGCGCCACCCAGCTCATTGCCGGGGCGTGGGCGGGAGTAACGTGCGATGAATCCGCTGTGATGCGTTGCTTGGAGAACGCCTGCCGGGATAAGGTGGAGTGGTGTGAGCAGCACGGCGTCGTCATCGACCCGGAGCAGTGGCCCTCCCATGGCCTCCCCTATGAAGTCATCACGGACAAGGGCCGGGAGTTTTGTGGCGCTCGGATGCAGGAGCTTTGCCGCCGATATGGGGTGGAACTTATCGCCCAAGCGCCGTTCCGGCCAGACAGGAAAGGTTTGGTGGAAAAGGCGTTTAACCTCCTCCAAGAGCGATTCAAACCTCTCCTTCGGGGCAAGGGCGTGATAGAGCCAGACGCCCAGGAGCGATGGGCAGTAGATTACCGCAATCAAGCCACCCTCACTCTGGAAGATTTCATCCAGGTGCTGATTCACTGCATCGTATATCTCAACTCCGGCCGTACACTCTCCTCCGGCTGCACCCCCGCTCAACTCTGGCAATCATCCACTCCCCAGCTCCTGGATGTGGATGCAAATTCACTCTACCTCATGTCTCTGCCCCGCGCCGCCGCCAAGCTCACCCGGAAAGGGTTGAGAGTGAACGGGATTTTGTATGTCCCCACCGACATGGACGGTTTGTTCCTGGCAGACACCTGCTCCCTGTCCTATGACCCCGCCAACCTCTCCCGCGTGTATCTGGCGGAGCACGATTTCCGCCCCTGCATGGCCGCTCCCGGTCAGGGCGTGGAGGAGCAGTCGCTATCTGACTATCAGGCCACTCAGGAGGGGCGGAGGGCGATGCTGCGGGAGGCAGAGGGTGTAGCCACATCCGCAAGCATCAACTGTCTGAGGGCCATCCAGGGCGTGATAGAGAGGGCTTCTGAGGAGGTGCACATATGAGCAAATACCCTATCGGGGAGCAACGCTCTTCTGCTGTCTATGACCCCGCTCAGGAGAGCAACCCATTCCTGGCTGCCCTCCCCGAAATGATGTCCCATGACACTTTCATGGGGGCTGTTCGAAGCCTGCCTCCCTTGCCCGCCGGGTTGGGGGCAATGACGCCCGAGGAGCGCCGCCAGCACCTACCCATGCTTTCCTCCCTGTTTGTCCCCATGGACTACGCCTATATGCTCTACGACCAGCTCTTTAGGGCCATCGTCTCCACCTACTCCACGCGAACCATGATTGAAGAAATCCAGCGCACCAACGCCCTCTTTCGGGGTGCCCCTTTCAGCAGTTATTCCACGCAGCCCGCCACCGGCAGCATCTTAGGCGTGCCGGGGGTGGGCAAGACCTCCTCCATCCGAAGGGCGCTCTCCCTGCTGCCCCAAGTGATTGAGCATGAGGCATATTTGGGCAAGCCCTTTTTCTGCAAACAAGTGCTGTATCTCAATGTGGAGTGTCCCAGCGACTGCTCCGTGAAGACCCTGGGGCTCAACATCGCGGTGGCAATAGACAAGGCCATCGGCAGCAATTACGCCCAGCAGCTCACCTCGCTGCGCTCGGCGGCGGCCAGCGCCATCGCCACCCAGGTGAAGATACTGTGTCTCACCCATCACGTCGGCCTGATTCTCATTGATGAAATCCAGAACGCTGTTACCACTGCCCAGAAAAACAAGCAAATCAAGCCACTTATCAAATTCCTGGTGGAACTCACCAACGACACGTGCACCAGTGCCTTCTTTGTGGGCACCCCCATCGCGGAGGAGCTGTTCATCAGCCAGGAGCATCTAAAGCGCCGCACCCGGGGGATGCGCCTGCTCCCCTTCAAGCCGGACGGAGCCTACCGGGCATTTCTACAGGCCATTTGGCCGTACCAGCTCACGCAGCACGCGGCCCCACTCAGCGAGCAGCTTGCCAACAAGCTCTACGACCACTCCGGCGGCATCCCGGCCTACATCATCAAGATATTCCAGGAAACTCAGGCACAGGCCCTGCTCCAAGGAGAGCGCTGCATCTCGGCCAAGGCGATGCAGCGGGCTATTGAGCGGCTGTCCATCAAGGTGCCCCGCACATTCAGCGGCGGCACCTACATATCGGATTTTGACTTGCCCCCAAGCGAAGCCCCCGCGCCTCCGGATGAAGGCTCCCCTTCCCCGGTAAAGCGCCTGTATGCCAACAAGCGGGGCCGGAAGGCCGCACAGCGGGATGACGTGGATTTGGTGAAGGCGTTCCAGGCTGGGGCGCTCTCAGAGGATTGGCTGAGGGAGCGCGGGCTGCTGGAAGTGTGGCCATGCTGAGCTATTTCCCCACGCCCTATCCCGAAGAATGGTGGTGGAGCGTGTTATGCAGATACTATGTGCGCTCTGGGTATCCCAACCACGCCACAGCCTTTCGGGAACTGCTTCCCTCCCGCTCCAAATCCGTGGGACGGCTCTTTCCCGGCGGCGATGTTTTGGAGGTGGCAAAACAGCTCTCCGCCACGCAATTTTCTGCTGAAGAAATCATTATGCAACACACGCTGGCCCCATATTATTTACGATTCTATTTCTCTGCACGAAAAAACCAGGCGCTCACCGCCCTTCTTGGCGGGCAGAGCGCTGGACTCACCAGCATTGAGCTCACTACCCCGGATGGCAGGCAGGGCCTCAAATGGTGCCCTGTCTGCCGTCAGGAGGACACCACTGCCTACGGTGAACCATATTGGCACCGGGCACACCAAATTCCCCTTCTCCCCCTCTGCCCCAACCATGGCTGCCGGTTAATGCTGTATGAAGTGCCTTTCTCCCGATTATCTGAACTGTTTTTGCCCCTATGCGGCATTCCGAATGCCCCGCCGCAGTACGACTGTCAGCTTTGGGAAAAACAGCTCTCTTCCATTCTCTACAGCTTTCTTGCACTTCCTTTTGAAACGGGCCCTCTTCCTTATAATAATTTGGAACTCGCTCTAAACGCAAAGGGCTTCGGCAGTAAAGCCATTCGGGGAAGCGGCACCTTGGATGCCCAAAAGGTGTGGACCGCCTGCGTTGGCCTGTATGGTTCAGCTATCGCTGCACAGTATTTTCCAAAGCCCTCCCCTGCTGTGCTGTATCGTATCTGCCATTGGAAGCTGACCTCCCCGGAACGATATGCTTTGCTCACAGTGCTTGCCGGCCTCACCGCTGAGGAATTATTCGGCCCGGAATTGTCCCTCTCCCACCCTATTCTGGAAAAACTGCGGCAGTATCAGCGCCAGGGTATCGCCTATCAGAAAGATGCACTCGCCCAGGCCGTAGGGGTCAGCCCTTCCCAGCTCGATACATTGGCCCGAAAATACGGCATTCCACCTTTTTGGAAACAGTGCGGCAATGCCCGCACGGAGAGCATCCGTATCACGCTCAGCCCAAAAGAAAAGCAACATATTCTTGACGCGGCAGCCGCCCATGGGAACGGACAGGCCGCAGTATTTGCCCGGAGCATCCTGTTAAGGGAAGCTGAAAGCATTTTAAACACCCACAATCAATCTAAGGAGGAATGACAAAATGGGAACCTATGGAAATATTTATAATGAGGTAGACATCCCGCAGGAGCTCCTACTTCTCAAGCCCTTCGCTTTCAGTTTTCTGGATAAGCATGACAAACCCCCGGTGGAAAGCGAACGCTTCCTTCGCACCACCAACGATGAACGCGCCTACTGGTGGCGTGAGGGCGGTGATGTGGTGTTGAGCCCGGAGATGCATCACTGGCTGGGAGAATTGAGGAAGGAATACGATAAGATTATTTCCTATCCTGGTCCTGTCCCCGCCAACTATGAAAAAATCCTTCTGAGCACCCTTGTCCGGGCGCAAGAGGAATACGGCGTGCTATTCTTTGCCTCCACTTTCGAGGAATTTATCGCCCATTCTGAACATCGGGACGTACAGGCGGCCATCGTGCTGCTCACCCGGCTGTTGGACGGCTACCAGCCCGAGGGTGAGTACCTGACCCGAGAGGGCTGGACGTGGGATGCCCAAAGGCATCGGCACAACGACAATTTCGGGGTCTATGCCGTTAAGCTCTATTTCGCCGTCTTGGGAAACCTGGAACTGCGGCGGAAAGTATTTAAATTTTAACTGTCAGGAGGGACACACATGACCACCGAACAATATCAAAAAGAAATGGCGAAAAACATTGAGCAAAACACTCTCGGGCCGAACGACACATTCCGCTTCACTTGCAAAGAGTGCGGGGCGTGCTGCCGGAATCGCACCACCCCCATCATGCTCACCGGCCTGGACATCTATCGGATGGCAAAAGGGCTGAGCATCGACCCATACGAGGTGCTGGCCCGCTTCACCTCTGGCTATGTGGGTGATGTCAGCCACGCCCCTGTTGTGATACTGAGGGAGCGCTTGGATGGCTCGTGCTCCCTGCTGAGGAAGGGGAAGTGCACCGTACATAGCTGCAAGCCCATTGCCTGCGCCGCATATCCCATTGGCCGCTATGTGAACCTCGCTACCAAGGAGAGCGGGTATATCCGCCAGTCCGGTGGGTGCAAAGGGGCCGTTGATGGCCGCGTCTGGACACTGGATGAATGGCTGGATACCTGGGGCTTGAAGGAACTGGACGCGCCCAGCCTGTCTTGGAATCTGATGGCCGGCATGGTGGCGGAGGTGATGCATCCCATCAAGCTCGAACACATCGGCCGGGATGTGATTTGGGCGCTCTATCAGCATATGTACGGCGACTATGACACAGACAGGGAGTTCATCCCTCAGGTGGAGCGCAACACCGAAGCCCTAAGACAGTTCTTCAAGGCAAACAAAATGTTGAAGTGAGCGGCGCAGGCCCCGTAACAAAAAACAACTGTTAAGCGTGACAGATTATTTCCCCTCAAAATCGCCCCGAAAGGAGGGCTTCACATATGAAATCCGTCATGGATACTCGCTCCACCATTTCTGTTACACACGGCTACGCACGCTGCTCCACCAATGAGGAGAAACAGGACATCGACCGCCAGACCCGGGAGCTGAAAAAGCAGGGGGCCGACAGGATTTGGCTGGAGTTCGAGCATGGCGACGCCGCCTCCAAAGAGCAGCAGGCCATGATGCTCGACACGGCCAGCCCGGGCGATACCATCATCACCTTGGAAGTGTCCAGATTAGCCCGCTCCACCAAGCAGCTCTGTGAAATCATCGATGTGGTGAGGGACAAGCATCTCCGGCTTATTATCGTGGGGAGCATCATCATGGACTGCCGGAATGGCAGCCCCGACCCAATGACCGAGGCATTTTTGCAAATAGCGGGTGTTTTCAGTCAGTTGGAGCTGTCCATGATTCGGGCACGCGTGAAATCCGGCATGGCCAACGCCAAGGCCAAGGGAAAGCGCATCGGCAGGCCGCCTGTCTCGGCCGAGAGCATCCCCAATGCGTTTCTGCGCTACTATCCAAGATATCAGGCCGGGAACATCAGCCTATCGGAGCTGGCCAGACTGGCGCAGGTATCCCGCCCCACCGCATATCGGTACATTCGAGCCTTGACCACTTAGAGGCCGCAAAAAAATAAAGTAAGGAAAAGGGCTTCCCTGATGGGAGCCCTTTAAAAATATAGAATACCGTCGTAAAACGCGACGGTATTCGCACCTTGCAGATAAAGCCGGAGGGGAGTCGCGTTTTGCGACCCCCCTGTTTTAATAGGCGTTTAAGAAGATTCTCCCTCGTTTTCACTCAGCCCCAACCGCTCCGCGATTTCCTCCGGCTTCATCCCCGACTTCTCAGCCTTTTTCAGCAGAGATGCTATTTTCTGCTTCTTCGTGAGCCGGGGTTTTCTGGGCTTTGGAGGGGCCAGCACCGCCTTTTTCTTCTCCTCCAAGGCGGAAATCATCTGCTGCTTGGCTTCAATTTTGGCGTTGAAATCCGCGATGGCCGCAGCCTTTTTCTCCTCAATCCCCTCAATGGCCTTGTTCAGCTCCTGGATTTTCACGTCGATATCGTCGGCGATTTGCTGGGGAGTGCGGCGAGTGCGCTTTGCCTGTTGTTCCATTGTGCGTTTCTCCTTCAAATGTATGATATTTGCATTTCTGCATTGGGGCACCCTAAATTATAGCGCAGAATCAAACTGCTGATACATTTCCTGTTTCAAGGTCAAATCCGCTCCAACTTCGCCTTGAATGAAATCTTCCTGGGGGTAGCCATGCTGTCAAACTGCACCACATGGGCGCCCTCCCCCACTTCCAGCACCGTGCCCTCGCCGAACATGGAGTGCCGCACCCGCTGCCCCACGGCCATCAGCATATCGCTGTCGTCCTCCGGCAGATAGCGTGTGCTGCGCTCAACATACTCCCGCGCCTCCTGGATAAGCCCCTCCTGCGGGGGAAGGGTGAAGGTCAGCAGCGCTTGGTCGATGTCCAGCAGGAAGCGGGAGGGATACCAGGGCGAGCCGTCGTAGCTCCTCCCGCCCGCCATGGACAGATACAGCCCCTGTTCCGCCCGCGTGAGGGCCACGAAGGCCAGCCGCCGCTCCTCCTCCATGCCCTGGATCGTGCGCACCTTCCGGGAGGGGAAAATGCCCTCGTTCATCCCGCAAATCCACACATAGGGGAACTCCAAGCCCTTGGCCGCGTGGACGGTCATCAGCTTCACCT
The DNA here is from genome assembly GCA_910587255.1 of uncultured Oscillospiraceae bacterium. Classification (GTDB taxonomy): domain Bacteria; phylum Bacillota; class Clostridia; order Oscillospirales; family Oscillospiraceae; genus Enterenecus. The sequence goes on from CAJUKT010000080.1 coordinate 10,287, forward strand.
TGTCCTTGGCGTCATTCCCGCCGTCCGCATTGGTGAGCAGGGCGGCATAGGTCAGGTAGTGGGGCAGCGTCACCTCCTCGCCGCAGGTGGTCTCATACACATACACCGACTGCTTCAGCTCCGCCAGATTGTCCAGGCGGTCCTGGTTCCCCTCGGTGCGGAGCATCTTCTCATAGCCGCTCTCATTGAGGATAGCCGCCAGCACCTCCGACACGGGCTTGCCCTCGTGCTCGGCGGCGAATAGTTCAATGAGGGAGATAAACTGCTGGGCTTTCGTCCCTTTCAATGTGGGGTCATCCAGGTTTTCCTGGAGTGCCTGATAGAGCGAACAGCCCCGCCGGGCGGCGTACTCCTCCAAAAAGGCCATCCGGCGCTTGCCCAGATTGCGCTTGGGGACATTAGCCACCCGCCGGAAGGAGAGGTCATCCTTGTAAGCAATCATCCGCAGATAGCTGAGGGCGTCCTTCACCTCTTTACGGTTGTAAAACTGCACCCCGCTGTAGAGCGTGTAGGGCACCTGCCCTTTCAGCAGCGCCTCCTCCACCGCCCTGGTCACATAGTGGGCCCGGTAGAGTATGGTGATGTCCCCCAGCCGCACCCCCTGGCTCTGGAGCTCCTTTATCTCGTCCACTATCGCCTGGGCCTCCGCCTCCGGGCTGGCCGCGAAGTGGCACATGACAGGCTTCCCGGATGGCAGCGTTGGGATGAGCTCCTTCTCCATACGGTTTTGGTTGTGGGCAATCAGGGAGTTGGCCGCCGCCAGTATCTCCGGGGTGGAGCGGTAATTGCGCATCATCATGATGGTGCGGGTTCCGGGGTGCTCCCGGTCGAAATCCAGCAGGTATTTCACATTGGCGCCCCGCCAGGTGTAGATGGTTTGGTCCGGGTCGCCCACGATGAACAGGTTCTTGTGATAGCCGCACAGCACCTCCATCAGCTCATATTGCAGCGAGTCAATGTCCTGGAACTCGTCAATCATGATGTATTCCAGGCGCTGCTGCCATTTCAGGCGGATATTCGGGTGTTCCTGGAAGATGTACAGGGAAAACTTGATGAGGTCGTTGTAGTCCAGGCCGAAGCACTTTTTCTCCTGGTAGAGATAGCCGTAGAAGATGATGTCGTCGGCGGCGGTGGCGTGGTCATACTTCTCCTTCAAGGTCTCCAGGGACATGGAAATCATGTCCCGGTAATAATCCGGCTCCTTGAACAGTTTCTTGATTTCTATCATATCCCGGGCAGCGGAGAAGGTCATGTCCCGGAGGGTCAGCCCGTGCTCCTCGTAGATGATTTGGAGCATCGCGTCGATATCGCTGTTGTCCAGCACCAGGAAGCTGCGGGGATACTGGAAAGCGTGGCTGTCCTCCTGCAAAATAGACACGCAGAAGCCGTGGAAGGTGTTGATGTACCCAGTGTCGTTGTCCCCGGTGAGCTGGTGGATGCGCTGGCGCATCTCGTTGGCCGATTTGTTGGTAAAGGTCACGCACAGGATGTTTCCCGGCAAAATCCCCAGCTCGTTCACCAGGAAGGCGAAGCGATGGGTGAGGGCCCGGGTCTTGCCGGAGCCCGCCCCGGCGATAACACGCACCCATCCCTCGGTGGCGGTGACGGCCTCCCGCTGCGCTTCATTCAGTTCGTTCAATAAGTCCATAGCCGCCCCTCCCCGCTGTCATTATTGACCATTATAACAAGGAGGGACGGGCTTTGCAATTCTATCGAAAAATTTTAGCGGTAGCAGGCAAGCAATCTATTGGGAAATTCCGTTAGATGTGATATACTGAAAGCAAATTTTAAAGGAGGCTGTTTTTGTGGATGACATTAAAATCTGCGTGTTTTTCGATTCTCATAGCTGCTCTGAACATATGCTTCAGGCTATCAGAGAAGAAAAAAACAGATGGTATCCTTTCCCTTGGTGATGGGGCATCTGACATTGCCGCAGTCACGAAACAGCGTCCACAGCTCATGGCCTACCTCGTTCATGGCAACTGCGACACGCATTCCGCCGCTCCGGCTGTCCTTCGGAAAACCATCGCTGGCAAGAAATTTTTCACCGCTCATGGGCACACATTCCACGTCAAAACCGACCCCACTTTTGGGAACTGCGCAGCTCCGCAATGGAGGTCGACGCCGATGTGGCTTTGTTTGGCCACACCCATACCCCATTTAAGGATAGAAGCCTCGGCATGGAGGTTTTGAATCCAGGGACGATATCAAATGTCCAGCATCCAAGCTATGGCATCGTAACAATCAGTGCGGGCAAAATTGCTACTCAAATTAAGTATCTGAATTGAGGGAACCTCAATTTATTGGGAGGGTGCTACTCTATGCCGTTCACACCACCATCCATACCATGGTCTTCGTTGCAGCAGGCCATGGAGGCTCAGGCGCGCATAAATAAGATGATGCCAGCCATAGAAGCAGCTATGCGAAACTCTGAGGTAATACAAGCTGGTGCCAAGCAGTTAGAGGAATACCATGCCATGCAGCCCTATATTGAGGAGGCCATGCAAGCCCAGGAGGCATTCAACAAGTCAAAAGAAGATTTCACTATGTATCATGAGCATTTAGCCAGCATGGGGGTAGAGCCTCCTTATGCCTCGGCTATCCCGCCTTCTCTTTTATTGGATGCCGCAGACGCTCAACGAGCTTTGGAGCTTTATCAGCGGTCTGTGTTGCCTTTGCCAGAATATATCCCTTGTGAGCCAAGCACACTCACTGTCCTTGCAGACACAGTATCTTTTTTCTCCTCCCAGGTGTATATCACACAGATATCGCCTTGGATTGGCGAGGTCATTACAGACCGACCCAAGCAGTCGTTTCGAGAGTTCTTTTACGACTGCCAGCAGAAATGCTCCCGCACGCTGCTCGAAGCTCATTGGTGCCCATCTGTTCTCCTGTCTCTCCCATTGAAAAAACTTGTACCAATATGCGAGCTGTCTGAGAGGAATGAACCATTTGAGAAAAAAGAAACGGCTTTAAATCAATTCATTTTCCACAGTCTTGGGATACATTTTACGGACAGTTTATTGGAAAGATGGAAAGTTGCCCCGATTCCCAACCACATCAAGCGGCTTCTGAAAGAAACGCTCTACGCCTACCGTCGAAAGGAAAACGGTCTTGTGGTGGGGGTGCTGCCAACACTCTGGGAAGGGTTTATCCGGGAGAAAGCCGCAATAGAGAAGAAACCCAGCAGCAAAGAGTTACGGGATGCTGTCGCTAAATTAGTGGAAGAAAATCAGAGTTCTTCTACGATATCCGCCTTTTATGATACATGCATTATGTACCCCTGCCACAGTCCTGAGGAAGCAAAGCCTGATGTACCTGGACGGCACGCTGTGGCGCATGGCTGGTTTGAAAGATATCCAACAAAGAAAGCTGCTCTAAATGCAATTCTATTTACAGATTTTTTGCTCCGCTTGAAACAGTTTTAAGTGAGTGAATCGGGGTCCAGGAATTCCCCTGGACCCCGATTTGTGTGTCGAGGTTTAAACCACGGCCAGTTCCCCAGCCAATGTCCGCTCAATGGCCGCCACAATCTCATGCGGGGGCATATCCAGCGCATGGGCAATCTTGAACAAAGTATCGATTGTCGGAGAGCGTAGGCCACGCTCGATTTTAGAGTAATGCGTTCGGTCCAGGCCGGCCAGACCGCTCAACACCTCTTGGGACATTCCTTTGGATTTCCGCAACTCTGCTATCGTGCTCCCTACCAATTCTGCACTAATCATCCGTCTCCCTCCCATTGTTTCCATCATAACAATGAGAGCAACGTTCATCGAGGTCACTTGACCTCAATTGCAAATCGTGGTATCATTTTTTAGCCAGCATCCTACATACTTCACGCAAAAATAGATTTGCCTCGCATTTCTCTATGTATTGCGCATATAAATGTCCTATCAGACATTAAATCGCCCAAAAAAGTGTGAATATACTGAAAATATTATAGTTTTTTACACAAAACGCTTGAGTTTTTCGGAAACAGTGTTATAATAAAGATGCACTATCCGCAACACGAATACTTATACTTTATACAGCCAATACTAAGGAGGATTTTAATTAAAATGCGTGCACATAAGAAAATCAGCCTGGGCCTTGCCCTGGCACTCGCCCTGTCCCTGACCGCTCCCGCCTTGGCTGCCCCCGCTCCTGTCCCGCAGGCTACGTTGAAGGTCGTTTGCGCAGCAAACGGCCGCTCCCCTTTCTCCGACGTGCCCTCTACGCACTGGGGACTTGACGGCATCCTCGTTGCGTATGAGGACGGTGTCATGACTGGGACGTATCACAATCCCAACACCGGCGAGCGCCAGTTCAGCCCTGCGGCTCCGCTGACTATGGCCGAATGGAGTGTTATGCTCTATCGTGCGTGGTACGCCGATGAGCCCTACGCCGTTGCGCAGGAGAACTGGTGGAACCGTGAAGCCGAAATTCTGAGTCGCCATGGCATCTATTCCGACATCGGCACCCTGTCCAGCATCCAGTTCAACGGTCCTGCGTCCCGGACTCAGATGGCCGTGACTATTGCCAACCTTATGCGCGACAAGGGTATCACCGCTGATGCTGCCAAGGTGGAAACCGCTAAATCCCAGATTGCCGACATCTCTGACATTTTCCCCATGCACCAGAACGCTGTTGCCACCTGCTGGGCGCTTGGTATTATCAACGGCACCGGCGGGGGCAAGTTCGATGGCAACGGCAACACCGAGCGTGCCGCTGCGGCCACCGTCTACGGCCGGGTGAAGAACGTGCTGGCCGGGGCCCCCTCCGGTGGCGAGACCCCGCCTGTGATTCCCACTCCTCCCACGACTGTGAGCCCTGTGGGGACTATGTCCAGCACCCGACTCAATCTGGGCAAGAATGACATCGCAAGCCACGCTCCTATCACAGACTACTGGGCCCAGCAGCCCATGGAAATCCGAAATATCTCCGACCGCGATTCCTTCAATGCTGCCTGTCAGACCATTAAGGATTCCGAGATGATTCTGACGCAGGGCGAAATTACTCGTGGAGTGAATCAATATTACAACTATGCCGTAGTAGAAAAAAGTTCCGCTGCAACACAAGCGAATGTGGATTTTGCAATGCAGAATTTGTTTGGTTGGTCTGGAGATTACGGCAATTATGGAACTTCCTATCGATTTTATAATTTGCGTCCGCTGGGTTCAGCAACTACCTCTGCGCCACGCTTTGCTGCCACAATCGCCCAAATCAACGCCAACCCTGATATCAGCGACAAGGAGAAAGCAGCCCTTTGTGTGAAGGCTGTCTGTGAGCAGATTGATTATCAGGTGAATGGTGGTGCCAGCTGGTCAAATGGGGGTAAAAAGGGGGATTGTCAGAGTTACGAAATAATGCTTAACCAGTTGTTGTCCGCAGCAGGGATTCCCAGCCTGAATATCGGCGGTACTGTTGCCGCTGGTGCCCACGCTTGGGTTCAGGTTAAACTGGACGGCACATGGTATGTGATGGATGGCACTATCACGGAAAACAATCCCAGTGCAACTGTATTCACCTTTGCCGAGCATGAGGCCAAGTACGGATACAGTGGCATCAACGATGCGGATATGTACAAAGTTGCTCGTGCGTTGGTGGATGCGGCTTACCCCGCCAACTGAATCGCCATATAACACAACAACCGGGGCGGCCTCGAAGGGCCGCCCCGGTTTTATTTTACCATCAGTGTGGCACTCTGTGCCGGATTCTCTTTTGAGCCCAATTACCAAGAATCCCTCTCTAAAACATTGCTATTGACTGCTTTTTGCAAAGGATTTTTTATGCTCTGGATTCCATTTTTCTCAAATTTGTGATAGAATTTGATTCAAAAGTGGGTGATACAATGATTATAAAAGCGACCAGGAAATCCCCATCTGGGGTACATCGCATGACCTATCGCAGCCATAACTGCATGCTCTCATTTACGGGATTCCCCGACATCCCAGTACCTGGAAAAATCGAACACGAAAAGGAGCTGCTATATGCCCCCACGGCAGCAGTGATGTTCGACAAAGAAATCAGCGCATGGCAAATAAATTTGACGCTGCCCTCATTCCCGGTGTTCCCCGAGGACTGGCCCCGGATAAAATCTGCCACAGAGGATATGCTGGCACTTTGGGAAGAGGTGCGGGGAGAACTTTCTGACGATGGTCAATGGTGGTCGGAGGCAAAAGCCCAGTAGGTATACAAATTTCAACAAACCGGCCTGAAAACATTTCTCTTATGGGAATCCCGCTGCATCAAATCTTTGAGCTTAATATGCCTGACACCCAACAGCCCCTGCTCTTTCGCAAACCACACCCAAAGCACACCCAAACCATCCTCAAACCACACCCAAATCAAGAACAAATTAGGCCCACACTGTCCCCAAACTATCCCCAAAGCAGACACAAAGAAATGCGCTCAAACCGTTGAAAACAGCCAGTTTTTGCTTTCCAATTTTGTCAATGGAAGAAAGGGAGCCCACTTTATCAGGGCTTTACAGAATGCCCCTCACAGGAAGGTTTTTCGCAATTAAGATGCTGAATTTTCACGAAAAGCAGCAAAGAAACAGACGCACAAAGCATCGCCAAACGAAAGACAAAATAGTGCTGCACTAATGACAATGTAAACACAAATTTTTGCCCTCGAACCGTTGATACAGGCCGATTTTCTCCTATCACTTTTTAGGTTGAATCTTTGGCAGCGCCCTCATGGGTGAGAGGCAATAATAAAGCGCTCCCTCCCTGGTAGATGGGATGGAGCGTTCGATTTTGTTTATTATGGCTGCGGTACATCCAGAGGCATGATATCTATCTCTGTGCGAGGCGCATCCTTGTCGTAGAACACGCGGCTTCCATCGTGAGCAGCCACGATTTTGCAGTGGTCATCCGCCAACACACCGTAATGCGTCAGCACATCATCGACCGCCTGGAGCAGGTTCACCAGGTCTACGCGGCGACGGTCGCCTCGGAAGAAGCGGCAGGCAATGTTGCAGGGCTGGTCTATCTTGATTCGAACTTCGTCTGGAATGTACGGCCCGGCCTGCTTCTGAAAGTCCTCGAAGCGTTTGCTGGGCGCCACAAAGGGCCGGCCCTGGGGCGTATGTAGGATTCGCATGTTGTTTTTCTTTGGAATGGGCTGCCCTGGCAGTAACAGTTTGATTTCTTCCATAACTTTACGCCGATTGAGAGCGGGCTGGCTCTTCAAAAATGCTGGCCTGCTCGCCCACCGGGAATGGCAAATCATCGTCATTGAAATTGCAGGCATTTCCATTCGCGGCAACACCATCATCCGGCCCCACCTCCCAGGAGAAGCAAGGATACTCACCTTCGGCGTAGAACCGGCGTCCAGCCTTGTCAAAGTTCAGATACACGGCCTCATCGGTAGGGGCCACCCTGGATTTCAAGATTCTAATGCGGGTATCAGAGCTCCGCTTTCCTGGATTAGCCTTCTCATACTTTTCCTTCTCTTCAGGTGAGAATTTATGAATGGCCAACACCTCATGCGCCCAGTTTCCCATCTTTGAGGCCCCATAGATGTCGTTGAGCCCTTTGATTTCGTTGTCAGACTTTTTGGGATGGGCCAGCACCAGGATATGGACATTCCATTTTTCAGCAAATCGAACCATCTTGTAAATTATGTCCGCCTGCTCTGAATATTCATTATCTCCGGCCCCAATTGTCAAGGCCATAACGTTGTCTACCACAAAGAATTTGTAGCCTTGCTTGACGTGCGTGTAGAAGCACCGCATCAGGTCTTCGAAAGAGATGATTTCATTGTCGCAGTCAATAAAATCAATGTATTCGGTGAGCTTTTCCTGGATGATGGCTTTTAACTTGTCATCCTTCACCACAGGGAACTTTTTTCCTGTGCCTGCCTGCTCCACCCATTCTACGCCATCTTTTCCCGCAGCCTGTCCAAAAAGCCAGGTGTTTTGCTGAGCGCGGGATATCTCGCCGTTGAAAACACAGCTCTTGATTTCCTGTGAAGCCGCTGACAGCACGAATTGGCCTGACATGGTAGACTTGCCGTGGCCGCTGCATCCGACCCCCATTGAAACTTCGCCGTAGCGAAGCCCACCCATCGTGCGGTCAAGGGAAGAAATCCCGGTGAGGATACCGTTCTGTTTGCTAAGGTCGATGCATTCATCTCCATCAGGACGATAGCACCCCCCGTCAGGGATGTACTCGGCATCTTCGCCCAACGCCTCA
>CAJUKT010000081.1 GCA_910587255.1 uncultured Oscillospiraceae bacterium
CCAAAGTCAGCAAAATCAAAGAAAGGTATGTCCGAAATGGACACTTTGGCGTGGACTACATGACCAAGACGGGGCCCAAACGCTGCGAGTTCTATCACGACGGATTCCAGATGAACGAGCAAGCCGCGCCCGTCTATGCAGACATTCTTCCAGAATATAGGAAACGTCAGTGGAGCAACAGCCTTGCTAATCGGCTCAAAGCGGGGACCTGTGAAATCTGTGGCCTGAAAACGGACAGCATCCTGATTCATCATGTGAAGAAACTGAAAAAGCTCAAAGGCAAAGACATTTACGAGCTCAAGATGCTGGAAATTCGGAGAAAAACTCTGGCCTTATGCCAAAATTGCTATTTCGATTGCCATAACTGCTGATGCCCATCGTTAGATGGAGAGCCGTATACTCCGAGAGGGGTACGTGCGGTTCGGAGGGGAGGGAGCCGAAACCTGCCGGGCGCAACTCGGTAAGGCGCGGCTGCCCTTACCCTATTACGTTTCCAAGCTGCTGGGCAAGGAAACCATCGACACCAACACCTACGGCCAGTCCAGGGGGCGGAGCGGCAGCTACTCCACCAACTGGCAATTAGCGGGCCGTGAACTTTTGACCCCGGATGAGGTGCGTATGCTGGACAACCAGTATGCGCTCCTTTTTATTCGCGGGGAGCGGCCCGTGCAGGACTTCAAGTACGACATCCTCAAACACCCCAACGTAAAGCTGACCACAGACGGCGGGGCCGAACCCTACCGCCACGGCGAGGACACCCGCAGTATCGTGTCCATCCAGTTTGACAAGGAGCTGCTGAAACAGGCGGCGGAACAGGAACAGGATGCGGTGAAACACAACTTCTTACTTCTCACAGAGGAAGAATTAGAAGAACTTATCAATTCATTAGGAGGTACGACACAATGAGCGTTTTCAAGAAGAACGAGAAGAAGAACACCAACCGCCTGCCCATGCCCGACAAGGTGAAAAAGGGCTACCGCTACTACTGCTCCCTGGTGGCGGCGGTGGCCCTGATGGGCTGCTGCACCATGACGGCCTTTGCCGCCGACGACCCCCTCACCGTTATCAACAACCTGTCCGAGTTTATCTTCGGCCTGATCCGCGCCGTGGGCCTGATCCTGCTGGGCTGGGGCATCGTCCAGGTGGGCCTCTCCCTCCAGAGCCACGACCCGTCCCAGCGTTCCAACGGCTTCCTCACCCTGGCGGGCGGCGTCATTATAACTTTTGCCAAGGAGATTTTGACCCTTATCACCGGCTGATCCGGCAAGGCTATCCGAACACACGGGGCAGGCCCTCGTCGGCGCAAAGTCCGCGTGGCCCCGTTTCCGCCTTATGGCGAAAGCGGGGCCTGCTCCCTTGCGCCTCCTCTCCCACAAAATCTTCGATTTTGCGGGAACCCAAAATAGCCTGCCCCTAAAAGGAGGTGCTTTGCGTGTCGGATAATTGGGTAGTCCAGAATTTAGAGAACGCTTTGGAAGTCTGGAACGGCAAATTGAGCGAGATATGGCAGCTTATCACGCAGTCCCCCCAGGACTTCAAGGGCGGCGCGATCTGGAGCGTGGTAGTGAATATCCACGGCGGGTTGCAGGCCATTGGCTACGCCCTGCTGGTGCTGTTCTTTGTGGTGGGCGTGGTAAAGACCTGTTCGAGCTATGCGGAAATGAAAAGGCCGGAGGTGGCCGTCAAAATGTTCGTCCGTTTTGCGCTGGCAAAGGGGCTTATCACCTACGGCATGGAGCTGATGCTGGCCCTGCTGAATATCATTCAGGGCATCGTGTCCTCGATTATGAACGCGGCAGGCTTTGGCGCTCCCAACTCCACCGTCCTGCCCGCCGAGATCGTGACCGCCATTGAGGACTGCGGCTTTTTTGAGAGCATCCCCCTGTGGGCGGTGACGCTGATCGGCGGGCTGATTATTTGGGTGCTGTCCTTCGTGATGATCTTGAGCGTCTACGGGCGCTTTTTTAAGATGTATATGTACGCTGCGCTGGCCCCCATTCCCCTGTCCAGCTTTGCCGGGGAACCCAGCCAGAACGTGGGCAAAAGTTTTCTCAAAAGCTACGCCGCCGTCTGTCTGGAGGGGGCCGTCATTGTGCTGGCCTGCATCATCTTTTCTGTCTTTGCCAGTGCCCCGCCAACCGTTGACCCGGACGCTGCGGCAGCGTCTATGGTGTGGAGCTATATCGGGGAAGTCGTGTTCAATATGCTTATCCTGGTGGGCAGCGTGAAAATGTCCGACCATGTTGTGCGTGAAATGATGGGCTTATAAAGGAGGGCTGTTTATGAGTTTTGAAGATGAATACCGGGCATTGATGGCAAAACCCATTGACGAGATCAAGGAGGATATTTTCTTCCGCTATGATAACTTCCGGGACGAGCCGTGGTATGAGGATGTTCAGATGTATCGGGCGGTTGGTGTCTGCGTACCTGCGGCAGAACACGCCCTGCAAGTCCGCAAGGTGCTGAAAATCCTGGGCTACGCCACCCATACGACCGTCCGGGACGGTACGACCTACGTTGTCCCCGGCGAGGTGCGGCAGGCCCAGCAGGAGCCAAAGGCGAAAAACCGCCACGACCGGGAGAGGTAATGCCATGAAGCGATTTTATATTTTCAAAGACGGAACACAGGTGGGCAGCGCCATCGAAAGGGAACAGGCGCTTCACATGATCCGTCAGCATCAGGCGCTTGAAACCCATCCGCTTTTGCGGGCAGAGTTCAGCATGATCGAGGGGGAGGAAGAATTTGTGCCCTACCCCTCCAAGCAGAAATCGCCCAGGAAAAAAAGCGGGTTGGAGCGATAAAGGAGGGTATCTGTTAAAGTGTGGGGCTTTTCACTCCACTCCATCTTCCTCTAAAAATTCCGTCACGGTCAGGCAGCGGGGGCGCTCCATATCCAGGCTCAAAAAATCTTTGTCGCCTGTCAGGATCATGTCAACATCCGCAACAATGGCGGCGTTCAAAATCGGCTGGTCTTTTGCGTCACGAATCAATTTTGTGCCATTATCAACGGCGGGGATCAATTCATAAGAAAACTCCGCCAAGAACACTTCTGCATCAGGGAGTGCTTCTGGGGCCTTGCGTTTGAGAACATCGTAAAGTTCATAGATGCTGCGGTCACAAATGACCATCTCATGGTAATCGGAAACGCACAACAGCGCCTTTGCCGGTTTTGAGCCGCGAAAAAGCATGGCCGAGAACAAGATGTTTGTATCAACAAGTATTTTCACGCCCGTTCTCCCCCGTAGCGGACTTCATCGACCAGGGCCTGCACGTCATCCTCGTCTTTCACACCCAGCTTTTCAGCAAGCCCGGAAAAAGCATCCTGTACCTTTGATAAAGCCTGTGCGGAAGCGTTAGCAACAACAATCTCGCCGCCTTTGTTTTGGAAAAATAAAATCTTATCCCCGGACTTCAAACCGAGCAGACGGCGAATCTCCACGGGAACCGTAATTTGCCCATTGGCAGAGAGTTTGGCTAAGTTCATAAATGCCATCCTTTCTATTCTTGAAATCTAAAGAATCCTTTGCTTCTCTATTATATACGATATGAGCGGCAAAAACAACTCCATCTTACAAATTGGGAGGTCTTATTTTTGGAAGTCAAAATCAACCGCGAAATTCGCAATTACACGGAGAGTATGTTTTTCGGCCTGTCCATGCGTCAGTGTGTGTGTTCCCTGCTGGCGGTGGCGGTGGCCGTGGGGCTGTACTTTCTGCTGAAACCCTACGTCGGCACCGAAACCGTGTCCTGGATGTGCGTCCTGGGCGCGGCCCCCTTTGCGGCGCTGGGCTTTTTCACCTACCACGGCATGACGGCGGAGCAGTTTATTTGGGCGTGGCTGCGCTCGGAACTGCTGGAACCGCGAGAACTCCGCTTTGTATCGTCCACGCTGTACTACGACCTTTTGAAATCCAGCCTGGAAAAGCGGGAGAAGGAGGAATACAAGCGCCATGATTAAGAGTGTCAAGAACATCATGCGGCAGGATCGGGAGCCGTACCGCGTCCCCCGCAGGGTGCAGGACGTGATCCCCATTCAAACCATCTGGCCGGACGGCATTTTCCGGGTGGGCGGCTCCAAGTTCTCCAAGACCTACCGTTTCACCGACATCAATTACAAGGTAGCCAGCCGGGAGGACAAGGAAACCATGTTCCTCACCTACTCGGAGCTGCTGAACGGTCTGGACAGCGCCGCCACCACCAAGCTGACCATTTGCAACCGCCGCCAGAGCCAAGCGGACTTTGAGCAGTCCGTCCTTATGGCTATGCGCGGGGACGGCCTGGACAAGTACCGCAAGGAGTATAATCAGATGCTCATTGACAAGGCGACCGGGGCCAACGGCATCACCCAGGAGAAGTTTGTCACAGTGTCCATCTATAAAAAGGACATTGAGGACGCCCGCGCCTACTTCACCCGGATCGGGGCCGACCTGACCGCCCGCTTTGCCGCCCTCGGCTCCAAGTGCGTGGAACTGGACGGCGCTGACCGCCTGCGTGTCCTCCACGACTTCTACCGTGCCGGGGACGAGGGCAGCTTTCATTTTGATATGGCGGATATGGCACGGCTGGGCCACGATTTCAAGGACTATATCTGCCCGGACGGGATCGAAAAGCACAGCGACTACCTGAAGCTGGGCGACCGCTATTGCCGGGTGCTGTTTTTGAAGGACTACGCCAACTATATTCAGGACGAGATCGTGTCGGACTTGACCGACCTGAACCGTAACATGATGCTGTCCATCGACATTCTCTCCGTACCCACCGATGAAGCGGTGCGTGAGGTAGAGAACCGTCTGTTAGGGGTAGAAACCAATATTACGAATTGGCAGCGGCGGCAAAATCAGAACAACAACTTTTCCGCCATTGTCCCCTATGACATGGAGTTGCAGCGCAAGGAGAGCAAGGAATTTCTGGCCGACCTCACCACCCGCGACCAGCGGATGATGCAGGCCGTTCTCACGCTGGTCATCACCGCCGACAGCAAACAGCAGCTTGACAGCGATACGGAGAAGATACGCTCCCTGTCCGGGCGGTGCCAGTTGGCGGTGCTGAAATACCAGCAGATCGACGGCCTGAATACCGTCCTGCCCATCGGAGTACGGAAAATTGATGCTTTCCGTACCCTGACCACCGAGAGCCTTGCCGTGTTCATGCCTTTTAAGGTGCAGGAGATCATGGACAAGGGCGGCATCTACTTCGGGGAGAACGCCATTTCCCACAACCTCATTATGTGCAACAAGGCAAACCTGCTCAATCAGTCCTCGTTCCGGCTGGGCGTCCCTGGCTCCGGCAAGTCGTTCAGCGTGAAAGAGGAAATCACGTTCCTCATTCTCAACACGGACGATGATATTCTTATAGCAGACCCGGAGGGAGAGTACGCGCCCCTGATTGAAGCGATGGGCAATATGGGCACCGTGATCCGGGTAGCCGCTGGCGGGAAAGACCGTTTGAACGCTATGTATATGGTGGACGGCTACGGCGAGAACAACCCCATCGTGGTAAAGTCCCAATTCATCATGTCCTTGGTGGAGCGCATCGACCCCACAGGCGTGGGCGCAAAGCAGAAGTCCCTTATTGACCGCTGTACGGGTGAACTCTACGAGGAAGCGGAGCAGACCGGCGCAGTCCCCACCCTGGCGGCTCTCCGGGAAAAACTGATGGCACAGCCGGAGGACATGGCGAGAGAAATTGCCCTGGCCCTGGAGCTGTTCACCACCGGCTCCCTTGACATTTTCGGCCACGAAAGCACCGTTGACCTGGACAAGCGGGTGGTGGTGTTCGACATTCATGGTCTGGGTGAGCAGTTGAAGCCCATCGGCCACCTGGTTATCACCGACACCATGCTCAACCGCGTTACGCTGAACTGGAAGAAGGGCAAGCGCACCCACGTTTTCATTGACGAGTTCCATGTGATGTTTGAAAACGAGTTCAGCGCCGCCTTTTTCAACTCCGCGTGGCGGCAGTTCAGAAAGCGCAACGCCTATCCCACCGCTATCACGCAGAACGTGGAGTATCTTCTGGACTCCGTTCAGGCCAGCACTATGCTGTCCAACTCCGAGTTCATTGTCATGCTCAGTCAGGCGGCAAGCGACCGGGAAAAGCTGGCAAAACTGTTGAACATCTCCGAGGAACAGATGGGGCACATCACCAACGCCCCCGCTGGCTGCGGCCTTATCAAGTACGGCTCCGCCCTGGTGCCCTTCGTCAACCGTTTTCCGCACAATACGGAACTCTACCGCTTGATGACCACCCGGCCCGGTGAGGGCCGCTTTTCCGAGGGACAGGTTTGATGCCTGCCCCTCCCCTTATGGACGGAGGTGTGAAAATGCCACTGAAAATCAAGCCCTGCCACCTGCGGGCAGCGAGGGAGTATGTAGGCCAGTACCACCGGCACAGCATCCCGCCCGTTGGCGGCAAATTCGCCGTGGCCTGCTATGATGGAGACACCCTATGCGGCGTTGCCATTTGTGGCCGTCCCGTTTCCCGGCATTTGGACGATGGCCTGACCCTGGAAATCCTGCGGTGCTGTACGGACGGGACACACAATGCCTGTTCCAAGCTATACGGGGCCTGTTGCCGCATTGGGTTTGACATGGGCTATGAGCGCATTGTCACCTATACCCTGGCAACGGAAACCGGGGCATCGCTCCGGGCCGCTGGCTTTGCCTTTGATGGTAAAGCCGGTGGAAAGGAGTGGACGGGCCAGCGCCGCAGGAGGTACTATGTGGCCCCGGCAGAACTGAAACACCGTTGGATGAAAAGACGGGAGGTGAGCGGCCATGAGCAGGATCAAGACCCGTGAAAAGGCCACAGGCAAGGACATTAAGGTACTGGACAAGTCCGCCGTTGTGGGCCAGAGGATGAAAAATGCCTTTATCCGCTCTA
>CAJUKT010000082.1 GCA_910587255.1 uncultured Oscillospiraceae bacterium
GGGATGTGGAGCCGGAGCCCCGCCCTGCCCCGGCGAAAGGGCGCGCGCCCGGAGCCCCGCCCCGCGTCCCCCCGCGGGAGGACGGGCCCGCCCCCGCGGCGGCGCAGCCGTCCCCGCCCCAGGGGGCCATGGAGGGCTGGCCGGGCTGGCCCGCCTTCCGGGAGCGGCTAAAGGCAAAGCTGGCGGTGAGCGACTACAGCTTTATCAGCAACCCCGCCATGGCGGAGGGACGCTTCGACGGTCGGCAGGTGACCTTGTGGACGGCCAACGACTTTCTGCGGGACATGCTGGACCGCCCCGCCATCACCCGGCCCATGGCGGAGCTGTGCCAGACCCTCACAGGCGCAGCCCATACCGTGGCGGTGAAGGTGGGGCAGGCCCCGCCGGAGGCCGCCCCCGCCCCCCAGGCCGCCCCTGTTGACGCGCTGGACGCGTTTCTGGCCCAGGGTGGGCCGAATATTACAGTGGAGTAAAAACGGGGCCCCCGCAAAGCCGCCCTTGGGCTTTGTGGGGAGAGGAGAAGCAAGGGAGCAAACGCAGTTTTCGCCACAGGCGGAAACGGAGTGGCGCAGACTTTGCGCCGACGAAGGAGGCAGACATATGGCAAAGGGATTCAACAGCCGCGGCATGGGCGGCATGGGCGGCGGGAACATGAACAGCATGATCCGCCAGGCACAGAAGATGCAGCAGGACATGCTCAAGGCCCAGGAGGAACTGGAGGCCAAGACCTACGAGGCCGGGGCGGGGGGCGGCGTAGTCACCGCCACCGTGTCCGGCAAAAAGGAGCTGGTGAGCGTGGCCATCGACCCCGAGGCGGTGGACCCGGAGGACGTGGAGATGCTCCAGGACCTGATCGTGGCCGCCGTCAACGAGGCGCTGCGCAAGGCCGCAGAGGACGCCGCCGGGCAGATGTCCAAGCTGACGGGCGGTTTGAACCTGCCCTTCTAGGGCTTGCTTGAAAATTGTCAACACGCCCAATCGGCGGGCCTTTTTCCGCCGAGCTGCGTTGCTTTGCCTTGAAATACACAAAGTATTTCTGTGCCAAATCGCCTTGCCTGGCGAAAAAATTCCTTGCCGCTGGGCATATTGCCAATTTTCAAACGGCGCCTAGCGTCCAAGCCGTTGGCAGCGGCCCCAACGGGGCCCCCGCAAAGCCGCCCCCTGGCTTTGCGGGAAGAGGAGGCACAGCGGAGGAGCCTTTCCCGAAGGGGAACGCGAGTGGGCGCTGCTTGTGCCGGCGAGGCGGGGCGTGATGACGGGAGGCAACAAATTATGTACAACAGTACGTTGTGCTACCTGGAAAACCCCCGGGGGGAGTATCTGATGCTCCACCGGGTCAAGAAAAAGGCGGATATCAACAAGGGCAAATGGATCGGCGTGGGGGGCAAGTTCGAGGAGGGGGAGAGCCCCGACGAATGCCTGCGCCGGGAGGTGCGGGAGGAGACCGGCCTCACCCTCACCCATTGGCGTTTCCGGGGGGTGGTCACCTTCCTGTGTAACGACAGCGGCTCCGACCAGTTTATGTACCTGTTCACCGCCGGGGGGTGGACGGGGGAGCTGCGCATGGACTGCGACGAGGGCGAGCTGGCCTGGGTGCCCAAGGAGAAGGTCACGCAGCTGCCCATCTGGGAGGGGGACGAGATCTTCCTCAAGCTGCTGGCGGAGGACCGCCCGCCCTTCCTGCTCACCCTGGACTACAGGAGCGGGGACGAGCGGCTGATCCGGGCAGTGCTGGATGGAGAGCGCGTCGTTTAAACCGTTTCACGTGAAACGTTCGTTCTAAATACATCAAGGAGGAATCATCATGAAGTTTTCCCAGATGCCCTATGAGCGCCCCGACCTGGAGGGGATGAAGCAAACCCTGTCCGGCTTGGTGGAGCGGCTGAAGGGCGCCGCCAGCTACGAGGAGGCCAAGGCCGTGTTCCTGGAGAAGGAGCAGGAGCTGAAGCACATCGACACCCAGGCCACCCTGGCCAGCGTGCGCCACTCCATCGACACCCGGGACCAGTTCTACGACGGGGAGGAGACCTTCTGGAACAGCGCTTTCCCCCAGCTCCAGGAGTACATGCAGGCGTGGACCGCGGCTATGCTGGCCTCCCCCTTCCGCAAGGATTTTGAGGCGGAGTACGGCGATCTGCTGTTTGTCAATGCGGAGATCCAGCTCAAGACCTTCTCCCCGGAGATCATCCCCCAGCTCCAGCAGGAGAACGACCTGACCACCGAGTATGAGAAGCTGCTGGCTTCCGCCCAGATCCCCTTCGAGGGCAAAACCTACACCCTGTCCCAGCTCACCCCCTTCAAGACGGACGCGGACGACGAGCGCCGCCTGGCGGCCTGGAAGGCGGAGGGCCAGTGGTACAAGGACCACCAGGGCGACCTGGACCGCATCTACGACCAGCTCACCCACCTGCGGGACGCCATGGGCAAAAAGCTGGGCTACGAGGGGTACACCACCCTGGGCTACTACCGCATGGGCCGCAACTGCTACACCAAGGAGGACGTGGAGAAGTTCCGCGCCGCCGTGGTGAAGTACCTGGTGCCGGTGGCCGACCGCATCTACCGGGAGCAGGCCAAGCGTCTGGGCAAGCAGTACCCCATGAGCTTTGCCGACAACGCCCTGGAGTTCCGCTCCGGCAACCCCCGGCCCCAGGGAACCCCCGACGATATCCTGGCCCAGGGAAAGAAGTTCTATGATGAGCTGTCCCCCGAGACCAGCGAGTTCTTCCAGACCATGCTGGACAATGAGCTGTTGGATGTGCTGTCCACCGAGGGCAAGCGCTCCGGCGGCTACTGCACCTCCATCCCCGACTACCGGGTGCCCTTCATCTTCGCCAACTTCAACGGCACCCAGGGGGATGTGGAGGTGGTCACCCACGAGGCGGGCCACGCCTTCGCCGCCTGGATGAACCGGGACCGGGTGCCCATGGAGTACGTCTGGCCCGGCATGGAGGCCTGCGAGGTCCACTCCATGTCCATGGAGTTCATGGCCTGGCCCTGGGCGGAGGGCTTCTTCGGCAAGGACACCAAGAAGTTCCTGTACAGCCACCTGTCCGGCGCCCTCACCTTCATCCCCTACGGCGCCATGGTGGACCACTTCCAGCACGAGGTTTACGCCAACCCGGATATGACCCCGGCCCAGCGCCACGCTGTCTGGAAGGAGCTGCTGGGGGTGTATATGCCCTGGGTGAAGCTGGACGGGGACATCCCCTTCTACGCCCAGGGGGAGGGCTGGCAGCGCCAGCACCACATCTATTCCAGCCCCTTCTACTATATCGACTACTGCCTGGCCCAGACCGTGTCTCTCCAGTTCTGGGCCCTGCTCCAGAAGGACCGCGGGCTGGCCTGGGAGAAGTACATGGCCTACACGAAGCAGGGCGGCAGCCGCACCTTCACCGGCCTGCTGGAAAACGCCGGGCTGGAGAGTCCCTTCGGCGAGGCGTGCCTGCGGGGCGTGTGCGAGACCGCCAGCGCCTGGCTGGACAAGTTCGATTTGAGCGGCATCGAGTAAGAATGATACGCAAAGCGCCCCTCCCCCGCTTGGGGGAGGGGCGCTTTTTTATCCCTCCGTGGTGGTCTTGGCCGCGTACCAGGAGTAGATGGCCCCGGCGATGCCGGCGGCTGTGAGGGCCAGAACCATCCATACGCAGCACCACACGCCCTCCACCAGCAGGGCGGCCAGGATGCTGCCCGCCCCCGCCGCCGCGAAGGACCAGCCGCCGAACCGCTGGCATTTGCGCCAGACCGCCGTGCTTTTCATGCTCCAGCGGGTGCGCAGGCCCACCGGGCCGGGCTCCTTCAGCTTGGGTATCCAGTTACCCAGGGCGATGAGCCCCAGGCCGCTCACTCCGCACAGCAGCTGGTTGAGGTCCAAGGGCATGAAGGCCAGGATTTCCACCTGCCGGAAGCTGGTATACAAAAAGTACGCGGTCATCAGGTCGAACACGGCGAACTGGACAATGCCCCCGATGACTATGATGCGCTCCCCCAACTCCCCGGAGGAAAATTCCCGGCACATCCGGCAGGTGCCCAGAAACAGCGCCCCGTAGGGGAGCACGAGGCCCGGAAAGATCAGCATTTCAAATTTGCTCCCCCAGCGGTTCACGACACCCGCTGCGTCATAGTGGGCCGGGATGCGGTCCGGCAGAAAGGGCAGCGCCGCCAGCACCAGAATCAGCGTCAGAAGGATCAGCAGGACGCAGGCAGTATACATTTTTTTCAGCGTTTTGTTCATGATCCGCGCCTCCTCTCAAGTTGTCCAGCCACAAAATGGCCTCGTCCAGCACCGTCAGGTCCAGCTCGTAGAAGATGAAGTTCTTCCGCCGGGTCTCGTAGATCAGCTCCGCCTCCCGCAGCTTTTTCAGGTGGTAGGACAGGGCCTGGGGGGTCATGCCCACCGCCTGGGCCAGCTCGCCGGAGGAGACGCGGCCCTGCTTCAGCGTGGTCAGGATTCTGCGCCGGTTTTCGTCGGCCAGCGCCGACAGGATATCGGATACAGGCATGAGAAGCTCCCTCCAAACAGCGCCTAATTCAAAATTTCTTTAAATACATGATAGCAGAGGGCGGGCACGCCGTCAAGAGGAATTTCAAAATTATTTTAAACAGCTTGCCTGCCGCCGGGGTTCGACAGCGAGGCACACATAAAGACATATGTTAAATATTACAGGAGCAGGAAAAAACAGGAAAACCAGAAATGCAAGGATTATACCTGTCATTTTCAACAAAAATCTGTGGATAAATATGGTCAAAGAGACAAAAACATCAAAAATATGTCGTTGTGTTGGGCGATATGCACCGAAAGCGTCTAAAGTCACATCTGGGCATATTTCTGAAAACACCGTCCATTTACAGCGCCGGGGCCAAAGCGGTATCATCTGCTTACAAACGCTGCCCCTGAGCGGCAGCGGCGAGAAAATGAAGCAGAGGAGTGGTGTTTATGAAAAAGATCCCCCGCATCACGGCGCTGGTCTTGGCCTTGGCGCTGCTGCTGTCCCTGTGCGGCTGCGGCTCCGTGGACGGCAAGACCCACCTCAAATTCCAGATCTGGGACGTGGCCCAGCGCGAGAGCATGCAGGCCATCTGCGACGCCTACACCCAAAAGCATCCCGATGTGGTCATCGAGGTACAGGTCACCAGCTGGAACGAGTACTGGACCAAGCTGGAGGCCGCAGCCGAATCCAACACCATGCCGGATATCTTCTGGATGCACACCAACCAGATCTTGTACTATTCCGATTTCGGCATCCTGGCGGATGTCACCGGCCTCTATGACGACGTGGAGGCGGGCTATTATCAGAACCATTTCTCCGAGATCTCCATCGGCAACGCCCAGGGCAGCGACGGCAGGATGTACGGCGTGCCCAAGGATAAGGATAACATCTTCCTGGTGTACAATAAGGAGATGTTCGACGCCGCCGGGGTGTCCTATCCCGACGAGAACTGGACCTGGGACGACCTGCTCAGCGCCTCCCAGGCCATCTACGACAACACCGGCAATTACGGCTTCATGGCCTACAACGACGACCAGATGGGCTACTGGAGCTTCGTCTACCAGGCCGGCGGGTACATTTTGAACGAGGACTTCACCCGCGCGGGCTTCGACCAGCCCGGCACCAAGAAGGGCATGGAGTTCTATGTGGGAATGCAGAGCTATGACTGGTGCCCCAAGCAGGCCTATTTCGCCGAGACCGCCCCCGGCACCGCCTTCTTCTCCGGCATCGGCTCCATGTACGTGGAGGGCAACTGGGAGCTGATGAACAAGTGCGTCAACTTCCCCAACATGGACGGCAAGTGGGATATCGCCCCCATGCCCAAGTGCCCCGACCCCGTCAGCGGCGATGGCCGGGCCACCATCTCCAACGGCCTGTGCTACTCCACCGCCGCCAAGGGCAAGACCCGCGATATCGCCCTGGACGTGATCAAGTTCTTCGGCACCGAGGAGGCCCAGCTGCTGGCTAGCTCCTACGGCGCGGCCATCTCCGCCTACAACGGCACCGAGCAGCCCTATTTCGACGCCTTTGACGAGAAGGGCTACGATATCAACGTGGAGATGGTGATGGACCAGTTCGAGTACGGCGTGCAGAACGTGAACAACTCCGCCAAGCCCAAGTGGAAGAGCCCCGTGCTGGACGAGCTGAACAAGGTCTATAACGGCCAGCAGAGCCTGGACGAGGCCATGGCCAAGATGCAGAGCATTGTGGACACCGAGACCGCCAAAAAGCTGGCGGGCGACTGAGAGGAGGGTCAACTGTGAAGAAAAACAAGCTGTCCCCGGCGGCCCGCCGGGAGCAAAACTGGGCCTACCTCATGGTGGCCCCCACCATCATCGGCCTGCTGGTGCTCAACCTGTGGCCCTTCGCGCAGACCATCTACACCAGCTTCTGCGAGCACCTGGGCTTCGGCCACTACAAGTTCATCGGCCTTGCCAACTACGCAGAGATGTTCCAGACCCCCGAGTTCTGGAAGGCCACCTGGAACACCGTCCTGTTTTGCATCCTCACCGTCCCCGTGGGGCTGTTCCTGTCCCTGCTGGTAGCCATGCTCCTGAACGCGAAAATCAAGTTCAAGGGCGGCTTCCGTACCATCTTCTTCCTGCCCATGGTGTGCGCCCCCGCCGCCGTCACCATGGTGTGGCGCTGGATCTTCAACGGCGAGTACGGCATCCTCAACCAGGCGCTTGGCGCCAAGATCGGCTGGATCACCGACCCCAATTTCGTCATGGTCTCCTGCGCCATCGTGGCCATCTGGAGCAATATCGGCTATGACGCCGTCCTGCTGCTGGCGGGGCTCCAGAACATCCCCAAAACCCTCTACGAGGCCAACAGCATCGACGGCGCGGGCAAGGTGAAGCAGTTCTTCACCATCACCCTGCCCATGGTGTCCCCCACCCTGTTCGTGGTGATGATTATGCGCCTGATGGCCTCCGTCAAGGTGTACGACCTGATCTATATGATGGTGGAGGAGACCAACCCCGCCGTCACCAGCGTGCAGAGCCTGATGTACCTGTTCTAC
Organism: uncultured Oscillospiraceae bacterium; assembly: GCA_910587255.1. Lineage (GTDB taxonomy): Bacteria > Bacillota > Clostridia > Oscillospirales > Oscillospiraceae > Enterenecus. Next base: position 7,009 of record CAJUKT010000082.1, read on the forward strand.
CGGGAGTCCTTCGTGGCGGGCAGCCGCGGCATGGGCTCGGCCATCGTCATCTGGACCGTCCTGCTCATCGGCCTGGTCAC
>CAJUKT010000083.1 GCA_910587255.1 uncultured Oscillospiraceae bacterium
GGAGGAGCTGGTGGAGGCCATCGCCATCGCCCTGCTCACCCGAAAGAACCTGTTCATCCTGGGCGCGCCCGGCCAGGCCAAGAGCTACGCCATCAACCAGTTCCGCGCCCGGATCACCGGGGCCCGGCAGTTTGAGCGCCTGCTGTCCAAGCAGACCGATGAGGAACAGCTTTTCGGGCGCGTTGACCTGTCCAGCCTGCTCCCCGGCAGCGTGCCGGAGTCCGTTGTGAGCGGCGATGAGCTCTACCAACACCTGCGTTCAAAGCTGGAGTGCTTTGTAGAAAGCTTTTCCAGCCAAAAGGATTCGCCGTCAACCTATGAACTGCTGAGGGCGCACACGGCGGCGCTGGCGGATTATCGGGCGGCCCTGGCGGCACTTCACTCCGGCGAGCCCTCTGTACTCACTGCCGGGAAAATCCCCGAGGCGGACATTGTGTTCGTGGACGAAATTTTCAAGTGCAACGACGGGGTGCTCAACTCCCTGCTCACTGCCTTCAACGAACGCAAGTACACCAACGAGGGCCGTACTTATCCCATACCCACCATCTCCTTCTTCGCAGCCTCCAACGAGATTCCCAACTTCAACGATCCCCAGGAAAAAATTCTGGAAGCCCTCTATGACCGGCTGGAGCTGAAGGTGGTGACAGACAACATCTCAGACCGCGCCAAGCGGCTGGCGGTGCTGGCGGACAAGCAGGCGAAACGTGCCGGACAGATCACCGCGTCCATCACGCTGGACGAACTGGAACAGATGCAGAAGGAAGTGGCGGCGATCCCGGTGCCCGATGCCGCCAACGAGCTAGCTGACGATATCCTGTGCCAGCTTCGGAAGGACGGCGTCCCGGTGTCGGACCGCAAGTACCTCAATTACTACCCCATCGCCCAGGCCAAGGCGTGGCTGTCCGGCCACAGCCAGGTGGAGTCCCAGGATCTGCTGGCCCTGAAAAACTACCTCTGGCAGAAGCCGGTGGACCGGCCCGGGGTGGAAACTGTGCTGGAGCGCATGTGCGTCAACCCCATGCAGGACAAGGTGAACAGCATCCGGGCTATGGCCATGGACGTACAGGCGGAGTTTGACGGCAATCGTGCCGACGCAGGCAAGCCCAACGCGGGCAGCAAGGCCCTCATCAAGCTGCGGGGCGAGTTGGTACGGCTCTACAATGAACAGCAGAAGCTGGCCGCATCTGCCCAGTCGGACGGCGAAACGGCGCTGACGGATGGACTGCTGGCGGATATGGAACGGATCAACAAGCAGGCCCACGAGGCCGTGGGCTTCACCCACACGCCGCTGGGGCAGCTGGCGGCGCTGCAATAAAAATACAAGGAGGACAAAATCATGTTGAACCACATCGTAATGATGGGCCGTCTGACCCGGGATCCGGAACTGCGGCACACCCAGGCGGGCACAGCCGTAGCCAGCTTCACCCTGGCGGTGGATCGGGATTTCAAGGACAAGGAGGCCGGCGAACGCAAGACCGACTTCATCGACTGCGTGGTGTGGCGCTCCACCGGCGAATTTGTGGATAAGTATTTCGCCAAGGGGCGCATGGCCGTGGTGGAGGGCAGGCTGCAGCTCCGGGACTGGACGGACAAGGAGGGGAATAAGCGCCGCAGCGCGGAGGTGCTGGTGTCCAGCGTCTATTTCGGCGACAGCAAACCCAAGGACGGCGACAGCGCCGGGGGCAAGGCCAAGGCGGGGAAGGATGACGATTTCCAGCTGCCTGGTGATTTCGGCACCGGCTCTGACAACGGCTTCGCAGACCTGGCGGATGACGACGGCGATCTGCCGTTCTGAGAAACAGCGGCGGGAGGGGGAACCCTCCCGCCCGCGTGGCCCGATTTTGACAGTTGCTATTTTGCCTGCGAACTGATAAACTATAGCTATCTTAAATGAAAGCGAAGGACGGGATATCGCTATGATGTACCCTTATATCACGTTGGCTGACGATACCGAGATCACCCATTCCCATATCATGGAGCATGAGGGCGTGCAGTCGGTAGAGGTGCATTTTGAGCGGCCCACAGAGGACGGCTTTGTTTCGGCCCGGTGTGTCCTGCCAAGCTATGAGTGGAAATTCAACGAGGGCTTCCGGCCTGACGAACTGGCGCTGTTTGATGAATTTCTGCGCCACAACGCCCACTTGCTTTACCGCTATGCGGCGCAGGGAGGGATACACTGTGCCTAACCTGTTTCGCTGAAGCGAAACATTTCTGCGTAGACGAAATCACATTCTTTTGCTGAACGCAAGAGATATAGAATTTTAGAGACGAAGCGGGAACAGGATGGTTCCGCTTCGTCTCACTTTTTGGAGGAAAAGCACAATGAAAAAATATTTTGACTACTTAGACGCACTGCGGGAATCCGGTGTCACCAATATGTACGGCGCGGTGCCCTACCTTCAGCAGGAGTTCCCAGAGCTGAGCTATGACCACGCCCAAGCTGTCTACATCCTGCGGGAGTGGATGGCGCACCGTCAGAAGGGCGGGGATGCGTAATGCGCGGCCCCTACCGCACCATTGAGGACGTCCTGCGCTCCCCCTGGGCCGCCATAGAGCGGCCCGAGGAGGGGTCGGGCACAGACCGGGTGCTGCGCTCCACCCGGCTGGAGGACAGCATTTACGCCGACCTGCGGGACGGAGACGACGCCCTGGAGCAGACCGAGGGGGATGCGGCAAAAAAGCTGCCCTCCTTCCCAGCGCTGGCCCGGGACGTGTTCCAGTCCTTCTACTCCCTCATGCCCCGAAAAAACGGGGAAGATATGCTGACTGTGGCCGCCCGGAAATTCAACGGACCCATTTTGGAGCATATCACCCAAAGCGAGGACTATCCCACGCTGAAGTCGGTGTGCGAGGGCCGGGAGCTGCCCGCCTACGAGGCGGCATCTGAGTTCATCACCCGCACCGTCGGGGAGCTGGACAGCCTGCTTTCCAACATCGGCGGGGAGAAAAACGCGCTGAATACCCTGGAAAAGCTGGAGCAGGGGGAACGGCAGGCACAAAAAGAACTGGTGGAGCTGTTGGAGCGGATGCAGGCCATGAAGGACTGCGGCCAGGACTTGGAGCAGTCCGTGGTAGACGCCGCCAACAAGGTGGAGAGCAAACGCCGCCAGGTGGAGGCCGTGGGTAAGCTGGCGGACGCCAACGCCGCTAAAAGCAGGGACGATGTGGCCGAGCTGGTGTCTCTGGCTGTGACCGCCGCCGCTGAAAAGGCGGATGAGGTGCGGAATATCATCGGGGCCTGGAGCGACGAGCCCGGCAATTTGGAAAAGAACGAGGCAAACGCCGATCTGCTGGCCCTGGTGCGCAAAAGCCAGGTTCTGCGAGATATTGCCAAGTACCTGGGCAGGTTTCGGGAAATCTTCGCCCAGGGCAAGCGCAACGGCTACGCCTATGGCCGGGGCGAGAAATATGCCCTGGAGCTGGGCCGTGACTTGTCCCGCGCCCTCACCTCCGAGCTGGCCATGCTGGCCTCACCCCAGACCACGCCGCTGTTCCTGCGCAAGTACCAGCGGGGGCAAATCAAGCAGTACCAGCGCCGGGAGCCCATTTTCAAAGGTATGGGGGACATCATCTGCTGCCTGGATGAATCCGACTCCACCGAGGGCGATCCTGCCGCATGGGGGAAAGCTGTGGCACTCACTCTGCTGGAGATCGCGGCAGACAGCGGGAGGAGCTTCGCCCTCATTCACTTTTCCAGGTCGGGAAGGTTCCAAACCGATCTGTTCCGGCCTGGAGCGTATACCATAGCGGATAAACTGCGCGCCGCAGAAACCTTTTTGGGCGGCGGCACCAATTTCCAGACGCCGATGAACGAGGCCCTGCGGCTGATGGAGGCAGAGGGCTTTGAAAACGCTGACATTGTATTTGTCACAGACGGTGAATGTGAGCTGCCGGATCAGTATTTGGAGCAACTTCGCGCGGAACAGGCCGCGCGGCGGTTCACCGTCACTGGGGTGCTGCTGGACAAGGGTATGCCGGGTATGGCGTTCAGCCTGAAATCTTTTTGCCAGAATATTTACCGCACCAGCGAGCTGCTGGGGGATGAGATCGTGCGGGAGATCGTGGCAAGACGTCTCTAACGGAGGCTGTGCGCTGAAATTGGCGAGATGACGGTAAACATGGTTGCGGATATGGGAAAAACCGGCTATAATAGGAATTGCCGAAAGGATGGTGGAGCCTCATGCGCACCTTGTTTCATGGAAGCCGGATTGAGGTAAGATACCCGGAGATCCGTGTTCAAAAATTTCATAAGGATTTTTTCTGGGGCTTCTACTGCACCACGATGGAGGAGCAGGCTGCCCGCTGGTCCATAAGGTTCGGTGGGAAGGGCGTAGTCAATGTCTATTCCTTCGATGATGGTGCGGAGCTGGCGGCCTTGCGCTTCCCGGAGATGTCGGACGAATGGCTGGATTTTATCGCGGCCTGCCGCAGCGGTACACCCCACGGCTATGATGTGGTAGAGGGCCCTATGGCGGACGATACCATTTTCAACTACGTCCAGAGCTTTTTGGATGGGGAAATCAGCCGTGCTGCCTTCTGGGAGCTGGCGAGGTTTAAGCGCCCCACTCATCAAATCAGTTTTCACACCGCTAAGGCGCTGGCCGCCCTGCGGTTCGAGAGGAGCTATACTGTCGATGGAAAAGCGAAATGACAGCGCGCTGTTTTTTACCTGCTCCCTCCTAGAGCAGCTTGGCCGCACCCTCCACAGAAGGCGGAAGGACGTTGCGGCGGAGCTGGGCGAAAACGGTGTGCGGATTATCTATGAACACGCCGATGTGCTCCACTGTGAGCCCATTGAAAAGGTGGCGGACGATGCCATTGGGGAGTTCGGTCTGACAGCCGGAGATTATGACAATGTAGGCAAAGCCCGTTACGCCGTCCCTGATGTGTGGACGATGGGCAAGGTGTATGCCCGGTTGATTGAGGACGTGTCTGGGCAGGACGATGTGGTAGAGACACTGCTGGCGGTCTATACCTCATGGATCGACGAACGGCTCTCTGATTACAATGCCGCGTTTTATTACCAGCCTCGGGACTATCTTGCGGAGTGCTGCCGCCAGAAGAGCGTGCTGGACGGCTAATTCAAATATGTCAAAATGACGCCCCACAATGCAGTTGCATTGTGGGGCGTCATGCTATTTCCGGCAATCTCGTGTTTGCTAAAATGCCACGCTCCCGTTGAACGTTTCGTTTACAACATAGTAGGCCATCCGCTCCTCCGGCTTGACGTACAGCTTCAGATCGGTGATGAGCGTGCGCTTTTTCTCCTGCCGGAAGCCAGCCTTGGCGGCCTCCACCAGCGTGTCCAGATCCACTTCGCTGCCCTGGAACTGTAGGATGACGGAGGGCTTGAGGCTGTTCGCTTTCGCCTTGCTCTCGGCGCGGGCCTTTGCCGCGGCGGCCTTTTCTCCCGCCGTCATGGGCTTTCTGCCGCCCTTCTTTTTGGCTTCAGGCTCAGTGGCTGCGGATGTCGTTTTTTCCTTGTCCATAAATACCACCCTTGTTTGACAATTTGCTGGTTCAAGTTTCCAGCCCATTATATAGGGTGATGGCCAAAAAAGCAAGATAATATGCCTATTTATTCGTTTTCAGTTTGTGCCCAGTCCACCGGCATCCCATTGACCTCCAGCCCCTCCCCGGCGGGGATGAGCAGATATTTCTTCCCGTCGATGATCCGCGTCTCCACTAGATAGCTCTGCTCCGGCGGCACGGCGATGGTCACATCGGCGGCCTTGACCTCAAACCGCTTGCTGTCGATGAGGTTGGCGGGGCTGAGCGCCGCCCCCTCACCGAACAGCTCCCCGCACTTTGCGCAGAACGCCTCCGCCTGGGCGGCTTCTGCGCCGCAGTCCCGCAGAATGGCGGCCACGTCCTTGGCGGTGACCGCCAGGGGTTCGGGGTCCTTGGCTTCCCGGTGCTCCTCCATTTTGGCGGTCAGCCGCTCATGGACGGCCTGCACCACCTCCAGGCCGCAGGCCCCCTCCAGCCCCTCCCGCAGGGCAGTCTGGAACGCCTCCCGCTGTTCCCCGGCGGACATGGGTGGCTCGGTGTGGAAGATGGCGTCCAAAAACTCCTGGTGCAGCTCGTCCGGCTTGCGGGCGTAGGTGAGGGCATTGTAGAGATTGGCCGCCCGGTCGTCAAAGGCCGGGAACAGGAAGCCCAGCCCCGCGGCGAGACGATCTGGCTGGGGGCGCAGTTGTGGAACTCATTTTCGCCCGCGCAGTAGCTCAGCTCCAGTTTGCCGTCCTTCACGGGGCACACGCAGCACACAATGTAGCAGAACACCGTGTCGCCCTCATCCGCGCGATCCTCGCCGTCTTTGCCCCGGTGGGGCACATCGTAGGCGTCGTGGGCCAGCAGGATCAGATAATTGCTCTCCCCCATGTCCAGACTGTCGATGACCGCATGATAGAACTCCTGCCGCACCTCGCCGTCCTTCAGCCGGGAGTCCCGCAGGGCCATGAGGCGGCGGTGCTCGTCGCTGTCTGCCACCTGCTGGGTGGAGAACACGATGTCGATGAGGTTCCGGCCCAGGGCCCCGGACAGGGCCTTCTTCAGCAGGGCTAAGTATTTCTCCCCCTCCTCCTCGGGCATACGGTCCAAGGACTCGTCCAGGTAGGAGACGATCTCCTTTTGGCTGTTCACATAGCAGCCGTAAATGCGGCCGATGGCGTTTTTGCCCAGCCGGAAGCGGCGCTTCAGCTCACTGATCTCTTTCTGATTCATGGTGACCTCGCAGTTTCAAATGTATTTTGCGCGGCGCTCAGAATCCCGGGCCGCGCAATCAAAGCAGATGTCTTATTATAAGGGAGAGCGGCAAAACTTACAAGCCTTGCCCCGGCGGCTTTTTGGCTTCCACTTCCAGAATGTCCTCAATAGGGATGGCCGTTCTATCTGTGAGGATAACGCACCCCTCCAACGGGTCAATTTTTTTGATCGTACCCACGGCATCCACATAGGTCCCGCCGTCTTTTTTCCCGTCGGGCAGAAAATATGTGAATATGGCTTCCCCGCCTGTCTCACACAGATACCGCAGTTTTTCATCCAGCACGGCCTTTTCATCCTCGGTGAGCTCTACCCGTTCCCCGGTGACGCGGGCTGTCTCCCGAATGGCCGAACCAAAGCCGGAAAGAGCCTGAAAGGGCGAAAACTGAGCCGCCCGGTCTATCATACGCATACGGGGATGCCTGGGCGAAGTGGGGTGAGGCAGGTTGATGATGTCGTCATAAGCTCCCATTTCTAAGCCTTATGCCCTCCAATACGACTATTGCGGTCGGCGGCGGTAGCGCCGTCGATCAGGTTCGTTCCCTTCAAAATGGCGTTCTTACCAAATTTGTTTTTGATGCCCAGCATGGTCTCCTGGAGCTTCCGCTCGCGAGCCAGCTCCGCCGCCTCAGCTTCCTTTTTGGCCTGAGCGTCGGCGTAGTCGGTGAACAGGTCAAGCTGTTCTATGGCGGATTCGGCGGGAGGGTCGTTTTCATCCATCACCCGATTGGCGGTGAGATTCATTCGCCGGATCAGCAGGTTTTTGTCCACAATACGGTCATACAGCTCCAGGATCACCGCCGTGATACGCTTGGAAGAGGCGGTGCGTTCCTCCAGGTTGGCGGTGCCGTGGGCGTGCTTGGGGACCTGCCGCCCGTAACGGTCCGTTTTGACCTCGCCGTGGTACTGCTTCCGGCGCTGAGAATCGCGCAGGTTGTCAATGTCATAGCCCACGGTGAGGGTGAGCTGATCTGTCACCAGCCCCTGGCTCACCAGCTCCAGGGCCAGTTGATCCGCCATTTCCCAGGCCACCATACGAGCCTTGCTGAAAGGATAGGGGGAGGTGAGCACCTGGCCGGAACCCACGCTTTTCGTCTCAGGTTTGTACGCCTTGATATCCGCCATGGTCACCGGCTCATATCCCCAGGCATGGTCGATCAGCAGCTCTGCGTTCACGCCGAACATTTTATAGAGCAGTTCCTCGTTGTAGTAATCGGTGGGCTTTCCGATAGAGCACCGGGCGATATCGCCCATGGTATACAGCCCCTGGGCCTCCAGCTTTTTGGCGTAGCCCGGTCCCACCCGCCAGAAGTCGGTGAGGGGCCGGTGCTCCCACAGCAGGCGGCGGTAGCTCATTTCATCCATGGCCGCGATACGCACACCGCTTTTGTCCGGCTTGGTGTGCTTGGCCCAGATATCCATGGCCACCTTTGCTAAATACATGTTCGCGCCGATGCCCGCCGTGGCAGTGATGCCGGTGGTGTCCAACACGTCCAACACAATTTTCCGGGCCAGCTCCCGGGGAGTGAGCTTGTAAGTGGGCAGGTAGTTGGTCACGTCCATCAGCACCTCGTCGATGGAGTATGCGGAAATGTCAGAAGGGGCCACATACTTCAGATAGACATTATAAATTTTTGTGCTCCATTCGATATAGTGGGCCATCCTGGGCGGGACCACCAGATAATCCAGGGCCAGCTCCGGGTTGGCCTTCACGTCCGGGTCGTGCCAAGAGGAGCCGGTAAGCTGCCGCTTTGGAGCCTTCTGCTGCCGTTGGGCGTTCACCTCCGTCACCTTCTGCACCACCTCAAACAGCCGCGCCCGCCCGGAGATGCCGTAGGCTTTCAGGGAAGGTGTGACTGCCAGACAGATGGTTTTATCTGTACGGCTCTTGTCCGCCACCACGAGATTGGTGGTGAGCGGGTCAAGGTGGCGTTCCACGCACTCGACGGAAGCGTAAAAGCTGCGGAGATCGATGGCCATATACACCCTGTCCTTCATATCTGGATCACCTCCTGTCTCAGCGTCCCTCAAGCGGTCTTTATTATACACCAAGGAACTGTCAGCGCCGATGCGATTTTGTAGTTTTTCGCCGAACAGGATATGTCGAAAAATGGCGGGTAATGGTGTACAGCCTTTGCATAATTATACTTGCCGTTTTCGTCCGTCAAGCCTGAAACA
>CAJUKT010000084.1 GCA_910587255.1 uncultured Oscillospiraceae bacterium
CGGCACACCGAGCAGGAAATCTGAAAAAGGTCTCCTGCTTTTTTTCTGCCCAAAATGAGGTGGTAAAACGCCACCCCATCCACCAAGCATAGAAAGGAGGGACACGAAATGCCCTGTCCACACAATGAAATCACGATTATATCTCCTTCCTGGCCTATGTGACCACCGGCCGGTTCGACCTGGTGAAGCTATACCCCGAGGGCCAGCCCGGCGCCCGGTTCTGTCCCCGGGGCGGGGGGTGGCTGTACTGGTACTGCAACCGCCACGGGCTGTTCCGGGAAAAGCTGTAGCCCCCGGCTTGCTCCCTGCCGGGGCATATGGTATACTGGCCTCATCTAAGTTGGGCGAGGTGGAGCGGCTGCAATGGGGACCGCCCGGCCCATAGACGGAGGAGGTCATTTATGAAAATCGGATTCATCGGACTTGGCATCATGGGCAGGCCCATGGCGAAAAACCTGCTCAAGGGCGGTTACCGGGACCTGCTGGTGTGCAGCCGCACCCGGGAGCGCGTAGACGAGCTGGTGCGCTGCGGTGCGCAGGCGGCCTGCTATGAGACTGTGGGCCGGGAGTGCGGCGTGGTGTTCACCATGCTGCCCAACTCCCCCCAGGTGAAGGAGGTCATGCTGGGGGCGGGGGGCGTGGCCTCCTTCATGCGGCCGGGCAGCGTATTCATCGACATGAGCTCCATCGACCCCACCGCCTCCCGGGAGATTGCCGCGCAGCTGGCCCAAAGGGGTGTCGGGATGCTGGACGCCCCCGTGTCCGGCGGCGAGCCCAAGGCCATAGACGGCACCCTGTCCTTCATGGTGGGCGGGCCGCAGGAGTTGTTTGAGCGGTTCAAGCCGGTTTTGGAGACCATGGGGTCCTCTGTGATACGCTGCGGGGAGGTGGGCGCAGGCAACACCGCCAAGCTGGCCAACCAGATCATCGTGGCCTGCAATATCCAGGCCCTGGCGGAGGCCCTCACCCTGGCCCGCAGGGCGGGCGTCGATCCCGGGCTGGTGCTCCGCGCCGTCCGGGGCGGGCTGGCGGGCTCGGCGGTTCTGGACGCCAAGGGCCCCATGATGCTGGCGGGGGACGACAGGCCCGGCTTCAAGATCGACCTGCACATCAAGGATCTGGCCAACGCGCTGGACTGCGCCCACAGCGTTGGCGCGCCGGTCCCCATGACGGCGCAGGTCCTGGAGCTGTTCCAATGGATGCGCCAGCACGGGGAAGGGGAGAAGGACCACAGCGCCCTTGTCCATTACTATGAATTCCTGAGCGGCGGCAGCCTGACGGACGCGCAGCAGGACTGAGAAGCTGTACCAATAGCCGAAGTATGCAGACTTGCAAGGAAAAATTGCCGCCGGCAAGGCAAAAAATCGCAGGAATACTTTGTGTATTTCAAGATTTTTTAACGCAGCTGGCGGCAATTTGGGCCGCAAGGCTGCGTGCTGGGGTCTATTGGTTCAACTTCTGAGCACGCCCCATGCCGCAGCAGCACCAAGCCATGAAAAAAGGCCGGCCCGGATTGTCCCGGGCCGGCCTTTCTTATGTTTGGACGCTTGCCCCCGCCTCAGCGGAAGTACAGCGCGCCGGATTCGAAAATGGGCTGGAGCTTGTCGCCGGGGATGTTCTTGGCCACAAACTCGCCCCGCCGCTCGGAATGGCCCATCTTGCCGAACACCCGGCCGTCGGGGGAGAAGAGCCCCTCCACGGCGCACATTGAGCCGTTGGGGTTCACCGCGATGTCCATGGACGGCACGCCCTGGCTGTCCACGTACTGGGTGGCGATCTGGCCGTTGGCGGCCAGGCTGTCCAGCACGCCCTGGGGGGCCACAAACCGGCCCTCGCCGTTGGAGACGGGGATGGTGTGGAGCTCGCCCACGTGGCTGAGCAGCATCCAGGGGGACTTCACCGACGCCACCCTGGTGGTGACGTACCGGCTCTGGTGCCGCCCGATGAGGTTGTAGGTCAGGGTGGGGCTGTCCTGCGCGGCGGGGCGTATCTCACCATAAGACACCAGGCCCAGCTTCAGCAGCGCTTGGAAGCCGTTGCAGATGCCCAGCATCAGCCCGTCCCGGCGCTTCAGCAGGTCATGGACCGCGTCGGTGAGCCGGGGGTTGCGGAACAGGGACATGATGAGCTTGGCGGAGCCCTCCGGCTCGTCGCCGCCGGAGAAGCCGCCGGGGAGGAACACGATCTGGGCGTTTTTGATGGCCCGCTCCAGCTCCAGGGCGGAATCCGCCAGGGCCTGGGGGGTGAGGTTGCGGATCACCACCGTCTCCGCGTCCATCCCCGCTCGGAGGCAGGCCCGCACGCTGTCATACTCGCAGTTGGTGCCGGGGAACACGGGGATGACCACCTTCGGCCGGGCGATCTCGCCGTCGAACACGGCGGGGGAGCGGCGGTCCCAGGTGACGGCCTCCACCGTTTCGGACGTGCCCGCGCGGGTGGGGTAGACCTCCTCCAAAACGGCCTCATTGAGCTTGAGCAGTTCGCCGATGGGGGCGGAGTCGTCCCCGATGGCAACGGAGGGCTCCGGGATGGTGCGGCCGATCTTGGCCCACAGCCCGTCCGGGTGGCAGTTCCCCAAATCCTCCGCCAGTTCCGCCACAATGGCCCCCGGGCGGGGGACATACCACGCCGCGCCGCCCTTGTCCAGGGACTGGAAGCCCACGCGGTTGCCGAAGGACATTTTCATCACGGCCTCGGCCATACCATTCTCCACCGCGTAAGCCGCCTTTACCTTCCCCGCCTTTGCCAGGGCGTGCAGCTGCGCCCACGCCGCCTTCCGTTTTTCCGGGCTTTCGTCCAGCCCGTCCTCCTGGAACAGGTAGACCGGGTGCCCCGCCTCCTTGAACTCGGGGGAGAGCACGTCCCCGGCCTTCACCGGGGCGATGGCGAAGGAGATGAGGGTAGGGGGCACGTCCAGGTCCAGGAAGGAGCCGGACATGGAATCCTTGCCGCCGATGGCGGCGGCCCCGTAGTCCAGCTGGGCGTCCAGCGCCCCCAGCAGGGCGGAGAAGGGCTTGCCCCAGCGCTCCGGCTCGTCCCGCAGCTTCTCGAAAAACTCCTGCAAGGTGAGGTAGGCGTCTTTATAGTCCGCACCCGCCGCCGCCAGCTTGGCAATGGAGGTGGTTACCGCATCATAGGCGCCCTGATAGGGGTTGGCGCTCAGCGCCTCCGGGTCGCAGCCCCAGGCCATGACGCTGGCCTGGTCGGTCTCCTCGCCGGGCATGGTGGGCAGCAGGGCCGCCATGGCCTGGGCGGGGGTGGCCTGGTATTTGCCGCCGAAGGGCATGAGCACAGAGCCCGCGCCAATGGAGCCGTCAAACCGCTCCACCAGCCCCCGGCGGCTGGCGCACTTCAGGCTGGACGCCATCTCCCGCAGGCTGGAAAAACCGTGCCTGATCACAGAATCATTCCGCTCCGGGACCGACACCCGGGCGTGCTTCATCGCGCCGTTGGTGTTCAAAAACTCCCGGGAGAGGTCGGCGATGGTCCGGCCCTTCCAGGTCATCACCATCCGGGGGCTCTCCGTCACCACGGCGACGCGGTAGGCCTCCAGGTTCTCCGCCTGGGCCATGGCGATAAACTGCTCCTCGTCCTCGGGGGACACCACCACCGCCATGCGCTCCTGGCTCTCGGAGATGGCAAGCTCGGTGCCGTCCAGCCCGTCGTACTTTTTGCGCACCGCGTCCAGGTCGATTTCCAGCCCGTCGGCCAGCTCGCCGATGGCCACCGACACGCCCCCCGCGCCGAAGTCGTTGCAGCGCTTAATCATCCGGGTGACGTTCTCGTCCCGGAACAGCCGCTGGAGCTTGCGCTCCTCGGGGGCGTTGCCCTTCTGCACCTCGCTGGCCATGGTGGCCAGCGACTTCTGGTTATGGCTCTTGGAGGAGCCGGTGGCCCCGCCGATGCCGTCCCGGCCGGTGCGGCCCCCCAGCAGGACCACCACGTCCCCGGGAGCGGGGCGCTCCCGGCGCACGTGGCTGGCGGGGGCGGCGGCCACCACCGCGCCGCACTCCAGGCGCTTGGCGATATAGCCGGGGTGGTAGAGCTCGGCCACGTGCCCCGTGGCCAGGCCGATCTGGTTGCCGTAGGAGGAGTAGCCCGCCGCGGCGGTCTGGGCGATCTTGCGCTGGGGCAGCTTGCCCTCCAGGGTATCGCCCAAGGGGACGGTGGGGTCGCCGCCCCCCGTCACCCGCATGGCCTGGTGGACGTAGGCCCGGCCGGACAGGGGGTCGCGGATGCAGCCGCCGATGCAGGTGGCCGCGCCGCCGAAGGGCTCGATCTCGGTGGGGTGGTTATGGGTCTCGTTTTTGAACATGAGCAGCCAGTCCTGCTCCTCCCCGTCCACCACGGCGGGGACGTGGATGGAGCAGGCGTTGATCTCCTCGCTCTCGTCCAGCTCGGGCAGCTCCCCCCGCTTTTTGAGGAGCTTTGTGCCGATGGTGGCGATATCCATCAGGGTCTGGGGGCGTTTTTTGGCCTTCTCCTCCCCGTAGACCTCCTCCCGGGCGGCGAGATAGCGCCCATAGGCCCCCTGCACCCGGGGGTCCCGGATATCCGCCCCGTCCAGATGGGTGGAAAAGGTGGTATGGCGGCAGTGGTCGGACCAATAGGTGTCCACCACCCGCACCTCGGTGATGGTGGGGTCCCGGCGCTCCCAGTCCCGGAAGTAGTTTTGCAGGAATTTTAAGTCGTCCAGGTCCATGGCCAGCCCCAGCCGGTCCAGCTCGGCCTGTAATCCCGCCCCGTCCAGGGCGGTGAAGCCGTCCAGCACAGCCACCCGGTCCGGGGCGCCGTAGGCGCGGGCCAGGGTGTCCGGCTTATCCAGGGCCGCCTCCCGGCACTCCACGGGGTTGATGAGGTAGCCCCGGATCTTGTCCAGCTCGGGGACGGACAGCACCCCCTCCAGCACATATACCTTGGCGTAGGCCACCAGGGGCCGCTCCCCGCCGGTCATCAGCTGCACGCACTGCCCGGCGGAGTCCGAGCGCTGGTCAAACTGCCCCGGCAGGGCCTCCACCGCCAGAATGCTGTGGCTCCCGGCAGGGCGGGGGAAGTCCTCGTCGTACACCGCGTCCACCTGGGGCTCGGAAAACACCGTCTCCCGGGCCTGGGCGTAGACGGCCGGGTCCACCCCCTCCATATCGTAGCGGTTAAAAATGGTCAGGCCGTCCAGCCCCCCGATCCCCAGCTGCTCCCGCAGGTCCCGGCACAGCCCCTGGGCCTCCACGTCAAAGCCCGGGCGCTTGCGCACATAACAGCGAAATACTTGGCTTTTGCTCTCATCCATGGTCCATTCTCCTTGCGCTCACTTATTTAGAAGCTGTACTAACAGCCGAAGTATTCAGATTGGCGAGCCAAAATTGCCGGCGGCAAGGCGAAAAATCGCGGGAATACTTGGTGTATTTCAAGATTTTTCAACGCGGCCGGCGGCAATTTGGGCCGTAAAGCTGGGTGCTGAGGCTATTGGTACAGCTTCTTAGAAACCGCCGTGGTGGTCCACTCCTCCATGCGGTAAAAGGGATTGCCTCTGGTGGGCTGGAGGTTGGAGGCCATCCCCCACCGCACCAGCAAAGAGCCCCGCTGGAAGCACACCGGGGCGATTGGGATCTCCTGGGCAAACCGGGCCCACAGCTCTTCGGCCGCCTGGGCCCTGCCGTCCCCCCGGGCGGCCCGCCAGGTGTCCAGCGCCTGGCCCAGCTCCCAGCTCTCGTGCCCGCCGTAGTTCAGCGCCCCGGAGAGCAGGGGGGCGGGGTCGAAGTCCCCGGTGAGGGACACCTCGCCCAAATACAAGTCAAACCGACCCGCCGCCAGCGCGGCGGCGTAGCCCTCCCAGGGAAGGGTGTTCACCGTCACGCTCACCCCCAGCGACCTCAGCGCCCCGGCCACAGCGTCCGCCGCCCCCTGGCGGCACTCGTTGTCGCTGTTCACCAGCAGCGTCAGCGACAGCGCCTCCCTGCGGCGGTAGAGCAGGCCGTCCTCCTCGCTGCGCCCATACCCCGCCTCGGCCAGCAGGGCGGCGGCCTGCTCCATATCAAAGTCCAGCAGGGCGGCCGCCTCCCCGGCGTACTCCCCGTGGAGGGGGGATATGGGCAGGCAGGCCGGGTCGGCGTGGCCGGACAGCAGGGTTTGGACGATCCCCGCCCGGTCCACCGCCCTGGAGACCGCCCGGCGCACCAGCGCCGACTGGCACGGCCCGCCGGAGCAGCGCATACCCACATACAGCAGGGTCGTGGTGGGGTAATCGCAGGTCTCATAGCTGCTGGAATACCCCAGGGCGTAGGGGGAGGCGAACCGGGTGGTGACGGCGGTGACCGCCCCGCTGTCGAAGGCGGCGACGCGCTCGTCCGCGCCGGACACCGGCGTGAGGGGGATGACGGCATAGGGCAGGGCGGACGCCCCGCTGTGGCGGGGGTTTGCCTGGAGGTACAGCCGCTCCCCCGCAGCCTCGTATTGATAATAGCCGGTGCCCAGGGGCGGCCCCTCCTCCTGCTCCAGCACGATGGGCACGTCCAGCAGGGCGGGCAGGCTGCCGTTCGGGGCGGCCAGCGAAATGACCAGGGTGGCGTCGTCCGCCGCCCATGCCCCGGCCACGCCGGTCAGCCGGGGGGCGTAGGGCCCCGCCGCCCGGGCGGCGTTGAGGGACGCGGCGGCGTGGTGGGCGGTGAGGGGGGTGCCGTCGGAGAACACCGCGCCGCTTTTTAATGTAACGGCCCAGCTCAGCCCGTCCTCCGCCGGCGCGGCGGAGGCGGCCAGCACGGGATGGGTGGTAAACTGGTTGTCCAGCTCATACAGCCCCTGGTACACCAGCCCCGTCAGCTCCTGGTTCACCTGGCTGGTACCGATGAGGGGGTGGCGGGAGGCGGCGGGGTCGTACCCCAGGCTGAAGCGCACCGCCTCCGGCGCCGCAGAGGGGGAGGGGGTGGGCTCCTCCGATGGGGAGGGCAGGGGGGAGGGCTCTGCGCAGCCCGCCAGCGAAAGGGCCAGCCACGCCGCCAGCAGCAGGGGGAGG
Organism: uncultured Oscillospiraceae bacterium; assembly: GCA_910587255.1. GTDB lineage: Bacteria > Bacillota > Clostridia > Oscillospirales > Oscillospiraceae > Enterenecus. Next base: position 7,010 of record CAJUKT010000084.1, read on the forward strand.
AGCCGCCTCATTTGAGCTGGATGGCGGCGGCCATGGAGCCCCGGCTGGTGCCCAGCCGCCGGTGGCTCCAGAACATCTCGGGGTGGCAGGCGGTGCACAGGGAGCTGACGGCGATGTGGTCCGCCGCCAGCCCCGCCTGCCCCAGGCGCATGGCGTTGATGCCCTTCAGATCCACGGAGAACTTGCCGTTGGCCTTGATCTTGATGTGCTGGAGCACCGCAGTGGACAAAGCGGCGGTCATGGCGTTGGGCACGTCCTCGTGGGTCTCAAAGCAGTCCGGGCCGATGCCCGGGCCGATGGCGGCCAGGATATCCCCGGGGCGGCAGCCGTACACGTCCCGCATCCGCTCCACCGCCTGGGAGGCGATGCCGGCGGCGGTGCCCCGCCAGCCCGCGTGGACGGCGGCGATCACCCGCCGCACCGGGTCGTAGAACAGGATGGGGATGCAGTCGGCGGTGTACACCAGCAGCGTCACCCCCGGCAGGTCGGTCATCAGCCCGTCCGCCTCGTAGCTCACCTTGCCGTACAGGTCGTCCTTTACGTCGGCGGTGGTCACGGTGCGCACCACGCCGCCGTGGACCTGGTTGCTGCTGGCGGTCCTGGTCCCGTCCGCCCCAATGGCGGCCAGGAAGCGGCGGTAATTCTCCTTTACGTGGTCGGGGTTGTCCCCCCGGCTCAAGCCCAGGTTGAGGGACTCCCACATCCCCTCCGACACGCCGCCCAGCCGGGTGGAAAAGCCGTGGGCCGCGCCGCCGGCGGCGTCTATGCCGTCCGCGGCCAGGAAGGTTACGCCGTTATGGGTGCGTTGCGTCATTTCCATTTGCATACTCCTCTCGCAGCAGGCCATACCAATAAATGTCCTTCCACGCGCCGTCCCGGCCCTGGGCGTGGCGGCGCTGCACCCCCTCCCGGACCATGCCCAGCCGCTCCAGCAGCGGCCCGGCCCGGCGGATATCCTCCGTCTGGGCGATCACCTTGTGGGCGTTCAGCGCCGAAAAGGCGTGGGCCAGCACAGCGCGGCTGGCCTCTCCGGCCAGCCCCTTCCCCCAGCAGTCCCGGCGCAGCACCCAGCCCAGCTCGTAGATGCCCGGGGCGTCCACCTGGCTGAACAGCAGCCAGCCCGCCAGGCCGCCCCCCTCCCGCAGCCGGGCGGCGAAGGCCCCGGGGGGCGTGCGCTCCAGGCAGAAGCTGCGCAGCAGCTCCTCCGTCCCCGCCCGGGTCATGGGGGCCATGTGCTCCATGGTCTGCTCGTCCCGGAAGATGTCCCACAGGGCGGGCAGGTCGTCCATGGTGAACTCCTCCAGGACCAGGCGCTCCGTCTCCAGATGCATCGGTATCACTCCCGTCTGAGCTCCCGCTCAAGCAGTCCCCCGGACAGGGGCTTTTCCGCGCCGGTGGGCCGGAAGCCCTCCCGGCAGTACCAGTCATAGGCAAATTGGTTGCTGCTGAGCACCCACAGGGTGGGCCGGGGGCACCGGGCGGCGGCGAAGCACAGCAGCTGTCCGCCATAGCCCAGCCCCTGCCGCTCGGGCAGCACGTACAGGTTTTCAATCAGGTCGCCCCAGGTGGACACGATCCCCACCGGGCCGGGGGAGAGCAGCAGCCACAGCTCCTTCCCGGCGGCCCGCTCCCTGCGGAGATAGTCCGCCTGCCGCTGGGCGGTGTGGGCGGCCACGAACTCCGGGGTGCAGATATCCCGGTGGGATTCCCGCCAAGCGGCGGCGTGGACCCGGGCGGCGTCCATCAGGTTTTCCTCAGTCACGGGGACGATCATGGCCCCATCCTCAGGCGTCCCGGTGGTACTCCGGGCAGGTGCACTTTTTCCACTTCAATCCGCTTCCGCAGGGGCAGGGGTCGTTGCGGCCGATCTTCACCGTCTTTTTGACCGGCTGCTTCTTCACCGTCTCGTCCCCGCCGCCGGACTGGCCGGTGATCTTGGCCACCCGCTCGCGCCGGATCTCCTCGTTGGTCTTCACCCGAACGGTGAACAGCCGCCGCACCGTCTCCTCCTGGATGGCGGCGATCATCTGCTCGAACATCTCGAAGCCCTCGCGCTTGTACTCCACCACCGGGTCGGACTGGCCGTAGGCCCGCAGGCCGATGCCCTGGCGCAGCTCGGTCATGGCGTCGATGTGGTCCATCCAGAACTCGTCCACCACCCGCAGCAAAATCACCCGCTCCAGCTCCCGCATGGCGGACTTGCCCGGCTCCATCCGGCCCTCCATGGCCTGGTTGATCATCTGCTCCCGCCGGGCGTAATTGCCCCGGGCGGTCTCCAGCATCTCCTCCGACAGCTTATCGGGGGAGACGGAGCCCGCCTCCTTCAAAAAGCCGGTGATCTGCTCCGCGGTAAACACAGAGCCCAGCAGATGGCCGGTGGCGGCCTTCAGGTCCTCGCCGCTGACGTGGGGCTGCTCCCCGGCGTGGCCGGCCGCCAGCGTGCCCACGGCGCTGTCCAGCATATTTTCCACCGCGGCGTGGATGTCCTCCCCGTCCAGCACCTGGCGGCGCTGCTTGTAGATGACCTCCCGCTGGGTGTTCATCACGTCGTCGTACTCCAGCACGGTTTTCCGGGTCTGGAAGTTCCGGGACTCCACCTGTTTCTGGGCGTTCTCAATGGCGCCGGACAGCATCTTCTGGTCCAGCGGCGTGTCGTCGTCCACCCCCAGCCGCTCCATCAGGCCCTGGATGCGCTCGGAGCCGAACAGCCGGAGGATATCGTCCTCCAGGGACAGGAAGAACCGGCTCTCCCCCGGGTCGCCCTGCCGCCCGGCGCGGCCCCGGAGCTGGTTGTCGATGCGCCGGGACTCGTGGCGCTCGGTGCCCAGGATGTAGAGCCCCCCGGCCTGGCGGACCTTTTCCGCCTCCTCCCGGATCTCCTCCTTGTACTTGGCCTCGGTGTCGGCGAAGAGCTTCCGGGCGTCCAGGATCTCCTGGTCCTCGGTCTCGGCGTGGCCGGTGGCCTCGGCCAGCAGCTCGTCGCCCATCCCCTGCCTGCGCAGCTGGGCCTTGGCCATGAACTCGGCGTTGCCGCCCAGCATGATATCGGTGCCGCGCCCGGCCATGTTGGTGGCCACGGTGACCGCCCCCAGGCGGCCCGCCTGGGCCACGATCTCCGCCTCCTTCTCGTGGTGCTTGGCGTTCAGCACGTTGTGCTTGATGCCCGCCCGGGTGAGCATTTTGCTCACCATTTCCGAAATCTCGATGGACACCGTGCCCACCAGCACCGGCTGGCCCTTCTCGTGGCAGGCGCGGATCTGCTCCACCACCGCGTTATACTTGCCCTGCTTGGTCTTGTACACCAGGTCGGGCTGGTCGATCCTGGCCAGGGGGCGGTTCGTGGGGATCTCCACAATGTCCAGATTGTAGATGGTGCCGAACTCCTCCTCCTCGGTCATGGCGGTGCCCGTCATGCCCGACAGCTTTTCGTACAGGCGGAAGTAGTTCTGGAAGGTGATGGTGGCCAGCGTCTTGGACTCCCTGGCCACGGTGACGTGCTCCTTGGCCTCGATGGCCTGGTGCAGGCCCTCGTTATACCGCCGGCCGTACATCAGGCGGCCGGTGAACTCGTCCACGATGATGACCTCGCCGTCCTTCACCACGTAGTCGATGTCCCGGCGCATCACCCCCCGGGCCTTGATGGCCTGGTTGATGTGGTGGGTGAGGGTGGTGTTCTCCGGGTCGGACAGGTTTTCCACATTGAACGCCTGCTCCGCCTTCTTCACGCCCTGGGCGGTGAGGGTGGCGGTGCGGGCCTTCTCGTCCACGATATAATCCGCCTCGTCGGAGGCGTCCTCCTCCGCCTTGGCGTCCACCGAGGCCACCCGGCGGCACTTCAGCCGGGCCACAAAGCTGTCCGCCAGCTGGTAGAGCTGGGTGGACTGCTCCCCCTGGCCGGAGATGATGAGGGGGGTGCGGGCCTCGTCGATGAGGATGGAGTCCACCTCGTCCACAATGGCGAACACATGGCCCCGCTGCACCAGCTCGTCGGAGTAGATGGCCATGTTGTCCCGCAGGTAGTCGAAGCCGAACTCGTTGTTGGTGCCGTAGGTCACGTCGGCGGCATAGGCCCGCCGCTTCTCCTCCTTGCCCACCCCATGGATGATCAGCCCCACGGACAAACCCAGGAACTTGTACACCTTGCCCATCCACTCGCTCTGGTACTTGGCCAGGTAATCGTTCACGGTGATGATGTGCACACCCTTCCCCGTCAGGGCGTTGAGGTAGGCGGGCAGGGTGGCCACCAGGGTTTTTCCCTCGCCGGTCTTCATCTCAGCGATGCGGCCCTGGTGGAGGATGATGCCGCCGATGAGCTGCACCCGGTAGGGCCGCTGGCCCAGCACCCGCACGGCCGCCTCCCGCACGGTGGCGAAGGCCTCGGGGAGAATGCCGTCCAGCGTCTCGCCGCCGGCGAGGCGGGATTTGAACTCGTCCGTCTTGGCCCGGAGCTGGCGGTCGCTGAGGGCGCGGTACTCCTCCTCCAGCGCCTCGATCTTGTCCACCGTGGCGGTGAGCGCCTTGACCTCCCGCTGGGAGCGGGTGCCGAATACTTTTGCAAACAGACCCATAGCTTGTGTGTCCTTTCTCTTCCGTTCATTTATAGTAAAAGCCCCGTTGTCACGTTCACGTTCGGTTTGGCCGGGCCGCTTCCCTTTCCGTCCAAGCTCCCCCGCGGGGCGGTCCCCGCGCTTTTGGCCCATTTTAACTCGAAACAGTATATCACAACCCCTTAGCAGAAAAAAGAGGAAATTGTAAATAATCTGTGGGGTGGAAATGGGGCTTTTGTTGTGGTAGAATGTTAGAAAGCCGCAGCTATCCCGCCGCGGCTGTCCGCGGCGCGCCCCAAGCCCCCCGCCGCCCGCGCGTCCGCGCCGAAAGGAGATGCCTGCCCATGCCCCGTCCCGCCTGGGTGATCCGGCCCGAAATCCAACCGGGCCGCCGGGCCGTCGCCGTCAGCGACGTTCACGGCAACCTGCCCTTTTTGAAGGGAATCTTGGAGCAAGTCCGCTTTACCCCCGCCGATGTGCTGATTATCGTGGGCGACCTGCTGGAAAAGGGCCGGGACAGCCTGGCCACCCTGCGCTATGTGCTGGAGCTGCAAAAGACCCACACGGTCTATACCCTGTGCGGCAACTGCGACTACATCGACCACATGTTCCTGGAGGGCGGACGGCCCGGCGACGACGCCTTCCGCATCGGGATGACCGCCCACATGGACGGCCCGGCCCGCCGCGGCAGCGTGGATGAGCAGATCTGGCCCGTCCTGTCCGATTTCTGGCGGGACACCTCCGTCCTGCTCCAGATGGCCGAGGAGGCCGGGCTTCCGCTCCCCGGCGGCCCGGGTGACCTGCCCGCCCTGCGCGCCGCCCTGCTGGAGCGCTTCCCGGCGGAGACGGATTTTATGCTGCACCTCCCCCACATCCTGGAGGCGGGGAATTTCCTCTTCGTCCACGGCGGCGTCCCCCGGGAGGACCGGCTGGAGGAGCTTTCCGCCTACGAATGCATGAAGAACGACGACTTCCTGGGCCAGGGGCTCCGCTTCCAGAAGTGGGTGGTGGCGGGCCACTGGCCGGTGACCCTGTACAGCCCCCGCATCCAGTGCTCCGCCCCCCTCATCGACCAAGAGCGCCGCATCGCCTCCATTGACGGCGGCTGCGTGCTCAAGGTGGACGGCCAGCTCAACGCCCTCATCATCCCGGACATATACGGGCAGGACATGTCGTGCGCCTGGTACGACGGCCTGCCCGCCGCCACCGCCCTGGACGGGCAGCCGCCCTCGGACAACCCCATCAACATCCGCTGGTCGGACAGCGCCGTGGAGGTGCTGCGGGAGGAGGGGGGCTGCGCCCTTATCCGCCACCCCTCCTCCGGGCGGGAGCTGTGGGTCCCCGGGGATTTCATCTGGACCGCCCGGAACGGAACCACCCACACCGAGGACGCCACCGACTACGCCCTGCCCGTCTCCTCCGGGGACCGGCTCTCCCTGGTGCGGGAGACCCGCCGGGGGCGGCTGGTGAAGAAGGCCGGGATGACCGGCTGGTATTACGGGCGGATAAAATACGATCTGGAATCATGAGCCTCAGAGCCCTCTCCCGGCCGGAGAGGGCTTTTCTTCAAAAAATTACAGTTTCATGACAAATGATTACAGGTTTACATAACCCCTTGATTTTCGACAGGATTCGACATATACTGGAATCCACATTGAGAGAGAGCTGGGGGGCGGTTTTACATGGATCAGGCGGCGGAGCACAGCACAACTTCAGCACAGCCGGAGGGGCTCCTCCCGCCCCCGGACAGCTTGGAGGACGGCCCGGAGTCCGCCCCCGCCCAAGGGGTGGGCAGGCCCCTGTTCTGGGCGGTCTCTGCGCTGGCCGGGGCGCTGGCGGCGCTGTGCGTCTGGCTGGCCCTGCGCTGCGCCGCGCTGGACGGCCAGGGGCGGTACGCCCGGCAGCTGGCGGGGGAGCTGGACGCCCAGCGGACCGGCCTGGAGCAGGCCCAGGCCCAGCTTTCCGCCGCCCAGGCCCAGCTGAAGCGGCTGGAGGGGGAGCTGGACCAGGCCCGCAGCACCATCGGCCTGCTGGAGGAGTATTCCATCGCCGCCCCCGACGGCACGACCCCTGAATATACCCGGCTCTACCCCGACTTCTACGCCCCGGAATGGACGGGGGAGACGGTGAGCGGGGGAAAGGTGTGCTGCCTCACCTTTGACGACGGCCCTTCCCCCAACACCGGCCGGGTGCTGGAAATTCTGGAGCGCTACGGCGTCAAGGCCACCTTCTTCGTGGTGGGGGAGGGCAAGACGGGCCAGGCCGACCAGGAGCGGATGCGCGCCGTGGCGGCGGCGGGCCACACCCTGGCCATGCACAGCTGGACCCACGACTACAAAAAGGTATACGCTTCGGTGGAGGCGTTTCTGGACGAGTTCAGCGCCCTCTACCAGTGGATCTATGAGGTCACCGGCGTTTATCCCCAGCTGTACCGCTTCCCCGGCGGCAGCATCAACGGCTATGACCGGGGGGTGTACCAGGAGATCATCGCCGAGATGACCCGCCGGGGCTTCGTCTATTTCGACTGGAACGCCTCCGCCCAGGACGCCACCCCCCGTCCCCGTCCCGCCTGGGACATCGCCGCCGACTGCCTGAAGGGGATCGGGCGGGAGCTGGTGGTGGTGCTCGCCCACGACAGCGCCGCCCGGGGCACCACTGTGGACGCCCTGCCCGCCGTCATCGAGGGCTATCAGGGCGCGGGCTACACCTTTTCCGCCCTCCACCCCGGCGTGGAGCCGGTCACCTTCGGCTACCCCCAGACGCGCTGACGCCGCCCGCCCGGCCCCCCGCCGGGCGGGCTTTTTGCGCCCAGAGGGGGACGCCCCCCGTCCCTTCCCCCAAAATATCCCTGCCGCCCCCCTTGTGCTGGGGCCGCTTTCCTGGTATAATATGCTGTTCTTTTACAGCCCTGCCCCTGCGGACGGGGAATTGCTGGTATCAGGAGGGAGCCGGATGGACAACATTATTTTAGTTGGTATGCCCGGCTCTGGCAAAAGCACCGTGGGCGTGGTGCTGGCCAAGGCCCTGGGGATGGGCTTCCTGGACGTGGACCTGCTCATACAGGAGCGGGAGGGCGCCCTGCTCCAGGAGCTGATCGACCGGCGGGGGGTGGAGCGGTTTCTGGAGCTGGAGCGGGACGCCATCTGCTCCCTGCGCTGCCGGGGGACGGTGGTGGCCCCCGGGGGGAGCTGCGTGTGCACGCAGCAGGCCGCCGCCCACATGCGGGCACTGGGCACGGTGGTCTACCTCCAGCTGCCCTTGGAGGACGTGGCGCGGCGCATCCACAACCAGGCGTCCCGGGGCATCGCCATGTCCCCGGGCCAGACCCTGGCCGACGTATACCGGCGCCGGGTCCCGCTCTATGAAAAATGCGCCCACATCACCATCCCGGCCGGGGGCCAGAGCCTGGCGGAGACGGTGAACGCAGTCAGCAAAGCTCTGGCAGGCAGATGATAATGATTTTAAGATAGGACGAATAACGATGAATTTCCGCGACCTGGGGCTTACCGCCCCCATTTTAAAGGCCCTCACCCAGGCGGGGTACACAGACCCCACCCCCATCCAGCGCAAGGCCATCCCTCCCGCCCTGGCGGGGCGGGACGTGCTGGGCTGCGCCCAGACGGGCACCGGCAAAACCTGCGCCTTCGCAGCCCCCATCCTCCAGCGCCTCAGCGGGCCCATGCCCAGGCCCCGGGTGATCCGGGCGCTCATCCTCACCCCCACCCGGGAGCTGGCCATCCAGATCCAGGACAGCTTCACCGCTTACGGCCGGAACCTGCCCCTGCGCTCGGCCGTCATCTTCGGCGGCGTGGGCCAGCAGCCCCAGGTGGACGCCATCCGGCGGGGCCTGGACATCCTGGTGGCCACCCCGGGGCGGCTGCTGGACCTCCACGGCCAGGGCCTGCTGGACCTGTCCCGCATTGAGATCTTCGTGCTGGACGAGGCGGACCGGATGCTGGACATGGGGTTTATCCACGACGTAAAGCGGATTTTGAAGCTGCTGCCGGAGCAAAAGCAGACCCTGTTCTTCTCCGCCACCATGCCCCCGGAGGTGATGGGGCTGGTGAACGGCCTGCTCCACAACTATCAGCGCGTGGAGGTGGACCCGGTGTCCTCCCCGATGGAGGCCGTCAGGCAGTCCCTCTATTATGTGGACAAATCCAACAAGACCAAGCTGCTGGCCCATCTCATGGAGGAGCGGCACATCTCCTCCGCCCTGGTGTTCTCCCGCACCAAGCACGGGGCCAACCGCATCGCCCAGGATCTCATCAAGCGGGGCATCTCCGCCGCCGCCATCCACGGCAACAAGAGCCAGACCGCCCGGGTGCAGGCCCTCGGCGACTTCAAGGCGGGCCGGGTGCGGGTGCTGTGCGCCACCGATATCGCCGCACGGGGCATCGACATCACCGATCTGCCCTTCGTGTTTAACTACAACCTGCCCGACGTGCCCGAGACCTACGTCCACCGCATCGGCCGCACCGGCCGGGCCGGGCGGGAGGGGGAGGCCGTTTCCTTCTGCCAGTTCGACGAGAAGGACGAGCTGCGCGCCATTGAGAAGCTGCTGGGCAGGCCCATCCCGGTGGTGGAGGGCCACCCCTTCCCCATGGAGAACTTTGACCCGCCCCAAAAGGACAAGCGGGGACGGCCCGTGAATTCCGAGGACGCCGAGGCCCGGGCCGCCGCCAAGGAAAGGCGCCGCTCCAGGGACGCGGAAAACAAGGCCCGGGCGGAGCAGCGCAGGCCGGCCGCCGCTCCGGCCGCCGACGTCCCCCCCGCCCCTGCCGGGGAGGACGCGCCCAAAAAGAAAAAGCGCCGGCGCAAAAAGTCCGGCGCAGACGCCGCCCTGTCCCCGGTCCCGGCGCAGGAGGCCCCCCTGGTCCTGCGCAGCAAGCCCATCGGCCGGGGCGTGCGCCAGGGCCGCATCCAGGATACCCTGCCCGACGCCCCCTCGGTGCCCGACGCCGATTTTTATAAGCCCAGCCCCCTGGACTCCGATGTGATTATGGACGCCACCGCCCGGCTGCTGGCCCCCCGGCGCCCCGCGCCCCGGCCCCAGGCCCAGGGCGGGCGCGGGCAGGGCGCGCCCAAGGAGCAGGCCGCGCCCCCCAGGCCCCAGCAGTCCAAGCCCCGCCGCCAGGGCAAGCGGCAGGGGGCCCCCGCCCAGCCCGCCCGGGAGCCCGTCCTGCCCCCCTCCCTGGCGGGAAAGAAGCGCCGCCGGGACGAGCGCCCCCGGCCCATCGAGGCCCCTATGCGCTCCGACCGGCAGAAGGACTCCACCCAGCACAAGAGCCTGATGCGGCCCTACTACCTCCATGACGGCGAGTGAGCGGGAGGGCGCGGCCCACCGCCGCCCCCGGCGAAAGCGCCGCCATCCCCGGCGGTGGCTCATCGCCCTGCCGGTGCTGGCGGTGGGCGGCTGGCTCTGGCTGCAATGGCAGTGCTGGGGCCTTCAGACCTGCCGCGCCCTGGCGCAGCTCCCCGGCCTGCCCCAGGGCTTCGACGGCTTTACCATCGTCCACCTCTCCGACCTCCACGGCCATGAGTACGGGGCGGGGAGCCGGGAACTGCTGGAGCGGGTGCGGGCAGAGCGCCCCGACCTCATCGTCGTCACCGGCGACCTCATCGACCAAAAATCCCAGCTGGAGATGGTCCCCGCCCTGGCAAGGGGCCTGGCGGCCATCGCGCCGTCCTACTACGTCACCGGCAACCACGAGTGGGCCCTGGGCTCGGGGACGGTGCGGGAGCTGAAGGCGGTGCTGGCCCAGTGCGGGGTGTCGGTGCTGTCCAACCAATATGAAATTTTGGAGCGCGGCGGCTCTAAGCTGGTGCTGGCCGGGGTGGACGACCCCAACGGCCGCGCCGACCAGACCACCCCGGAGGAGCTGCGCGCCCAGATCGAGGGCCAGGCCCCCGGCCTGTTCACCCTGCTGCTGGCCCACCGCAACGACCATTTCGGGCAGTACGCCGCCGCCGGGTATGATTTCGTCATGTCCGGCCACGGCCACGGGGGGATCGTCCGCCTGCCCTTTGTGGGCGGGCTCATCGGCACCGACCGGCGGTTTTTCCCGCCCTGGACCTCGGGGGTATACGCCGTGGGGGACAGCGCGCTGTTTGTCTCCCGGGGGCTGGGGAACAACACCGTGCCCTTCAAGGGCCTGCGCGTGTTCAACCGCCCGGAGGTGGCGGTGGTGACGCTGACACGCTGAGCACCGGGGGCCGCGCCCCCGCACAATGGGAAAGGGAGGCCGCGTCATGCGCTATGACGCCGGACAATTTGATATCGCCGTTGTGGGCGCGGGCCACGCGGGCCTCGAGGCCGCCCTGGCCGCCGCCCGGATGGGGCTGAGGACGCTGTGCTTCACCATCAACCTGGACGCGGTGGGCAATATGCCCTGCAACCCCGCCATCGGCGGCACCGGGAAGGGCCACCTGGTCCGGGAGATCGACGCCCTGGGGGGCGAGATGGCCCGGGCCGCCGACCGGGCCTGCATCCAGTACCGGATGCTCAACCGGGGCAAGGGCCCTGCGGTGTGGTCCCTCCGGGCCCAGGCGGACCGCCGCCGCTACCAGGAGGTGATGAAGCACACTCTGGAGCTGCAAGAGAATTTGTGGGTAAAGCAGGCGGAGGTCACGGAGATTCTCACCGAACACGGGGCCGTCTCCGGGGTGGCCACCGCCACCGGGGCCGTTTACCGCGTCAAGGCCGCCGTCATCGCCACCGGCACCTACCTGGGGGGGCGCACCATCGTGGGGGAGGTCGCCCGCTCCTCCGGCCCCGACGGCATGGCCGCCGCCCTGCCCCTGACGGACTGCCTCAAGGGACTGGGGCTGTCCATCCGCCGCTTCAAAACCGGCACGCCCCCCCGGGTAAACCGCCGCAGCGTGGACTTCTCCCAAATGGAAATCCAGCCGGGGGACGATGTGCCCGTGCCCTTTTCCTTTACCACGCAAGCGCCCCCGGAAAACCGGGCGGTGTGCTACCTGACCTACACCAACGAGGCCACCCACCAGGTCATCCGGGACAACCTCCACCGTTCCCCCCTGTTCTCCGGGGTGATCGAGGGGGTGGGGCCCAGGTACTGCCCCTCCATTGAGGACAAGGTGGTGCGCTTCCCCGAAAAGCCCCGGCACCAGCTGTTCATCGAGCCTATGGGGCTGAACACGGAGGAGCTGTATATTCAGGGCTTTTCCTCCTCGCTGCCCGAGGAGGTGCAGGCCGCCATGCTCCACACCGTCCCCGGCCTGGAGCACGCCGAGATGACCCGGTGCGCCTACGCCATCGAGTACGACTGCGCCGACCCCACCCAATTGCTGCCCACCCTGGAGTGCAGGGCGGTGCCCGGCCTGTACGGCGCGGGGCAGTTCAACGGCTCCTCGGGGTACGAGGAGGCCGCCGCCCAGGGCCTGGTGGCAGGTATCAACGCCGCGCTGAAGATCAAGGGCCTGCCGCCCCTGGTTTTGAGCCGGGGGGACGGCTATATCGGGGTGCTCATCGACGATCTGGTGACAAAGGGGACCAACGAGCCCTACCGCATGATGACCTCCCGGACAGAGTACCGGCTCATCCACCGCCAGGACAACGCGGACCGGCGGCTGGCCGCCTATGGACACCGGGTTGGCCTGGTGAGCGCGGAGCGGCTGGCCCAGGTGGAGGAGAAGTATGCCGCCGTGGACCGGGAGATTAAACGCCTGGAGCACACGGGCGCTCCCCCCTCCCCCGCGCTGGACAGGCTCTTAGAGGGGAGGGGGGAGCCCCCCTGTCCCCACGGCGCGCGGCTCATCGACCTGCTGCGCCGCCCCAGGCTGGACTATGCCGCGCTGGCCCCCTTCGACCCGGAGCGGCCCGCCCTCCCCCCGGAAATCAGGGAGCAGGTGGAGATTTCCGTGAAGTACCAGGGCTACATCGACCGGCAGAACCGGCAGGTGGAGGAGCTGCGCCGCCTGGAGGGCAGAGCCCTCCCCCCGGACATGGACTATTTAAGCATCCAGGGCCTGCGGCTGGAGGCGAGGCAGAAGCTGGACAAAATCCGCCCGCTGAACCTGGGGCAGGCGTCCCGGGTGTCCGGGGTGTCCCCGGCGGATGTGACGGCATTGATGATCTACTTGGAGAGGGGTTCGCGCGATGGAGATCATAATCTGTGAGCTGCCCTCAGTCTCTATCATTGGCATGGAGGGCGGGGCGGAGCCGGGGCACAATCCCGCCCCTGCCCTGTGGGAGCAGGCCAACGCCCGGTTCAGCGAGGTGGAGGCGCTGGCCCTGCGGGATGAAAACGGCGTGCCCGTGGGTATCTGGGGCGCCATGAGCGACCTGTCCCGCTCCTTCCTGCCCTGGGAGGACGGCTTCACCCGGGGGCTGTATCTGGCGGGGGTCCAGGTTCCCCCGGAGGCGCTGCCGCCGGAGGGCTGGGTGAAATGGACCCTGCCCGCCTTCGCCTGCCTTCAGGCGAAGGTGGAGGGGGACTGCACCGCCGCCTTCCGGGCAGGGCTGGGCGAGCTGGAGCGCCGGGGGCTGTCCCTGGCCGGGGCGGCGCAGGAATGCCGGCGCCCGGCGGAGGGCGGACAGCTCTGCCTGTTTTTCCCATTCAAACGACTGTGAGAGGAAGCATTGACATGAGATTATTTTTGGCCGTGATCCTGTGCAAGCTCCTGCGCTTTATCGGCGGGCTCATCGGCAAGGGCAGCTCCCTGCCGGGGCAGTTCGCCCTGAAGGTGTGCCCCAATGTGCTGGGCCGGGTAAAGCTGCCCGAGAAGATCATCGCCGTCACCGGCTCCAACGGCAAGACCTCCACCGTGGAGATGATCGCCGCCATCCTGGAGCAGGACGGGCGGCGGGTGGTCTATAACAAGGAGGGCTCCAACCAGATCGAGGGGGTGGCTACCCTCATCCTGTCCCACTGCACCCTGGGGGGAAAAATGCGGGGGGACGTGCTGCTGCTGGAGAGCGACGAGCGCTACGCCCGGCATACTTTTAAATGGTTCCATCCCACCCACTTCGTCATCACCAACCTCTACCGGGACCAGCTCTCCCGCAACGGCCATTCGGAGTGGGTGTACGACGCGGTGAAGGACGCCGTTTTCCCCGAGACCACCCTGGTGCTCAACGCCGACGACCCCCTGGTGTCCTGCTTTGCCCGGGACCACGCCCCGGACAGGGTGAAGTGGTTCGGGCTGGACGAGTGCTCCGTCAGCACCAGGGAGCACCGGGGCGTGTACCACGATGGGGCGCGCTGCCCGGTGTGCAAGGGGCCCATGGAATACTCCTGCTTCCACTACGCCCACATCGGCCATTACGCCTGTCCCGCCTGCGGCCACAAGCGCCACAAACCCGATTTCGCCGTCACCGCCCTGGACCTGAAGGCGGGCAGGCTCACCATCAACGGCGACAGGCCGCTCTGCCTGGCCTTCAAGAGCATTTATAACGTGTATAACATCCTGGCCGCCTGGTCGGTGTGCGCCCTGGCGGGGGTGTCCCCCGACGTTATATCCGGGGTCATCAACAACTATATGTTGAAAAACGGGCGGATGATTACCTTCCGTCTGGGGGAGCACCGGGGCACCCTGCTCACCTCCAAGCACGAAAACTCGGTGGCCTACGACACCAACCTCAGCTATATCGCCGCCACAGAAAAGCCCTGCACGGTGCTGGTGATCGTGGACGCCATCAGCCGGAAATACTTCACCGGCGAGACCAGCTGGCTTTGGGATATCGACTTTGACCGGCTCAACGCCCCCCATATCGGGAAAATCATGCTGTACGGCCGGTATTGCAACGACCTGGCGGTGCGCTTCAAGTACAGCCAGATCCCCGCGGACAAAATCGAGGTGGGGGAGTCCATCCCCGCGGCGGCGGCGTATCTGAAGGAGAACGGGGACGAGGACCTGTACGTGGTGACCTGCTTCTCCGACCGGGACAAGCTGTTGGAGCACGCAGCGCGATGATAGACACCCAGGGGAGCTTGGAGCGGAGCAAAGGCAAAAGCCCAGGGCCCACAAGCTGGGGCCGGGGTTTGCCTGCGCCGCAGCGAAAGCGGCCCGGCCGCGTGTCCAATCGCAGCGTGGTCATGTTGATACTGGATACGATAATTTGAGGAATATCAAGGAAGGTTTTTATGGAACTGACCATTTTGCATCTCTATCCCGATTGCATGTCCCTGTATGGGGAATACGCCAACGTGGCAGTGCTCCGCCGCCACCTGGAGGCCATGCGGGTGTCCGTGAGGGTGGACACCGCTCTGTTTGAGGACACGCCGGACTTCTCCCGCGCCGATTTCATCTATATGGGCGCGGGAGCCGAGCGCACCCAGAAGGCGGCGCTGTCCGCCCTGCTGCCCCACAGGGAGGCGCTGAAGGCCGCCGTGGACCGGGGGGCGGTGGTGCTGTTCACCGGCAGCGCCATGGAACTGCTGGGCGCGTCCATCACCGGCGCGGACGGCAGGGTCTGGCCCTGCCTGGGCTTTGCGGATTTCACCACCCGGGAGACGGGCAATCGCTCCCCGGAGGACGTGGTGGCCCGCGCCTCCCTGTGGGAGAGCTTCGTGGTGGGCTTTATGAACAAGTGCTCCGAAACCTTCGGGGTGGCCGCCCCCTTGTTTGACCAGGTGGAGCGGGGCCCCGGCAACGCCGGGGACGGCTCCCCGGGGGAGGGCTATGTGGACGGCAATGTGTTCGCCACCCACCTCACCGGCCCCATCCTGGTGAAGAACCCGGACTTCACCGATTTCCTCATCCGCCGCCTGTTCCAGCTCAAGGGCTGGCAGCAGCCGGAACAGCTCCCCGTGCTGCCCTATGAGCGGGAGGCGTATGAGGTGACCTTGAAGGAGCTGACTTCCCGGGCGGGGGGCTGACTGCGCTGCTCACGACGGCTCCGCGCTTTCGTTGTCACGCTTCGCCTCTTCGCGGCGCGCGGCTTCCCTCCGATTCCGGCAAAACCCTTCCGGGCCGTTGGCCCTCCTTGGGCTTTTGCCTTCACTTCGGTCCATCCGCGCTGCTCACGACGGCTCCGCGCTTCTGTGCAACCCAAACGTTACATTTGGAAACGGCAAAACGCTGGTCAAACCGCCGGGTTTTGGTATGCTGAGGGCATCAAGGGGAGGAGACCTCCCGGTTTTATGAGGTGAATTTGATGAGCTTAGGAAACAAACTGGCGGAGGCCCGCCGGGCCAAAAACCTGACCCAGGAGCAGCTGGCGGAAAGGCTGGACGTGACCCGGCAGGCGGTGAGCCGCTGGGAGTCGGACGCCGCCTACCCGGAGACGGACAAGATCGTGCGCATGGCCCAGATTCTGGAGGTGAGCTGCGACTACCTCCTCCAGGACGGGGTGGACGAGAAGGGGAACCCGGTGAAGCCCCCGGTGACCCGGCTGCTGGAACAGGCCCAGGGCAGGCGGGTAAAGCTGACCTTCTATGAGGGCGACGGAATGCCCGTCATCCATGAGTGGTGCGTGATCCGGGACTTCGACGGCGCCTGGGCCAACGTGGAAGTGGTGGTGAACCAGAAGAAGCCCCAGAAAAACGAGGTGCGGCTGATCCCCCTGTCCACCATCAGCACCATCACCTTCCTCAAGGACGGGGAGGCGGCAAAGCGCTCCCCCCTGGAGCTGAACTGAGGAGGGGCGGACAATGGAATACTTTGGCTTTTTTTCGTTTATTATGGTGCTTTTCCTCATGGGCAAGGTGAACCGGCTGGAGCGCATTTTGCGGGACAACGGCCTGGGCTCCGTCCGGGCGGCGGGCCTGGGGGAGCAGATGCGCAAGCAGGTGGGGAATACCGTCACCCTCACGGTGGAGGCCGGGGACGGCGACGTGACGGGCAAGGTGTGCAGGGTGCTGGACGCCGACGAGGACTGGGCCCTTGTCCTGGCCAATGAGGGGACGAAAAAGGAGTGCGAAAAGCTGATCCGGCTGGACAGCGTGAAGCAGATCAAGGTGAAATAAATGCGCGGAGCGGGCGGCTGCGAGGGAGCTTGGAGCGGAACGAGGATAAAAAACCAGGGTCTGCAAAGCAGATCTGTTTTTTATCCGAGACGCAGTGAAAGCGACCGGGCGTCCAGCCGCCCGCAAAGCGTAGGTACATGGGGGCGATCATATGGATGATAGATGGCTGGAAGTGACCCTGCCCGTCCCGGCGGACAGGCTGGAGCGGGTATGCGATATCCTCACCGCCAACGGCATGGCCGGGCTGGTAGTGGAGGAGGAGGGGGATTTCCTCCGCTTTTTGGAGCAGAACCGCCAGTATTGGGACTATGTGGACGAGGGCCTGGCCCAGCGCATGAAGGGGGCCAGCCGGGTGAAGTTCTACGTCCCGGACAGCGAGCAGGGACAGCGCCAGCTCCGGCAGTACCTGGCGGGGCTGGAGGAGTACGAGCCCCAGACCGTCTCCCTCCGGGAGGAGGACTGGGCCACTTCCTGGCAGAAGTACTATCAGCCCATCCCGGTGGGGCGGCGGGTGTACATCGTCCCCGACTGGATGCGGGGGCAGGCGGTGCCGGAGGGCCGGACGCCGCTGTACCTAAACCCCGGCCTCACCTTCGGCACCGGGGCCCACCCCACCACCCAGCTGTGCCTGGAGCTGCTGGAGCAGGTCCTCCGGCCCGGGGACAGGGTGCTGGATTTGGGCTGCGGCTCGGGCATCCTGGCCATCGCCGCCCTCGCCCTGGGGGCCTCCCAGGCGGTGGGGGTGGACATTGACCCCAAGGCGGCGGACGTGGCCTTTGAAAACGCGGCCCTGAACGGCATCGGTCCGGACCGGCTGGCGGTATACGCCGGGGACGTGCTCCATGACCGCGCGCTGGCGGCCCGGCTGAACCCGGGCGGCAGCCAGGTGGTGCTGGCCAACATCGTGGCCGACGTGATCATCCCCCTGTCGGCAAAGGCCGGGGAGCTGATGGCCCCGGACGGGGTATTCCTCACCTCCGGCATCATTGACGGCCGGGAGGGGGAGGTGCGCGCCGCGCTGGAGGCCAACGGCTTCATCATCGCCTGCCACCGCTCGCGGGGCGGGTGGCACGCCTTCTCAGCGCGGCGGTAAGGAGAGGGCTGCGCCCTGCCGGGGGCGTTACTTTCTCTCGCGCGAGAGAAAGTAACCAAAGAGCGCGCATAGGGGCCGCGGCCCCTATGCACCCCTGTGGGGACGCCCTATACGCAAAACAGGTATAGAGACCCTTCCGGCGCGTGGGGCGTTCGGCGCGGCTGCCCCTATTGGCGCTGCCGCCCGTGTCTGGGCACTGACTGGCAGGCGGGCCCGCCCCCTGCGCCTGAGCGGGCGGACCGCTCGGGCCGGGACGGCCGGTGGCGGCATCAAGCGGCCGGGCCGCGTTTTTTGTGGAACTTTTCCTGGAAAAACGGTTGACAAATCCCCTTTGCGCCTATAATATAAATAGCGTCCGCTCCACCGGGCGGATGCGAAAACAAAATTACAGATTTCTCCCCGCCGGGGCGGGGAGAAATCTCAAACAGGCTTTGAACAGGACGAGTAGCTGGAAAAGCCGCCTCCCAGAGAGCCGCCCGCACGGTGCGAGGGCGGCGGGGCGGGCCCGGCGAAGATCCCCTGGGAGCCGCGGACCCAACGCGACTGTCTCAGACAGCTGCGCCAGTAGGCCCCGCCGGAAGTCCCCGTTACAGGACGCACGAGTGCCGTATTGTCACGCTTCGCCTGTTCGCGACGCGGTTCTAAGCCCGCTGCTCACGACGGCTCAGCGCTTCTACGGAATTGGAGTGGTACCGCAGGGGTTTGCGCCTTTGTCTCCGTTTGGGGGCAGGGGCGTTTTTGTTTTAGGACGGAAGGGTCAGGCGGATGCCCACAGCAAGGGCAACTCGCGTCATAGCCTCCCGCTCCAAGGTATCCATAGACACGTCCGCCGCACGGGCCTGCTCCAAATGGGCTATTTCCTTGTCGCCCAAATGCTCCTCCAGCCATTGATAATGCTCTAATGCGCTCTGCTGGCTTCGGCGGTACTCCCCCTGCGCGAAAAAATAGGGGAACGCGCCCTGCTCGATCTCCTGCATCAGCATATCGAATATATCGTCCATTCTATTGCCAGCTCCTCTCAACTATTCCGTCTGGAATAGTATTCCAGCTATTCCGAACGTACTTGTCAAGGGGGGTGTTTCAATGAAATTGCCGGAGCGCCTAAAGGAACTCAGAACAGAAAGAAATCTCAGGCAGGAGGACATTGCTGCGGCCTTGAGGTTGTCTTTAAGCGCATATTGCAGATATGAGCAGGGAAAACGGGAGCCAACTGCTTCTGTGCTTGAGAATATTGCGGACTATTACAATGTCAGCGTCGATTATTTGCTGGGCTGGCGCAACCGCCGCAAATAAAGCTGCCCGGCGCGAAACGAAGTTTCGCGATCAAAGGTTCTTTTTCGGTTCCTTTTTCTTGCAAGAAAAAGGAACGCCCGCCCGGCGAGGGCAGAAAAATGTAAAGGAGAACACACCCATGGACTACAACAAGACCGTACACCTGCCCCAGACCGACTTTCCCATGCGGGCGGGCCTGCCCAAGCGGGAGCCCGAGCTGCTCAACCCCGAGTGGGCCAGGATCACCTACCACAAGCTGATGGACAAAAACGCGGGCAAGCCCAAGTTCGTCCTCCACGACGGCCCGCCCTATGCCAACGGCAATATCCACATCGGCACCGCCATGAACAAGATCCTGAAGGATATCATCGTCAAATACAAGAACATGACGGGCTACTGCGCGCCCTATGTCCCCGGCTGGGACACCCACGGCCTGCCCATCGAGACCGCCGTCTTGAAGGACAAGGGCGTCAAGCGGGAGGAAATGTCCGTGGCCGCCTTCCGGGACAAGTGCCAGGAGTTCGCCACCCAGTACGTGGGCCGGATGACCGAGCAGTTCCAGCGCCTGGGGGTGCTGGGGGAGTGGGAGAACCCCTATATCACCCTGCTGCCTGAGTTTGAGGCCAAGCAGATCGAGGTATTCGGCAAGATGGCGGAAAAGGGCCTGATCTACAAGGGCATGAAGTCCGTGTACTGGTGCCCCCACGACCAGACCGCCCTGGCGGAGGCGGAGATCGACTACCAGGACGACCCCTGCACCACCATCTTCGTCAAGTTCCCGGTGAAGGACGACAAGGGGAAGCTGGGCCAATACTGCGACCTCAGCAAGCTGTTCTTCGTCATCTGGACCACCACCCCCTGGACCATCCCCGGCAACGCCGCCATCTCCCTCAACGCGGACTTTGACTATGTGCTCCTCCAGGCCCCTAACGGTGAGGTCTATATCATGGCCAAGGAGCTGGCGCAGGGCGTGTGCAAACAGGCGGGGCTGGACTATGACGCCTGCAAAATCCTCGCCACCCTCAAGGGCGCGGATTTCGAGCTGATGGCGGCCAGGCACCCCCTGCTGGACCAGGACAGCGTGATTTTGAACGGCGGTCACGTCACCCTGGACGCGGGCACCGGCTGCGTCCACACCGCCCCGGGCTTCGGTGCGGAGGATTTCGACGTGTGCAAGCGCTACGACGACGCGGGGCTCACCCACATCGGCGTGCCCGTCCCCGTGAACGCCAAGGGCGTGATGACCGACGCCCGGTATAACGGGCAGTTCTACGCCAAGGGGAACGACCAGGTGGTGGCCGACCTGGAGGCGGAGGGCTTCCTGCTGGCCAAGGCCCAGATCACCCACTCCTACCCCCACTGCTGGCGGTGCAAGCACCCCATCATCTACCGGGCCACCGAGCAGTGGTTCTGCTCCGTGGACGCCATCAAGGACCAGGCTGTCAAATCCTGCGACGGCATCTCCTGGCACCCCGCCTGGGGCAAGGACCGCATGGTGTCCATGATCACCGAGCGCAATGACTGGTGCATCTCCCGCCAGCGGGTGTGGGGCGTGCCCATCCCGGTGTTCTACTGCGACGACTGCGGGGAGGCCATCGTCACCCCCGAAACCATTTCCCACGTGGCGGGGCTGTTCCGAGAGCACGGCTCCAATGTGTGGTTCGACCGGACGGCGGACGAGCTGGTCCCCGCCGGCCTTGCCTGCCCCAAGTGCGGCAAGGGCCGCTTCTCCAAGGAAAACGATATCATGGACGTGTGGTTCGACTCCGGCTCCACCTGGGCGGCGGTGGCCGGCCAGCGGGCCAACCTCCAGTACCCCGCCGACGTGTATTTGGAGGGGGGCGACCAGTACCGGGGCTGGTTCCAGTCCTCCATGCTCACCTCCATCGCCTGTAACGGCATGGCCCCTTACAAGCAGATTATCACCCACGGCTGGACGGTGGACGGCGAGGGCAAGGCCATGCACAAATCCCTGGGCAACGCCATGCCCCCCGAGGAGATCATCAAGGACTACGGCGCGGACATGCTGAGATTGTGGGTGGCCTCCGCCGACTACACCCAGGATATGCGCATCTCCAAGGAGATCATGAAGCAGCTGTCCCAGGCGTATTTGAAGATCCGCAACACCGCCCGGTACATGCTGGGCAACCTGGAGGGATTCCACCCCGCCCAGGCCGTGGCGGTCAAGGACATGACGGATCTGGACCGGTGGGCTGTGGCGGCGTTCAACGACCTTGTGAAGACCGTCCGCGCCGGGTACGACGCCTACGAGTTCCACACCGTCTACCGGGCCGTCTACAACTTCTGCGTGGTGGAAATGTCCAACTTCTATTTGGATATCATCAAGGACCGGCTCTACTGCGGGGACGGCGCGGGCCGCGCCTCCGCCCAGTCCGCCCTGTACCGCATTGTGGACGGCATGACCCGGATGCTGGCCCCCATCCTGGCCTTCACCAGCCAGGAGATCTGGACCGCCATGCCCCACAAGGCCGGGGACGACCCCGAGTGCGTGCTGTTCAACGACATCCCGGACTATGACCCGGCGCTGGCGCTGGACGAGGCCGAGGCCGCCCGCTGGACCGAGCTGCTGGAGGTGCGGGACGTGGTGCTCAAAGCCCTGGAGGAGGCCCGGGAGCAGGGCATCAAGAAGAACCAGGACGCGGAGGTCACCCTTGCCCTGGATGGAAATCAGATTATCGCCTGGGAGGAAAAACACTATTTGCCCGGGTTTGACGAAGCAGAGCTGGCTGCCCTGTTTATCGTCTCTAAAGTAACCGTGGAGCAGAGAGATGACGAGATTCCGGGTCTGAAGGTTTTGGTCAAGCTCTCCGACACCCCCAAGTGCCCCCGCTGCTGGAACCACGACGAGCACATCGGCGCCCCCGGCCACCACGCCGAGCTGTGCGCCCGCTGCGCCAGGGTTTTGGGAGAGTAACACCCTCCCCGGCCCTCCGGCATCAGAAAACCCTCCTCCCCCAGTGGGGGAGGAGGGTTTTTATTATGACCCGTTGGGCTGGTTTACCACCCCGGTGAACAGGGGCAGATCGGAATCCCCCGTGACGGCGAACAGGAAGGGCCGGTCCAGGGTGAAGTCCACCTCGTCGTCCGGCGGCATGGCCCCGCCGGCCTCCATCATCACCACGGTGTAGGCCGCCGCCTCGCAGCCCTCCTCGTCCACCTTCACCCGGGCGGCGTGCTGGACGGTGGAGACGTACAGCGGCTCGTCCGTAGACGCCCCCAGGGGATCGAAGTTGGAGATCGCGTAGTCAAACACGTCTGTGACCCCCAGCGCCTTCAGCCCGTCGATGAGGCTCAGGTCGGAGGACACGTCGAACCTGGGCATGGACAGGTTGATGTTAAGGTATTTCTGCCCGGTCCAGCCCTCCCGGGTCACATTGCCCTTGTCGTCGTGCTGGTCGTACTTGGGGGCGAGGAGGAACTCCATGGCCTCGCCGCTCTCCAGCAGCCCGTCCACAGAGCATCCCTCGTCGGGGAGGATCAGCCACATAGAGCCGCCCCGCTGGAACGGGAGATTCACGGCGGTGAAATTGTCCCCCCAGTAAAAGGTGCTCTCCAGGGCCTTGCGCATGAACTGTGCGTCCACATCGCCGGAGGGGGCATGGAATGTGTCCGTCTCGGTGCGCTCCTGGCTGAACTCATCGTTCCAGGCGGCCTTGAAGTAGATGGTGGACGCCAGGGCCAGCACCGTGTCCGGGCTCATCTCCAGCCCCTTGGCCTGCTCCTCCAAAAGTCCCTTGGTTTGCTGGTTGAGCCAGTCCCGCAGGGCCTGGTTATACGCCTCCGAGCCCATCTGCCCGGAGAAGGAGGAGGCAAAATAAACCTTGGCCAGGGTGTCCAGGGTCTGCTGGCTGTAGGTCATGCCGTCCCGCAGCCACAGGGAGTTGGCCAGCAGGGAGGTGACCACCCCGTCGTCCCGGTAGTTGTCCAGCCACAGGGCGTTAGCCCGCTCCCGCAGGGCCTCGATGGAGTCCACCCCCAGGAGGTCCAGAATCTGCCCCCGGCTGTCCCCCCCGGCGGTCTCCGCCAGCATGGCCAGGGCCATATAGACGTTGATGGGGGAGTAGATCCGGTTTTCCTCCCCGGCCCCCGCCAGGAACTGGGCGCTGGTGGAGCCGATGAAGCCGTCCATCACCCCCGTGTAGTCGGTGCCGGAGCGGAGGGCCTTGCGGCTCTCCCACCAGGCCTCATAGGCCGCGCTATAGGCGTCGCTGGCCTTTTTCCAGGCGTCCTCCTCCTCGCCCAGGTCGGAATAGAAGTCCTCGTCCTTGGGGTACGGGGCCATCTCCGGCTCGTCCGCCAGGGCCAGGGCGCAGGTCTCGTAGGACGCGGGCGTGCCGCCGCCCGCCTCGTCCGCTGGCATAATCCGGGGCTGGGGCCCGTCGGGGCCGTCCCCCAGCGCAGGCTCGTTGTAGCCGGACAGCAGCATGGGCTGTCCGCCCTGTCCGGGCCACATGGCGATTCCTCCGATCACGGCCACCACCAGCACCGCCGCCACCGCCCCCATCCAGCGGGAGTAGGGGCGGCGCGCCCCGGGCCGGGCGGCCTTTTCCTTTAGGTCCTCGGGGGCGTGGATACCCTCGTTCGCCTGTTGATAGCGTTTCAAAGCTCTACCTCCTTCAGCATATCCCGCAGAAGGGCCCGGCCCCGGCTGAGCTGGGACTTGATGGTGCCCTCCGGCATGTCCAGCGTCTGGGCCATTTCGGCCACCGACAGGCCCTCGAAGTAGTGCAGGTGGATGACGGCCCGGTATTTCCCGGGCAGGGCGAGCACCGCGCTGTACACCTCGCGGTAGTCGTCCTCCACCCCCACCTCCTCGGCGGTCTCCAGGGGGACGATGCGGCGGCGCCACGGGGAGGCCAGCAGGCTCTTGCAGCGGTTCACCGTACATCGGATGAGCCACGCCTTGCGGTACTCGTCGTTGTGGAACCTCTCCTCATGGCGGAAATAGCGCAGAAAGACCTCCTGGAACACGTCCTCCGCGTCGGGGACGCTGGCGGTGCGTGCCAGGGCGAGACGGTACACCATATCCCCCCAACGCTCCACCACCTGGGTGCGCTGCTCCTGTGTCAAGGCCGTCGCCTCCCTTCCCGGGCCGCAGCAGCGGCCCGCCTCCCATGCCTCGGCCGCGGCCTGGGGCGGTTTTGCCTGTCGTTAATAACACCCTCGGACGAGGGCGCCGGTTGCGCTTTGGATAAAAAAACCGCCGCTGGGCGGCGGTTTTTTTCCTGGATCAGCCCTGTCCCTCCTGTCCGCCGCCCGGCCTGCGCCGGTGGTGGGGGCGGTAGCGCCGCTTATGGTTTTGCCCACCCGCGCCGGCGGGCTGGCCGCCCTCCTGGGCCGGCCCCTTGGGCTGGGCCTGCCGCTGGGCCTTGGCGGGGGCCGCCTTGTCCTGCCTGGGCTGGCCCTGGGCCGTCCCCTTTCCATGGCCCCGGTTCCGGCGGCCGCCCTGCTTTTCGGGCTGCTTCTGGCCGCCGTCGCCCAGATAGCGCTCCAGCACCTGGTTCAGGTCGGAGGGGCCCTCCAGCTTCCGCCCGCCGCGCAGCTGCTCCCCCTCCTGGGTGCGCAGCTTTTCCAGCTCCCCCTTTGCGGGCGGCTCATAGCCCTCGGGCCTGCGCCCCTTGCCGGAGCGCACCACCCGGATCTCCTGCGTCAGGTAGCTCTTGGGCTGCTCGGTGGAGTCCTCCAGGCGCACCTTTACCTGCTCCCGGAGCAGGTTGACGCCGGACACGGTGCCCACCCCGTCGGGGCACTCCACCAGGGACTCCTGCTTGGGGCAGCGCTTCACCGCGTCCTCATAGGCCCCCTGCTCGTACTTGAGGCAGCACATCAGCCGCCCGCAGGTGCCCGAGATCTTGGTGGGGTTGAGGGACAGGTTCTGGGTCTTGGCCATCTTGATGGACACGGGCTGGAACTCGTCCAGAAACTGGGAGCAGCAAAAGGGCTTGCCGCAGATGCCGAAGCCCCCCAGCATCCGGGCCTCGTCCCGCACGCCGATCTGCCGCAGCTCGATGCGGGCCCGGAACACCCCCGCCAGATCCTTCACCAGCGCGCGGAAGTCCACCCGCCCGTCGGAGGTAAAGAAGAACAGGATTTTGCTGCCGTCAAAGCTGTACTCCACCTGGACCAGCTTCATGTCCAGGCCGTGGCGCTCCACCAGCTGCTGGCAGGTGCGCAGGGCCTCCTTCTCCCGGCCCCGGTTTTCCCGGACCTGCCGCTCGTCCCGTTCGTTGGCCAGCCGCACCACCGGGCGCAGGGGCTGCACCACAGCGCCGTCTTCCACCATGGCGTTCCGGCGCACGCACACGCCGTACTCCAGCCCCTTGCCCGTCTCCACGATGACGCTCTGCCCCTCGGCCACGGTGAGGCCGGCGGGGTCGAAATAATATTGCTTGCCGCCCGGCCGGAACCGGACGCTGATGATCTCCGTCATAAAGGGTGTCCTCCGTATCTGTTGAAATGGCCTGCGGCGGCCGGGCTTTTGCCCTCGCTTCGGTCCATCCGCGCTGCTCGCTGCGGCTGCGCGCTTCTTAATTGTCACGCTCCGCCTGCTCCCATCGCGCGGCTTCCCTCCGTCTCAGGCAAAACCCGCCTCCTCTGCGCGGCGGCCGGGCTTTTGCCTTCGCTCCGGTCCATCCGCGCTGCTCGCTGCGGCTGCGCGCTTCTTGATTGTCACGCTCCGCCTGCTCCCGGCGCGCGGCTTCCCTCCGTCTCAGGCAAAGCCCGCCTCCTCTGCGCGGCGGCCGGGCTTTTGCCCTCGCTTCGGTCCATCCGCGCTGCTCGCTGCGGCTGCGCGCTTCTTTAAAACAGCTGCGCGGCCAGCCACCCCAGGGTCAATCCCGCGTTGGGACGGTAGACCGCGTTCTCCCGGCAGGCCTTCAGCGCCCGGAGCACCTGCGCCCCCCGCCGGGGGCTCTGGGCCAGCCGCCGGGATACATGGCTTTCCGCCGCCCCCAGCAGGGCGGCCAGCTGCTCCGCCTTGGGCTTCGAGCACTCCAGCTCCACCAGCGCCTGGACGCAGGCCAGCTCGTCCCCCTCCAGCAGAAGCGCCGCCAGGACCGCCCCCTGCTCCACCAGCGCCGGGTCCGGGCCGTCCTCCCCGGGGGGCAGGGCCATGAGCTCGCACCGGGAGCGCACCGTGTCCAGCAGCAGCCCAGGCCGGGCGGCCGCCAGCAGGAAGGCGGCATAGGACGGGCCCTCCTCCAGCACCTTGAGCAGGGCGTTTTGGGCGGCGGGGTTCATGGCGTCCGCCGGGTGGATGATATATATCTTGCGCGCGCCCTCGTTGGGCCGGATATAGGCATCGGCGCGCAGGGCGCGGATCTGGTCCACCGTGATCTCACGCTTGTCCGGGGCGGGGGCGGTGCGCCAGATATCCGGGTGGGCGCCCGCCGCTACCTTCCGGCAGGGCCCGCACCGCCCGCAGGGGGGGCGCTCCCCCCGGCACAGGTAGGCCGCCGCCATACGCCCGGCCAGGGCGTCCCGCTCCTCCGCGCTCCCCCCGGTGATGAGGTAGGCGTGGGACAGGGGGCTGGGCAGCTCCATCATAGCCGCTCGAACCGCTCCACGTCCACCACAAACAGGGTGGCCCCGCCCACGGTGACCTCCACCGGCATGACGGGCATGAAGCCGTAGCTCATCTCGGTGAGGGCGGGCACCATCTGCCTGCGGCTGTGGGAGTAGCGGTGGATCAGGTCGATGACCTGCTGCACCTTCTCCTCCTCCACGCCGATGAGCAGCGTGACGTTCCCCGCCAGCAGAAAGCCGCCGGTGGTGGACAGGCGGGTGGACGAAAACCCGTTTTTGGCCAGGTTCTGGGTGACGGCCCCCGCGTCGTCATGGTTGACGATGGCGATTATCAGCTTCATCCCTTCACTCCCCTTCCAGGATCACATCGCAGTATTCCTTATTATATCCTATTTCCCGCAAATAGGCCAGATGTTTTTTTTCAATCCGCTCACCGGGGGCGACCACCGGCACGCCGGGGGGATAGGGCGCGATCTGGCAGGCAGCCGCCCGCCCGGCGCTCTCCCCCAGAGCCACCCGCTCCCTGGGGGCGAACAGGGCCTGCCGGGGGGTGAGGGCGGCCCGGGGCGGCCCCGGCGGGGCCGGAACGGCGGCGCAGGGGCCGGTGGGCCCGGCGCTCCCCAGCGCCTCCTCCAGCCGGGCAAATTCCGCCTCCCCGTCTGCGCAGGTGAGGAAGCACACCACATGGCCCGCGTCCGCCATTTCGGGATAAACCCCCCGCTCCCGCAGGGACCGGGCCAGTGCAAAGCCGTCTGGGCTGGTGAGGACCAGCCGGGCGGGGTCCAGATCCAGGCCGTCCCGCTCCCGCAGGGTGGGCCAGCGGCGGCGGAATCCCCCCACCTGCCGGACGGTATCCCGGTAACGCGCCCCGCCCGCCCCCTCCATGTAATCCCGCGCCCCGTCCAGCCCCGCCATGAGCGCATAGGAGGGCGACGAGCTGCCGTACACCGACCCCCAGCGCTGGAGCTGGGCCAGGGAGAAGCCGTTGGCAAAGAGCAGGGCGCTCTGCCCCGGCGCGGGGAGGGTTTTGTGGGCGGACATGACCACCACATCGGCGGCCTGGTAGCCAGTGTAGCCCAGGAAGGGCAGATGGGCCCCGTGGGCCCCGTCCACCATCAGCCTGGCCCCATGGGCGCGGCACACCCCCGCAATGGCGGGGATATCCGACAACACACCGTAATAGGTCGGCGAAGTAATGCAAACTGTTTTGATTTCAGGGTGCTCCGCCAGGGTTTTCTCCACCGTTTCCGGCTCAATGGGCCCGGCCACCCCCTCCTCCAGCCAGGGCCGGGGGAGGAAATGGGGCGTCAGGTCCAGCAGGGCCAGGGCGTTGAACTGGGAGCGGTGGCTGCCCCGGTCCAGGGCTATGGCCCCGCCCGCCCCGGCCAGCAGGGCCAGCCCGGCGTGGACGCCCTGGGTGGAGCCCCCGGTGAGGAACAGGCAGGCATCAAAGCCCAGCCGCGCCGCCCACAGCCCCTCCGCCGCCTGGATGGCGTCCGGCCCCTCCCCAAACAGGTCGCCGGTGGCGCCGTTCTCGGTGAAATCAATGGCGGACGGCCAGGTTAGGCCCCCCGGCAGGGGGAAGCCGTGGTGGCCGGGCATGTCCAGCCGCAGGGGGCGGGTGTCCGCCAGCGCCCGGAGGGCGCCGTACAATGGGGCCGGCATGGATCAGCGCCCCTCCAGAAAGGCATGGGCCTTTTGGAGGATATCCCGGTCCGAGGCGTGGGTCAGCAGCTCCAGCGCCCCGGCAGGGGGGAGGAACCGGGCCTCCGCCACCTCCTCGGGCTGGCAGGCCACCTCCCCGCCGCCGGCCTGGGCCAGGAAAAACACCACGTCCTTGGTGACGCCGGGCTTGGGGGAGTAGGTGACAACCTCCCGGAAGCCGTCCACAAAGCCCACCGCCAGCCCGGTCTCCTCCCGGATCTCACGAATTGCGGTCTCCCGCTCCGTCTCGTCCCCCTCCACATGTCCCTTGCACAGCGTCCAGTGCCCCTGGGTGCTCTTCAGGACGAGATAATAGCGTCCCCCATCCTCCTGGCGGAATATGACCGCGCCGCAGCTTTTTTCCCGTTTCATGGCGTCCTCCTCACAGGTCTCCGTGTTCCCTTGCATATGCCTCCAGCTCCGGGGTGGGCCGCCAATACCGCGCCCCCCAGCCCTCGAAGCTCCACTGCTCCATATAGGGATTGCACTCGTAGTCCACATAATACAAAACCTTGTCCCGGCACATAAAGTTGGTGGGGAACCAGTCGATGTTCAGCCCCGCCCGCCGCAGGGCCCCGGACAGGGCCCGCACCTGCTCCCACTGCCAGGGCTCCACCGCGTCCCGCAGCGCCAGGCGGTAGACGGTTTCGCCGGGGATCAGCTGCTTTAAAAGCCGCTCCTGCCCCCGGTCCGCCTCCAGCAGCGCGGGCAGCGGCACGCCCAGGGCGCGCAGGGTCTCGTAGTCCCGCAGCTCGGCGGCCATCTTGTCCCCAAAGGCGTAGTATTGGCAGGGCTCGTGGTGGATCTGCTTCAGGGCGTACTGCGCCCCGTCCCGCTCCACCAGCCAGGTATAGCCCCCCTTGCCCTTCCCCAGCAGGCGCACCACCGCGTAGTCTTTCCCGTTGAGGGTCAAAACCCCCGGCGCGTCCACCGCCTCAGTCCCCATCCGTCTCGTCCCCGGCCAGCTCCAGCAGCCGCATCCCGGCGGTGCCGGTGACGGGCAGGGAGAACACGATGGACTGGGCCTTGGTGTTCAGCCCCGCCTTGTCCATGATGGCGCGCATGATACGGTTTTTGGTGGCGGTCTTCACCACGATGAACACCATCTCCTTCTCGTTTACCAGGGAAAAGCCCAGAAATTTCTCCGCCTTCTCCATGCCGGTGCCCTTGGCGTGGAGGACGGTGCCGCCCCCTGCCTGCTCCTCCCGGGCGGCGTCCATGATGAGCTCGGTGTGGCCCTGGTTGGCGATGACCACCAGCAGCTCGTACTTGGTGTCCTTCAACGCGCTCTCCTCCCCCGCTTCAAAATCCTGGCCGTCGGTGAGAAAGGCCAGGGGCTTTTTCCCCCCGATGCTGCTCAGGGGGATGATAAAGGCGATGCCCGTGCCGGGCACGTCGATGCTCAGCTCCCGCTGCATGGCCCCCTTTACCGAGCGCCAGGTGGACCGGGTGACCACCGAAAAGGTGACCACCTTCTCCGTCTTTTCCAGGCCGAAATAGTCCAGCAGCTCGCTGCGCGCCGTCCCCGCCCCCAGGGCGCTGAGGGTGACGGCGGCGTTATACTTGGCGAACAGGGCCAAAAACTGCCGCGCCCTGGCCCGCTCGGTGATGGCCACCATGAGATACAGTTCGTTCATAAGGAAGGCTTCCCCACCTTTCTTGCTGCTTGTTGTCACGCTGCGAAGCAGCCAGGACATTCGGTCGCTTTCCCTCCGACTCGGCCTGGTCTCCGGCCCGCTGCGCGGGCCTGCGCTCGGCCTCGCTTCGGTCCAAGCTCCCTCATTGTCCGCTTCTCCGCGCTTATAGCTCAATAATGGCGTCGTCGTCCAGCATATCGAAAGCCATAGCCGGCGGGACGGGCCGGCCCTTGGCCCCGGTGCGCTGCCGGGCCTGGTAGACCACCCCCAGCACCTGGATGGCGATGAGGGGGGTCATGGCCACCATAGCCACCACCCCAAAGGCGTCGGTGACGATGTTCCCGCCCACCGCCGCGCACGCCCCCTGGGCAAAGGGGAGCAGAAACGTGGCGGTCATGGGCCCGGAGGCCACCCCGCCGGAGTCAAAGGCAATGGCGGTGAAGATCTTGGGCACAAAGAAGGACAGCACAATGGCGATGGCGTACCCCGGTATGAGAAACCACAGGATGGACACCCCCGTGAGCACCCGCACCATGGCCAGCCCGATGGACGCCGCCACGCCGGCGGACAGCGCCGCCCCCATGGCGGAACTGGGAATAGCCCCGTCGGTGATCTCCTCCACCTGCCGGTTAAGGACGTAGACGGCGGGCTCCGCCTTGACGATAAAGTAGCCGATGACCATGCCCACCGGGACAATGATCCAGCGGTGGGGAAGCCCCGCCATCACCTGGCCCAGGTAATTGCCCGCAGGCATAAAGCCCACGTTGGCCCCGGTGAGGAAAAGCACCAGCCCGATGTAGGTATACACCAGCCCCACGCCGATCTTTTTCAGCGTCCGAACGGACAGCTTGAGGGAGACGGCCTGGAACAGCCCGAACAGGACCGTGATGGGCAGCAGGGACACCGCAATCTCCCCCATGTAGGTGGGCAGGCCGCTGCGGAACAGCGCCCACAGCTCCACCGAGTCGGTGATCTCCGGCAGGACGGGGGGCGTATAGGCCCCGTCCCCCGGGTGGAAGATCATCCCCAGGATGAGCACCGCCAGCACCGGCCCGATGGAGCACAGCGCCACCAGGCCGAAGCTGTCATCGGCGGCGTGGCGGTCGCTGCGGATGGCGGAGATGCCCACGCCCAGGGCCATGATGAAGGGCACCGTCATGGGCCCGGTGGTCACCCCGCCGGAGTCGAAGGCCACCGCCAGGAAATCCCTGGGCACAAAGAAGGCCAGGGCAAACACCAGCACATAGGAGCCCACCAGCATGGGGGGCAGGGCCACCCCCAGCAGCATACGCAGCAGGGCCAGCACCAGGAACGCCCCCACCCCCGCCGCCACCGACAAAATCAGCGTCATATTGGGCACCGCGGGCACCTGGCCCGCCAGCACCTGGAGATCGGGCTCGGAGATGGTGATGAGGAAGCCCAGCAGGAAGCCCATCACAATGATGACGCCCAGGCTGCGGCTGCGGGTGACGGCGGAGCCCACCCGCTCCCCCATGGGGGTCATGCTGGCCTCCGCGCCCAGGGTGAAGAACATCATGCCCACGATGATCATGGCCGCGCCCAGCAGGAAGCACAGCAGGATGCTGGGGGAGATGGGGGCGGCGCTGAAGCACAGCGCCAGCACGATGCCCACAATGGGCAGCACCGCCCGCAGCGCCTCCAGCAGCTTTTCCTTTAATTTGGGAAGGGAACCGCGCAAACGCCCCACATCCTCTCTGTGGCAAATACTCCACCATTATAATTGTTACCCAGCATTATATCAAAAAAATGGAGGGATGCCAACCGGGTACAGGAAATTTTTAGGCAGTGTCACCAATTCGTCAAAAACGGCGGGAAAATGCGGTTTGCGGTTGTTTTCAGCCGGTTACTATGGTATACTGAATTGTAAGAACCTGTATTCACAGCCGAAACCGCCGGATGGCTGAGGGATTTTTCCGACAGGCAAGGCAAATTTTCGCAGGAATAATTAGGTTTATTTCAAGAAAATTTAACGCCGCATGCCGGGAAAACACCCGGCCAGACGGTGAATTGAGGTTGTGAATACAGGTTCTAATATCAACACAGGCCACAGCCGGTCCGCCCGGCACAGGGGAGGAGCAATGGAACAAAACAGACAGATCTTCGGCCATCTGCCCAATGGGACGCCCGTGGAGGAGCTCACCCTGCGGGACGGTGCGCTGTCCTGCGGGATCATCACCTATGGCGGCGCGGTGCGCCGGCTGGTCGTGCCCGGCCGGGACGCAAACCCGGTGGACATCGCCCTGGGCTTCGACACATTGGAGGGCTATACCTCCCAGGACAAGTACATGGGCGCCATCGTGGGCCGGTACGCCAACCGCATCGGCGGGGCGCGGTTCACCCTGAACGGCGTGGAGTACCGCCTGGCCGCCAACGACGGGCCCAACTCCCTCCACGGGGGGAGGGCCGGCTTTGACAAGCAGGTGTGGTCGGTGTCGGAGCTGTCCAAAAACCGCGTCACCCTCTCCCTGGACAGCCCCGGCGGGCAGGAGGGCTACCCGGGCGCCCTTTCGGTGCGGGTAACCTACACCCTGGCCCGGGGGGCGCTGAGCATCGGCTACTGGGCGGGGCACACGGGGGACACGGTGTTTAACCCCAGCAACCACACCTACTTCAACCTGTCCGGCCACCACAGCGGCAGGGTGGAGGGGCAGTATATCAGGCTCAACGCCTCCCGGTATACCCCCACCCTCCCCGGCTCCATCCCCACCGGGGAGCTGGCCCCGGTGGACGCCACCCCCATGGACCTGAGAACGGCCCAGCCCATCGGGGCGCGCATTAACGAGCCCTTCGGGCAGCTCACCCTGGCCGGGGGATACGACCACAACTGGGTGATCGACGGCTGGGACCGGGCCTTGCGCCCCGCCGCCCTGGCCTGGTCGCCTGAGACCGGCATATCCATGGAGGTGTCCACCACCCTGCCCGGGGTGCAGTTCTACACGGGCAATTATCTGGACGGCTGCCCCGCAGGCAAGGGGGGCGCGGTGTACGCCGCGCGCTGCGGCTTCTGCCTGGAGACCCAGTTTTTCCCCGATACCCCCAACCAGCCCTCCTTCCCCTCCTGCGTGCTCCGGGCGGGGGAGGACTACAACAGCAGGACCGTGTACCGTTTCGGTACGCTGGATAACGCCGGGCAGCTTTGACGGCGGGAAGAAAGAAGGAATAGAATGACAGCCAACGAAAAGAAGGAACTTCAGATTGCCGCCTGCAAGGTGCGCATGGGCGTCATCCAGAGCACCCACGCGGCCAAGGCGGGCCACCCCGGCGGGAGCCTGTCCGCCGCCGACCTGTTCGCCTATCTCTATTGCAGGCAGCTGAACGTGGACCCCGCCGATCCCAGGAAGCAGGACCGGGACCGGTTCGTCCTCTCCAAGGGCCACTGCGCCCCGGGGCTCTATTCCGCCCTGGCGCTGCGGGGCTTCTTCCCCTGGGAGGACCTGAAAACCCTGCGCCACATCGGCAGCTACCTCCAGGGCCATCCGGACATGAAGTCCATCCCCGGGGTGGATATGTCCACCGGGTCGCTGGGCCAGGGGATCTCCGCCGCCTGCGGCATGGCGCTGGCCGCCAAAAAGCAGAACAACCCCTGCCGGGTGTACGCCCTGCTGGGGGACGGCGAGATCCAGGAGGGCCAGGTGTGGGAGGCGATGATGTTCGCCCACCACTACGCCCTGGACAACCTGTGCGCCGTCATCGACAACAACGGTCTGCAAATCGACGGACCGGTGGACCAGGTGATGAGCCCCTATCCCATTTTGGACAAGCTGCGCGCCTTCGGCTGGGAGGCGGTGGAGATCGACGGCCACGATTTTGACCAGATGGAAGCCGCCTTTGCCCAGGCGGGGACGGTGAAGGACCGTCCCTTCGCCATTGTAATGAAGACCACCAAGGGCAAGGGCGTCAGCTTTATGGAAAACCAGGCGGGCTGGCACGGCAAGGCCCCCAACGACGAGCAGGCCGAGGCGGCGCTTGGTGAGCTGGGCGCGGTGCTGGCCGGATTGGAGGCGGTGTAAATGGCGGACACGAAGAAGATCGCCACCCGGCAGGGGTACGGCGAGGCCCTGCGGGAGCTGGGCGCGGCCCACGACAATGTGATCGTGTTCGACGCGGACCTGGCAGGCTCCACCCAGACCGCCATGTTCGCCAAGGCATACCCGCAGCGCCACATCAACTGCGGCATCGCCGAGGGGAACATGATGGCCGCCGCCGCCGGCGCAGCCGCCATGGGCATGGTGGCCTTCGCCTCCTCCTTCGCCATGTTTGCCGCCGGCCGGGCTTTCGAGCAGGTGCGCAACTCCATCGGCTACCCCAGGCTGAACGTGAAGATCGGCGCCTCCCACGGGGGCATCTCCGTGGGGGAGGACGGCGCCTCCCACCAGTGCCTGGAGGACTTCGCCCTCATGCGCTCCATCCCGGGCATGGTGGTCATGTCCCCCGCCGACGCGGTGGAGGCCAAGGCCATGGTGCGCGCCGCCTATGAACGGCAGGGCCCGGTGTATATGCGCTTTGGCCGCTCCCCGGTGCCCGTGTTCCACGACGAGGAGACCTTCCGCTTTGAGATCGGCAAAGGCGAGGTCATGCGGGAGGGCACGGACATCGCCATCATCGCCAACGGCCTGCTGGTGGCCGAGGCGGTGGAGGCCGGCAGGCTGCTGGCGGAGCAGGGCGTGTCCGCCCGGATCATCAACATGGCCACCATCAAGCCCCTGGACGAGGAGCTGGTGCTCAAGGCCGCCCGGGAGTGCGGGAAGATCGTCACATGCGAGGAGCACTCCGTCATCGGCGGGCTGGGGGAGGCGGTGTGCTCCCTGCTCAGCGAGACGCTCCCCACCCCCGTCAAGCGCATCGGCACCCCCGACGTGTTCGGCCACTCCGGCCCCGCGGCGGCCCTGCTGGAGGAATTCGGGCTGTGCGCGGCCAACATCGCCCAGGTTGCCCAGGCGTTTGCCAAGGGCTGAAAGACCATCCCGCTGTGTCCCCGGCCTTGAGGCCGGGGACACATTTTTTAATTTGGATTGGTGTGCCGGAATTTTTAAAACCGTGGAATTCACGGGAGAAAAGCTCTTGACACCGCTTTATGTAAACCTGGCTATGCAGGAAAACTCTCACCCCGGCCCTGCACAGGGCTGTGGAAGTTTGTGTGGAAGTTGTGGAAGCCTTGTGGAACAACATTTTTCCAAAAATTGGTTTGCAGGATGCAGGGCCAGCCCGGCCCCGGAGGGCCCGGTTTATTTTCTCCGATTTACCCAAAATAATTATGGACCGCAGGGCCGCGGCGGAAAAACTGCCGCCGGACGGAACTAAGTTCCGACCGGCGGCAGTCCGTATCTGTATTCAGAAGCTGTACCAATAGGCGCTGTTTGAACATTGACGGTGTGCCCGGCGGCGAGGGATTTTTTCGCCGGACAAGGCGATTTGGGCCGCATTGGTTCAGCTTCTCAGTGCAGCAGGGTGTTCTCCCGGCTTACGGCGTCCAGCGAACCGCCGGTGGAAAAGTACTGGGCCAGGATGCCCGCCGCCAGCTCCGCCAGGGAGCCGCCCGCGTCGCCGCCCTCCGCCACCAGGCACAGGGCGATCTGCGGGTCGTCATAGGGGGCGAAGCACACAAACACCGCGTTGGTGGAGGCCGCCTTGGCGGAGGTCTCGGCGGTGCCCGTCTTACAGCCCACCTCCACCGGCAGGGGGTCGAACCACCGGGCCATGGTGTAGGTCTTGGACAGGTCGTACATACCCTGGAGCACCGCGTCCAGCTCCTCCTCCTCAATGTCCACGGTATGCAGGGGGGCCGCCTCATAGCTCTGGGTCACCTGGCTGTAGTCGCTGGATTTGAACTCCTTGAGCAGGTGGCAGGCGTAGTGGTTGCCGCCGTTCACCAGGGTGGCGATATAGTTGGCCAGCTGGAGGGGGGTGAACTGGTTGGTGCCCTGGCCGATGGAGGCGCTCATGGTGTCGCCGTCATACCAGGGCAGGTTGAAGTGGGCGTTGGTCTCCGGCCCGGCTACCCAGCCCTTGTACTCGGTGATCTCGATGCCGGTGTACTCCCCCAGGCCGAACTTCTGGGCGTATTCCTGGAGGGTCTTGATGCCGGTGCGCCGCCCCACGTCGTAGAAGAAGATATTGCAGGAGTCCTTGATGGCGTTGGTGATGTTCTCGACGCCGTGCCGCCCGGGCCACAGCCAGCAGTTGGGCTGGGAGGCCGGGTCGTCGTAAAAGCGGTATTTGCCGGTGCACTCCACCTTCTCCCGGACGGAAATGGCGCCGGAGGACAGCGCCGCCACGGCGGTGAGGGGCTTGAAGGTGGAGCCCGGGGCGTACAGGCCCATGGTGGCCCGGTTGTTCAGGGGCCAGCTCTCGTCGCTCTGGAGCTGGTTGTAGTTCTCCCGGAAGGAGGCCAAGTCGTAGGTGGGGTAGGAGGCCAGGGCCAGCACCCCGCCGCTCATGTCCACCACCGCGGCGGCCATGCCCTTGACGGGCTCCGGCTCCCCGTCCTCCCCCACCTTGACCTCCTGGCGGGCGGCATACTGGGCCAGCAGGTCCTCGGTGGTGGCCTGGAGGGTAATATCCATGGTGAGCACCACGTTGTCCCCCGGCTCGGGCTTCTTCCGCCACTCCTGGCTGACGGTGTTGCCGGCGCTGTCCTTTTCAATGAGCCGGGTGCCGCTGGCGCCGTGGAGCTGCTCCTCAAAGGCCAGCTCGATCCCCTCCACCCCCACAGTGGCGTCCATGGAATAGTCCAGCTCCTTATAATGCGCCCAGTTGTCCGGATTGATTTTGCCGGTGTAGCCCAGCACATGGGCGGCGTAGCTTGTCTCATACCTCCGGGCGGTGGCGGTCTCGATGCGCACCCCCGCCAGGGCGTTCTCCTTCACCTTGGAGATAAAGGTGATATCCACCCCCCGGGCGAACACATACTGGCTGTTGTCCACCTCATGCCGGCGCAGGTACAGCTCGTAGAGCACCCCGGCCAGCTCCCGGTTTTCCTGGGTAATGCCGCCCCCCTGGTCGGTGAGACCCAGGCCCTGTCCGGCCGCGCCCATCATCCCGGCCAGCTCCGGGCGCTCCAGCCGGGGGCGGGGCGTCTTTTCAATCAGCCCGAAGGTCTGGCACATCAGGGTGAGCAGCTCCCCGGCGGTGCGGTTGGATTTTTCCGCCTTCTGCACCCAGCCGCACTTCTCCGCCAGCCGTCCCAAGGCGGTCTTGTTGATAACGGCCTCCCCCTTCTCATCGACGGCGGGGTTCCCCTCCTCATCCACAGCCTGGGAGGCCAGGGGGATATCGGCGGTATAGCCCCACGGGGCGCTCCGGGAGATGGGCAGGCTGTCGGCCCACTCCACCCCCTCCTCCCGGCAGATCTCCAGCAGGCGGGTGAGGATATCCAGCCGGTCCGAGCCCATGGCGTTCCAGTCCAGGGTGACGTAATAGCTCACCTCGTTGGTGACCAGCACCCGGCCGTAGCGGTCCAGGATCTCTCCCCGGACGCTGTCCACCACCTCGGTCTTGGGCACGCGCACGCTGGAGTTGGCGCGGTAGCTGGCGCCGCTGACAATCTGGGTCTGATAGAGCACGGCCACAAAGCCCGCCAGCACCGCGCAGAAGATGGTGATGAGCAGGTTGGTGCGCAGCTTGAGGCGGCGGGCCTCCCGTTCCGCCTTCTCCTCCTGGATGTGGGCGGGGTCAAAGGGGTTATTCATGGTATATCCTCCCGTAGTTAACGCAGCAGAACCGCCCCGCCCAGTACACCGGCAGGGCCAGGGCCAGGGTCCATACAAGCTCGGGCGCCGCCACCCGCAGCAGCACCTCCAGGGGCGCGGTGCGCTGGAGCAGGCGCACGCCCACCGTCCACCCCTCCCACAGCACCACGGCCGCCACCGAGCAGATCATATGCCCCAAAGCGTCCCGCCGGAGAAGGTACTGGGTGGTGAGCCCCGCCGCCCACCCGATGGCGGCCAGGGAAAACACGCACCCCGGCCCCAGGTAGCCCAGGGCGGACATTACCGCCCCGCACGCCCCGCCGTACACCGTGCCGAAGCCCGCGCCCTCCAGCGTGCCCCCGGCCACCGCCAGAACGGGCAGCAGCAGGGGCAGGGGGATGGGCAGGGGCCCCAGCACGTAATAATTCACCACCGCCACCGCCAGCAGGGCGGTGAGGTAGGCGGTCCATTTCAAGATTTTATCGTGTCGGGTCATGGGGAATCCCTCTTTAAGTCAAAGCATGTTTCTAGGCCCCGCGGCGGCTGGGCTTTTGTCCTCGCTCCAGTCCATCCGCGCTGCTCACGACGGCTCCGCGCTCAGTTCCTTGTCACGCTGCGCACCCTCCGCCACGCCGGTTAAGCCGCTGCGGCTGCGCGCGCCGTTTGCCGGGCCTTTGGCCCGCCAAGCCGTCCACTCCGCTTCGCGTCTTAACCGCCTGCTCCCGGGTGCTCCGCGCTCAGTTCTCCAAACAGCGCCCAGGTGGAGCAGCCTGTGATGCGGATGTCCGCAAACCGCCCGATGAGGGCGGCGTCC
Source organism: uncultured Oscillospiraceae bacterium (assembly GCA_910587255.1). GTDB lineage: Bacteria > Bacillota > Clostridia > Oscillospirales > Oscillospiraceae > Enterenecus. The sequence goes on from CAJUKT010000084.1 coordinate 45,264, forward strand.
CCGCTCAGGTGCACCAGCCGTCTCCCCGCCGTCCGGGCGGTGAGGTTATTCCGGGGGTCCTCCCCCGCGCCGTCGATGAGGCAGCGCTGCACCGTGCCGATATAGGCCCGGTGCTTTTCCAGGGAAATGCGGTTTTGCACCTCCACCAGCCGGTCGAAGTTGGCGGATTTCTCCGCCTTTGTCATGGGGTCGGGCAGCTCCGCCGCCGGGGTGCCCTTCCGGGGGGAGTAGATGAAGGTGAACAGCGCGTCAAAGCGCACCTCCTCCATAAGGGAAAGGGTGTCCTCAAATTCAGGGGTGGTCTCCCCGGGGAAGCCCACGATCACATCCGAGGTGAGCACCACGTCCGGGAGCCGCGCGCGCAGGGCGGCCACCTTTTCCAGGTACTGCTCCCTGGTGTACCGCCGGTTCATGGCCCCCAGCACCCGGGTGTTCCCCGACTGGAAGGGCAGGTGGATCACCGGGGCCACCTTCGGGCACCTTGCCATCACGTCAAAGAGCTTTTCCGTGGCATCCTTGGGGTGGCTGGTCATAAACCGCAGCAAAAACTCGCCGGGGATGCCTGCGGCCCGCTCCAGCAGGGCGGGGAAGTCCCAGCCCCCCTCCAAATCCTTGCCGTAGGAGTTCACGTTCTGCCCCAGCAGGGTGATCTCCTTGTACCCCTGCGCCGCCAGCGATTGGATCTCGTCCAGAATGACCTCCGGCTCCCGGCTGCGCTCCCGGCCCCGGGTGTAGGGCACAATGCAGTAGGAACAGAAGTTGTTGCAGCCGTACATGATGGACACCCATGCCTTCAGCTTCCCCGAGCGGCGCACGGGCAGGCCCTCGGCGATGGCGCCCTCGTCCCGCTCCGTCTCGAAAACACGCCCCCGGCGCAGCATCACCCGGCGCAGGAACTCCGGGAAGCGCCACAGCTGCTGGGGGCCGAACACCAAGTCCACGTGGCGGTAGGATTGGCGCAGGCGCTGGGCCACGTGGGGCTCCTGGGCCATGCAGCCGCACAGGCAGATGATCTGCTCCGGGTTGCGCCGCTTGCCGTGGACCAGCGCGCCCACGTTGCCGAACACCCGCTGCTCGGCGTGCTCCCGGATGGCGCAGGTGTTGATGACGATCACATCCGCGCCCCGGTCGGTGTCCGTGATCTGGTAGCCCATTTCGCACAGCATCCCCCGCAGCAGCTCGGAGTCCGCCTCGTTCTGCTGGCAGCCGTAGGTGTCCACATAGGCCAGCGGGGGGGTGGGGCGCTGGGCGTTGTGCCGGCGCAGCCCGGCGCAGTATTCCTTTTGGCGCGCGATGTCCTCAGGGGGGATGACGGGAGTGGTTCGTTTCAAGGGTATGGACCTCCAATAATCTTTGTGGGATAAGCCGGGAAAGTTTTTCTTGACAGGCGTTATGTCACCCTTAACAGGGGGAAAAGGGATTGTTGAAAACTCTGTGCAAGTTGTTGAAAACTGTGGAACAGCGGGGCTTCCCGCCAACCGCCCGCCGGGGCGGAAAAACGCGGCAGGTCACTTTTTGGGGTGAAAAACTGGACAAAGGCGGGCGGAGGAAATAATCCGTCCGGGCGGCGCCTGGGTTGGCCTCTATCCGTTGAGCCTCGTCGGCGCAAAGTCCGCTCGACTTCGTTTCCCGCTGCGCGGAAAACTGCGTCCGCTTCCTTGCGCCTCCTCTCCAAACGGCACCCGCTGCGCTGGGCTGCCGTTTGGGGGCCGCCTCCGGCGGCCTTATTTGTTTAACCTTGCCGCCACTACCCGCGCCGCTTTCACGCCGGATGCCCCCGCCTGGGCCAAGCCTCTTGTGACGCCCGCGCCGTCGCCCACGGCAAAGAAGCCGGGCAGGGCGGTCTCCAGCTCGCCCGACAGCCTGATCCGCGCGGAGTAGAACTTCACCTCCGCCCCGTAGAGCAGGGTGTCGTAGTTGGCGGTGCCGGGGGCCAGCTTGTCCAGGGCGTAGATCATCTCAATGATATCGTCCAGCTGCCGCTTCGGCAGGGCCAGGGACAGGTCGCCCGACACCGCCGCGGTGAGGGTGGGCCGGACGAAGGACTTGCTCATCCTGTGGTCGTTGCTCCGCCGCCCGCCCACCAGATCGCCGAAGCGCTGCACCAGCACGCCCCCCGCCAGCATGTTGGACAGCGAGGCGATGTGCTTGCCGTAGCGGTAGGGCTCGTTGAAGGGTGAGGTGAAGCGGTTGCTCACCAGCAGGGCGAAGTTTGTGTTTTCGCTGCGCAGGGCGGGGTCGGAGTAGGAGTGGCCGTTGACGGTGTTGATCCCCTCCACGTTCTCCGCCACCACATGGCCATAGGGGTTCATGCAGAAGGTTCGCACCTGGTCGCCGTACTGCTTGGTGCGGTAAACCAGCTTGGATTCGTACACCACGTCGGTGATGTGCTCGAACACCGTGGCGGGCAGCTCCACCCGCACGCCCACGTCCACCTGGTTGTTCAGCAGCTCCAGCCCCAGCCCCTGGCACTGGTTGGCGAACCACTCCGCCCCGGAGCGGCCCGGGCCCGCGATGAGATAGGGGGCGGTATACCGCGCCCCGCCCTCCGTCACCAGGGTGTACACGCCGTCCCTTGCCTCAATGGACGCCACGGCGGTGTCGAACAGGAAGGTATGCCTGTCCCGGATGGCCTCATAGATGCTGGTGAGGATTTTCAGGTTGTTTTCCGTCCCCAGGTGCTTGCACTGGGCCTGGAGCAGATGCAGGTCATATTTCAGCGCCTCCCGCTCCAGCGCCTTGGCCTGGGGGGTGGAGGTGGAGTACACCTCGGTGGTGGCGCCGTGCTTCACGTTGAGGCTGTCCACATAGCCGATGAGGTCCATGACCTCCCCCTGCTCCAGGAAATCGGTGAGCCAGCCGCCAAAGGCGGTGGTGAAGTTGAATTTCCCGTCGGAGAAGGCCCCCGCCCCGCCAAAGCCGCACATGGTGCCGCACACCCTGCACTGGACGCAGGCGCGGACCTTGCCCGCCACGATGGGGCATTGGCGGCGGTAGATATCCGCCCCCTTGTCCACCACCAGCACCCGGGCGGAGGGGCATTTCAGCGCCAGCTCATAGGCGGCGTAGATGCCGGCCTCGCCGGTGCCCAGGATCATCACGTCGTAATTGGTATTCATACTGCGGCTCCTCTCTTGGCTGTGGGCGTATACAGACAGTATATTGTACCATGGAACACGCCCCGGCGCAAGGGCGCAATTTCGCTACCCCCGGAGGGGCGGCCGCCATCAAAACGCTATCACTTCCAGTTGAGCGTCCCGCCCTCCGGCGGGGATGGCCGCCCGGTCTTGAACCGTGGAGCCGGTTGTGATAAAATAGGATATACGCCGATGGTTTTGGGGGCTTTCTCATGAAAAATATAAACGCGGTTTTGTCCGCCCTGCTGGCGGCGGTTTTCTATGCCGTCAACGTGCCGCTATCCAAGCTGCTGCTGCGGGATGTGGGCCCAGCCATGATGGCCGCCCTGCTGTATCTGGGCGCTGGACTGGGAATCGCGGCGCTCTCCCTGCTCCGCCGGGAGGGCTGCGGCCGCTCCCAGCCCCTCACCAAAGGGGACCTGCCCTTTGTGGCGGGCATGATCGTGCTGGATATCGCCGCGCCCATCCTCCTGATGATGGGCATACGCGGCTCCTCCTCCTCCAGCGCCTCCCTGCTGGGCAATTTCGAGATCGCGGCCACCGCCGTCATCGCCCTGTTTGTCTTTCACGAGGCGGTGTCCAGCCGCCTGTGGGCGGCCATCGGGCTCATCACCCTGTCCAGCGCCCTGCTGTCCTTTCAGGGTGCGGACAACCTGCGCTTTTCCGGCGGCTCCCTATTTGTCCTGCTGGCGGCGGCGTGCTGGGGGTTTGAGAACAACTGCACCCGGATGATCTCCTCCAAGAGCACCTATGAAATCGTCGTCCTCAAGGGCGTCTTTTCCGGCTCCGGCTCGCTGGCCACCGCCACACCCAGGCGGAGCTGGAGCGTGCGCCGGGCGCGGAGCACATCTGACCGCCGCCGGGCGGGCGCCGCTGCGGCGCGGGCCATTCCAGCCCGGGACGGCGGCAGAGCCCGGCAGTTTGTCCATTGGCGGCCCCGCGCCGCAGGGAGGTCTCTATGAAGCCTGACATTTTAGTGGTCTGCGGCCCCACGGCCTCGGGTAAGACCGCCCTGGCGGCGGAGCTGGCCCTGCGCCTGGACGGGGAGGTGGTGTCCGCCGATTCCATGCAGGTCTACCGCCGCATGGATATCGGCACCGCCAAGCCCACCCCAGGGGAGATGCGTGGCGTCCCCCACCACATGCTGGACGTGGCCGACCCGTGGGAAAACTACTCAGTGGCCCGGTATGTGGAGGACGCCGTCCCCATCGTGGACGGCATCCTGGCCCGGGGACGGCTGCCCATCGTGGCGGGGGGGACGGGGCTGTACATCGACAATCTGGCGGCCGGGCGGCGGTTCGCCCCCTTCCAGCCGGACAGCGGGCTGCGGGAGGAGCTTCAGTCCCGCGTTCGGACGCAGGGCCTGCCCGTCCTGCGGGAGACGCTGGAGCGGGTGGACCCGGACGCCGCCGGGCGCATCCATCCCAATGATGAGAAGCGCACCCTCCGGGCGCTGGAGGTCTACCTGTCCACGGGGAAGACCATCACCCAGCACAACCGGGAAAGCCAGGCCCTGCCCAACCGCTATACCCCCCTCACCATCGCCCTGAATTTCACGCAGCGCCCCTGGCTGTGGGAGCGCATCGACCGCCGGGTGGACGAGATGATGGCCCGGGGGCTGGAGGGGGAGGTCCGGGGCCTGCTGGACGCCGGGATCCCCCGGCAGTGCACCGCCATGCAGGCCATCGGCTATAAGGAGATCGCCGAGGCCCTCTGCTCGGGCCGCCCGGCCCGGGAGGGGGCGGAGGAGGTCAAGCTGCGCTCCCGGCAGTACGCCAAGCGGCAGCTCACCTGGTTTCGCCGCAACCGGCAAGCCTATTGGGTGAATTGGGAAAAAATTCCTGATTTGTCCGCCGCCGCCGATTTTTCGACAGAACTTGTCAGGGAGAGTGGGTTAAGATAAATACACACAAGCGCGAGACCGGGCGGGCTTTGTCACGTTCGGATTGGCCGCGCTGCCGGGCCGCTTTCGCTGCGGCCCGGGCTGGCCGTCCCCGCGCTTCCAAGAAAGAAGGAGTGTATTAAAATGAGCCTTACATCCACTGTCTCCGTCTCCAAGCAGCCCAACGTACAGGACGCCTTTTTGTCCGCCGCCCGCCGCCTTGCCGCCCGGGTCACTGTATTTCTCATGAACGGCTACCAGCTGCGGGGGGTTATCACAGCCTTTGACCCCTATGTGGTGGTGGTGGTGTCCGACGGCAGGCAGCAGGTCATTTATAAGCACGCCATCTCCACCATCGCCCCGGAGCATCCGGTGGAATTAGAAGCGTGAGGATAGCCGCGCAGGGGAGCTTGGAGCACAGCGAGGGCAAAAGCCCAGCCGCCGCATAGCGGAGGCGGGTTTTGCCCGAGACGCAGCGAAAGCGGCCCGGCCGCGCGGCCAATCCGAACGTGACAGCAAGAAGCGTGAGGATAGCCGCGCAGGGGAGCTTGGAGCACAGCGAGGGCAAAAGCCCAGCCGCCGCATAGCGGAGGCGGGTTTTGCCCGAGACG